>NZ_DASUVO010000076.1:0-121452 GCF_036378875.1 Actinophytocola sp.
CCGCGATGGGCTATCCCACCGAGATCTTCGAGGTGACGAGGGAGATCGCCGAGAACTGGGAGAAGTACGCACTGATCGTCAGCGACGTCTTCCCGTTCGCCGAGGCCCGGAAGGCGCTGGAGACCGCGTCGACACCGGGTGCCGCCGACAAGGTCGTCGTCACGTTCTACGACTGAACCCCGGAGTACGAGATGCGGGCGGTTGGCGGCGTGCGCTAGGCTCGCCGGCATGACGAACGCGTATCGATGGTTTGAGTGGCCGGCCGGAGGCCGGCGACACGCCATCTAGCCTGTCGTCAACTTCCCGAGCCGGCGCTTTGTTCACCGAGACCGCCGGCCGGGCCAGGAATCCCGGCACTCCGTGCGCCTTGCCGGCAGAAATCCTGGAACGTCATGACTCTCACCCTCACTGCGGCCGATCTTGACAACCAACGCATCGACCGCATGATCCCGCTGGTCACGCCAGCCCTGCTGCACCACGAGCTGCCGCTCACCCCGTCCGCGGCCGACACCGTGCGACGAGGTAGGGAGGCGGTCGCCCGTGTCCTGCACGGCGAGGACGACCGCCTACTCGTGATCACCGGACCGTGTTCGATCCACGACCCCGCCGCCGCGATCGACTACGCCGACAAACTCGCTGGGACAGCCGCCGAACTCAGCGACGACCTGCTGATCGTGATGCGGGTGTACTTCGAGAAACCCCGCACGCTCGGGGGTTGGAAGGGGCTCATCAACGACCCCCACCTCGACGGCACGGGCGACGTCAACCACGGCCTGCGGATCGCACGGCAGCTCCTGCTCGCGCTCGCCGAGCTGGGGCTGCCCGCGGCGTGTGAATGGCTCGACACGACCATCCCCGCCTACCTGGCGGACACGGTCTCCTGGGGTGCGATCGGGGCCCGCACGGTCGAAAGCCAGACCCACCGCATGCTCGCCAGCGGCCTGTCCATGCCCGTCGGGTTCAAGAACCGCCGCGACGGCCACATCGGCGTCGCGCTCGACGCGATCCGCGCCGCCGCCGGCCGGCACGTCGTTCCCGGCGTGAACCCCAGCGGGCTGCCCGCGATCCTGCACACCACCGGCAACCCCGACTGCCACCTCGTCCTGCGCGGCGGCGACACCGCCCCCAACCACGACCCGGCGTCCGTCCACACCGCACTCACCGCTCTGGACAAGGCCCGCCTGCCAGCGCGGGTCGTGATCGATGCCAGCCACGACAACAGCCGCAAGGACCACGAACAGCAACCTGTTGTCGCCACGGCCATCGCCGAGCAGATCAGCGATGGGCAACACGGCATCGTCGGCGTCATGCTCGAGTCCAACCTCCAGGCGGGCCGCCAGGACCTCCACCCGGAACGTGCACTCACGTACGGCCAGTCCATCACCGACGCCTGCATGGACTGGGACACCACGAAAGCCGTCCTGAACACCCTCGCCGCCGCGACCGCCGCACGCCGAGCCTGAGCCCGAGGCGATGAAAGTACGCCTTCCTCACGCCCACGGTGAGGAAGGCGTACTTTCATCGCACCTCAGCTGGTCCGGAGGTCGAACAGGCGGACGCGCGCCACGTCCAGCGCGCGGGTGATCGCGCCCTGGAGCACACCGCTGTCGCCCAAGGTGCTGGCCACCACGTCCGGTCGCAGTGGGCCCAACTCCTCGATGCGTTCGCTGATCGCGGCGCTCAGCATGTCCAGGTTTCGGCCGACGCCGCCGCCGAGGACCACCACCTCCGGGTCGAGGATGGCGGTGACGGCGGTGACGAGTGAGCCGATCCGGCGGCCCTCGGCGGTCACGATGGCCTTGGCGGTCTCGTCGCCGTCGGCCGCCGCGGCGAAGACCTCGCGGGCCGAGTTGACGACCATGCCGGCCTCGCGTGCCGCAGCCGCCACTCCCGCCGCGCCGGTGACGGCCTCGGTCATCCCCCGCTCCCGACTGTCCGATATGGACACCACGGCGTCCGGGGTTGGGACGAACGACACCTCGCCGGCCGCGCCGCGGGCGCCGGTGTAGAGACCGCCGTTGATGACGATGCCCATGCCGACGCCGGTGCCGATCGACACGAACACGAAGTCCGACCGGCCCTGACCGGCACCGCGGGCCAACTCTCCCACGGCGGCCAGGTTGACGTCGTTCTCGATGGCCAGTTCGATCTCGAGGGCGGTGCGCAGCCGGTCCACGAGGCCGGGCCGCCCCCAGCCCGGCAGGTTCTGCGCGAAGGCGAGGCTGCCGGTGGTCTCGTTCAGCACGCCGGGGCTGCCGACCACCGCGTAGGTCACCGCCGACCACGCTAGGCCCGCCTCGCCGGCGGCCTGGTCCGCGAGCCCGCGCACCCGCCGGACGAGGTCGGCCGCCGACCGCGCCGTGTTCCTGGCGTCCTGCCGAGCGACGATCTCCCCTCGCAGGTCGGCGATCGCGACCCGGACCCAGTCCCGGCCGATGTCGACGCCCGCCACGTGGCCTGCCGTCGCGTTCATGTCGTAGATCGCGGTCGTGGGGCCCGGCCGGCCGCCGACCGCGCCGACCATCACCACGAGCCCGGCCTCCTCGAGGCCGCCGAGGGCCGCTGAGACCGTGGGCTTGGACAGCCCCGTCGCCTTGGCCAACTCGCCCCGCGACGCCGGGCCGTGCTCACGCAACCGGTCCAGCAGCAGCCGCTCGTTCATGGTCCGCAACAGCCGCGGTGTGCCCACCTGGCTCGACATCGAGATCTCCGTCCGTCCCCTATGGACATAGCAGTTGGTAGTAAACTACCTTTCTTACCATCGTTTGGCCACCCGACCCGTCCACGCCACCCGGGGTGACACGAATGCACCGAGTTAGGCCCATCCTCACCGCGCTGCTGTTGCTGACGGCCACCGCATGCGGCAACTCCGAAGCCGGCGGCGACGCCGACAAGACGACCATCGCCCTGTTCCTGCCGGAGTCCAAGACCACCAGGTACGAGGCCTTCGACCGGCCGCTGTTCGAGGCGAAGGTCAAAGAGCTGTGCAAGGACTGCGAGGTGTTGTACGCCAACGCCGACCAGGACGCCGCCAAGCAGCAGAGCCAGGTGGAGTCGGCGCTCACGCAGGGCGCCGACGTGCTGGTGCTCGACGCGGTCGACGCCGCGGCCGCCGCGCCGCTGGTGAACCAGGCCAAGCAGAAGGACGTGCCGGTGATCGCCTACGACCGGCTGATCTCCGGCATCTCCTACGAGTACTACGTGTCCTTCGACAACGTGCGCGTCGGCGAGGTCCAGGGCGAGGCCCTGCTCGACGAACTGGAGAAACGCGGCACGACCGGCGGCAAGGTCGTCATGCTGAACGGATCGCCGACCGACCCCAGCGCGGCGGACTACAAGAAGGGCGCGCACCAGGCGCTGGACGGCAAGGTCGAGATCGGCCGCGAGTTCGACACGCCGGACTGGAGCCCGGACAAGGCGCAGCAGGAGATGGAGCAGGCGATCACCGCGCTCGGCCGCGACGCGATCGTCGGCGTCTACTCCGCGAACGACGGCATGGCGTCGGGCGCCGTTGCGGCGATGAAACGCGCCGGTTACCCGACGCTGCCGCCGATCACCGGGCAGGACGGCGAACTGGCCGCGATCCAACGGATCCTGACCGGTGAGCAGACCATGACGATCTACCTGGACATCCGCGCGCAGGCCGAGAAGTCCGCGGAGCTGGCGGTCGCGCTGACCAAGGGCGAGAAGCCGTCCGCGCCGACGAAGGTGGGCGACATCCCCGCGTTCCTGCTCGACCCGATCGCGGTCGGCAAGAACGACATCAAGGACACGATCGTCAAGGACGGCTTCTACACGGTCGACCAGATCTGCACTCCGGAGGTTGCCGCGGCCTGCGCGGAGGTCGGGCTCACGTGACGCTCGAAGCCACTGACATCGCCAAGACCTACGGTGCGGTGCGCGCGCTCGACGGTGCGCACCTGACCGTGCGGGCTGGCGAGGTGGTCGCGCTCGTCGGCGACAACGGCGCCGGTAAGTCCACTTTGGTCAAAGTGGTCTCCGGCGCCGTCCAGCCCGACAGCGGCACGGTGTCGTTCCTCGGCCGGCCGGTCCGGATCCACCGGCCGGCCGACGCGCAGGCGCTCGGCATCACCACGGTGTTCCAGGACCTCGCGCTGTGCGAGAACCTCGACGTGGTCGCCAACCTCTTCCTCGGCGCCGAGAAACGTTCCTGGAGCGTGCTCGGCGAGGTGGCCATGGAGCGCACCGCGCGTGATCTCCTCACGTCGCTCGACGTGCGGATCCGGGACGTCCGCGCGCCGGTCGCCATGCTGTCCGGTGGGCAGCGCCAGTCGGTCGCCATCGCCAGAGCGCTGCTCGGCGAACCGAAGATGGTGATCCTCGACGAGCCGACCGCCGCGCTCGGCGTCGAGCAGACCGCACAGGTGCTCGACCTGATCCGCCGGCTGCGCGAGCGTGGGCTCGCGGTGCTGCTGGTGTCCCACAACCTCGCCGACGTGCGCGCGGTGAGCGACCGGGTCGTGGTGCTGCGGCTCGGCAGGAACGTCGCCGACCTCGAGACGGCGAACGCGTCGCAGGAACAGATCGTCGCCGCCATCACAGGAGCCACACTATGAGCCAACTCGCCACCGCGGCGTGGGACAGGGCACGGGACCGGGTGCGCCGCGGCGATCTCGGCTCGGCGCCGGTCGCGGTCGGGCTGGTGCTGATCGCGATCGTGTTCTCCTCGCTGAACCAGCACTTCCTTTCGGCGGAGAACCTGACCAACCTGGCGCTGCAGATGGCGGCCACCGGCACCATCGCGCTCGGCATCATCATGGTGCTGCTGCTCGGCGAGATCGACCTGTCCGCTGGCTCGGTCAGCGGGTTGAGCGCGGTGGTGACGACGCTGCTGTACGTGCAGTCGTCGTGGCCCGCGGTGCTCGCCGTCCTCGCCGGACTCGCCACCGCCGCGGTGGTCGGCGTGCTACACGGCGTGATGCGGACCGCCCTCGCGATGCCGTCCTTCGTGGTGACGCTCGCCGGCCTGATCGGCTGGCAGGGCCTGCTGCTCTACCTGCTCGGTTCGGAGGGCACGATCAACCTGCCGTTCGACCACGGCATCGCGACCCTCTCCGACACCTGGTTGCCGCCGTGGCTCGGGTGGCTGGTCGTCGTGCTGCTCGCAGGCGGGCACCTGGCGGCGGCGCTCGTGGTGCGGGCGCGGCGGGTCCAGGCCGAGCTGCCGGTGCCGGCGGCGTGGTTGGTCGCGCTGCGCTCGGCCGGCCTCGCTGCGCTGCTGGCGGTCGCGGTGGCCGTGCTGAACTCCGACCGCGGCGTGCCGCTCACCCTGGTCGTCTTCGGCGGCCTGGTGATCGTGATGGACCTGGTGCTGCGCCGCACCGTGTTCGGCCGCCGGATCTTCGCGGTCGGCGGCAACGCGGAAGCCGCACGACGAGCGGGCATCAACGTGACGTCGATACGGGTGCTGGCGTTCGTCGCCGCGTCCGTGCTCGCCGCCGTCGGTGGCATCCTGGCCGCGTCCCGCCTGGCGGCGGTGAACCAGAGCTCCGGTGGCAGCGACATCCTGTTGATGGCGATCGCCGCGGCGGTGATCGGCGGCACCAGCCTGTTCGGCGGTCGGGGCCGGGCGCACGCCGCCCTGCTCGGCATCCTGGTCATCCAGTCGATCACCAACGGGATGCTGCTGCTGAACGTGAACTCGGCGATCCGCTTCATGGTCACCGCGGCCGTACTGGCGGTGTCCGTGGCGGTCGACTCGCTCGCCAGGAGAGGCGCCACCGCGGGACTGCACTGAGCGACCCCGGTCACATCTCCGTAGGTATATCCGTAGTTCTCCGGTTCATGGAGGTGGTACGTCCGCGCGAAGGTTGTCCGGTGCCTACGGTGATCGCGGACGACGGCGTCCGACTGCACGTCGAGGTGGACGGCGACCAACACGCGGACGTCACCATCGTTCTCTGCCACGGCTACACGCTGACCAGTGCGACCTGGCGACTGCTGCGCAGGCGACTTGGCCACTCGGCCCGGTTGGTGATGTGGGACCAGCGTGGCCACGGGCGTTCGGAGCGTGGCCCGGCCGCGCACGCCACCGTCGAGCAGCTCGGCCGGGACACCGTCGCCGTGCTGGAGCAGGCCGTGCCCGCCGGCCCGGTGGTGCTGGTCGGGCACTCGATGGGGGCGATGGGTGTCCTGGCGCTCGCGCACGCCCACCCCGAGCTGTTCGGCCGTGACGGTCGGGTGGTCGCCGTCGCGCTGATCAACACGTCGGCCGGACCGGTGTCCGGTCTGTCCTGGCTGCCCGCGTTCGTGGTCGGGGCCGCGCACCAGCTCGCCACGCACGCGATGTCGGTGCTGCGCTGGTCCCCGATGTCGGCGCTGCGCCGCAGTGGGGTGGCGCGAACGGTCGCCCGCCTCGTGGCCGTGCGCGGCGCCTTCTCGTCGCCGGTGCCACACCCGGTGACGTCCCTGCTCATGGAGATGATCGAGTCGACCCCGATCGAGGTCGTCAAGGACTTCCTCCCCGGCTTCCGCAACCACCACCTGTTCCCCGCGCTGCCCGTGCTGGGTCAGGTCCACTGCCTCGTGCTGGCCGGTGCGGACGACATGCTCACCCCGCCCGCCGACAGCGAGGCGATCGCGGGCGCGGTACCCGACGCCCGGCTCGTCGTCGTCCCCCGGGCTGGACACATGCTGCCGCTGGAGCACCCCGACCGGGTCGCGCACATGCTCGCCGAACAACTGTCGGACATCCGCGCGTTCGCGATGTCCGCCTGATCCACGCCGGGACGCGGGTACGTCTCAGCCGGACAGTTGCCGCGAGGTCTCCGCTTCCTGGGAGGCGGCCCAGGAAGCCAGCAGGCGCAAGGCTTCCTCGGACGGCGAGCCGGGTTCGGCGGTGTAGATGGTGAGGGTCAGGCCCGGTTCCGCGACCAGCTCCAGGCTCTCGTAGGCGATGGTGACGTCACCGACGACGGGGTGGTGGAAGGTTTTCGTCCCGGTGCCGTGGTGGCGGACGTTGTGGGCGCCCCACCGGGTGCGGAAGTCGTCGCTGCGGGTGGACAGTTCGCCGACGAGATCGTGGAGTTCCTTGTCGTGCGGGTTGCGGCCGGCCTCGGTGCGGAGGATGGCGACAGAGACGTCCGCGAAGAAGTCCCAGTCCGGGTAGAACTGGTGCGAGGCTGGGTCGAGGAACTGGAACCGGGCGAAGTTCGGCGGTCCCTCCCGGCTTTCGTAGACCGGCGAGTAGAAGGCGCGCGCGAGCCGGTTCGCGGCCAGCAGGTCCATCCTGCCGTTGCCGACGAACGCGGGTCCTTCGGTGATCGCGTCCAGAGTCCACCGCAGACTCGGGTGCGGGGTCCACTGTTTCGGCTTCCGGCGGCGGGGTCGCACCATCGCGCTCGTGCCGTCCGCGGCTCGGGACAGATCGAACAGGTATGCCCGCTCCGCGTCGTCGAGTCGCAGCGCACGTGCGACGGCGTCCAGCACGCTGGGCGAGACCCCGGCGAGCGCGCCACGTTCCAGCTTCGAGTAGTACTCGATGCTCACGCCGGCCAACGCGGCGACCTCGCCACGGCGCAGTCCCGGCACTCGGCGGTTGCTTCCCGTGGGCAGTCCGGCCTGCTCAGGGGTGATCTTCGCTCGCCGCGAGACGAGGAACTCGCGGACTTCCTTGCGATTGTCCACCACGCCACCGTAAACCCGGACGGCCAGCGTGAGGGGTGTCCTGTCAGTACACCTCTCAGCAGGAACTCCCAGATCACCGCCAGGACGGGTTCCCTGGACACATACCGGAAGGAGACTTCACCATGCGCGGCACCGTCCTGCACGCCCCCGGCGACATCCGGGTGGAAGAGCGCGACCACCCGAAGATCATCGCGCCGACCGACGCGGTCATCCGCCTGTCCGCGACCTGCGTGTGCGGGTCGGATCTGTGGCCCTACCGCGGCATCCAGAAAATGGACGGGCCGTCCCCCATCGGCCACGAGTACGTCGGCATCGTCGAGGAGGTCGGCGACGAGGTCACGTCGGTCGAACCGGGCCAGTTCGTGATCGGCTCGTTCTTCGCCTCCGACAACACCTGCGAGATCTGCCGGGCCGGCTACCAGTCCTCCTGCGTCCAGCGCGAGGGCCCGGTCGGCGCTCAGGCCGAGTACCTGCGCGTGCCGCTCGCCGACGGCACCCTCGTGGCAACCCCGGACGTGCCGGACGCCGACCTGGTGCCGAGCTTCCTGGCGGCCTCCGACGTGCTCGGCACCGGGTGGTTCGCCGCCGTCGCCGCCGAGGTCGGCCCTGGCAAGACGGTCGCGGTCGTCGGTGACGGCGCCGTGGGCCTGCTCGGTGTGCTGGCAGCGAAGCAGCTCGGGGCGGAGCGGATCATCGCGATGAGCCGTCACGAGCCGCGACAGAAGCTCGCGATGGAGTACGGGGCCACCGACATCGTCACCGAACGCGGCGACGAGGGCGTGGCGAAGATCAAGGAGCTGACGAACGGGCTCGGCGCCCACAGCGTGATCGAGGCGGTCGGCACCCAGGAGTCGATGCTGCAGGCCATCCGCTCGACCCGACCCGGCGGGCACGTCGGGTACGTCGGCGTCACCCACGACGTCGCGCTCGACGGCACGGAGCTGTTCTTCTCCCACGTCCACCTGCACGGCGGCCCCGCCCCGGTCCGGCGCTTCCTGCCCGAGCTGATCGACCTGATCTGGCGCCGCGAGATCGACCCCGGCAAGATCTTCGACCTCGAACTCCCCCTCGACCAGGCCGCCGAGGCCTACCGAGCGATGGACGAGCGCCGCGCCATCAAGGCACTGCTGCGCGTGTGACTTCCCAGAAGGAGCGTGCGTGAGCAACACGCGTGAGCAGGCCGTTGGCCGTCCGCTGGCGGTGGTGCTCTGCCTGCTGACGGTCTTCGGTCCGATCTCCATGGACCTCTACCTGCCCGTGCTGCCCGCGCTCACCACCGAGCTGCACACCGCGACCTCGGCCGCACAGCTGACGGTGACGGCCTGCCTGCTGGGCCTGGCGGTCGGGCAGGTGGTCGCGGGCCCGTTGTCCGACCGCTTCGGCCGCCGCCGGCCCGTGCTGGTCGGGGTCGTCGCCTACGTCGTCACCTCGGTGCTGTGTGCGCTGAGCCCCACGATTCCGGCGCTGGTCGCCGCGCGTTTCGTGCAGGGCCTGGCCGGCGGGGTGGGCATCGTGATCTCGCAGGCGGCGGGCCGTGACCTCTACAGCGGCGGCAAGCTCGTGCGGTACTACGGCCGCCTGACCGTGATCGCCGGGCTCGCCGCGGTCGTCGGCCCGGTCCTCGGCGGGCAGCTCGCGTCGGTCACCGACTGGCGTGGCTTCTTCGTCGTCCTCGCGGGCATCGGCGCGCTGATCCTGCTCGCCTGCGTGTTCGTCTTCCGCGAGACGCTGCCCGAGCGTCATCGGACCACCGGCGGGCTCGTCCAGACCGGGCGTGACTTCGCCCGCCTGCTCTCCGACCGGGTGCTGCTGGGCACGGTCGGAGTCACCGGACTGGTCAGTGTCGCCCTGTTCGCGTACCTGGCCGGCGCCACCTATGTCCTGCAGGACATCTACGGGCTCTCCCCACAGGAGTACTCGTTCGCGTTCGGTCTGAACTCGCTCGGGTTCATGCTGTTCGGCTTCACCGGCGGGCGCCTGTGCGAGCGCTGGTCCGAGCAGGGCACCCTGGTCGTCGGGCTGGTGATGTGCCTGACGGGCGCGGGCGGGTTGCTCGCCAGCGCGGTGTTCCACCTGCCGGTGATCGCGGTGATCCTGTCCCTGTTGACGATGGTGAGCGGGGTGGCCACGATCACCCCGCCGACGACGTCGCTGGCCATGGCGAACTATCCCGACATCGCCGGCACCGCGTCGTCACTGCTCGGACTGGCCCGCTTCGGCGTCGGCGGGCTCGCCGCACCACTGGTCGGTCTCGGCGGCAGCCACGACGCACTGCCGCTCGGGCTCGTCACCGTCACCGCCACCCTGCTCGCCTGCGTTGTCTATCTGGCCGCCATCCGGGGCCGGACCACACGGACCCCCATCGCCGCACCACCGGTCCTCACTCTCTCGGAGGAGAAGACATGGAGCTCGTGACACAGCCGCCGACCACGAAACTGCCGGAGCAGTGGTTCACCGGCGACGCCTGGGCGGACGTGATCCACCGGGGCGAGGACCCGTCCCGCCTGCGGGCGAACATGGTCCGGTTCGCGCCTGGTGCTCGTACCGCCTGGCACTCCCACGGCCTGGGCCAGACCCTCTACATCGTCTCGGGCGTCGCCCTGATCCAGGCCCGTGGCGGCGAGATCGTCGAGGCCCACCCGGGTGACGTGATCTGGACCCCGCCGGGTGAGGAGCACTGGCACGGCGCCGCCCCCACCCAGTTCATGGCCCACCTCGCACTGTGGGAAACCGACGACGTCACGTGGCTCGACCACGTCACCGAAGCCGAGTACACCGCGTCGCGCGTGAGCACCCGACGAGGCGGCCCCACCACGTGAGGCGCGCCGCGCCGGGTACCGGTCAGACGCTGAATACGCGCTCGGCGTCGTCGCGGTTGGTGTGCAGTTCCCAGTAGACAGGGGAGATCTGCTCGGCCGGGGCCGACGGGATGCCGGGCACGACGGCGTCCGAGTCACCGATCATCACGTCGATGCCGATGTGGGCGGCCTGGATGCCCGTGCCGGCCAGTTCCTTGTGCAGGTTGAGCACCCAGTTGCGCAGTGCGGCCGCGGCGGCGTTGACGTTGCCGACCTGCGGAACGGGATCGATCGAACCGGCGCCGGTGGTGTAGAGCAGGGTGCCGGTACCTGCCTCACGCATCGCGGGCAGCACCGCCTGGGTGGCGGTGATGGCGCCGTAGAGCTGGAAGTCCATCTCGTGCTGCACGTGGGACGGGTCGGTTTCGGACGGGACGGTCAGCACGGTGGTGCCGAGCGTG
Organism: Actinophytocola sp.; assembly: GCF_036378875.1. Taxonomy (GTDB): domain Bacteria; phylum Actinomycetota; class Actinomycetes; order Mycobacteriales; family Pseudonocardiaceae; genus Actinophytocola. The sequence continues at coordinate 10,907 of NZ_DASUVO010000076.1, forward strand.
CCCACCGGCGAGTACTCCAGGACGTCGATGCCGCCGAAGTGAGCGGCGGCGTCCTTGAGTGCCTGCGTCAGTGCCTCCCGGTCGAGCACGTCCGCGGGGAACGCGGCGGCGGTGATGCCGTCGGCCTTCAGCTGGCCGACGAGGTCGTCGAGTTTGGCGCGGTTGCGGGAAATCAGGGCGACGTCGAAACTGTTGGCGCCGAACGTGCGGGCGATGGCCAGACCCATACCGGGGCCGGCTCCGACAATGGCGATGCTGGGCACAACAGGTCCTTTCGAGACAGTGGTCACTGGATGGCGGTTTCGGGGCTGGTGCGGGTTTTGAGGACGAAGTCGAAGACCGCGGTGTTGAAGGGACCGGCGAAACCGTGCTCGGCTATGGCTTCCGGGTCCTCGTGCCGGACCGTGTCGGCCCGCAACGACGGCGCGGCGATCCTGGGGCCGACGAAGTCGACGGGGATGACCGGGTCGCCGGCGAAGTAGACCTCGCCGCGGTAGGGCTTGATCAGGTCGGGATGGTGGATCTCGTAGTGGATGTGGGCCGGCCGGTAGAGGCTGCGGCCCACCGCGGCGGCGGCCGTCACCACACTCTCGACCGCTTCGCTTGGTGCGTTCGAGTACGGCACCGGGGTGATGGTCGTGAATGCGTAACGGCCTTCGGCGTCGGTGAGCTGACGGCCGCGCAGGTTGTCCTTCGGCTGGCCGTCGTCCCAGATGCCGGAGTAGATGCCGTCGTTCGAGGCGTGGTAGATCACCATTTCCGCGCCCGCCAACGGACGGCCGTGACCGTCCAGGACGCGGCCAGAGGCGATCAACGGGACGCCCGGTTCGTCGGGCCGCATCGGCAGCCGGCCCGGGTTGTCGATCAGCGGAGAGTCCGGGAGATAGGTCGGACTGTCGACGTCCTCGGAGATCGTGTAGCCGTCGCCGCCGCCCTGGAAGACCTCGCTGAACAACGGCATGGCGCACAACGACAGCGGCACGGCGGTCGCGTCGCGCAGTTGCTGGAGCAGTTCGGCGACCGTGTGCAGGTCGTCGAAGGTGAGGCCGTGTTCGTCACGCATCCTGGCGAGGGCGTCCTTGAACGCCTCGACCAGGCGCACCGCGCGGGGGTTGATCAGGGCTGGGTCGACGGTCCACGGAGCAGGGGTCATGCCGAGGTCCTTCCTGGGTAAGGGTTCAGGAGAAGGTGATGGCGACCTTGCCGAGCGTGCCGGCGCCGAACGCGGCGAACGCCTCTCCCACCTGTGCCAAGGCGTAGGTGGCGGTGACCGGAACACGCAACGCGCCGGAGGCGGCGTCGGCGGCCAGTTGGGCAAGGGTCTGCGGGGTGGGGTTGGCCATCACCGACGAGGCGGTGACGCCTTCGGGGGTGACACCGAGGAGCGTGGCGAACCGCCCGCCGGGACGCAGCAGGCCCGCGAGCTGGGTGTGGTCGCCGGCCAGGTGCAGCACGGCGTCCACGCCGTTCGGTGCGAGCGCGCGGACCTGGGCGGCCAGGTCACCGGCGAAGTCGACCACGTGGACCTGCGCGTCGGTGAGGCCGGTGACGAACTCGGCCTCCGCGCCGGGGCGTGCGGTGGCGATGACCCTGGCACCGCGGGCGACGGCGAGTTGGACGGCGAGCGTGCCGACACCGCCGGTGGCACCGGAGATCAGGACCGTCTCGTCCTTGTCGGGGTCCACCGCGTTCAGGGTGTCCAGCGCGGCCGTGCCCGCCAGACCGAGCGCGCCGGCGTCTCGCACGCTCAGCCCGGCCGGGATGTGGGTCACCCCGTAGGCGGCCGAGACGGTGACGTACTCGGCCAGCGAACCCGTGCCCAGGAACGGCTTCATCACCACGCCGAAGACCGCGTCCCCGACCGCGAACCCCTCGACACCCTCGCCGACGGCCTCGACCGTGCCGGCGAAGTCCTTGCCCACCACCAGTGGGAACCGGTGCTCCATCATCCCCTGCAGGTAGCCCGCGGCGGTGGCGACGTCGAAGCCGTTCACCGAGGCCGACGCCACCCGCACCAGTAACTCCCCCGCCTCCGGCCGGGGGTTCTCGACCTCGCCAACGGCAGGGCCGGCGGGGACGGAGTCCAATGTCGCAGCGTGCACGAAGATCACCTTCACATTAAGTGGAACGGCCTTCCCGTTTCCATGTGACCACGGTAGCAGAAGAAGCGGGAAGGGTGTTCCACTTAGTACAGTGCGGGTATGACGCCTGGTCAGCAGTCCGAATCCGCCCTGCGAGCGGACGCCGAGCGCAACCGTGAACGCATCATGAAGGCCGCCCGCCGCCTCTACGCCACCGAAGGACTCGGGGTCTCCATGGCCTCGGTGGCACGCGAGGCAGGCGTCGGCAAGGCCACCCTCTCCCGCCGGTTCGCCACCCGCGAGGAGCTGATCAACGCCGTCTTCACCGACCGCATGGACGCCTACGCCGCCGCCACCGCCGAGGCACTGGCCGACCCCGACCCCTGGCACGGCTTCACCCACTACATCCAGACCATCTGCGCCATGCAGGCCGCCGACCGCGGCTTCGCGGCCGTGCTCACGATGACCTTCCCCACCGCCAAGGCCCTCGAGACCCGACGGGCGGAGTCCTACGAGGGCTTCCTGGAACTCATCAGCCGCGCCAAGGCCACCGGCCACCTACGCGCCGACTTCACCTCGGAGGACCTCGTCGTCCTACTCATGGCCAACGCCGGCGTCATCGCCGCCACCGCCGACGCCGCCCCCGACACCTGGCGCCGCCTCGTCGGCCAGATGCTCCGCGCCTACGCCTCCCCCGACGCTCCCCTCCCCCCGATGCCCGACGCCCCCGCCTCCCCAGCCCTGTACCGCGCGATGATCCGCTTCGGCCGCCCGACAACGAACGAGCCCTGAGCACGCCAGGCCAGCACGACTGACCGTCGAGAGAGGACACCGCGTTGTCAGACCAGGCTGCCGAAGTAGCCGCCTTCGGCTACGAACTGGGGTCGCTCAAGCGCCTTCGACTCGAACTGGCGACCTACCGCACACGGCAACTGCCTACCTGACCAAACCTGACGCGCGCCACATCACGGCCGACTTGCCAGAGCGGTCGCGTGACGTCATACGCTTGGCGGTCGACGAGTACGAGAACGGATGGATCGAGTCGGCCCGACAGAGCCTCAGGACCGATACCCGGCCGTGCGATCGCGGAAGCGGCGCTCACCGTTTCGCCTCTGGCGTGGCGGGACCGCTGACCACGCCCGACCGATAGCGCGGAAGGTGGGGGCGATCCCCGTCCAGGGCGACGCGACGAACGCGGCGGATCTCGACCGGCTGTACGACACGGTGCGCGCCGCGGGTCATCAAATCGACGTGGTGGTGGCCCCCGAGGTCGGCGCGGTCGACGTCACCTTCGACGTGTTCGAGCTACCCGGCGAACCAGGCCTGTCCATCGCCACCCACAGCGTCGAGGAAGGCTCACCGTCGGCGGACAGGTTCGCCCTCCTCGCCAGCTGGGCGGCGACGCCACCAAAGTCGATCACGAGCCCTGAGCGTCCGGCCTGACGCGGGCGCGGAAGGTGGCCGGGGTGGTGTCGGTGCGCTGCTGGAAGTACTTGGAGAAGTTGGACGGATCGTCGAAGCCGAGCTGTCCGGCGATCCGGGCCACCGGGTCACGGCCGTGGGCGAGGAGGCGTTTGGCCTCGAGCACGACGCGTTCGTCGATGAGTTGTTTGGCCGACAGGCCGGTGTTCTCGCGGGCGAGGCGGTTGAGGGTGCGGGTCGAGTAGCCAAGGCGGGCCGCGTAGTCGGCGACCTTGTGCCGCGTGCGGAAGCTCGCCTCCAGCTCGTCCCGGAACCAGACGAACGCCTGGTGCGTGGGCGGACGGTGGCCGCTGCCGTCCGGGACGGCCATCACCAGGAGAAGCAGCGCCGCGGCGAGAGTGCGGGCCAGCGCGGCGTCCCGAAGGTTCGGCGAGTCCGATGTGGACGCCGCGGCCAGCGCGGCGTCGAGGGCGGCCGCCGCCGGGGTGCCGGCGGCGGTGGTCGCGGTCCAGTGGTTCGGGGTGGCCACGCCAGCCGACCGGATCAGCTCCCAGGTGCCGGTGTCGATCGCGGACGGGGTGAACAGGAATACCGGGCCCTCGATGTCGTCGATGACGCCCCACTGCTGCACCTGCCCGGCACGCACCCAGATCAGATCACCGGGTTCGAGCGGGTAGCCGGTGAAGTCGACGGTGTGCACGGTACTGCCGGACGTGATCTGGATCAGCAGGTCGAAGTCGAGGCGCTGCGGGTCGAGGAACTCGTGCGGACCGCCACGTGCCCGCATGCGCGCCAGCGAGGTGAGCTCGATCTCACCGGTCACCCCGGGTGGCGGGTGGTACCGGACGGCACGGATGGCGTCCTGCTCAACCTGTCCCATTTTTACCATGGTACGTCGCGCCGCGACCGTGAAAAGACCAGGCCAGGTTCATAGCCTTGCGGTCATGGCAGTGAAATTGACCTACGTGTTCGACGCCTACTGTGGCTGGTGCTACGGCTTCGGCCCGGCGGTCCGTGACTTCGCCGCCGCCAACGCCGGGCGGATCGAGCTCGACGTCGTCAGCGGCGGCCTGTTCACCGGAGCCCGGGTCGCGCCGATCGGCACCATGCCGTACGTGGCTGGCGCCAACGCACGCATCGCCGAGCTGACCGGTGTCGAGTTCGGACTCGGCTACTCCGACCTCGTCGCCGACGGCCGGTTCCAGATGGACTCCACGGCCGCCGGCGCCGGTTTCGCGGCGCTGCGGAGGGTCGCGCCCGAGCGGGCCCTCGCGTCGGCGGAGGCCATGCAGCGGGCGTTCTACTTCGTCGGGCTGAGCCTGTCCGAGGCGTCGACGTACCGGCATGTCGCCGACCAGCTCGGCCTGGACGCGGCCGAGGTGGCGGCCGGGTTCGTCTCCCCCGACAGTCGGGTCGCGGCAGTTCACGACTTCACGCGCGCCGCTCGGCTGGGCGTCACCTCCTACCCGACCCTGCTGCTGCACACCGACACCGGCGTGGTCCGGCTGGGCGGGCCAGCGGCCAACGCCATCCAGCTGACCAACGCACTCGACCGCTACCTCGTTTCCCAGTAATAACCCAAAGGACACAACATGAGCACCCTCACCTACACGATCATCGACGCCGCCGACAGCTCGTTGAACAAGACCAGCGTGCTGGTCACCGGCGAGACGGAGGCCGTCGTCGTGGACGCGGCCTTCACCCGCGCCGACGGGCACCGGATCGTCGCCGCGGTCCTCGACTCCGGCAAGCGACTGACCACCGTGCTGATCACCGCAGGCGACCCGGACTTCTACTTCGGCTCCGAGGTCATCGCCGACGCCTTCCCGGAGGCGGTGTTCCTGGCACCGGCCGACGTCATCGAGCACATCCGCGACAGCTACGAGAAGAAGCTGGTCGCGTGGGCGCACCTCGGCGCCAACCTGCCCACGCGGCTGGTCGACATCACGGCGCTGACCGCACCATCGGTCACTGTGGACGGTGTGGACCTGGAAGTGCGCCGCGGCAGCACGGAGTTGGGTGACCGCGCCTGGTACGTCTTCGAACCGGCGGCACGCGTGCTGATCGGCGGTGTGCTGCTGTTCCAGGGACTGCATGTGTGGACCGCCGACTCGGCCACGACCGAACAGCGGACGGAATGGCTCCGCGTCCTCGACGACCTGGAGGCGCTCGAGCCGACCTTCGTGTCCGCAGGCCACCGCATCGCCGGGGCGACCGACCTGACCGCGATCCGGCACACGCGCGAATACCTGCGGTTCTTCGAGAAGACTGTCGCCGACGCGACAGACGCCGCCGCCGCGGAGGAAAGCCTGCTGGCCGCCTACCCGGACGCCGGACTGCGCATCGCCGCCTCGCTCGGCACCAAGGTCGCGAAGGGCGAGATGACGTGGGGCTGACCCCGGACGACACCGCGCCGGCCACCGTCGTCCGGCGCCAGTACCTCGCGTCCGCCGCTGGCGACCTGGCCGCTCTGCGGGCGACCCTCGCACCCGACGTGGAGTGGACGGAGATGGCCGGCTTCCCACTCGCCGGCACCTACCGCACCCCCGATGGCGTGACGACCAACGTCATGGAGAAACTCGCGCAGGACTGGGACAACTGGACCGCCCACGACGACACCTACGTCGTCGACGGCGAGAACGTCGTCGTCCTGGCCCGCTACACGGCGACCCACAGGACGACCCACAAGCCGCTCAACGTCCGAGTGGCACACCACTTCACCGTGCGCGGCGGCCTGATCGTCCGATTCGAACAGTTCACCGACACAGCGCTGGTCCGCGACGCGGCCACCGAGTGATCAGAGCGCTGCCAGGGCCTTCTCGATCGCCTCGAGAACGTGCAGTGGGGCCTTGTTGAGGGGTTCGCGAAGTTGGCGACCGGGCGTCCAGCGGGTCGTGCGGCGGAACACCTCGGCTCGTTCCGGGTCGGTGGCGCGGATCGCGGTGAGCACCGCTCGGTAGGCCTCGGGGTCGTCGATGATCTCGGCGAGGCTGCTCGACAGGTTCAGCTGGCCGCGGGTGGGTGCCGGGCGCGGGTGGTTCTCGGTCCAGGTGTGGGTTCCGCTGCCGACGTCGAAGACCGCGCCGGACGGGAGTTCTACCCGCGCGGTCGTGTTCGGGGGCACCTCGGCGCGGAAGCGCACGCGGTCGCCCTCCCGCTGCCAGCCGGCGCTCGCCCTGCCGTAGGGCGTTTCGTGCCACGCCGAGGCGTCGTCGAGGTCGGCGAGCAGTGTCGGGGTGATGCGGATGGTCCGGTATCCGGGCTCCAGCGGCGCGAGGCCGGCGACCTCGCGGTGCAGCCAGTCCGCCACGGCGCCGAGCGCGTAGTGGTTGAACGACGTCATCTGCCCCGGGTTGATCGAGCCGTCCTCGAGCATCGAGTCCCAGCGTTCCCAGATGGTCGTGGCGCCCATCGTGACCGGGTAGAGCCAGGACGGGCACTCGGTCTGCGTCAGTAGTCGCGACGCGGCGTCGGCGTGTCCGGTGGCGGTGAGCGCGTCGCAGATGACCGGGGTGCCGACGAACCCGGTGGCGATGCGGTAGCCAGACGCGCGGACGAGGTCACGCAGCCGCTCCCCCATCGCGTCCCGCCGCGGGCCGTCGACGAGCCCGAACACGATCGCCAGCGCGTACGCGGTGGGTGCGTCGGACATCATCCGGCCCATCGGGGTGACGTAGGCGTCGCGGAAGGACTCGGCGATCCGGGTGGCCAGGTCGGCGTAGTGCCGCGCCTCCGTGTCGTGTCCTAACTGGACCGCGGCCTTGGCGGTCAGGTCCGCCGAGCGGTAGAAGTACGCGGTCGCGACGATGTCGGCGTCGGTCTTCGCCGCGGCGGGGCGGTCGGGTGGCGCGTCGGGGTCGAGCCAGTCCCCGAACTGCAGACCGTCCTGCCACAGCAGTGTTTCCCCGGCCCGCGCCTCGATCAGGTCCACCCACGTCGCCATCGCCTCGAAGCAGGTTCGCAACCCGTCGAGGTCGCCGAACCGCTCCCACAGCACAGACGGGACGACGGTGATCGCGTCCCCCCACGCGGCTACCGGGTCGAACAGGCCAGGCACCTGCGGGATCACCGCCGGCACGACCATGGGGACAACCCCGCCCGCCGCCCGCTGCTCGAGCATCACGTCCTCGAGCCAGGAGCGGAGGAACGCGTCGCAGTCGTAGAGGAAGGACGCGGTCGGGGCGAACACCTGGATGTCGCCGGTCCAGCCGAGCCGCTCGTCACGCTGCGGACAGTCGGTGGGGATCGACAGGAAGTTACCCCGCATGCCCCAGACCACGTTGTCGTGGAACCGTTGCAGCAACGCGTGTGTGGTGGTGAAGCCGCCGGTCCTGCGCATGTCGCTGTGCACGACGGCGGCCGTGACGCGGTCCGGGGTGAACTCGCCCGGCCAGTTCTCGATCTCGGCGTAACGGAAGCCGTGGAAGGTCCAGCGCGGCTCCCAGATCTCCTCGCCGTCACCGGCGAGCGTGTAGTGGTCCGTCGCCGCGGCGTTCCGGAGTGGACGGACGCCGGGTTCGCCGTGCTCCAGCACTTCCGCGTGGCGCAGGGTGATCGTGTGCCCACGCTCGCCCTCGACGCGGATCCGCAGACGGCCGACGAGGTTCTGACCGAAGTCGAGCACCGTCCTGCCGCTCGGAGTGGTGAGCACGTGCTGAACCGGCAGGTGCTCGACCACCCGCACGGGCGGGGACGAACGCACGGTGGGCACCACGTCCGGTCCGTCCACAATCGAGACCGGCGTCCAGCCCGCGTCGTCGAAGTCGGGCAACGACCAACCCGGCACGCACAGCCGCGCGTCGTAGGTCTCGCCCTGGTAGATGCTGGCGGCGACGACCGGACCCGGCGCGTGCCGCCACCGTTCGTCGGTGCTGACCGTCTCCTCGGTGCCGTCGGCATACTCCAGGACGAGCTGCGCGGCCACCGCGGGCGGGCCGGTGTAGAAACGCCGTGCCGCGTCGCGGAAGCCGAAGCGTTCGGTGTACCAGCCGCCGGTGAGGACGACGCCGATCGCGTTGGTGCCACGCCGCAGAAGGGCCGTGACGTCGTGCACTTCCGCGTTCAACCGCCACTGATAGCTGGTCCAGCCGGGTTTCAGCTCGGCGTCGTCCAGTGGCGTGCCGTTGACCTCGACGTCGTACGCGCCGAGCGCCGTGCTGTACAGCAGTGCCCGCCGCACCTCGCGGCGAACCTCGACGGTGCCGCGGATCAACCGCGGCTCCTCGGCACCCGAACCGACGAACGTGGCGTGCCACTGATCGAGCGCGGCGAAGGTCACCTCGGTCTCCAGGCTCCACGACGACACCGACCCGTCCACGCCGTGGACACGCACGCGGACCCGGGCCGTCTCCCGTGGCCGCAGCGGCGGGAACGGCCACGAGACGAGGACCGAGTCCCGCCCGTGGATCACGACCGAAGTCGTGATTCCCCGCCGCACCACGGAAAGCTCCGCCCGCGCCTGGAGCCAGCCGGGGATCGTGGTGCTCGTCTGCCATGACACGGGGGGCTCAGCGCCCAGCCCTGTTCGTGGCGCACCGACCGTGAGCGTCACCGGACCGCCTCGGCGACGGGCGCGGCGACGGAAACCGCCTCGTGGCTACCGCGTGCCCAGCGGATGATCACCGCGCCGACCGCACCCGACACCAGCGCGAACACGCTCAGCATGGCGAAGAGACCGGACGGGCTCCACGCGATCAGCGCCGGCGTGAGCAGGGCGAACCCCGACGCGGCGAACCGGGCCACGGCCATGGTCGTGCCCTGGACCGTCGCCCGTGCGTTGACCGGGAACGACTCCTGGGTCCAGATCTTGTACAGCGCCTCGCCGATGAACGGGAACGCCAGGTTGTAGAGCACGAGCGCGACGATCATCGCCGGCAGCACGGTGCCACCGGTCACCGCGATCAGAAGTTGGCACGAGGTGAACACGGCGACGCCGCCGGCGAAGAAGCGGCTGCGCCACCTCGTGTCGGCGATGCGGGTGAACGCGATCGTGCCGGCCAAGCCGATGAGCGTGGTCACGAACGACAGCGCCGTCGCCGTGGTCTGGGTGGTACCGCCCACGGTGACGAGGAAGTAGGTCTTGAACGACCCGAACGTGTTGGCGACCAGCGTGAAGAACCCGTAGAACAGCGCTGTCAGCACGATCATCGCGCGGAACGCGGGGGTCGTGAGCAGTGCCCGCAGCGGCAGCGCGGTCGACGGGTCGACCCCGTCCGCGGTGTGCCGGGCGACGGCCTCCGCCTCCAACTGCCGGAACGGCGGGTAGAACGCGCGGAACGCGAACGTCGCGACCCCGAGGACCGCGAGCACGCCGAAGATCAGGCTGACGCCGAGGACGCCGAGCGTGGACACGGCGAACCCGAGCGAGGTCGCGAACACGACACCCGCGGTCCACATCACGTGCGTGAACGCGACCAGCCTGCCCTGCGCGCCGGCCGGCGCCCGTTCGGAGAGCACGGCGATCGACGTTGGCAGGTCCGCGCCGGCCGCGATCCCGATCACGACGACACCGGTGATCAGCACGGCCGGGTTCGGGGCGAACGCGATGGCGGTCGCCGCAACGGCGTACCCGAGGATCGTGACCGAGAAGACGCGTCCCCGGCCGAACAGGTCGGCGATCCGGCCGCCGGTCAGCGCACCGACCGCGATGAACAGGGTCAACGCGGAGCCGAGGACACCGACCGTCCACACATCCAGGTCGAACCGCTCCTGCCACAGCGCGAGCCCCAGCCCGACAGAGATGATCGCGCCCGAGTCGAGGAACGACGCCATGCCGGCGGCGACCGCGAGCTTCCAGTGCCTGGCGTCCGGGGCGGTGGGCGTGTCGGCCATGAGTAGTCCCCTCACCGTTGAAGTGATACGTTTCAATCGGCCCAATGTTCCGAAGGTCGCACTTCAGGAAGGGGATCGTCAAGACCTTTGTAAAACGATTTACTGCCTCACGTCGAGGCCCGGACCACCAGTTCGGGTGAGAACTCGACGTGTGGGCGAACGCCGCCCCCACCCCTGCCGAGGAGGGCGATCTCGTCGAACAGCAGGTCGGCCGCCGCGGCCCCCAGCTCGGCGTGCGGGGTCCGAACGGTGGTGAGCGGCACGATCGTCGACTGGGCGAACTCGATGTCGTCGTACCCGACCACCGCGATGTCGTCGGGCACCCGGACACTCTGGGCGGCGACGAACGCCTGTGTCACACCGATCGCGAGCAGGTCGTTGGCGCAGAACAACGCCTCCGGCCGGCTGGCCGGGTCCCGGCGGGCGATGCCATCGGCACACGCGATCCCGGCCGCGACCGTGCGCTCGGGCACCGGGATGACCTCGAGCGTGGCGTCCGGGACGTCGCCGATCACCGACATCGCCCCGTGCAGCCGGTCCTCGACCTGCCGCAGAGCCAGCGACGAGGTGACGAAACCGATCCGCCGACGCCCCTGCGCCACGAGGTGTTCCACCGCGAGACGCCCACCCAGCACGTGGTCCGTCGACACCGACGCCTGCTCGTCGCCGACCGCGCGCCGCGCGCTGAGCACGCTCGCGATGCCCCGTGTCCGCAGCCGCGCCAGCTCCGGTTCGACGTCGCCGAGGGGCGCGATGATGATGCCGCTGACGCGCTGTTTCTCGAACAGCTCCAGGTAGCTCCGCTCCCGGTCGCGCGAGCCCGTGTCGTTGGCCATGAGCAGGTACATGTCCCGCGCCGACACGCGTTCCTCGATGGCCCTGGCGATCTCGGGGGTCGTCGCGCTCGCCAGCTCGAACGCGATGTAGCCGACCACCGGGCTCGTCCCGGTGCGCAGGACGCGAGCGGCGTCGTTGGGCACGAAACCGAGCGTCTCGACCGCCTGCCGCACCCGCTCCCGCGTCGACGCCGACAGCTTCGCCGGCTTGTGGAAGTAGTTCGACACCGAGGCCGGCGAAACCCGGGCCAACTCCGCGACGTCGCGGATCGTCACCTTGTTCAGCGGTCCTCCCTGATCACCCGGCCCATCGTAGGACCTGGTCGGCACCCATGTGACACCATCGGTCGCCATGGGGCGGGCGCCGGGAATGATGGACGTGGCACGCGAGGCGGGCGTGTCCCACGTGACGGTGTCCCGTGTGCTGAACGACCACCCGTCCGTGCGGCCGGAGACCCGCGCCAGGGTCGAGGCCGCGATCGAGAAGCTCGGTTACCGCCCCAACAGTGTCGCCCGTGCGCTCAAGTCCCGCCGTTCCTCGACGATCGGGGTGGTGCTCGCGGGCGAGGAGCTGTACGAGCTACCGCGCATCCTGCGTGGTGTGCAGGGCGCGGCACAACGGGCCGGGTACTGGGTGAACCTGGCCAGCTGGCAGGGCGGCACGACCAGGGACCTGACCGAGACGCTGCGGCGGCTCACCGACCAGGCGGTCGAGGCCATCGCCGTCATCGCCGACCGGCCCATGGTCGTGGACGCCATGGCCGACATCGTCACGGGCGTGCCGATCAGCGTGATCATGTCCGGCAACGTGCCCAACCCGGAGCTGGGCTTCGTCGAGTTCGACCAGGAACTCGGCGCTCGGCTTGCCGTGGCGCACCTGCTGGAGCTGGGACACCGGCACATCGTTCATCTGGCCGGGCCGACGAGCACCTTCGACTTCTTGGCGCGGGTCGAGGGCTGGCGAGCCGCGATGGCGGACGCGCCGGAGGCCCGCGGCGAGCTACTGGAGGGCGAGTTCGACGGGAACGGCGGCTACCGGCTGGCCCACCACCTCGTCACCCGGCCCGAGGAGCTGCCGACCGCGATCTTCGCCGGCAACGACCTGATGGCCATGGGGGTGCTGGCGGCGTTCGCCCACCACGGCGTCAAGGTCCCGGACGACGTCTCGCTGGTCGGGTTCGACGACATCCCCGGAGCGGCCTACCAGGTGCCGTCGCTCACCACGGTGCGCCAGGACTTCGCCCGGCTCGGTGCGCGTGGCGTGGAGCAGGTGTTGGGGCTGATGGCTGGCGAACCGGCGTCGTGCGAGCGGATCGCCCCCGAACTCGTGGTGCGCCGCAGCACCGCGCCACCCCGGGCCTAGCGTGGCTGGTAGTCGAAGGAGCGGATGTGTGCGCGACTGCCGCTGGGGTGGCCGTTGCTCGTCGCGTAGAGACCCAAGTAGACACCCACGAAACCGCCTGCCCGCTCGGTGCTGAAGAAGGACCGCTCGATGGTGCCCAGACTGGTCTCGTTGTGGCAGAAGGTGTAGCCGGCCTCGTCCGCCTCGATCGTCAGCACCACCTCGTTCTCTGTCACCGGCATGGTTGCCACGCGGGAACTCGTGCCCGCTTCGCGGACTGTCAGCACCACGGTGTCCTTGGTGAGAGCGAGGGTGACGTGGTGGTCCTGGTTCTGGAAGACGACCAGACCTGCCTCCTCCGCCGGATGTGCCGCGGCGAAGCCGATCCGTGCCCGCACGTGGCAGCGCACGTGTTGCTGGCGCCGACCGACGAACGCCGGCACGCCCAGGGTGCTGAGCGGCTCCGGCCCCACGCGGAGGTCGAAACCGTTGGGGGATGGCCTGATGTCGACCGGGCCGCGAAGACTGTTCCACTCCAGACCGAACGCCGGCTCGGCGGTGGACTGTCCTGATGCGATCGATGGCAGCCGCTCCGACAGGCGCACGGCACCCGTCTCGGGAGCGAAGACAGGTCCGTGAGCGGTCCAGGTGACGGGCACCAGGAACACCTCTCTGCCGAGCGTGTGGGTGCCGTCGATGGGCCGTACCCCGAGCGTCACGGCCCAGGTCTCGCCGTCGGGGGTGTCCACGAGGTCGGCGTGGCCGACGTTGTGGATGGGTTCGTCGGGGCCGCGGTGGCGGTGGGTCAGCAGAGGACTGCGTGGATCGGTGACGTATGGGCCGGTGACGGCGTCGGCGTGTGCCGCGGTCACGCTGTGGTTGCTCTCGGTCCCGCCCTCGGCGGCGATCAGGTGGTACCGACCGTCGCGTTTGTACAGATGCGGCGCCTCCACCCACGCGCCGCGAACGGCACCGTGCCAGAGCACGTGCGTGGGGCCGACGAGCTTGAGCCGGTCGGTGTCCAGTTCCCGCAGCCACAACTCCCCCGGGCCGTTCGACGAGTTCGCGTCCCGGCAGGCGGTGAACCAGCACCGGCCGTCGTCGTCGAAGAACAGCGACGGGTCGATGCCGTCGGCGTCGAGCGGGACGGGGTCCGACCACGGCCCGGCCGGGTCGTCTGCGGTGACGACGAACGTGAGGCTTCCCCGCCGGTTCCTGGCCAGGGTCGAGACGACGTAGAACGTGCCGTCGTGCTGGCGGATGGTCGGCGCCCAGATGCCGTCCGAGACGTCCAGCCCGTTCAGCGGCAGCTGTTCCGGCCGGTTCAGCACGTGCGTGAGCTGACGCCAGTGGACCAGGTCGCGGCTGTGGAACAGCGGGATGCCGGGGTAGTAGGCGAAAGACGAGGTGACCAGGTAGAAGTCCGCGCCCACCCGGCAGATCGACGGGTCCGGGTGGCTACCGGGCAGGACCGGGTTGCGGAAGGTTCGCACGGCGGCTCTTTCACCGAAGGGCTTGACAGCATGTAAACGTTAACATCAGATTGGACGCCGACACGCTCCACAGCGCCGAGGAGACCGTCATGACCCGACCAGACATTCGCCGACGGACCAGGGTCAGCGCCATGGTGCTGGCGATCGCCCTGTCGCTGGGGGCCTGTTCCTCCGGTGACGCGTCGTCGGACGGCGGTCCGGTCACGTTGCGGTTCTGGACGTGGAGCCTCAAGGGCACCGACCCGACGGCCAAGGCGATCACCGACCGGTACCACCGGGAGAACCCGAACGTCACCATCGAACTGTCGGAGGTCGGCGGGACCGCCGACACGACCGCCAAGCTGGTGGCCGCCGACCGGGCCGACGACACCCCGGACGTGGTGCAGGTGGAGTACCGGGCGGTGCCCGCGCTGATGGTGGCCGGGGTACTCAAGGACATCACCGGGGACGTGGCCGCCGTCAAGGACGGGGTCGACGCCAACTCGTGGGCCATGACAACGTTCAACAACCAGGTCTACGGCGTGCCGCAGGACATCGGGCCGATGACGCTCACCTACCGCAGGGACCTGTTCGACGCCTACGGGGTCACGGTCCCCACCACCTGGGCCGAGTACGCCGAGGCCGCCGAACAGATCCACGCGAAGGACCCCAGTGTCTACATCGCCAGCTTCGACCCCACCCAGTTCGAGTTCTTCGCCGCGCACGCCGCGCAGGCCGGGGCCCAATGGTGGAGCACCGACGGCAAGGCGTGGCAGGTCGGCATCGACAGCGAGACGTCGCTGAAGACCGCCGACTTCTGGCAGGACCTCGTGAACCGGGACCTGGTCAAGGTCGAGCCGCTGCTCACGCCGGAATGGAACGCCCAGGTCAACAACGGCAAGATCCTCAGCTGGGCCGCCGCGGCGTGGGCGCCCAGCGTGATCTACTCCGTCGCACCGGACACCGCCGGCAAGTGGGAGTCGGCGCCGCTTCCACAGTGGACATCCGGTGACGCCGCCGTCCCCTTCCTCGGCGGCTCCGCCTACCTGGTGCCGGCCAAGTCCCAGCACGCCAAGGAAGCCGCGGCCTTCGCGGCCTGGCTGGGCGCGTCCGACGAGGGTTCGAAACTGCTGCTCGGCCTCGACATCTACCCCGCCGGCAAGGCCGGACGCGAGGAGACCCTGGCACACGAGCCACCGAAGCTGATGCCACAGCAGGCGAACTTCTACCAGGTCGCCGACCAGGTCATCGAGAACACGACGATCCCGATGAGCTGGGGCCCCAACGTGGCCATGGCATCGAGCGCCTTCGAGGACCCGATGAGTGCCGCAGCGCTCAACAAGACCTCCTTCCGGGACGTGTACCGGACAGTGCAGCGGGAGGTCGTCGCCGACCTGAAGAAGTCCGGCTTCACCGTGTCCGAGTAGCCGATGCGTACCAAAGCAGCCCCCTGGCTGTTCGCCGCGCCCGCGATCGTCTTCTTCGTCCTGTTCCTGGTGCTCCCGATCGGCTACACGATCTATCTGAGCTTCCGCGGGTTCCACATCGAGGGCGGTGGCGCGTTCGGGAGACGCGTGGAGGCGTTCGTCGGGCTCGACAACTACCACGCCACACTGACCGACGCCGAGTTCCTCGCGGGTTTCGGCCGGGTGCTGCTCTACGGGATCGTCTCGATTCCCACCGTCCTGGGTCTGGCCCTGCTGTTCGCGCTGCTGCTCGATACCCCGAGGGTGCGGGCCCGCGGCTTCGCCCGTACCGCGATCTTCCTCCCTTACGCGGTGCCCGGCGTGATCGCCAGCCTCATGTGGGGGTTCCTGTACCTGCCGAGCACCAGCCCCATCAACTATCTCGCGGAGCGGTTGCACGCCGGACCGCTGGACTTCTTCAGCGAGCCGGTCCTGTACTTCTCGCTGGCCAACATCGCGCTGTGGTCCGGCGTCGGCTTCAACATGATCATCATCTACACGTCGCTGCGGGCCATTCCCAGCACCGTCTACGAAGCGGCACGCCTCGACGGCGCCAGCGAGGTGCAGATCGCCTGGCGCATCAAGATCCCGCTGGTCGCGCCCGCGCTCGTCCTCACCGGACTGTTCTCGGTGATCGGCACCCTGCAGCTGTACAACGAACCGGCCACCGTACGGCCGATGACGTCCACCATCTCCCGCAGCTGGTCACCGCTGATGGAGATCTACGAGGAGGCGTTCGCGGGCGACAACCTCGGCGGCGCCGCGGCCAGTTCGGTGGTGCTTGCCCTGGGCATCCTCGTCATCTCGTTGCTGCTGCTGAGGTTCCTGCAACGTAGGACGTTCGGCGGCAACGCATGACGCGTCGGCCGTTCTTACCCTTCCTCGTGCTGCTGCTCGGCGCGCTGTACTGCCTGACGCCTGTGGCCTGGGTCGTCATCGCCGCCACCAAGGCCCCGCGCGAACTGTTCACCACCTTCTCCTTCGCACCGGGCAGCGGCCTCCTCGACAACCTCACCAACCTGACCACCCACGGCGACGGCGTGTTCTGGCGGTGGGTGCTCAACTCCCTGCTGTACGCGGGCGTCGGTGGGATCGTGTCCACACTGGTCTCGGCCATGGCCGGCTACGCGCTGGCGAAGTTCTCCTTCCGCGGCCGGGAAATATTGTTCTCGGTGATCCTGGCTGGCGTGCTCGTACCCGCCGTTGTCCTCGCGGTCCCGCAGTACCTGCTGCTGGCCAAGGTCGGCCTCGCCGGGACCTACTGGTCGGTGCTGCTGCCGGTCATCATCAACCCGTTCGGCATCTTCCTGTGCCGGGTCTTCGCGGCCGCCGCTGTTCCGCAGAGCACGCTGGAGGCCGCGCGTCTGGACGGGGCCGGGCAGCTCCGCATCTTCGGCTTCATCGCTGTGCCGCTGATGACACACGGACTGGTGACGGTGTTCCTGCTGACCTTTGTTGGGATCTGGAACAACTTCCTGTTGCCGTTCATCATGCTCTCCGACCAGAGCAAGTACCCGATAACGTTGGGGCTGTACACGTTCCTGGCCCAGGGTGCTGGCGACAGCAACCTCTACCCGCTGGTCATCACGGGATCCGCTGTGTCGGTCATCCCGCTGATCGTCCTCTTTCTGGCCCTGCAACGCCTCTGGCGCGCCGACCTCCTGGCCGGCGCGTTGACCGGTTGACAGAACTAAACAGTCAGCACCACCTTGCCCCACGCGTGGCCGGACTCGACGATGCGGAGCGCGTCCGCGGCCTGATCGAAAGAGAACACCGAGCGAACGTGCGGATCAAGCTCACCACTCGCAACGCGACGCGCCAACTCCGTGAGGGTCGCCGTGGTGGTGCGCCGGGACAATGGCTTGGCGCCCAGTTCCGCCGCGGTCGCCGCATCGGCGACGGTCAGAGCACGGCAGTCCGGCGTGATGAGCGACGACACATCGCGGATCGTGCCGGCCAGGTCGAGGATGGCGTTCACCCCGGCCGGCAGCGAAAGATCGCCGGTGTCGTACGACAGAGCGGTCACGCCCAGTGACTCGACGAACGTACGTTTCGCCGCGCTGGCGGTGCCGATGACCGTCACGCCGGCCGTGCGAGCCAGTTGGGCGGCCGCAACACCGACACCGCCGCCGACACCCAGGATCAGCAGCGTGTCCCCGGGACTCAACCCCAACTGTGCCAAGGCGTCGTACGCGGTGCCCGCCGCCACCGGGAGAGCCGCCGCGTCCGTGAACGACACCTCGGCGGGTTTGGGCGCCGAACGGTCAGCGGGCAACGTACACAGTTCCGCGTAACCGCCGCCGTCGCCGCTGCCGAACACGGCGTCTCCCACCGCGAACTCGGTGACGCCAGCACCGACCCGCTCGACCACTCCCGCGACCTCCCGGCCCATCACCGCGGGCAGTGTGAGCTGGCGGAACGCGCGGTGCATGCCCGCGCGGACCTTCCAGTCCACCGGGTTGACGCCCGCCGCCCGGACCGCGACGAGGATCTCGCCGAGGCCGGGCTCGGGCGTCGGGAGATCCAGCCACGCCTCGGTTTCCGGGCCGCCGTACGCCGTGAACCCGTACGCCCGCACTACAGCTCCCCCGGGAAGTGACAGGCGACGGACCGATCCCCCTCTGTGGCCACGGGATCGACCTCGGCGCAGATCGTGCGGTCGGGGTTGGCCAGCGGCCCGATCGGGCATCGGGTGCGGAACCGGCATCCGGACGGCGGGTTGGCGGGGCTCGGCAGGTCACCGCGCAGCACGATGCGTTCCCGCGCGGGCCCGCCGACGGTCGGCACCGGCGACGACGACAACAGCGCCGCCGTGTAGGGATGCTGTGGGTCGGCGTACACGTCCGCCGCGCGGCCGGTTTCCACAATCCGGCCGAGGTACATGACCGCCACCCGGTCGGACAGGTGGCGCACCACGGACAGGTCGTGGGCGATGAACAGGTAGCCGAGGTCCAGCTCGCGCCGCAGGTCGTCCAGCAGGTTGATGATCTGTGCCTGGATCGACATGTCCAAAGCGGACACCGGCTCGTCGAGGATCAGTGTTTTCGGTTGTCGGGCAAGGGCTCTGGCTATGCCGATCCGTTGGCGCTGCCCGCCGGAGAACGCGCTCGGATACCTGTCGAGGTACTCGGGACGCAACCCCACCCGCGCCATCAGTGACCGCGCCTCGGTGTCCATCTCCCTGCCACGCAGGCCCCGCAACGACAGCGCCTCGCTGATCGACTGTCGCACGGTGCGTCGGGGGTTCAGCGACGCGTACGGATCCTGGAACACATACTGCACCGACGAACGGATGTGCCGCAGCTCGGCCGCGCCCATCGCGGTGACGTCCCGGCCGTCCACCGTGACCGTGCCCTCGGCGATCGGGGTGATGCCGACGATCCCGCGCGACAGCGTCGACTTACCGCATCCGCTCTCCCCTACCAGCCCGAGTGTTTCGCCGGGATGCACGGCCAGGCTGACCGAGTCCACGGCGAACACCGGCGCCTCGCGGCCCAGCAGGCGTCGGCCGGAGCCGACATCGACCCGCAACCCGCGCACCTCCAGCACCGGTTCCGTCTCGACCCGCCGCTCGACAGCCGGCTCGACGACGCGAGCCGGAGCTTCGGGCACGGAGACGTCGGTGCCGTCCTGCACAACGAAACACGCGGACAGCTGACCGTCGCCGATGTCGAGCAGCGCGGGTGTCCCTTCGCGACAATCATCCCGTGCGAACCGGCACCGGGGGGCGAACGCGCAACCCGGTGTCGGATCGGCCGGGTCCGGTGGTGTGCCGGGGATCGCGGGAAGCGGTTGGCCGTCGCGGTCGTCGTCGACGCGGGGCATCGCGGCCAGCAGCGCCGCGGTGTACGGGTGCCGGGGACGCTGGAGCACCTGCTCGACCGTGCCCTGCTCGACGACGCGCCCGCCGTACATCACGACCACGCGGGTGCACATCTCCGCGACCACGCCCATGTCGTGGGTGATGATCGCGATGGCCAGCCCCAACTCGTCACGCAGTCGCAGCAGTAACCGCAGGATCTGCGCCTGGATCGTCACGTCCAGCGCCGTCGTCGGCTCGTCGGCGATGAGCAACGCCGGCTCGTTGGCCAGTGCGATGGCGATGACCACCCGCTGCCGCATGCCGCCGGAGAACTGGTGCGGATAGTGGTCGATCTTCGTGGCGGCGTCCGGAATCCCCACCTGGTCGAGCAGTTCGAGCGCGCGTCCTCGGGCAGACTTCTTGTCGACGCCGTGCAGTGTCATGGCCTCGACGATCTGCGCGCCGACGGTCATCACCGGGTTCAGCGCGGCCTGCGGATCCTGGAACACCATGGCGACGCCGCTCCCCCGCCGGCGCCGCATCTCCTTCTCCGACAGGGCAAGCAAATTCTCGCCGGCGAGTTCGACCGAGCCGTCGACCACCTCGCCAGGCGCGCGCACGATCCGCATGATCGATCGCGCGGTCACCGACTTGCCGGAACCGGACTCGCCGACGATACCGAGGACATCGCCCGGCTCGATGTCGAAGCTGACGTCGTGGACAGCCCGGACCCGCCCGTCCTTCAAGGGAAACTCGGTGCGCAGCCCACTCACCCGCAGCAGCGGCACAGCCGGCGCGGCGGTCACGTTCGGCCGAATGGTCGCCTTCACTTGTTCACCGCCTCGTTGAGCGCGTCCGAGATGAGACTGAACGCCAGCGCCAGCAGCAGGAGGATCAGCGCGGGTCCGATCACGTAGGTCGGCGACTGCGTGACGAACCGCAGACCGTTGTTCAACAGCACGCCCAGCGACGGCGTGGGTGGCTGCACCCCGAGCCCGACGATGCTCAGCCCGGCCTCGATGTACACGCCGGCGACCATCCACACGGCACCGTTGACGACGATCGCGTCCGTCGCGTTGGGAATGACGTGGCGGGAAAGCAGCTGCCATCGCGTCACCCCGAGCACCCGAGCCGCGAGGACGTACTCCCGGGACTGCTGCGTGAGCCAGGCGCTTCGGGCGAGCCGCCCCGCCGTGGGCATGCCCGCGATGGTGATCGTCAGGAACAGCGGCAACCAGCCCGGCCCGAGCACCGCGACCAGGCAGATGCCGAGCAGCACACTGGGAAAGCCGATGATCACGTCGAACAGGCGCTGGAACGCGGCGCCCAGCCACGGATGGATCGCCCCGGACAGACCGAGCAGCATGCCGACGATCATGGCGATCGGCACCGCGAGGAAGATGAGGCTCAGGTCCATCCGCAGCCCGTAGACGCTGCGCGCCAGGATGTCCCGGCCGAACTCGTCGACGCCGAACCAGTGCGCGCCCGAGATCCCGGCGAGCGCGCCCCGGCCCTGCTGGTCGTAACCGCCGGGGAACAACACGGGCGCGAGCAGTGCCGGCACCACCAGGATGCCCAGCAACCCGAGCCCGACGACGCCCCTCGTGGTTCGGAAGGCGGACAGGTACCGGGCTAGGGTGGGACTGAGCCGCGGCACGGCGATGTCGGTCACCGGAATGGTTGTCATTGGCCTTCTCCCAGCCGGATTCGGGGATCGAGGGAGGCGAGGATGATCTCGGTGAGGAGCTGGCACACCACCGCGATGAACACCGCGCCGAGGATCAGCACCTGCAGCACGGTGAAGTCGCGGTTCTGCACGCTCGACACGGCGAGCTGGCCGAGACCGTTGCGGGCGAAGATGGCCTCGATGATCACCGCGCCGGCCAGCACGTGCCCCACCTGGAGGCCGACGGCCACCACCGCGCTGCCGAGGCTGTTCCGCAACACGTGCCGGAAGGTGACGTGTGCCGCCCCGGCTCCTTTGGACAGTGCGAGGTCGACGAACTCCGCGTTCCGCATGGCGAGCATCTCCGTCTGCACGAAGCGAGCCACCACGGCGGCGGGGGTCAGCGCCAACGCGAGCGAGGGCAGGATCAGGTACTGGATACCGATCTCGGGGTTGTCCAGCACACTGACCTCGCCACTGACCGGCAGGACACGGTTGAACACGCCGAACACCAGGATGAGCACGAGCCCGACGAGGAACGACGGGACCGCCACGAACACGCTGTTGGTGACGTCGAGGACAGCGCGAACCCAGCCGTGCCGGGCGGAGGCCGCCAAGACGCCGAGCGTCGCCCCGATCAGCACCACGAGGATGGTGGAGAACACCGCGAGCTCCACGGTGCTCGCCAGCCGGTCGCCGATCAGGCTCGCCACGCTGCGGTGCAGCAGGAACGACTCACCGAGGTTTCCCCGGAACAGCCCGGAGAGCCAGTCCCAGTACTGCACCACCGGTGACCGGTCGAGACCGAGCTGCTGGCGGATCGTCGCGATCTCCCCGGCGCTCGAGTCCGGCCCGGCCAGCACCACGGCGACGTCGCCGGGTGCCAGCCTGGGCAGTACGAACGCGACGATCGAGCTGGCGAACAACACGAACAGCATCGAAGGCGTCTTACGGATCAGAAACCTGGTCATGGCTGTTCCGCCTCCCCGGAATTCAATGTGTTGGTCACGTTGGGGAAGGAACGTTCCGTTTGGTCACGCACTTGTGGCCGGCTTGCGTCACGTTCCCCTGAGGTGCGGTTGCGGAGCACTCGGCCTGATGTCGATCCTGAGGCTGGCACAAGGGGTGTCATGGCTAGTCCGTCAAGTAAGCGGTGTCCAGGTTGATGAAGCCCTGGATGGTCGAGGTGATGCCGTCGACCTTCGCCGAGCGGACGGACAGCGTCGAGCGGGTGAGCACCGGCAGCGCGAACGCCTGGTCCAGGAAGTAGTCGTTGTAGTTCGCGAGCGCCTGCTTCTGCGCGTCGTCGGTCAGCGCTCCCGTGAGTGCGTCGACGACCTTGGTGTACTCCGGGGACGTGAAGTGGGAGTTGTTCTTGTCCGCGACCAGTTCCGGTCGGCTCACCACCGCGCTCGCCGGGGACAGCGCGTTGCTGCAGCGCATGAGGAAGGCGGGCGCCCCGAGGTTGCGTTGCGCGATCCGCTGGTCGTAGTCGGTGGTGCTGACAACCTGCGCCGTCGCGTTCAGGCCAACCTCCTTGAGGTTGTTCTGGACGATCTCGAAGATCGCGACACTTTCCGGGATGTCCGGCACGACGACCGAGAAGGACGCTCCGTTCACGCCGGCCTGTGCCAGCAGCTGCTTCGCCTTCTCCGGCTGGTAGGTGTACCGCTCGCCCTGCTTCGCGTCGTAGCCAGGCGTGGAAGTCTTCCAGGGCAACGCGGTCGCCTCGGCCTGCCCGCCCTCGACCTGGTCGACGATCCGGTCCCGGTCGATGGCGTAGTGGACCGCCTGGCGGACAAGCTCGTTGTCGAACGGCGCCTGGGTCACGTCGAACCCGAGTTCCTGGGCGGCCCCACCGGACTTGACGAGCGCGTAGCCCGGCTCACCGCTGAGCGTGCGGGTGTCGAGCGTCGACAGGCTCATGGCGTACTGCACGCGCCCACTGCGAACGGCCGCGAGCTCCGCCGTCGGGTCGGTGATGACCTGGATCTCGATCTTGTCGAGGTGGGTGTTCTTCGCGTCCCGGTAGCCGGGGTACTTCGCCAGCTCCAGCTTCCCGCCCGGGGTCCAGGACTGCCACGTGAACCGGCCGGTGCCGACGACCTGCTTGCCGTCCTTGTAGTTGGCGAAGGTCTCCTGGTCGACGATCGGCATGATCTCGAAGAGGTCGAACACGTTCGGCAGTGCCCGCTTGAAGGTCAGCTTCACGCCGTGGTCGCCGTCGGCGGTCGCGCTCGCGATCTGTTCGGCGATGAAGCGGGTGCCGACCGTGTTGGCCGGGTTCTGCACCTGCTGGATCGTGTAGATGACGTCGGCACTCGTCATCTTCCGTCCACTGTGGAAGGTGACGTCGTCGCGGAGCTCGAGATCCATGCTCTTGTAGTCCGGCGCCATCGTCCAGGACTTCGCCAGCACGCCCTTCGGCTCGCCGGTCTTCGTGTCGATCTGGGTCAGCGTCTCGAAAACGGCGTACTGGGCGGTGATGTTGCCGAGCGCCGGCGAGAGGAACGACTCGGGCTGCGCGTCGTTGGCCTGCGCGACGGTCAGCGTGCCACCCTCCTTCGCGGAGGCGTTGGCCTTGGCCTGGTCGGCCTGGTCGACAGCGCTCGTGCAACCGGCTGCCATGAGAACGGCGCCTAACGCTGTGGCGACGACCAGTCGCCTGCGCCGATACGACTTCGTCACGATGACTCCCGAAAATGTGTGGTGGGTCTCGTTCTCGATTCAGGTGAAACTCAATGAACCACGAGATGTCCGGAAGGGAGCGCCCAGCGGTCCGCCCAGCGAACCGTCGAACGGCGCGGGACGGCACGCGGCGGTATTGGATGCGAGCATGCGAATCGCCCTTAACCCGATCCAGTGGATGGCAAGTGACGACGGCTGGCTCGACCCGTCGCTGGCTCCCGGCCGCGAGGAGTTGCTGGGCCAGGTGAGGAAGGCCGGCTTCGACGGCGTGATGGCGGAGGTGCCGGCCGGCTGGTCGGTCGAGCAGTACCTCGACGTCGTGGACTCGCTCGGTTTGGCGCTCGCGCCGGGCTATGTCGTCTGCCGGTCCGACGGCCTCGACGGCGCGGAGGCCGAGGTGCTCGAGAACGTCGCCGCGGTCGCCCGCCAGCACGCCGCCCTCGGCCTGACCGACATCGGGCTCGGCATGGGCATGCGCAAGGACGCGCCCCGCGAACGTCATCCTGGCCAGGGCCGTGAGGCGGACGCCGCGCGCCTTGCCGCCGTGACCACGCTCATCGGCCGGATCACGGACGTCATGCTGACCGAAGGCGTACGGCCCGCGTTGCACCCGCACGTGGCGACGTGGATCGAGACCGAGGACGAGGGCCGCGCCGTCCTCGACGCGGTGCCTGAACTGGGTTTCCTGCCTGACACGGGTCACCTCGCGTGGGCCGGGGTCGACGTGCGGGCACTGATCGCCGACTACGCGTCACGGGTGCCGTTCGTCCACGTCAAGGACTGCCGTCTCAGCGTCGCGGAGAAGGGCCGGGCCGAGGGCTGGAACTATCGGCAGACCGTGCTCGCGGGCCTGTGGGCCGAGCCGGGCCGCGGCGAACTGCCACTCACCGAGATCCTGGGCGCCCTACCGGCCGACTTCGACGGCTGGCTCATGGTCGAGGTCGACCGACCCGACATCACCGACCCGTACGAAAGCGCCACGGTGTCGGCGGAGTGGATGAGGGCCAACTACAGCTAGTGCGGTGACCGACCACATTGGCCGGCTCGCGCAGACACCGACGGGCCGGGGCCGCCCCGCTGTGAAAGACGCGTTGGGCTCGTTCAGCCTTCGATCCGCCGATGATCTTGTCGGGTGTCACGCCTTTGCGGGGAGGCGCGGGCCTGGTCAACACTGCTTCGCGTGCGCCGGGCGCGCAGCGCCCGACGCACCCGCAGGGTGAACGCGCCTTTCACAGCGCGAACGGCCAGGGGCCGGGGAACCTTCGCGGTCACAGCGCTAGCGCAGGCGGGGCAGTGCTGTTCCGCACTGTCAGGGTCGTGGCCAGCTCGAGCCCCGTCTGTGCGGGCCGCTCGCCTCGGCCGAGGGCGAGTGCCAGTTCGGTGGCCGCCACGGCCATCTCGACCAGAGGCTGGTGCACCGAGGTAAGCGGTGGGTCGGTCAGGGCCGCGACGGGTAGGTCGTCGAAGCCGACCACGCTCAGGTCGGTGGGGATACGCAGGCCCGCCTCCCGCGCGGCCTGGTACACGCCGAGGGCCTGTAGGTCGTTGCTCGCGAAGATGGCCGTGGGGCGGTCCGGGCGGCGCAGCAGTTCGCGGGCGGCGGCGTGGCCGGCGTCCTGGGTCAGGTCGGTGGGCGCGCTGGTGACCACCGGCAGCTTCGCGGCCTCCATGGCGGAGCGGTAGCCGTCGAAGCGGGCGCGGCAGCACAGGACGTCGTCCGGGCCGGTGATCATGGCGATGCGCTGGTGGCCCAGCTCGGTCAGGTGGCGGGTCGCGGCCCGGCCACCGGACCAGTTGGTCGCGCCGACGAACGGCACGTCGTCCGGTAGTTCGCTGGTGGGGTCGAACACCACGAACGGGATGCCCCTGGCCCGCAGCTGGTCGCGTTGTTCCTGTGACAGCTGGGCGACGGTGACGACGCAGGCCGGGCGGCGGTCGAGCGCGTCGTCGATCCAGTAGCGGATCGCGTTGCCCTGCGGACCGAACTCCGACAGCACGACGCCGACGCGGTGTTTGCGTGCCGCCCGCTGGACGCCGCGGATGATCTCGACGCCCCACATGCTCTCGATCTCGTCGAAGACGAGGTCCATCATGTTGCTGCGGCTCGGCGAGACGGGTTTCTGGTCTCCGGACTCCTTGATGAGCGCCTCGACGCGGGCGCGGGTCTCGGCGGCGACCCCGGAGCGTCCGTTGATCACCTTGGACACGGTGGGGACCGACACGCCGGCCGTCTCCGCGATGTAGGAGATGGTGACCGGTTTCGACGAGTCCACCGGTGGAGTTTACGTCGCGACCACAAGGTCACGCGCCCTCGTAGTCGAACCAGTCGAAGTGGACGGTGCCGGCCGCCGAGTACATGCCGATGACCCGGCCGGTGAAGCCGCCGGCGACCTCGGTCGACAGGTACTTGCCGTCGAGCGTGGCGAGCGTGCCGTCCAACTCCTCAACGCCGAAGGACACGGTGTCCGGGCCGCTGCGGGCGTCACGCACGGTCTCCGTGACGGCCACCTCGACCCGCAGCACGACCAGGCCGGCGGGCACGGGCCGCGTCGCGACCGTCGTGTGCAGTGGGCCGATACGAGCCAGCACCCTGGCCTCGCCGTCCGCGACCTCGATCTCGTAGTGGTGCTGGTCGTCGAGACGCACGACGAGCCCGCACCGGCCCTCCGCCGGGTCGATCCGGGTGCGTGCCCGGAAGGACAGGTGTTGCTGGCGCCGGCCGACGAACGTGCCGTCGAGATCGTCGAGCGAGCCGCGAGCGCGCAGGGTCAGCCACCCTGGCCGGTCCTTGGTCGTGCAGTCCTCGGTGGGCCGGTGCCGCAGTGAGATCCACTGTGGTGCCAGTTCGCTGAGGTCGAAGTCGTCGCGGACCGGCGTGGCCGTGACCGGCTGACGCGGCCACGGCGGCGTGGTCGTCAGTTCCCCGACGACCGGCCAGCCGTCGGTCGTCCAGGTCACCGGCGCGAGGAAGGTTTCGCGGCCGAGCGCGTGCCAGCCGGGAGTGCCGCCACGGGGCCGCACCCCGAGCAGCACCATCCACCACGAGCCGTTGGGCGCCTGCACGAGACCGGCGTGGCCGGTGTTCTGGACGGGGTGGTCGGTGCCGCGGTGGGTCAGGATCGGGTTGGCCGGGCACGGCTCGAACGGGCCCGTGGGCGCCTGGCCGCGGGCGATCGACACCGCGTGGCAGCGCTCGGTGCCACCTTCGGCGATCAGCAGGTACCAGTACTCACCGATCCGGTACAGGTGCGGCGCTTCCGGGGCCTTGGCGCCCGGGGCGCCCGACCAGATCCTGCGCGGCGCACCGAACGACTCCCCGGTGAGCGGGTCGAGCCGGATCTGCGAGACGCCGGCGAACGTGCACCAGCAGGTGCCGTCGGAGTCCCACGCGAGATCCGGGTCGATGCCGGCGATCCCGGGCACGCGGATCGGGTCGGACCAGGGACCGGCCGGATCGGTCGCGGTGAACAGCACGTTCCCGTGACCGGCCACGTTGGTCGTGATGAGCCAGAACCGGCCGTCGTGGTGGCGCAACGTGGGTGCGTAGATCCCGCCGGAGGAGGAGGTGTCACCGGATGGGAGTCGGAGCTGGTTCGGCCGCTCCAGCGCGTTGCCGATCTGGGTCCACCCCACCAGGTCCCGGCTGTGGAAGATGGGCACGCCGGGGAAGTACTCGAAGCTGGAGCAGGCGAGGTAGTAGTCCGCGCCGACCCGGCAGATGCTCGGATCTGGATGGAACCCCGCGATGACCGGGATCAATCGTCGGTCCTTTCGTCAGCCCTTGATCGCCCCGATGAGCATGCCCTTCACGAAGTGGCGTTGCACGAAGGGATACACGACGAGGATCGGGATCAGGGTGAGGGTGACCACCGCCATCTGGATCGACAGCGGGGCGAGTGCCTGGCCACCGGCGAGCTGTCCACTGGTGACACCGGTGCCGGGCGTTGGGTTTCCCAGGAGTGTGTACGTGTAGACGATCATCTGCAGCGGCCACTTGCCGTTGTCCGGCAGGTAGAGCAGGGCGTTGAAGAAGGCGTTCCAGTACCCGACGGCGTAGAACAGGGTGATCACCGCGACCACGGGCCGCGAGATGGGCAACACCACCGACCACAGGATTCGCCACTCCCCCGCGCCGTCGATGCGCGCGGAGCCGATCAGGTCCTGGGCGGTGTTCATGAAGAACCCGCGCATCACGATGATGTTGAACACCGAGATCGCACTGGGCAGGATCAGCGACCAGTAGTTGTCGTACCCGCCCAGCGCGGAGACGACGATGAAGGTGGGGATGATCCCGCCGGAAAAGAACATCGTGACCACCAGCAGCATGAGGATGGTGCGGTGGCCGAAGGAACCGCGCCGGGACAACCCGTACGCGCACAGCACCGTCACCACCATCGACAGTGCCGTCCCGACCAGGGTGACCATCCCGCTCACGACCATCGAGTGCAGGATGAGGTCGTTGCTGAAGATCTGCCGGTAGGACTCGAAGGTCAGGTTGTGGGGCACCAGGACCATGCCGCCGGCGAGGTTGATCGACGCCTGGTCCGACAGGCTGGTGACCACGACGGAGTACACCGGCACGAGAACCGCCGCCAGGACAAGGAAAAGCACGATGCCCTTGCCGGCCTGGCCCGCGGGGGTCGGCTTCTCCTCCCAGACGGGACGCGGGGTGCTCATTTCCGGTACAGCCCGTCCTCGCCGAAGGCGTGTGCGAGCTTGTTGGCCGCGTAGATCAGGATCAGGGACAGGATCCCCTTGAACAGGCCGGCCGCCGCGCCGTAGCTGAAGTTGTTGTTGACCACGCCGTAGTAGAAGGCGAACGTGTCGAGGACCTCGGCGGCGTCCCGGCCCACCTTGTCGCGCTGGATCAGCAGCTGTTCGAAGCCGACGGTCAACGCGTTTCCCAGCCGCAGCACGAGCATGAGCACGATGACGCCACGCATGCCGGGCAGGGTGATGTGCCACGTCCGCCGCCACCGGCCGGCGCCGTCCACAGCGGACGCCTCGTACAGGTTGGGGTTGATCGCCGCGATCGCCGCCAGGAAGACGATGATGCCCCAGCCGGCTTCCTTCCAGACCGCCTGCGCGGTGACCAGGTACGTGAACGTCGCCGGGTCGGTCATGACGTCCCAGGTGCCCATGCCCTGCTGGCGCAGGAACATGTTCAGCGCGCCGGCACCGCCGAGCATCTGCTGGAACAGCGTGACGACCGCACCCACGAGAAGAAGTGCGGCAGGTAGACGATCGACTGGATCACCGATCTGATCCTGCTGCTGAGGATGGAGTTGAGTAGGATCGCCAGCGCGACCGGGACCGGGAAGTACAGCACCAGCTGGACCGCGCTGATCACGAGGGTGTTCTCGAACGCCTGCCAGAACAGCGGATCGCCCAGCAGCGCCTCGAAGTTGGCCAGGCCGACCCACGGGCTGCCCGTGAATCCGGTGTAGACGCTGTAGGACTGGAACGCCATCACCGAGCCGGCCATCGGCACGTACGTGAACCGCCGATGCAGCAACACAATCGTGCGCGGAAACCACTGCTTCGCAAGATCTTCGCCGCAATCACGGTCGTCCTCGGCGTCCTCACCGCCGCTACACCCGCCTCGGCCGCCGCCAACCCGTACCAACGAGGCCCGGATCCGACGCCGGCCAGCATCGCCGCCACCATCGGACCGTTCGCGACAGCGTCGGTCACGGTGGCACGGGGGAACGGCTTCGGCGGCGGAGTGATCTACTACCCGACCGCCACCAACGAGGGCACCTTCGGCGCGATCGCCATCTCCCCCGGCCTGAACGGCACGTGGCCGGGCATCGCCTGGCTCGGCCCCCGACTCGCCTCCCAGGGCTTCGTCGTGTTCGGCATCGAAACCAACAACCTCAACGACAGCCCCACCAGCCGCGGCACCCAACTCCTCGCCGCATTGGACTACCTGACACGCAGCAGTTCGGTGCGTAACCGGGTCGACGCCAGCCGACTGGCCGTGGCCGGGCACTCGATGGGCAGTGGCGGCGCACTCGACGCGGCCCTGCGTCGGCCCGCGCTCAAGGCGGCGATCGGGAACGCACCCCATCTACCGTCGGGAAGCCTGTCCAACGACCGGGTCCCGACCCTCATCTACGCGATGCAGAACGACACCCTGGTGCCCCCGTCGCGCCTGACCACCCTGTACAACACCATCCCGACGACGGTCGAGAGGGCGTACATCGAGGTCGCGGGCGCCGGCCACAACTACATCGGGCAGCCGAGCACCAACCTGGCCCGCACCATGATCCCGTGGCTGAAGATCTTCCTCGACAACGACACCCGCTTCAGCCAGTTCCTCTGCCCCCTGAACAACCAGAACGGCATCTCCCAGTACCGCAACAGCTGCCCACTGATCTAGCGCGGTGACCGACGCGGGGCGGGCAAAGCCCGCTCCGCGGACGGCGTCCAGCGGACTACCGCGCTGGAGTGGTCAGCTTGCGGATCAGCTCGTGGGTGATTCCCAGGCCGGGGAAGGCGGCGAGTGCGGAAAGCGGGAAGTTGCCGATGACCGTGCGCAGTTCCTCGTCGCCGAGGATGCCTGTTGGGTGGCCCTGTTCGTCCACGCCGACGGCTGAGGTGATGGCCGCGTGGCCGTCCGGATCGGACAGCCATTCCTCGAGGGTCGAGAACGCGGTCAGGGTGACACGGGGCGGGATGGCGTCGACGCGAACCGTTGTGTGACAACGGATGTCGCGGGACGATGCGCCGGCCTCGAGTACGAAGTCGCCGCCTTCGACCAGCCATCGGCGGTGTCGGGTCGACCAGTAGGCGAGGTCGCGCGAGCCGAGCGTGAACTCGACCGTCGTCTCCGCGCCGGGGTCGAGCGTGACCTTCGCGAACCGCTTGAGTTCGCGGGGTGGGCGGGACACGCTGCTGTCGAGGTCCGCGACGTAGAGCTGCACCACCTCGGCTCCGGGCAGGGCGCCGGTGTTCCGCACGGTCACGGTGGCTGTGATGGCCAGGTCACCGGTGTCGTGGCTGCCGGTCGTCGACACGTCGAGGCCGCTGTAGTCGAAGGTGGTGTAGGACAGGCCGTGCCCGAACGGGTAGGCCACCGCCAACCCGCTGGCGTCATAACCTCGGTACCCCACGAAGACGCCCTCGCCATAGCGGACGTGCCCGTCCTCGCCAGGGAAGTTGAGGAACGACGGGTTGTCCGCCAACCGCAGGGGGATGGTCTCCGTGAGCCGGCCTGACGGGTTCACCGCGCCCGTGAGGACGTCCGCGATCGCGGCGCCGGCCGCCTGCCCGCCGAGCCAGCACTCGACGACCGCGGCCGCACGTTCGTGCCATGAGGTGACGAGTACGGCGGACCCGTTGGCCAGTACGACCACCACGGGCGCCGGGCCGTCGAGCAACCGGTGCAGGAGCGCGGTCTGTGCGGCGGGCAGTTCCATGTGGGTCCGGTCGAACCCCTCGGACTCCGCGTCGGACGGCAACCCCAGGAAGGCGACCACCACGTCCGCGCCGGCCGCCGCGGCCACCGCCTCCTCGGCCAGTTCCGTGTCCCGGTCCGGCGTGGCCAGGCCGAAGCCGGCGGCGAAGCCGACCTCCGCGGCCGGCAGCGCGCGGCGCAGTTCGTCGAGCGCGTTGTCCACCCTGGTGGGGTTCACCTGGGAGCTTCCCGCGCCCTGGAAACGTGGGGTCCGCGCGAACTCGCCGATGACACAGACGCGTTCACCGGACAGCGGCAGCACGGCGTCGGTGTTCCTGAGCAGCACGATGCTCGCCGCCGCGGCCCGCCGGGCGAGCGCGTGGTGGGCGTCGACGTCCACAGTGGCCGGTTCGCGCGAAGCCGTCCGGTTCACGAGTCGCAGCACGCGCTGGACCGTCGCGTCCAGGTCGGCCTCGGCGAGCTGTCCGGAGTGGACCGCGTCGATCAGGGCCGCGTCGCTGACCCCGAGTTTGGGCGGCATCTCCAGGTCCAGCCCCGCCAGGAGCGCCTCGACGCGGTCGTGCACGGCGCCCCAGTCGGACATCACGAGCCCGTCGAAGCCCCATTCGGTGCGGAGTATGTCGGTGAGCAGCTCGCGGTGTTGGGAGACGTGGACGCCGTTCAGCCGGTTGTACGCGCACATCACCGTCCACGGACTGGCGGTCGTGACGATGTGCTCGAAGGCGGGCAGGTAGATCTCGCGCAGGGTGCGCTCGTCGATGTCGGCACTGACCCGCAGCCGATCGGTCTCCTGGTTGTTGGCGGCGAAGTGCTTGACCGACGCACCCACACCCTGTGACTGGATGCCGAGCACGAGCGCCGCGCCGAGGTGGCCGGCCAGGTACGGGTCCTCGCTGAAGTACTCGAAGTTACGACCGCACAGCGGAGACCGCTTGATGTTGACCCCGGGTCCGAGCACGACGTCGACGTTCTGGGCGCGTGCCTCGACACCGATCGCCGACCCGACCTCTTCGATCAGGTCGACGTCCCAGGACGAGCCGAGCGCACTGGCCGTCGGAAAGCACGTGGCCGGCAGGCTGCCGGAGATCGCGGCCGCCGCCGTCACCCGCAGGCCGTGCGGACCGTCGGACAGCGTGAGTCCCCGGACGCCGAGCCGCTCGATCGCCGCCGTGTGCCACATGTCGGCCCCCAGGCACAGCGACGCTTTCTCCGCCAGGGTCAGGCTCGGAACCACGTCACGCTTCTCCATCGGGCGGCGTTTCCTTTCGTTGGTAAGAACATACACGTGTCAGCTAAGGTGACGGGCGTGACAGCGCAGGGCGGCAGGAGGGTCACCAGCGCGGACGTGGCCCGCGAAGCCGGTGTGGCCCGCTCCACGGTGAGCTACGTGCTCAACGACACGCCGAACCAGACGATCCCGGACGTCACGCGCCGGCGAGTGCTGGACGCGGCCCGCAAGCTCGGCTACGCGCCGTCGGCCGCCGCCCGAACCCTCCGCAAAGGACGGTCGGACGTCGTGCTCTGTCTGCTCCCGGACTGGCCCCTCGGCTACGCCGTCGGGAGCGTGGTCCAGCGGCTGGCTGCCGCGTTCGCACGGCACGACCTCACCTTCCTGGTGCACTCGAACACCCGCGCCGCTCGCCCGCTCCGCGAGGTGTGGAAGGCCATCACCCCGGCGGCGGTGCTGGCGTTGGACCGGTTCTCCGACTCCGACGCCGCGGCGATGCGGGCCGCGGGCGTCGAGGTCATCGTGGCCATGCACGCGTCGAGCCGGCGCCGGCAGCGGGAGGTACGCACGGCGGAGAACCCGATCGGCGTACTGCAGGCCCAGCATCTCGCCGCCACGCATCGAAGACTCGGCTACGCCTATCCCGACGACAAGCGGGTCGCGGTCTTCGCGGAACCCCGGCTGGCGGGTGTCCGCGAAGCATGCGCCGAGCTGGGCCTTCCGGAACCCGAGGTCCGAAACGTTCCCCTCGAACCGGGCGGGGCAGCCGACGCCGTCGCCGCCTGGCTCGCCGGCACGCCACCGGTGACCGGCATCTGCGCGTTCAACGACGAGATCGCCATGGCCGTCCTGGCCGGCATCGCCCGGCTGGGGCTGGAAGCGCCGAGGGACATGGCGGTCGTCGGGGTGGACGACATCCCCGGCGCCGCCGTCACCCAGCCTCCGTTGACCACGGTGATCCAGGACTTCACCGCCATCGCCGAGCACTACGCCGAGGCCGTCGTCGCCGCGTTGGGCGGTAAACCGATCCCGGTGGAGTCGGTCAACGGTGAGTACCGGTTGGCGATCCGCGAATCGGCCTGACACCTCAGGACATCTCCCGCACCAGGAACTCCACAGTGGACCGGTGCAGCCGGGTACGGTGCGGGACGGTGCCCCACGCGTGGTCCGCGCCCGGGACCACCTCCAGTTCGGCGTTGCCGTCGTAGTGGTCGAGGTAGCGGCGTGCGTACTCGACCGGGGCGACGTCGTCCTTGTCGCCGTGGATGATGCGGACGGGACCGCGGTAGCCCGCCGAACGGCCGTAGACGTCCAGGTTCGCGATGTCCTCGACGAAGGCCGCGCTCACCCGGTGGCCGGCGGCGTCGAAGTAGCCCTTCTCCTCGATCTCGGCGGCGAGGCTGACTCCCTTGAGCAAGCCGCTGCCGATCTCGAACGGGGCGACGGCGGCCGGCGACCAGAGGCACAGCGCCCGGACTCCGGGCTCCTCTGCGGCCACGACGCCCGCGACCACACCACCCATGCTCATCCCGACCAGGCCGAGCCGTTCGGGATCGGCGAAGTCCATGGCGCGGGTCGCCCGCAGCACCGACCGCGTCTCCGCGATCTCGCCCGAGATCGTGACGTCGAAGAAGTCGCCGTCGCTCTCGCCGTGGCCGGACAGGTCCACGCGCACCGACGCGATGCCGTTGTCCTCAAGGAGCCGCGACATCCGGACGAAGTCGGGGAGTTCGAGCCGGTTCGCCGTGAAGCCGTGCACGAACACGACCACGGGCCACCGGGTCCCGGCCGGACCCTCCGGAATGTGCACAGTGGACCGCAGGGTCCGGCCGTCGTGCTGGAAGTCGTGGTATCCGATCACGTCGTCGCCTTTTCCGTGTTCTCGATGGTGTCCTCGACGACCAGCAGCGGCTCCTCGAGCTCGTGCGCCTTGGGCAACCGCGGCACCCAGTACAGCCCGATGACGGTCGAGACGAGTGTGAAGCCCAGCAGGAGGAGGAAAAGCAGGCGCGGGTTGGCCGCGGCGAGCGCCGGGGTGCCGAACGCGGCCAGTGCGGCGAGCACGCGGGTGAACGCCATCGTCACGCCGCTGGACGTGCTGCGCAGCAGGGTCGGCACCAGTTCCTGCGACCACACCTTGTAGATGCTCTCGCCGGCGAAGGCGTTGCCAAGCCCGGACCCCAGCAGCACGGCGAGCAGGGTGAACTTGCTGGGGCCGAGCACGGCCGGCAGTGTCCATGCGATCACGATCAGGATCGACCCGCTGACGAACCAGAAGTGCCTGGACGGCCGGTCGATCGCACGCATGAAGATCAGGCCGGCGACGAAACCGACGGGCAGGCCAAGCAGGGACAGCTGCGAGAACTGCGCGACACCACCGCCGGTCAGCGTGGTCCAGAGGTAGGTGCCGAAGCTGCCGAGCGTCGACGCCCCGAGGTTCCAGGTGGCGTAGTACAACCCGGTCGCGATCACCGCGAACACCACCGGCGGCCGGAACAGCTGCCCGACCCGGCTGAAGTGGACCCGTTCGGCGTCCACGACATCACCCGTGTCCACCGCGCGCCGCGCCGCCGCCCATTCCGCCGACTCACGCAGCGTCCACCGCATGACCAACACCACGACCGACACGATGAGCAGGTGGGCGAACATGATCCGGCCGCCGAGCGTGCCCCACGAGCCCACGATCGAGCTCAACACCACGGCCGCCACGATCCCGCCGAGCCAGAGCATGTTCGAGAAGACGACGAGCTTGCCCTTCTTGCCGGGCGGGGCTTCCTCGTTGATCAGGGCCAGTGAGACCGGCAGGTCCGCGCCGATCGCGAACCCGACCGCGACCACGCCGGCATACAGCAGCCCGGGACCGTTCGCGATCAGCAGCAACGCCACGCCGACCGCGTACAGCAGCAGCGAGAGGCTGAAGATCCGCCGGCGCCCGAAGCGGTCACCCAGCCGCCCGCCGACCAGGGCACCCGAGGCGAACATCAACGTCTGCAACCCCAGCAGCGCGCCGATCGTCCCCGGATCGAGTCCCAGGGGCACCGCGTAGGCGCCGCCGATCGCGATCCCGGACGTGACAAGGGCTCCGGAGTCCAGATAGGACGCCATCCCGGCCAGGGTCGCCGTCTTCCACGGGCGGTTGGTCAGCGGCGTTGGATCAGACATCGATTCTCCTCGTTGAGTTTCGGGGCCGGAGTCTGATGAGAACGTTCCAAGGGCATGAGCAGCTGGCAGCCCGTCAGGAGAGGCGGCCACAGAGGGAGCCGCTCCTACTCCTGACCATCACAACTGACTCGTGTCAGTTCGGCTACCTGCACAATGTAAGCTCTGCGACGATCGTTGACAAGACACGAAGCGCCTGTTGACTTACCGCGGACGACCGTCCTAGCTTGTGAAGCGAGGGCTGGATGAATCGTTTCAAC
Organism: Actinophytocola sp.; assembly: GCF_036378875.1. GTDB lineage: Bacteria > Actinomycetota > Actinomycetes > Mycobacteriales > Pseudonocardiaceae > Actinophytocola. The sequence goes on from NZ_DASUVO010000076.1 coordinate 46,580, forward strand.
CCATCGACGAAGCTGGAGCCGAACGCGCATGACCACCGCGGTAACAGACCTACGCGTCGAGCACCTCGACCACGCGTTCGGCATCCACGTCACCGACCCCCGGCTGTCGTGGCGGCTCCCCGCCGGCGCGGTGGCGCAGACCGCCTACCGGATCCGGACGAGCAACGGCTGGGACACCGGGCGTGTCGAGTCCCCGGAACAGCTTCTGGTCCCCTACGCCGGGCCCGCGCCGCGCTCGGGTGACCGGGTCGAGTGGGAGGTCAAGGTCTGGACCGACCTCGGGGAGAGCGAGTGGTCGGCACCGGCCGTGTTCGAGACGGGACTGCTCGACGCCGGTGACTGGCGCGCCGAATGGATCACCCCGGGCGAGAACCCTGTTGGTGTGCCAGGAAAACGGCCGGCCGCGCTGTTGCGGTACGAGTTCGATGTGGACACACCGGTCGTCTCGGCCCGGCTGTACGCGACCGCACATGGCATCTACGAAGGGTTTCTCAACGGCGAGCGGATCGGCGACGCGGAGCTGACGCCCGGGTTCACCCAGTACCGCACCCGGTTGCAGGTACAGACGTATGACATCACCGAGAACGTGCGGCAGGGCCGCAACGCCATCGGGGTCATCCTGGCCGACGGTTGGTACCGCGGCGTGATCGGCTACTTCCGGGTCGCCGACCAGTGGGGCGACCGACTGGGGCTGCTGGCGCAACTGCACCTCAGGCACGCCGACGGCACCGAAACCGTGCTCGGCACCGGCCCGGCCTGGCGGAGCGGTGAGGGACATGTCGTGGCAGCGGACCTGATCGAAGGCGAGGCCTGGGACCTGCGCCGGTTGCCGCGCGGCTGGTCGAGGACAGGGTTCGACGACTCGGCGTGGTCACCGGTCGCCACCGACGCCCGTGGCTTCGAAGCGCTGGTCGACTCCCCCGCCCCGCCGGTGCGCCGGGTGGAGGAGGTCACCCCGGTGTCGGTGCGCCGGCTCGACGACCGGCGGCAGATCGTGGACCTGGGCCAGAACATCAACGGCTGGGTGCGGCTGTCCACGCTCGGTCCGGCGGGCACCGCGATCCGTCTCGTGCACGGCGAATGGCTCGACCCCGACGGAGACGTGACGACCGAGAACCTCCGCCCCGGGCCGCCACACCCGGAACCCCTGCCGGCCGGGCAGGTCGACGAGGTGGTTTCCTCCGGGGTCCCCGGCGAGGTCTTCGAGCCGCGCCGCACCACGCACGGGTTCCAGTACGTACGTATCGAAAACCACCCGGAGGATCTCGCGCCGCAGGACGTCACGGGTGTCGTGGTACACACGGATCTCCGGCGCACCGGCTGGTTCTCGTGCAGCGACGAGCGGATCAACCGGCTGCACGAGGCGGTCGTGTGGAGCCTGCGGGACAACGCCTGCGACATCCCGACCGACTGTCCACACCGGGAACGGGCGGGCTGGACCGGCGACTGGCAGCTGTTCGTGCCGACCGCCGCGTTCCTGTTCGACGTGGCCGGTTTCTCGGTGAAGTGGCTGCGCGACGTGGCCGAGGACCAGTGGCCCGACGGCACGATCGCCAACATCAGCCCGTCCGCCCCCGGCGAGGGTCTGGCCGGGAAGGTGGAGCATCTCAACGGGTCCGCGGGCTGGGGCGACGCCGCGGTGATCGTGCCGTGGGAGCTGTACCGGGAGTACCGCGACACGCGGATCCTGGCCGAGTCGTGGCCGACGATCGTGGCCTGGCTGGACCGGGTCGGTCGAGCCGCCCGCAACCAGCGCCATCCCGACCGGGCGGCCGCGCGGCCGGAACCAGCGGCGCACGAACAGTATCTGTGGGACACCGGCTTCCACTGGGGCGAATGGCTCGTGCCCGGCGAGGACATCGGCGACCTCGACGCCTACCCGACGCTCGACCGCGGCGACCTCGCCACGGCCTTCTACGCGCACAGTTCAGCTCTGGCGAGCCGGATCGCCGACGTCCTCGGCCTTGACGAGGAAGCGAAGCGCTACCGGGTCCTGAGCGACGAGGTCCGTGCCGCGTGGCAGACCGAGTACCTCACCGCCGACGGGCGACTGACCCCGGACACCCAGGCCAACCACGTTCGCGCGCTTGCCTTCCGGCTCGTTCCCGACGAGCTGCGGGCCACGGTCGCGGCGCGGTTGGTCGAGCTGGTGCGCGCGGCCGGCACCCACCTCGGGACCGGGTTCCTCGCCACCCCTTACCTGCTGCCCGCGCTGACCGACGCGGGTCACCTGGACGTGGCGTACGAGCTTCTGTTCCAGGACACCGCACCCGGTTGGCTCGCCATGATCGACCGAGGGGCCACCACGGTGTGGGAGGACTGGAACGGCGTGTCGGCGGACGGAAAGGCCAACTTCTCGCTGAACCACTACTCCAAGGGAGCCGTCGTCTCCTACCTGCACCAGTACGTGGCGGGCATCGAACCGGACGCGCCCGCGTACCGGCGCTTCCGTGTCCGCCCTCGGCCCGGCGGCGGCATCACGTGGGCCGCGGCCGTCCACGAGTCACCGTACGGTCGTATCGAATCCGCGTGGCGGCTGGACGGTGACCGGTTTCGGCTGCGGGTGGTCGTGCCAGCCGGAACGGAAGCGACCGTGGTCCTGCCCAGTGGCCGGCACGAGACCGCCGGACCGGGCACGCACACGTACCTCGACTGAGGCTCAGCGGAGCAGCGGCAACGAGCCGACGAGCTTGTTGACCTGCTTGCGCGGCCCGTACAGGCCGACACCGACGCTGGCCAGGTCGGCGGTGGAGGTGGCCGCCATCCTGTCGATGTACTCCTCGTAGGTTTTGCAGCCCTGGGCCAGGGAACTGAAGCTGACGAAGAACATCTCGTCCTGCGCGGCCGAGGTCTGCACGATGGTGCCGACCTGCTCGCGCGGTGCCGTCAGGATCGGCAGCGGGGTGTGGATGACGCCGGGGTGGATCACGCCGTCGGCGTCCTTCACGTCCACACCGACGAGTCCCTCGACGCGGTGTCCCATGGTCAGCGAGAGCACGCTCGCCGCGTTGACCGCGAGTCCGGTGGGCAGCTCGTCGCTGACCACGATCGCGCACTTGAACTCTGGCTGTGGGGTCATGGCGGCCAACCTAGCGATCACCGCGGATGTTCCCGGCCCATGCCGTGATAAGTTCGGCCAATCGTCGAAAATCTCGAATTCCGCACGGAACGGGGGCGCTGATGGTGGAGCTGGACGAACTTGACACGGCGTTGCTGACGCTCATGCAGGAGGACGCCCGGCTGACGAACAAGGAGTTGGCCGCCCGTCTGCACGTGGCACAGTCCACCTGCCTGGACCGCATCCGCAGGCTGACCAAGCGCGGCATCCTGCGCGGCCAGCACGCCGACGTGGACCTGCGGAAGATCGGGCGCGGCACCCAGGCGTTGGTGGCCGTGCAGCTACGTCCGCCGGACCGCACGGTGATCGATTCGTTCCAGGCCTTCGTGGCGGGCCTGCCGGAGGTGCTGGCGTACTTCGTCATGTCCGGCAGCGACGACTTCCTGCTGCACATCGCGGTGGCCGACAACGATCAGCTCAGCGCGTTCATCCTGGACCGCCTCACCCAGCGCCGGGAGATCGTGCACGTGCGGACCTCAGTGATCTTCAGTCACGTCCGGCGTTCCGTGGTCGTCCCCCTGCCGGGCGCGGACCAGTCATGAGACGAACAGGGACAGGTCGATCGAGTTCGCCAACGCGTGGTAGCCGGCGACGTTGAAGTGCAGGTGATCGCCCGCGTCGAAGGCCGCCCGAGGGAACGCCGGGTTCGCCGGGTCGCGGACGGCCGCGTCGAAGTCGATGACCGCGTCGAACAGTCCACTGGTACGGATCCAGGTGTTGACCGCCTGCCGCTCGTTCTCGCGGCCGTCGGCGAACCCGGCGGGAGTCACGGTGACGCCGTAGATCGGCAGTCCTCGGGCGTGGGTCCGCTCGATGATCTGCTCGTATGCGGCGATCACGTCGGCCGCGGTGCCGCCGCGGAACAGGTCGTTGATGCCCTCGAACAGCACCACCCAGCGCACGCCGGGCTCGGTGAGGACATCGCGGTCCAGCCGGTTCGGTGCGCTGTCGCCCGCGCCGTCGGCCAGTACCCGGTTGCCGGCGATGCCGGCGTTGAGCACCCCGACCGTCTTGAGGCGCCGGGCGAGCAGGTCCGGCCAGCGCACGTTCTTGTCGACGGCTGAGGCGTCGGCGCTGGCGTCACCGTCGGTCAGCGAGTCGCCCAGTGCCACGACCGCCCCGACCCTCGGGCTCCGCAGCACGTCGACACCGGCCAGGAAGTACCACGGCGTGATGCACGGCCGGGGCGGGATCGTCCAGCAGAAGGTCTCGCCCACCGGCATGTTCACCGCGCCGGTGTGGTTCCCGGGCGTCGAGGTGTAGTTCGTCTGCATGCTCAGCCCGTGGTACGTCGGCGGGCCGGTGGGACCTGGCACGTACAGGGAGATCGCCAGGTCGGTCGCCGCCGACACACGCAGGACCGTGGGATCGCTGGACACCTCCGCGCCCGGGGCGATGGTGACCTGACGCGAACCGCCGAACGTCAGCGTCCTGTCGCTGCCCGCCCGGATCGCGGCGCCGGAACGCCGCAACGCCAGGTGAGCCTCGCCGATGACCAGCGGGGTGGTGCCGTGGGCGTTGGTCAGTCGTACGCGAACGACGTCACCCCCGACGGTGGTGTGCACGATCTGCCGCAGCGTGCGGTCGGTGACCGACGGGCGGTCCCGGCCCGGTCCGCCGCCCTGCGGGCTCGCCGCCCACGTCCCGACCCAGTGCGTCCCGGCGGGTGCCGGAAGCGCACCCACCTGGGTCGGGACCGCACCGGGGACGGCGACAAGCACTGCCATGCACAGCACGCCGACCAGCCGCCCCAGTGCGAACCTCACGACAGAACCTCCAGATCGGTGTTACGGGGTGGAGCTGAACTCGAAAGTGCCAACTCCGACCCGGTACACGTCGTGAGCCCCGTCGCGCCGCAGGAATGTCGCGCCAGGGGTGAGAGGTGAACTCGTGCCGGCGGGCGAAGCCAAGGGTACCCATACGTCACCGCCGGTGCCCGCGGGTGCGGTGACCTGGAGGCGGAACTGGCCCGTGGTGTCCTGAGCCCACTTGACCGTGAGGGGACCCCGCGCGGTCGGCACCTGACCCTGTGCCCAGGCGAGGGTGCTCGGCTGCGGTTTCACCTGCCACGTGGTGTATCCGGGCTCGACAGGTGTCGCCCCGAGGACGGACTCGGTGAGCAGCTGGGTCGGGCCGGCGCCCCATGCGTGGGCGAGGCTGTCGAACCCGCGGGTGGGCAGGCCGTTTCCGTTGACGAACTCCCAGAAGGTGCCGGTGTAGAAGCCGCTGTTCGGGTCGACCTGCACGCCCCACAGGCGACGCATCAGGTCGAGCGCGCCCGCCGTGTCGCCGGCGGAGAACCGGGCCATGACCTCCCATGTGTTGTTCAGCGGCTCGATGGTGTGTCCGCCCGGATCCGCCATGCTCGGGGACGGCTGCGAGATCTGGCTGCCGTGGGGCTGCCACCTGGCCCGGAAGTAGTCCAGGATGCCCTGGACCCTGTTCGCCGGGGCGACCCCGAGGCGGATGGCGTTGACGTTGGCGTCCAAAGGAAAGATGCTGCGCCGGGTGTCGGTGTGCACGTACAGCCCGGCGGTCGCGTTCCACAGGCGCGCGTTGATCGCGGTGCGCAGAGCGTTGGCCTTGTTGGTGTACTCGGTGACCCTGCCCGGTGTGCCGATCCTGCTCTCGAGCCAGATCATCTGCTGCAGCAGTTCGTAGTAGGCGAGGCTGTACTCGGTGACCTCGCCGTTCTGGCGGGTCTGCCAGTAGTCGGGGTCGCCTGTCACCACGAGACCGTTGGCGTCCAACCTGGTCGCGTGGAACGCGGTCGCGGCCTCGAGCTTCGGGAGCAGTGCCCTCACGTACGCGGTGTCGCCGGTGTAGCGGTAGTACTGGATCGCGATGATCGCCGAGTAGGCGGAGTAGGTCACGGCGTAGTCGAACGCGCCACAGCCCCGGAAGCCGACCGCGCTGGTCAGCCTCCCGTTCGAGGCCTGCAGGTTCATGATGCTGTCGATGGAACCCTTCACGTACGGCACGCCGTTGGTCCCGATCGACAGCAGCATCACCGGGTCGGTGATCATCAGGTCGCCGGACCAGATCGCGCGGTCCCGCTTCGCGCCGTCGAAGATGACCGGCACCCCGAAGCACGACGCGACGCCGGTGGGCACCATGTCCATCTGCGCGGTGTAGGCGCCGGCGTACCAGATCCGGTTCAGCTGATCGTCGCTGGAGATGAAGTGACCCTGGTACTTGTCCGGCGTCGCGCGGTACGCGGCGAAGTTCAGGCCGGCCGCGGTCAACGTGAGCGTGCCCGGGGTGGACAACTGGACGGCCGCGAACCGGAACCCGCCGCGCAGGCCGCCGGTGTAGGTCCGCGGTCCGGTGACGGAGAAGGTGATCGGGCTGCCGTTGTCGTTGGCGTACGTGCCATTCGCGGATCTGGTGAGGAACGGCAGTGCCTCACTGGTCGCCACACCGAGCGTGGCAGAGGCCGCCGACGCGGCGGACACCGTGACGTAGGGGTTGCCGCCGACCTCCTTGCCGAAGTCCAGAACGACGACCGCCGGCGAGCCTGACGTCGCGGTGAGCACGGTGGAGCCGCTGCCTTGTCCGGTCAGCGCCGCCGCGTTGGTCACCGAACCGTGCGTCCGCACGACGCTCACCGGCCGCACGTCCGCGCTCGACGGCGCGGGCACGAGGCTCTGCCAGTTCGGGTTCGCCGGCCAGGTCGGCAGATCGCTCGTCGTGCCACTCGCCGGCACCGCCACAGTCAACGCCACCACCACCCCAGCGGCGGCCGCGCCGATCACCCGCCGACGCATCCCACGTGCCCTCGACCCACTGCTGCTTCGCATGAGGAACCGCCTTCCTCCCCGGCCGCCATTGGCCGGCGGGCAGTGCTGTATGAAACGTTTCAATAGGTGGACAGTTGATGGGTAACGTTTTCCAAATAGTGTGGTTTTACTGTAGGAGGCCGTCGTCAGGCAGGTCAAGCCTGCTCACCACTCCGCGAGGGTGCCGTCCTGGTGTCGCCACACGGGGTTGCGCCAGGTGTGGCCGATCTCCGCGGCTCGGCGGACCGCCTGCTCGTCGACCTCGATGCCGAGGCCAGGGCGGACCGGGCGGGTCGCGTGGCCGTCCACGAAGTCGAAGACGCTCGGGTCGACGAGGTAGTCGAGCAGGTCGCCGTCCGCGTGGTAGTGCATGCGCAGGCTCTGCTCCTGGATGAGGAAGTTCGGTACGGCGAAGCCAAGCTGCAGGCTGGCCGCGAGCGCGATCGGCCCAAGTGGACAGTGTGGGGCGAGCGACGCGCCGTGGACCTCGGCGAGGGCGGCGATCCGCCGCACCTCGGAGATGCCACCGGCGTGCGACGGATCCGGTTGTGCCACAGCGACTCCGGCGGCGAGCGGCGCGAGGAAGTCCCACCGCGAGTACAGCCGTTCCCCGGTGGCGAGGGGCACGGTGCTGGCCTCGACCAGGCTACCGATCATGTGCAGGTGTTCCGGGAGCACCGGTTCCTCGACGAACATCGGCGCGACGTCCGCGAGCATGGCGAGGAGCCGGCGTGCCATGGCCGGCGAGACCCGGCCGTGGAAGTCGATGGCGAAGTCCCGTTCGTCGCCCAGGACGGCACGTGCCTGCTCGGCCCTGCGGACCAACGCGCCTGCCTCGTGCAGGCTGTCGATCGCGCGCAGCCGGCCGGTGCCGTTCATCTTCACGGCCGTGAAGCCGGCCTCGACCTGCGCGGCGACCTCGTCGGCGACGGAAGATGGCTCGTCACCGCCGATCCACGAGTACACGCGGACCCGGTCCCGCACCGGGCCGCCGAGCAGCTCGTGGACCGGCGCGTCACGCACCTTGCCGGCGATGTCCCACAGTGCCTGGTCGAACCCGGCGAGCGCGCTCGACAGCACCGGCCCGCCCCGGTAGAAACCGCTGCGGTACAGGCGTTGCCAGTGATCCTCCAGACGCAGTGGATTCTCGCCGATCAGTAGCTCGGACAGCTCGTGCACGGCCGCGCGGACGGTCTCGGCGCGGCCCTCGACGACCGGCTCACCCCAGCCCACGATGCCTTCGTCCGTGCTCACCTTGAGGAACAGCCAGCGGGGCGGCACCAGGAACGTCTCGATCTGCGTGATCTTCACCGTACCGACTCCACGTCCTCGACGGCCTGTGCCAGCAGTGCGCGCATCGCCAGTTCCGCCGCCTCCGGGTCGCCTGCGCTGATCGTCTCGACCACCGCGCGATGCGCCGGCAACGCGTCGCGCACCACGTTTCCCGCGTGTACCAGGGAATCCCGGGCGGCCAGCGCGACCTCGATCATCGCGGCCATACTGACGAGCAGCTCGTTGTGCGAGGCCGCGAGCAGCTGCCGGTGGAAGCGCAGGTCTGCCTCGACCGCCTCGGGGCTCGCCGGGTCAGCCGCCGCCATCGCGTCGAGCGCGGCGGTGAGGGCGGCCAGGTCGTCGTCGTCGCGACGCAGCGCGGCAAGACGCGCACCCGCGGGCTCCACAAAGGACCGCACCTCGGCGAGCTGGTTCAGCAGCTCCCCGGTCGACTGGCTGGCCAGTCGCCAGCGCAGCACGTCCACGTCGAGCAGCTGCCAGTCCGTCCGTGGCCGTACGAAGGTGCCACGCTTCTGCCGGGCGTCCACCAACCCCTTGGCGGCCAACACCTTCAGCGCCTCTCGGAGCACGGTGCGGCTGATGTCGAACTCCGCCTCCAACGCCACGAGGTCAATGGACTCGCCCGGTTTTAGCCGGCCGGCCACGATCCGCGACCCCAGCTCGTTGACCACCTGCCCATGCAGCCCACGACCGGCATACCCGCCGTTCACCCAAGCTCCACTCACGCGGAGTCCTTGTGGACGGTCCAGCCCCCGTCGACCACGAGGCTCGCGCCCGTGACGAACGAGGCGTCGTCCGAGGCGAGGAAGGCTATCGTGGCGGCGATCTCCTCCGGACGGCCGAAGCGACGCAGTGCCGTACCGGCGATGCTGCGCTCGCGATCCCGCTTCGGCACCCGGTCCCATGCCGCGGTCATGACCGGGCCCGGAAGCACGCAGTTGACCCGCACCCGAGGCCCGTACTCGACCGCCACCTGCCGGGTCAGCGCGGTGAGCGCGCCCTTGGTCGCCGCGTACGCGGGGTGACCTGGCAGCCCGACGATCGCGTGCACCGACGACACCAGCACGACGGACCCGCCGTCGGCCAGCAACGGCAGGCACGTGTGCAGCGCGTGGTAGGCGGCGCCGAGGTTCACGTCGAGCTGGCGGGCCCACTCCCCCGGCGTCGTGTCGGTGATCGGCTTGACCACGACCGTGAACGCGTTGCTCACCACCACGTCGAGCTGTCCGAAGTGCTCGATGGCCAGCTCGGCCGCGCGCCGCCAGGTCTGCGGCTCGGCCACGTCCCCGGTCAGGAACAAAGCACCGTCCGTCGCTCCGTCCGGGTTGACATCGATCCCGACCACGCCGGCCCCCTCGGCCACGAGCCGGCGAACGGTCGCCGCACCGATCCCCGACGCGGCGCCGCTGACCAGCACCGCTCGATCGGCAAACCGCGGTTCGCTCATCCGTTCGCCCTCCCTCCCCATCGACGCCAGGCCACGAGAAAACATAAAATACGACAATATCTGTGAATCGCGGCTACCGCCAGGAGTTCAACGGCAGGGAGGCACTGGCACCCGCGTGGGGGAGGGCGGCGAACGCGGGGCCAGTGCCAGGGGAAGGGCTCTACGAGGCGGTGAAGGTGAACCTCCCGGACGGGACTGAGTAGACGGTGTGGCCCTTTTCCACGCGGACGAAGGTCGCACGCGCTGGGGCGGTGGCGCGGCCGTCGCCGGTGGGGAGCCAGACTTCGGCCGTGGTGTTGGCGGGAACGGTGACCTCGAGCTTGAAGCGGCCGTTGGTTCGCGTCCACGAGCTTCGAGCGGTGCCCTGCGGGGTCTCGTAGCTGGTGCGGACGTAGCTGAGATCGCCGGCCGGTTTGGGATGGATGACCAGCGTCCGGTAGGCGTTGGCACCTGGTCGGATGCCGCCGAGGCCGGCCAGGAACCACTCGTCGATCTGGGCGAGGATCATGTGGTTCTTCGAGTCGCCTCGGGTCCAGCGTTCGCCGAGGGTGGTCATCCCGCCCGGGTTGGCCGGGGTGGACGCCATGAAGTAGCCGTAGCTGGGTTGATCGTCCTTCTGGAGGAGGTTCCACAGGACGTCGTCACGGCCGCCGGCCGACAGGGCTCGGATGATGGGGGCCATGCCGATCGTGCCGCCGCTGAAGTGTGGGTTGTCGCCGAACGAGTCGACGAGTGCCTCCAGCACGTCCGCGCGGCGGCCCTCGGGGACGAGGTTCGCGTCGAGCGCGAGTGCCTGCGCGGTCTGGGTGGCGCCGTCCGGGCCGGCGTTCCCAGGCGCGGTGTAGCGGCCGAGGGCGTCGTTGAAGAACGCCTCGTTGAACGACTGCTTGATGCTCTCGGCCAACGCCCGGTACGAGGCGGCGTCCGACGCGTGGCCGGTCAGCTCCGCCATGGTCGCCATTCGGGAGATCGTGACGTAGTAGCCCCACGTGCCCGTGATCCGGCCGGACGTCTGCTCGGGTGCCACCCAGTCGGACAGTGCCGCGTCGACGATGTTGCCGACGGCCTTCTCGCGGCGGATGTAGTCGACGAAGTCGACCATCCGGTCGTAGTGGGTCGTCATCGTCTGGGTGTCGCCGTACAGCTCGTGCAGGAACCACGGGACGAGGACGATCCCGTTGCCCCAGTTGATCTCGTCGCCGAACCGGCCGGTGTAGCCCCAGTCGTACACCGGCGTCTTCAGTGCCACGTTGCCGAACATCGGGGTGTCCGCCATGGACTGTCCCTCGACGAGGTGGTGCATGGTCGTCCGCAGGTACGCGTCGAGCCCGAAGTTGCGGTGGATGGCGCCCATCGGCATGGTGTAGTCGGCCGGATAGGACAGTTTCTCCCGACCGGGGCAGTCGGTGAAGACCGACATCATGTTGCTGGCGAAGGAGTACCGGGCCATGGTGTGGATGCGGTTGATGCGTGGGTTCGAGCTGTCGAACTCCCCCGCCACCGGGACGTCGGCCTGGAGACGGACTCCGGTGACCAGGTCGCGGGTCGGTACGTAGCCTTCCGGCAGGCCGGTCACCTGGATCCACTGCATGCCGAAGTAGTTGAACGTCGGCTGCCAGCGCTCGCCGCCAGGCGAACCATGGGCGGTGTAGGTGTTGAACAGGTCGACGCCGCGTGAGCCGCCGCCACCCATGAGGGAGGCCTGGTTCACGGTGCCGTCAGGGTTGAGCGACTCTGCCGGCGCCATCCTGACCGTGGTGCCCGCCGGCACCTGCTTGAGCTTCAGGCGCGGCCAGCCGGTGATGTTCTGGCCGAGGTCGAACACCCACGTCCCGGGCGCCGGGTTGGTGACGGAGACCGGTGTCAGCTCTTCCTGTGCCCGAACCGGTTCCGCGGTTCTGGCCACGAGCCTGGTGGCGAGGTTGGGTGGTGGCGCGAGGCCAGCACTCTTCCAGTCCATTGTGGAGTCGTCGCGGCGGAGAGCGGTCGGGCTCAGGTCCGAGCCTGGTCGGTTCCATCCTGGTTGCTCGCGGCGGGCGTCGTGGTCCGCACCCGAGTACCAGGCGTCGGTCACCAGCGGGCCGAGGGCGGTGCGCCACGACCGGTCGGTGACGATCACGGCGTTGGTGCCGTCGGTGAAGCGGATCTCCACGCGGCCGACGAACCGCGGGGTCACCGCGGCGCCGGCGGACGGGTCGGTGGCGGCGATGTTGTTGCCGGAGCCGGTGACCTTCGCACCCGCCGTGTGCACTCCGGACAGTCCTGGGGTGAAGGCGATCGTGGTGCCGTCGATGGCGGTGATGACACGGGACTCCAGGCGGTCGCCGCCACCACCCGTGTCGATGTTGATCGTGCCGCCGACGTGGTAGCCGGTCACGGTGTCCAGCGTGACCGTGCTCGCCCCGGCCGGGGTGTCGGCGGCCAGCACGCTGTTGCCCTTGAGCTGGCTCTGCCACCACGAGTACGGCGCGGTGCGACCGACGGCCGGATTGGTCACGCCGCGCCGGACGTACGCGGTGCCGTTGCCCAGTTCGACGCCGACGGTGTTGCCACCGGTTCGCAGCACGGGGGTGAGGTCGTAGGTGCGGTACTCGTTCGAGAGCTGGTAGTTGGAGTTGCCTGGTGCCAGGACCTCGTCGGTCAGTTCCTTGCCGTTGGCGGTGGCGTGGTGCAGGCCCACGCCGGACAGGTAGAGGCGGGCGTCGGCGACCCGCTTGCCGCGCGGAACGGTGAACTGGCGGGCGAAGATGGGCAGGGGTTGGCTGTCGAGCCGATCGGGGTAGTCGATCCAGCGGGCGTCGCCCCAGTCGCTCTGCTCGAGCAGCCCATCGACCAGGTGGCGGGCTCGGACCAGCGGGACGGGTGCGCGTGAGCGTCCCACACGCGCACCCGCCAGGCGACCGTGTCCCGCGATCTCAGCGGGCCGCCGAAACTCACGTGCTGCTCGGCGCTCGGCACCCGACCCGTCGTCCACAGTAGACGACCGGCCGCGAGGTCTCGCGCGGTGCGGGCCGCCTGCACCTCGTAGGCCGTCTGCCGGTCGGCCGGGCAGAGCCGGGCGTGCGGCCGGCACGGCTGTGCCTCGATCATCTGCCAGCTCAGGATCGGGTGCGGGTTGCCGAGCCCGATCGGTGAGCCGGCCCGACCGTCCACACCGAGCCGCACGACGGCGACATGTCCTCCTCCCCCAGTCGAGGCCTCCGCCGTGACGGGCGTGAGAGCCAGGGTCATACCGACAATGACGCGAAGGGACCGGGCGCCGAGCATCGTTGCTCCTTGTCGTTCGCCACTTTCTCGGTCAGGCACCTGACTTGTAGTCGGCGTCCATCGACGCCAGCAGCTCCTCCGGGGTTCCCTGGCCGCTGAAGATGTCCTGCAGGCCGGAGAACATGGTTTGCTGCACCTTGGGGTTGGGCCACAGCTGGTCCATGAACGGCACGGTCCGGTTCTCGGTGAGGAACGTGGACAGCTCGGTCAGCGACTCGTCGATCGTGTAGCCGGTGTCCGGCAGTGTCGGCAGGCCGCCCTGCTTCTCGGCGAACAGGTTCATGCCCTCCGGGGACATCACGAAGTCGATGAACTTCATGGCCAGCTCGGGGTTCTTGGCCTTGGCGTTGACGCCGTACCCGGCGCCCGCGGCCGCGGGGATGATGGTCTGGGCGGGATCGTCGGTCGCCGGCAGGGGCTGGAGCATGAACGTGCCCTTGGGGTTCTGCTTCTTGAGCAGGGCGATCACCCAGTTGCCCTGGATGATGCCGAGCGTCTTGCCGGTGGCGGCGAGTTTCTGGCTGGCCTCGTAGCTCGTGCCGAGCCCGTCCTCGGAGAAGCAGCCGTTCTGGTCCATCTCGACGTACTTGGCGACGGCCGTCGTCCACGCCGAGGTCGCGAAGCTCGTCTGGCCGGCCGCCATCTTCTTGTCGAAGTCGCGGTCCGGGCCGTACACGGTCGTGGCGACCAGCGGGAACAAGGCGATCTGGGTCACCCAGTTGTCCTGGATCCCCAGTGCGAACGCCGGTGTGCCCTTCTCCTTGGCGGCACGACAGAAGGCGAGCAGTTCGGTCCAGGTGCCCGGTGGGGTGAGGCCTGCCGTGGCCATGGCTTCCTGGTTGTAGACGGCGCCGATGCCGTTGATCCCGAAGATCGCGTTGTAGGTCTTGCCGTCGAACTGGGCGACGTCGCTGACCACCTTCGGGTACTTGGTGACCCACGGCTCGGCGGACAGGTCACGCAGGTAGCCGGCTTCCGCCAGTACGTGGACGGTGGCCGGGTTGCCGTTGCCCGGCCACACGCTCATCACGTCGGGGGCGGTGCCGGAGGACAGCTGGGTGCGGATCTGCTGCTGGTACTGGTCGGCGCCGCTGGTCGTGAAGTTGACCTTCACGCCGGGGTTGGCCTTCTCGAAGGCCTTGACGACGTCCTCGACCGAGCCCTGGTCGACCGAGGCGAGCGTGAGGGTGTTGGCGTCGGTGGCCGCGTTCGTGCCTCCGCCGCAGGCGACGACCGTGGCCGCGGTCGTCACGGCTAACAGTGCCGGAAGGATCTTCATGGTGTCTCCTTGGAGAAGGATGCGGTGACGACGTGGTGGCCGGAGGTGAGCCGGAGGGTGGCGCCGGTCTGGTCCAGCACCCCGTCCTGGTCCGTGATCCGGATGCTGTTCGGGTCGGTGGTGGGGACGTCGAGCAGTGCGGTGCTGCCGGGTGGCACGGTGGCGGTCACGGTGACCGTGTCGTCGGTCAGTGACCAGCCGCAGGCGACGCGGCCCCGCGCGGTTTCCTGCTCCGCCTTCGCCCAGCTGAACGTGCCTCCGGGAAGTGGGCGCAGCAGGAGATGTTGGTAGGCAACGGATTCGCCGGTCTGGTCGATGCCGGCGACGCGGCAGAAGAGCCAGTCGCCCACGCTGCCGAGGCTGTAGTGGTTGAACGAGTTCATCGCGGCGGCCTGGAAGCCGTCGTGTTCGGTCCACCCGTCCCAGCGTTCCCAGATCGTGGTGGCGCCGTGGCGGATCGAGTACCCCCAGGAGGGGAACTCCTCCTGTTGCAACAACGTGTAGGCGAGGTCGGCGCGGCCGTGGTCCGCCAGCACCGGACACAGCAGGGCGACCCCGACGAAGCCGGTGGTGAGCCGGTTGTCCCGCTTCTCGACGTCCGCCGCCAGATGCTCCACCGCGAGCGGCACCAGCTCGTCCGGCACGAGCCCGAACGCGAGCGCCAGCAGGTACGCGGTCTGGGTGCCACCCTCCACCCGGCCGTCTTCGTCTATGTAGGACTCGAAGAACGCGTCCCGGATGCCGGCGTGCAGAGTCCAGTGCTCCACCGCGACGTCGTGTCGGCCGAGTACCTCGGCGGCCTGCGCCACGATCTCCGCGCTGCGTGCGAAGTAGGCGGTCGACAGCACGTCCCGTGGCGTGGTCACGTCGATCTGCAGCCAGTCGCCGTAGGAGTTGCCCGTGCGGTGCCGCCACCGCAGATCCGGGTTGTGCCTTCGGATGTGCGCGACCCACGCGACCATCGCGTCGAAGCACTCCGCCAGCACGCGGCGGTCCCCGTAGGTGCGCCACAGGTGCCACGGGATGATCACCCCGGCGTCGCCCCACGCGGGCGCGGCCTCGCGGTACGTGGCGACGAGCGGGGCCACGTCCCGGAACGCGCCGTCGGAGTCCTGCCCGTCGACCACGTCCCGCAGCCAGCGGGCGAAGAACGCGGACACGTCGGCGCCACGGCTGGCGGTCGGCGCGAAGATCTGGGCGTCACCCAGCCAGCCGAGGCGCTCGTCGCGCTGCGGGCAGTCGGTGGGCACGGCGACGAAGTTGCCGCGCTGTCCCCATGAGATGTTGGACCACAGCTGGTTGACCATCGGGTCGGAACACTCGAAGTGCCCGGTCCACGGCGTGTCGTTGTGGAGCACCCTCGCCACGACCTCTGGCGCCGACCGCACCCCGCTGACCTCGACGTAGCGGAAGCCGTGCATGGTGAACCGAGGCTCGAACACCTCGACCGGGGCGCCGGCCGTGACATAGACGTCGGTGGCCTTGGCGCGCCGCAGGTTCTCGACGTACAGCTCGTCGCCGTCGAGGATCTCCGCGTGCCGCAGGACGATCCGCTGGCCGAAGCCGGCGTCCTGGAGGGTCAGTCTGACCCTGCCGACGAGGTTCTGTCCGAAGTCGACGATGAACCGACCGGGTTCCCGTGCGGTGACGGAGATCGGGGCGAGCTCGCGTGTGACGCGGATCGGGTGGTCGGGTTCGGCGACCAGCGGTCCTGGCTCGGTGTCGAGCACCTCGACCGGCCGGCCCGGCTGGTCGGGCGTGGTGGCGTCGACGTGCTCGCCCATCAGCAGATCCGCGAACCGGGTGGCACCCGGCCGTTCGGTCCAGGCGGCGTCCGTGGCCACCACCTGCCGCGAACCGTCGGCGAAGTCGACCACCAACTGGGCCAGGAACTCCGGACGGTCGCCGTAGTGCTGGGCGGCCCCGCGCTCGTCGAAGCCGACGAACCCGCACCACCAGCCTTCCGCGACGACCGCGAGGAGCGCGTTGTTTCCCTTACGCAGCAACGAGGTGACGTCATAGGTCTGGTACTGGAGACGGCGGTGGTACTCCGTCCAGCCCGGTGCCAGCTCGACATCACCGACTCGGACACCGTTGAGCTGGGCCTCGTACACGCCACGTGCGGTCGCGTACAGCCTGGCCCGCACGGGTTCCCGTGCCAGTTCGAACTCGCGTCGCAGGTCGAGTGGCGGCGGCCCGAGCGGGAGATCGTGGTCGGTGGGCGGATCGAACGGTGGTTGCGTGTGGGGATCGCGTCCAATCCAGACGGCGGTCCAGTCGTCGCGGTGCAGCAGGCCGGTCTCGAACCAGCTCTCCCCGGTCGTCCCGTTGTCCGCGTCGTCCCAGACCTCGACCCGCCAGTGGTACCGCGTACCCGAGCGCAGCACCGGACCGTCCCACGGGACGAGGACGTTCTCACCGGACTCCCGGCGCCCGCTGTCCCACACGAGGCGAGCCGGGTCGTCGAGGTCCGCCGCACGCTCCGCGGCCGTGATCCGGTACGCGTGCTGCGCGGCGCCCCGCCGCTCGCTCTCGAGCCGCCACGACAGCCGAGGGCGTGGCTCGCCGAGGCCGAGGGGTTCGTGGCGGTGCTCGGTCCGCAGGTCGTATGGGCGGGTCATCCCTTGAGTCCTCCGGCGAAACCGTTGATGATGCTGCGTTGCAGTGCGAAGTAGACGACGAGGATCGGCACGATGCTGATCACCAGCGCGGCGAAGATGAGGTTCCAGTCGGAGACGTACTGACCGACGAACCCGGCGATCGCGACCGGCATGGTCTGCTGGCCACTGCCGGACAGGTACAGCAGCGGGGTGAAGAAGTCGTTCCACACGGCCACCGCGTTGAGCACCAACGCGGTCACGGTCACCGGCTTGAGCATCGGCAGGACCACGTGCCGAAACCCTTGCAAGGGCGTACATCCGTCGATGAGCGCGGCGTCCTCGAAGTCCCTCGGCAGCGCTCGCAGGAAACCGACGTAGAGGAAGGTGGTGAACGGCACCTGCAGCCCGGAGTAGAACAGGATCAGCGCCCACGGGGTGCCGAGCAGGCCGAGGTCCCGCATGGTCTGGTACAGCGGCAGTGCGGCCAGCTGGAACGGCAGTATCAGGCCCAGCATGATCAGCAGGAACGTCCAGCGGGACCACCGTGCGGTGATGCGGGCAAGCGGAAACGCGGCGAGCGCCGAGGCGGCCAGCACGATCACCACGCTGCCGGCCGTCACGAGAACGCTGTTGGCGAGCGCACCACCCAGCGCGCCCTGTTCCCATGCCTGGGAGAAGTTGTCGAACGTGGGCGAGGTGGTGGGCGCGAGGGGCGACGAGGTGTCCGACGGCTGGCGCACGGCGAGGTTCACCAGCACGTACACGGGGAACGCGACGACGAGACCGGCGGCGATCATCACCAGTTCGAGCCAGAACGTGCGGAGCCGGTACCGGTTCATGACGCGGCCCTTTCGTTGCGCGACAGCACGAGGTACTGCCCGGTGGACGCCACCGCGACGATGACCGTCAGCACGACCGCGAGCGCGATGCTGTAGCCGAACTCCCCCAACGTGAACGCGTCCTTGTAGATCAGCGTCGACAGGGTGTCGGTCGCGTGCCCCGGTCCACCGCCGGTGAGCGCGTACACCTGGTCGAACAGCTTGATACCGCCGATGATCGACAGCATCAGGTTCACCGTGAACGCCGGCGCGAGCAGCGGCCGGATCACCGACCAGAACCGCCGCACCGCACCGGCCCCGTCGATGGCGGCGGCCTCGTAGATCTCACGCGGCACCGACTGCAGCCCGGCCAGGAAGATCACCATCGAGTAGCCGGCGAACTGCCACACGATCACGGCGACGACCGACCACAGCGCGAGATCCGGGTCCCCCAGCCAGTTCTGCCGCCACGACCCCAACCCGAGAACACCGAGCAGGCTGTTGACCGCACCATCCGGGCCGAGCAGGTTACGCCACAGGTAGGCGGTCACGATCGGCGTGATCACCGCGGGCGCGAACAACAGCACCCGCAACACGTTCCGCGACCTGATCGCACTGTTGACGCCAAGCGCCAACAGCAACCCGACCCCGTTCTGGATCACCGTGATCGCCACCGCGATCACCAACGTGTGCCACACCGCCTGCCGCGCGTCCGGATCGCCGACCATCTCGACGAAGTTCCCGAGCCCCACGAACGAGAAGCTCGGCGACAACCCGTCCCAGTCCGTGAAGGCGTAATACACACCCCGGGCACTGGGCACCAACACGACGAACCCGAACAACACCAACGCCGGCACCATGAACCACCACGGCGGACCGGCCCGCCGCCCGCTCCGCCCAGAACGATGGGTGGAGGGGATCGGAACAGGGGCCGCACGCTGGTTCTCGATGGCGACGGTCACTGGCGCCCACCCCTCATTAAAACGTTTCAGACAGCGGGTCCGGCGACCCTTGGGTCGGTTGTGGGTAACGTTTTACACTGAACGGTGCGGCCGACTTTAGAAGTCACACAGAACCCCGTCAAGCCCACTGCCGACCCGAAGTGGCAAACACGGCTAACGTTTCCCACATGGACAGTGGAACCGGGCGGCGGGTGACGATCGTCGACGTCGCGCGCCATGCCAAGGTGTCGACGACGGCGGTGTCGAAGGTGTTGCGTAACGCCTACGGCACGAGCCCGTCGATGCGTGCGAAGGTCCAGCAGGCGATCGAGGAGCTGGGCTACCGTCCGTACGCGGCGGCCAGGGGGCTGCGTGGCAAGACCTACACGATCGGCGTGCTGCTGCCCGACATCCGCAACCCGTTCTTCCCCGACATCCTCGACGGCATCAAGGACACGCTGCGCGACACCGACTACCAGGTCCTGCTCGGCCCCAGCTGCGACAGCGAGAAGGACGAGGCCACGATCACCAACGCGATGATCGACCGGGGGATGGACGGCCTCATCCTCATCGCCCCGCTGCTCCCCCGGCCCCTCCTCGAACGCCTCGCCAAGACCGTGCCCGCCGTCGTGGTCGGGCGGCATGGCCACTCCGACCACTACGACACGGTGACCGACGACGACATCACCGGCGCCGCGCTCATCGTGAACCATCTCGCCGACCTCGGTCACCGACACATCGCCCACATCGAGCACCGCGAAACCGATCCCACCCGCCTGTCCGAGATGCCGAACGCCGTCCGCGCCGAGGGCTACCGGCAGGCCATGCGGACCCGAGGCCTGGAGATCGACCTCGTCTCCACCACCTACACCCAGGAAGGCGGTTACCTGGGCGCCCAACAGCTCCTCGCGCGCCCGCACCGCCCGACGGCCGTCTTCGCCGGCGCGGACATCGTCGCCATGGGCGTGCTGACCGCCCTCACCGAGGCGGGCCTGTCCGTCCCAGGCGACATGTCGGTCGCCGGCTACGACAACACCACCTTCGCCGCGCTCGGCCCGATCTCGCTCACCAGCGTCGACCAGGCCGGTCACGAGATCGGCGGCAACGCGGCCCGGCTCCTGCTGGCCCGGATCGCCGACCGGAAGCGCCCGTCGACCCAGGTCAAGCTCTCGCCGACCCTGGTTGTCCGCCGCACGACCGGCCCGCTGCCGCTCTGACGCGGTTCCGAGGTCTGCCGAAAAAGCGTGCTTTGCGCGGTTACCGGAGCGTCGGCCCGGGTATGTGGAGGTTGCGTCAAGCAGTCGGCGCGGTCCCTATCCCCTCACGTCACAGGACGGCGCCGACATGATCGAACTCGACTTCGACGACACCGCGGTACGCGGGCTGCACGAATACGTCCGCAGGGTCAGCGAAGCTCTGGGACTGCGCGGGGCGGGTTGGTACGTCCACGCCGACGAGCCCGCCTCCGCCTATGTCGCCCTGGACGGGCGGCTCAGCCGCTTCCCCGACCGCGACGTGGCCCTGCTGTGGGAGGAAACCCGAGGGTGGTCGGCGGCGATCGAGACCCACAGCGGCGAGGACCTGCTCGCCGTGGCCCACCTCGACCACGACGCGGTGCCATCGCCGGAAACCGTGGCGGCATGGGTGCGGGAACTGTTCCGCTCCGTCAGGGACCGCGCCTAGAAACTTGGCGCTCGGCGCACGGGTACTCGCACCGCTCTCACGCTCTCCCACCACGGCGGCGGCTGCTATGTTCGAGGGGATGCGACAGTCCGGTGCGGTCACCGACGTGCGCCGCCTCGGCCCGCACGACCACGTGTGCTGGGGTTTTGACGATTTCGCCGAGTTCCGGTCCGCGGCGTTGGCCTTCCTCGAAGCGGGTCTCGGGCTCGGGCAGCGCGTCTGCTACGTGGGCGAGCCCTCCGACGGCGTGTACGAGGCGTTGACCGGCGCCCGGCCCGGCGCCGTCCAACTTCTGTCCGTCGCCGCGCACTACGCCAACGGCCTGGACCCCCGGGAGCAGGTCGAGGTCCATGCCGCGGCCACCAAGGAGGCGCTCGCGGCCGGGTTCACCGGGCTGCGCGTCGCCACCGACGTGACCCCGCTGATCCGTCGGTCCGCTCAGCTCGACGCCTTCGCCCGGTACGAGCACCAGGCCGACCACCTCATGGCCACGCGGCCCTTCTCCGCCATGTGCGCCTACAACCGCACGGTGCTCGGCTCGGACGTGCTCACCCAGCTCTCGATCATGCATCCGCTGACGACGGAGACAGCGCCGTACTTCCGGCTGCACGCGAGCAGCGTGCCCGGTTGCGCCGCGGCCATCAGCGGCGAGCTGGACCTCTCGAACGCCGACCTGCTGGATCTGGCGCTGCGGCGAGCGGAGTTCCGGCCGACCGGTGGTGAGCTCGTGCTCGACGCGGCCGACCTCACGTTCATCGACCGTCGCCGCCTCGCCGCTCTCGCCGATCACGCACGGGACCTGGGCGCGACCCTGGTGCTGCGCACGAACCGGTCCATCCTCCACCGGCTCACGCAACTGCTGAACTGGGACAACGTCAGGATCGACCCGACGTCATGAGGACCGGAGCCGCCGCCGGGCACACCGGGCACTTCCACGAGGCGCTGCTACACGCGTCGGACGAGGAACTACTCGCCGTCGTCGTCCCGTTCCTGATCGGCGGTGTGACCGAAGGCGAACCGACGGTCGTGGCTCTCGGTGAGCAGCACGCGGAGCTGGTCCGCGCGGCCCTACCACCGGAGGTCGTGGACCGGGTGGGCTTCCACCCGGGCGGCGACATGTACCGCAGGCCCGCGTCCGCCATCCGCGCCTACCGCGACATGCTCGCCGACTACACCGCGTCCGGCGCCGACCAGATCCGGATCGTCGGCGAACTACCGACCACCGAACTGGGCACGACCTGGGACTGGTGGTCCCGGTACGAGTCGGCCGTCAACCACAGCTACGACGAGTTCCCGCTGTGGAGCATGTGCGCCTACGACACCCGAACCACCGCGGCCCACGTGCTGGCCGACGTCGCACGCACCCACCCGCGCACGGCCCGGCCCCGCGACCTGCACATCCCGAACGCGGACTACGTGGACCCGGGACGATTCCTACGCAGGCGCGTGGCCTTCGCGCCCGACCCGCTCGAGCTCACCCCGCCGACCGTCGACCTCAAGGATCCGACCACGGCCGAGACGCGTGCCGCGATCGCACAGCTCAACGACGGCATCCTGCCCCCGCGAAAGCTGGGCGACCTGCAGCTCGCGGCCACCGAAGCGGTGGCGAACGGGCTGACCCACGGCACCCCGCCCGTCGTCGTCCGATGCTGGGCCGACACGACCCGCATCGTGATCACCGTGACCGACCGCGGCGGCGGCCCGACCGACCCGTTCGCCGGTCTGCAGGCCGCGGCACACGCCCCGAACGGTGGTTTCGGCCTCTGGCTCGCACACCAACTCTGCGACCACGTCGCCATGGACCACGCCGCCGACGGCTTCACCCTGCGCCTCATCAGCGGCGACCCGTACCAACGGATCAACCGACCACCGGACGGCAAGACCGGGCCCTGACGGAGATCGGGGCCCTCGCTGACGTCAGCGAGGGCCCCGATCTCTTGGTTACTTCTTCAGTGCGTAGGCGTGGATGATCGTCGCCTTGGCGCTGTTGCCGGCGTTGTCCGAGACCGACCACCGAAGTGACGCGAACGTCGCGTTCCTCGGGTGCTTGACCTCGGCCTGCCACTGGCCGTTGCCGGTCACGCGAACCGGCTGCCAGGTCGTCCCGTCGTCGTAGGAGATCTCGACCGTCGGCTTGTTCACCTGGCCCGGCTGTTCAGCTCCGTTGCGCTGCACGTACACCGGGAAACGGAACGTCGTCCCGGCCTTCGCGGCGTTGTGGCTGTCCAGGTTCGGCGCGAACCGGACCGCCAGCGCGGGCACCGTTTCGCGGCGCATTTCGTCGGTGTGGCTCGAGCGGAACGTCCACTCGGCGTCGACCCGGGTGGACAGCGGACCTGTCCTGGTCGTGGTGGCGCGGGCCGTGTAGGTGGCCTCCTCCGGCGGCAGAGTGGCGAAGAAGAAGTTCGAGTACGGGGACTCGGCGACGACCTCACCGTCGTGGACCACCTGGATGGTGCCCGACAGATCGTCGTCAAACCAGGAGAGGTCGGCGTTCTGGTCGTCGATCAGGTCGGTGTTGACCTGCAGGTGGTCGCCCTGGCGGGAGAACCCACTGCCCTTGCTGGTCGGGTTGTAGGCGAACCCGGGTCCGAACACCCCGGTGTTCCACCGTTCGTGGACCGTGGGGCCGAGCTCGTACGACCTCGGCCGGGACGCGGTGCCATGCGTGCCGACCGTCACCACCGGGTCCCAGCTGGTGATCTCGTCGAAGGTCGGGCTCCACTCGCTGCCGGGTGTGTAGTACTCGATCAGCGTGTAGGGCAGCGGCATCGTGAGGAACTTCTCCCGCAGACCGATCTTGCCGGGCTTGGCGACCGCGTACGAGGAGACGACCTTGGCGAGGTCGCGATCGCGGATCGTCGGGGTCATGTCCGCCGGCACCGCGCCGCTGTCGTCGACGTGCCGCACGTTGTACAGGTACGGGCTGGCGTGGAACCCGGGTTCCGTGCCCGTACCGTCCGGCCTGGCGAGTTGGCCGGTCATCGTCACGTCGAACGCGCCGGGCGCGGTCGTCCGCGACGGGCGGGCGAAGGCGTTGCGGAAGTTCATGGCGGACCAACTGGTCCCGACCTGTCCCCACTTGGTCTTCATCTGGTACGAGACGCTCGCCGTGGCCTCGGTGGCCTCCGGCCGGTCCACGGTGAACCCGAGCGGCACGCCGTCCCGCGCGTCGAACGTGTACGCGGTGTGGTTGCCGTCCACCACGAACGCGGGCTCGTTGAACTGGGTCGACAGCGTCGCGCTCGCACGGGTCCACACGGTGCCGTCCAGGAAGTACGTGCCCTTCGGCACCCGCACGGCGACCTGTCCAGCCGGGTCGTACCCGGCGAAGTAGTCCTTCCGGTTGGTGCGGTCGACGAGCCGGAACCCGAAGTGCGGGGTGGGCTGTCCGTCGTGGTCGAGGAAGGTGAGTTTCACGTCGATCTTCTCGATCTCGCGGGTCACGGCGATCGGTGTACGCACACCGGCGCCGGCTCCGGTCGCGACGACCGCGCCGGAGTACTCACCGTCGGCGCCGTCGACCCGGGTGTCGGCGGTCACGGTGACGTCCGTGCTTCCGCCGGCGGGCACGGTGACCTGAGCGGCGGACACGGTGAACATGCCCGCCGGGGCGGGCTTCCCGTCCGGACCGGTCACGTCGACGGTCACGCCCAGGGTCACCGGCGCGGTGCCTTGGTTGGTGTAGGTGACCGTCTTCGCGATCGGCTGGTCGTCGTTGTGCGGGAACAGGGCCGTGCCCAGGCCCAGGCTCACCGGCGACGCCGACACGGTGGCCCCGAGGGCCGCGGGGACGTCGACCCGGCCTGCGCCCTGCTCGTACGCGGTCAGCCCGTCCGTCGGGTCGGCGCTGCTCATGAGCGCTGACTTGAGCCGGTCAGCGGTCCAGTCCGGGTGTGCCCCGGCCAGGATCGCGGCCGCGCCGGCCACGTGCGGGGTGGCCATCGACGTGCCGGACATCGACACGTAGCCGTCGCCGACCGGAGTGCCGTTCCAGCCGTTGGCGGCCCTGGCGGCGACGATGTCCACGCCCGGCGCGGTGATGTCGGGCTTGATCGCGCCGTCGTTGAACCGAGGACCGGTACTGGAGAACGTGGCGAGCTGGTCGTCGCGGTCCACCGCGCCCACGGTGAGCGCGGCGTCGGCCGCCGCGGGGCTGCCGATCGACTGGTAGCCGGAGTTGCCGGCGGCGACGACGAACAACACGCCGGTCTCGGCGGTCAACCGGTTGACCGCCTCCGACATGGGATCGGCGCCGTCGCTCGGGGCGGTGGTGCCGAGGCTCAGGTTGACCACGTCGGCGCCGTTCGTGGCCGCCCACTCCATGCCGGCGATGATCCACGACTCGTGGCCGTCGCCGAAGTCGGTCATCACCTTGCCGTTCAACAGGTGCGCGTCCGGTGCGACGCCCTTGTAGCGGTCGCCGGAACCGGTGATGGTCGACGCCAGGTGGGTGCCGTGACCGTGCCCGTCGTCCGCGCCGTTCGGGTTCCCGGTGAAGTCCTGGGAGCCGGTGACCGCGTCGTCCAGGTCCGGGTGCGTGACGTCGATGCCGGTGTCGAGCACCGCGACCGTGGCGCCGGCGCCGGTGTGGCCGGCCGCCCACGCCTCCGGCGCGCCGATCTGCGGCACGCTGTGGTCCAGGCTGGCCTTCACCTTGCCGTCCAGCCAGATCTTCTTCGCCGAGGTGCGCGCGGTCGCCCAGAAGGTCCCGTCGCGCCCGGCGTTCACGGCCACCGCGCTCACCGACGGCAGCTCACGGACCGCGCTCGCGCCGGCGATCCTCGGTGTGGCGCCCGGATAGTCCACGATCAGGGGCAGTTCCTTCCGGTCACCGAAGCCGGCCCCGGCCAGGTCGGTGACGTCGAACAGCCGCTTGTCGAGCTGCCCGGACCACACCCCGGTCAACGTGTCGTCCGGGAACACGTAGACGTCGCCGTCGACGTCGGTCTGTGTGCGGAACGCGATGTGCTCACGGCCTTTCGCCGCGGCCACGTCGACCCCGTTCGGCCCGCCCAGTGTGACGACGTCGCCGGTCAGCAGCGTCACCGTCCTGGTCGGCTCCGGCGGGTTCGTCGCCGGCGGTGCCGCCGGTGCCGCCGCGGTCGGACCGCCGGTGAACACGGCTGTGCTCGCGGTCGCCACGACGAGCAAGCCCGCACGCACGGCACGGGCTCTTCGCTGGCTCATCCACTCTCCCAGTTCCACGCGGCAGCACCCCAGCGGCCACCGCTTCCTCAGCCACTTGAGACACCGCCTGGATCAAGAACGTTGAGCCAAAATCGATGTCCAACACAGTGATCCCCCACGCACACTGCGGGCGTGGCCGTACTGGAGAGGACCGCGCGGGCGACCGGACTGAGCCTGACCTCGTGGGTCCTGTTCGCGAGTTCCGGCCCACTGGCCAAGGCGGTGATGGTCGCGGGCTGGTCCCCGGCCGCGGTGACGTCGGTCCGGATCGCGCTGGCCGCGGTACTGCTGGTGCCGGTGGTCGCGGTGCTGCGGCCGCGGGCACTGCGGTTCCGCCGCGCCGACCTGTGGCTGCTGCTCGGCTACGGCCTGCTCGGCGTCGCCGGGGTGCAGCTGTTCTTCTTCGTGGCCGTGGCCCGGGTTCCGGTCGGGGTCGCGATGGTGCTGGTCAACCTGGCGCCGGCGCTGGTCGCGCTGTGGGTGCGGGTGGTGCGGCGCACCCGGCTGCCCGGCCTGGTGTGGCTGGGTATCGGGTTGGCCGTGGCCGGCTTGGCCGTGGTCGCGGAGATCTGGCAGGACACCCGGCTGGACCTGCTCGGCGTCGCCGCGGGACTGGCCTCGGCACTCTGTTCGGCCGGGTACTTCCTGCTCGGCGAGCACGGCGCGAGCCGGCACGACTCGTTCGGACTGACCGCCGCCGGGCTGGCGATCGGCGCCGTGGTGATGGTCGCGGTCAGCCCACCGTGGCTGCTGCCCTCGGAGCTGCTCACCGCTCCTTCGGTACTCGGCGGCCTGCGGGCGCCGGTGTGGCTGGCGCTGCTGGTGCTCGCCGTGGTCGGCACCGTGCTGCCCTACCTGGCCGGGCTGCGGGCGCTGCGTGATCTGCCCTCGGCCCGGGCCAGCGTGCTGGCGCTCGTGGAACCACTGGTCGCCGCCGTACTTGCCTGGCTGCTGCTCGGTCAGGCGCTCGGCCTGACGCAGCTGGCCGGGGCGGTGATCCTGCTGACCGGCGCGGTGCTCGTGCAACTGGGCTGACCGGTCTGGTCTCCGCGGTGCTCACATCGTGGACGGCCGCACCGGTCTGCCACCGGAGGGCGTCGGTTCGGTGACCGTGGTGGCGTCGACGCTGACCTGGGCCGACATAGACGCCACCGCCGCGTACGCCCACGGCGGGGACGCCGCCGACTGGCTGCGCACCCGGCCGGGGCGCACCGGCCTGGTCGTCTGGCAGGACGGCTCAACCACGTCGGTCGGCGGTGATGCCGCCGGAACGGGTTGAGCCGCGGCGTCCGTCAGGAACCGTTGGTGTCGTTGGTCGTCTCCTGCTGCCCGGAGCGGCGGAACCCGCTGAACACCTTGTCCGCGACGCCGGAGATCGCCCCGCCCACGTCACTGAACACCTTGACGAGCGGGTCGGTCGAGTTGGTCCACGCGTCCTTGTAGGACTTCGCGGCGCCCTTGACGTCCTCGTTCAACGGACTGCGCTCGTCCTCCGCGTCGCGGCGCTGGTAGTCGCCGGTCAGGATGGTCCGGTACTCCTCGGACGCCGCCCAGCGCTGGAGCTGCGAGGCACGCACGACCGCGAACGGGTGCGGCTGGGGCTCGACCGCGAGGAGCTTGATGATGCTGTCGCGGATGTCCTCGACCTCCTCGTACTCCTTGGCCTGCTCGAGGAATGACGGGATGTCGATCTGCGACGAGTCGGTGGCACCGGCGAGGTACAGGTGCGCACGCAGCGCCGCCGCCGGGTCCTGACCGGCGAGCAGGCCGGCCCGGTCGCAGCTCAGCTCCGACTTGCGCTGCCACTCGTTCAGTGCCGCGATGACCGCGCGCAGGCCGATCACGCCCAGCGGCACCCATGCCACCGAACGCTGGAGCCGCGACAGCCGGTCCAGCAAGGTGAGCAGCACGGCGTGCCCGGACAGCACATGGCCCATCTCGTGGCCGATGACGAAGCGCAGCGCCTCGGTGTCCAGGGCCTCGACGAGCCCGGTGGACAGCAGGATGAACGGCTCGTCGATCCCCCTGGTCCGCGCGATCGCGTTCGGATCGCGGGCCACGTAAAGCTTCGGCACGCGCGGCAGGTCCAGCACCTCGGCGGACTCGTTGCGCAGCCGGTCCAGCACCGGGTACTGCGACGGGCCGACCCGCACGTGGGACGCCACGGCCATCAGCCGCTCGGCCCGCTCGTTGAACAGCGAGTTCAACGTCTTCAGCACATCGCCGACCCCCGGCACGCTCCGCAACGTCGACATCGCACCCTTGTCCGCCGGGTGCTCGTAGGCTCGCGGGCTGATCCCCGGGAACTGGACGCGCGGTGAAGGCTGTTGGACATCAGATTCGGTCACGTTCGTCAACCCCTCCTTGTGGTAACGCCAACGTACGCGTAACCGGTCCGCGCATGGGCCCGCCGGAACCCAATCGGGGGCAAGTTCAGGGTTG
Organism: Actinophytocola sp.; assembly: GCF_036378875.1. Taxonomy (GTDB): domain Bacteria; phylum Actinomycetota; class Actinomycetes; order Mycobacteriales; family Pseudonocardiaceae; genus Actinophytocola. The sequence continues at coordinate 74,437 of NZ_DASUVO010000076.1, forward strand.
TCCCTGAGGGAAACCAGGGCTACGGCTGAGTGGCCGACGGGACGTGTGTGCCGAGGGTGTGCACGGTCCATCCGTTGGGGTAGAGGGATTCGGCCAGTTTCTCGATGACGTTGCGTTCACCGGGTTCGAGGTCGGGCGCCGGTCCCGTGCGGCCGAGTGCGCGCATCACCCTGGTGGAGATCCGTTTCCGCCGCGCCGACGGTTCTGGCAGCCCGCACGCACGCAGGATGCGCGGATCGACCTGTGCCAGCAGGATCGGTGACACGAAAGGCCGGAGGGGACGCGGGAACAACTGCGGGAGGAACGTGAGGAACGCGTCCGCGAGCCGGCGGTTCTGCGGCTCGAACGCGGTGTTCTCGTCGAGATAGGCGTGCCAGTAGGCACGCATCTCGGGCAGGGTCTCCGGGAGCGGTCGGTGGGAGCCGAACGCGCGTGCCTCGGCGCTGTAGTGAATCCGCAGCGACTCCCGTTCGGCGTCGGTGACGGGCCGCCAGCCGAACCGGTCGGCGATCTCCAGCGACATGATCGGCACATCGCAGCCGACGGCCACGAAGTCGTCGGCGTGGATGTCGTACTGGCGATGCATGGCGTTGACCCGGCGTGCGGCGTCCCGCCCCTCCCCCGCGCCGAGCCCGTGGTCGAGCACCGCCTGCACGAGCAGCGTCGTGTCGACCATCCGCTTGGCGGTGTGGTTCTCGAACTGCTTCGTGGCGCTCAGGATGCGTGACATCCGCGGCACGGCGAAGGTCATGAGGTTCCCCGTCACCGCCTGCAGCACCATGATCGCCTGAAAGTCCAGGTAGAACAGTGCGGTGATCTCGCGGTAGTCCTTCTCCGGATCGAGTTCGGAGATCCGGCGCAGCCGAACGTTGCGGTCCTTCACGTACACCCCTGAGCGCGATTCCTGACCAGACACCGAAAACGTATCGTCGGTCCGGTTCGCCCCGGGACGTGGGTGCCTCGGCTACGAGACGGCTTCCAGCGGTTGGTCGTTGCCGCGCCAGGTGGCCGCCAACTCCTCGAGCGGCACGTCGAGTGCCTCGCCGAGGCAGACGATCGTGCCGAATCCGGGGGACGGCAGTCGACCGGTCTCGATCTTGCGCAGGGTTTCCGGCGAGATACCGGCCGCCTGCGCGACTTCGGCCAGGTCACGGCCCGCTCGCGCCTCGCGCAGCAGGGCACCGAGACGCCTGCCGGCTTCGATCTGCTCGGAGGTGAGCGGTTGGCGGACCATGCCCCCAGGATAGGCTGGTATTACTATACCGACAAGTGTTAGGGTTCCGGTATTACTATACCGACACCCTGTGACGCGAGGTATTCGTGATCGAGCTGAAGACGCCTGCGGAGATCCAACGCATGCACGTGACCGGGCGTTTCGTCGCCGAGGTGCTCTCCGAGGTCGGCCGGCTCGCCGACGTGGGCGTCAACCTGTTGGACCTGGAGCACCACGTACGCGGCATGATCAAACGGCGCGGGGCGGAGTCGTGCTACTGGGACTACGCGCCATCCTTCGGCAAGGGCCCGTTCCGCAACGTCATCTGCCTGTCGGTCAACGACGCCGTCCTGCACGGCCTGCCTCACGACTACACACTGCGCGACGGGGACGTGCTCAGCGCGGACATCGCGGTCAGCATCGACGGCTGGGCGGCCGACTCTGCGCGCACGGTCATCGTCGGCACCGCCGCCGAGGAAGACCTGCGGATCATCCGCGCCACCGAGGAAGCGTTGGAGGCGGCGATCGAGGTGGCACGTCCCGGCAACCGCCTGGGTGACATCTCGGCGGCGATCTGGGCGGTCGCCAGCGACTACGGCTATCCGGTCAACAACGAGTTCGGTGGCCACGGCATCGGCCGCACCATGCACGAGGGGCCACACGTTTCGAACAAGGGCCGGGCAGGGCGCGGCCTGACGCTCCGGCCGGGCCTGACCCTCGCGCTCGAACCCTGGCTCGCCCGTACGACCGACCGGATCGTCTACGACGACGACGGCTGGACCATCCGTTCGGCGGACGGTTCACGCACGGCCCACTCCGAACACACGGTGGCCATCACCGAGGACGCACCCGTGGTGCTCACCCGGCGCGAAGAGGAGAACCCGGCGGCGAATGCCGGCTCAGCCGGTCGACTGTCCACAAAGGATGCATAGGTCGAGCTTGGCGGTCACGCCACTTCTCCTGTACAAGTCACACGTCCGGCACAGGACAGGAGGAGTGTGTGACATGGAGTTGCGCGGCGCGAAGATGCTGGTGACGGGCGCCACCGGCGGGATCGGGCGGGCGTTGGCGGTCGAGCTGGCCGCCCGCGGCGGCGAGCTGGTGCTCACGGGGCGTCGTGGCGACGTGCTCGAACCACTCGCCGAGGAGGTGGGAGGCCGGGCTGTCCCGGCCGACCTGGCCGACCGGGACGCGGTGGCGGAGTTGCTGAGCACGGCAGGCGAGATCGACGTGCTGGTGGCCAACGCCGCACTGCCGGCCACGGGACTGCTCGCCGACTACTCGTTCGAGCAGATCGACCGAGTGCTGGACATCAACCTCCGCGCGCCCATCGTGATGGCGAAACTGGCCGGGGAACGCATGGCCGCCCGCGGCCGAGGGCACCTGGTCTTCATCTCCTCACTCTCCGGGAAAACCGCGTCCGGGCACGCATCTCTCTACAACGCGACCAAGTTCGGCATGCGCGGCTTCGCCCTCGCGCTCCGCGAGGACATGCGGCCGCACAACGTCGGCGTCTCCACGGTGTTCCCCGGTTTCATCAGGGACGCGGGCATGTTCGCCGACTCCGGCGCGACCCTGCCCCGCGGGGTCGGCACCCGGTCACCGCGGGACGTGGCACGCGCGACCGCACGCGCCATCGAGAACGACGTCGCCGAGATCGACGTGGCACCGCTGAGCCTGCGCGTCGCCGCACTGATCGGCGGCATGGCACCCGGCCTGGCCGCCGCCGTCCAACGCCGCATGGGCGGCGACAAGGTCACCGAACAACTCGCCGAGGGCCAGCGCCACAAACGCTGACCGGACCGTGTCCATGGCCGGGCCGGCTCTGCACCCCCAGCCCAGAGCCGGCCCGGGATCGCAGCCGCCTGGGTTTCGCGGTCGACTTCCGATCCGCGATCAGCGTGACGCAACCGGCCGGGCGCTGCCTATTGGCGCTTCGGACATGTCGGAACCGCCGCCTTGACTGATTTCCCGGTGCGTGCTCCACACCGCGAAGGCCACCGCCGCGCCAACTCGCGAGGCGACGTCGAGCTTCAGAATGATCCTGCTGACATGGGCTCGCACAGTTCGCTCGCGGATGTCGAGTTCGCGAGCGATCTCGCGATCGGTCCTGTCTCGTGCGACGAGCCGCAGCACGTCCTGCTCTCGCGTACTCAGCAGGGTGAACGGGTTCTTCGGCAGCCCGGTAGCCGACATGCGCTGATCTCCTTCGCAGCACGAAGAAGGAGCGCCTGCACCTCCACGGACAGTCAGGAGGCGGAACGCAGCGTCGACCTCAGCCAACCCACCGAGACAGGAACAGACGACCCTTGTGGTCGCCCACAGTGTCGCACAAACGTCCGCCCCCAAGACGCGTTCGAGACTTCACTGATGTCTCCAAAGACGCGCTGGTGACGTTCAACGACCCGAAAGCGTCTTTCGAGACAGCGCCGGCGGCACAACACGCCGTTCGCAGCATCGCACGGACACCGTCCGTTCCCTCACACGGGTGAGATTTCATAACCACCCGGTCGAGTACTTGCGTAACCGGCGGAACGAGTGGATCGCACCAGGTGACCAACGAGATGTGAGTCACAGGACGCTCACACAAAACTCATGATCACGTATCTGACGCGGCTTTCGCAATTCCTGTCTGAACAGCGTCGCTGCTGACGGCAGGCAGCTCAGGCCACGGGCTGAAAATCTCGTCAGGGTATTTGCGATGTATTTGGGGAGAATACATGGCTAACGAAGTTCTGGACCGCGCACCCGGTTACGCGAATAGTGACGATCTCAACGCAGCGTGTAACACGGAATGCGTTGCTTCCTCTCTGCGGCGGGCCTATCCGCAGGGTTACTCGGAGATGGAAAAGGCCATCACCGACGGTGGGCTCGACCTCGACACGTCGGGGGACGTCGAGGTCCACGCGGACCGGCTGCGGTTGCGCGACCGGTCCGGCGACTTGGAGATCCCCTTCGACATCCAGAGCATCATGCCGCGTGGCGGGACGTTCGACGTCGTGCTCGACCACGACCGGGAAACCGTCCTTCTGCTCGCTGATCAGAAGGCGCCCTCGTACGACCTCCTGTGGCCCTACTACTGGCTCGTCGAGGGAACGGCCGAGCACGGGTTCAGCCCGCCGGCGTCGGGCCTGCGGGAACTGCTGAGGCTCCTGGAGCGCGACGCCGCGCATCGACGGGTTCGGGCCGAGATCTGGGCGATCAGCCAGGGGCGGGACGTCGGCGCGTCGGAGATCGTGCGGACCCTCCAGCGGGCGCGTGCCCACGTCCCACGCGCCGACCCCGAGCTGCTGCGCGCACTGGACGACGCCACCGGGGCTGCCGTCGCGCTCCGGCGCGGGGTCCGGCCGGTGCTGGCGATCCGCCGGGTGTCCCGGCAGGCGATCCTGCGGTCCATCGGCGCCGACGTCGAGACCCTGCGGCAGGCGTTCCTCGCGGTACTGTCCCGGCTCAGGTCGGCACACGCGATCGACCAGGAGCGCGTCGCCGCCATGGCCGAGGACGAGCTGGTGGCGCTGGTCGACGAACTGCGGGAATGCGAGTTCGTCACGACGTTCCTGACGGGCACGACGACGGCGCCGCTGCCACACGGTCCTCGGGACGTCGCGAACCTCGTGCAGGCCCTGTCGTCGACGAACACGTTCCTGTTCTCGCGGGAGCGGTACCGCAGGACCAACCGGACGGCGGCCGGGCAGGGTAGCCGGATCGTCGGCTTCTTTCCCGGCCTCGGCAGCCGGTCCCACTACCAGAACCTGGGCCGGCGCATGCTCGACGCCGGCATTCCCGAGGTGACAGGCATCTACGAGGAGGCGGCGCGCGCGCTCGGCTTCGCAGGCCGGCCGGAGAAGCTCCTGCTGATCCCGGAGAACATGCCCACCGAGCGGATGGCCGCCCAGGGGTTCATCGGGGCCGCGCTTCTGGTGCACAGCCTCGCCATCGAAGCGCACCTGCGAAACAGGGCCGCGGATCACCAGGTACCTGTGCGGTTCGTCGGCTACACCGGGGAGAGCTTCGGCATCATCACCGCCGCGGTCGCCGGTGGCGCCGTGTCGATCGCCGACGGTGTACTGCTCGCGCGGGCGTTCACCCCGCTGATGCTGGTGGCCGCAGAGGGGATCGACCCTGACGACCCGGTCGCGGTGTCGATCGTGGAGTATCTGCCGGAGCACGCGCGACGCACGCGGCAGGTGTCCGAGCCGTACCACGTCGTCGGCCTGCGCGGCGAACCCAGGAACCTGGCCGCCGTCCTGGCCGACATCTCCGCCGTCTATCCCACGACCGACGTCGAGGTGCACAAGTTCTACTCGCCCCGGCAGACGAACGTCTACGTCAGAGCGGGCGCCATGGCCGGCTTCGACGCGTTCGTGGCGCGGTACCAGGACGTCGACGTCGAGGAGCTGAAGGCGCCGACGACGTTCCTCGCACATGCCGAGCGGATGATCGTCGCCCGCCAGGGGTTCGCGAAGTTCATGGCGGACCACGGAATCACGTTCCGCAAGCCGCACACCCCGGTGGTGTCGAACAACGACAGCGGTCTGCTCACCACCGCGACCGAGGTGCGCAACGCGGTGCTGGCGATCACCAACGAGGTCATGGCTTCCCGGAACACCGTGGAAACACTGGAGGACCTCCGCCCGGACATGATCCTCGAGCTCGGGCTCGGCGAGAAGTCGGTACGTCTGCTGGCCGACAACGACGTCGACATCCCGACCACGTCGTACGCCGGGACGGCGAGCGAGACGGGTGCGTTGCTCCATGCCGTCAAACTGATGGGCGGTCTGCTCGAACAGTTGGAGAAGCTACGTCACGCGGGTGACCGGCTGGTCTGGCGGCACTACCGCACACTCCACGAGATCTCGCAACTGTCCAAGAAGGACTCGTTCTTCCGGCGCTACTTCTACCGCAGCCTCGGGCGGGTCGTCGCCAACGAGATGTTCCACCGGGACCGGGCCGGCTCGCCCGCCTTCTACGAGCTGCTGGAGATCTTCCAGCACACCTACAACTATCTGCACCACGTCAACGTCGACGTCGGCGAACTGGTAGGAAAGGCACGGCTGAAGAAGCGGATCGCCGGCGGCGCCGACGGCATCGGCCAGGCGTACGCCGAGCTGACGGTGATCGACGAGACCGGAGCGATCGTCGATCGACGGCAGGTACACGGCGAGCACGCCGAAGCCGTGGTGTTCCACTTCGATCTGCCACCCGACCTCGGCTACGCCGACCTCGTCCGCAACACCCGGATGTTGTTGGACACCCAGCCGGTCGCGCGCCGGATCTACGACGAGGTGTTCGAGAGCCTCGGCATCGAGAACGACGACTTCCTGTCGGCCGACGACACGACAACGCCGTCGGCCAGCCAGCTCGCCGTCGGCCACGCGGTGTACCAGTACGCGCTTTTCCAGGTGCTGCACCAGCATCGCCCCGCCATGTTCATGCACGACTACTACGTCCAGGGCGGCGACCCACTGGGTTGGCTGGTGGCGCTGGCCGTCGCCGGCGCGACCACGTTGCCCGACGTCGTACCGCTGTACGAGGCCCATCTGCGAGCCGAGCCCGCCACGGCCGCGCTCGACCGGATGACCGCCTCACTGCGCAGGTCCGACGTCCCGGTCATTTCACAGGGAGGAGTTCCGTTGCAGTCCAAGAACGAACTGGAGGCGGCGACCCGTGCTGTCTTCCGCTAGCACCGCGCCCGATGTTCGGGTTCGACGCATACACCTGAACGGCAACTGTCAGATCCTGTCGCTCGGCTCGCGGCTCGACCCCGCGCACGTCGACACGGGACCGTTCCGTGCGGAGGTCATCTCCGTGCTGTCGCCATCGGACATCTGGCGCAGGAGGCTCAACCCGGCGCTCGACGACTTCGAGGACCGGGCCACACTGTCCATGACGGACGAGAACACCAGGGTGCTGCACCACGCTCGCGGCCGCAAACTGCTCAGCAGCATGGTCAACTCGTACGTCCACAGCGGAGAGACGGTCGTCGGTTTCGGCAACGGCGGCAGCGAGTCGATGACGCTGTTCGTCAAAAGGGACGACGACGACAGGATCATCGTTCGCAAGGTCCTCAGCGAGGCACTGACCACGGCAAACTGGGACCGGCACGGTGTGGGGGTCATGCTGCCGCCGTTCACCAAGGCGAGACGGCAGGCCGAGTACCTCCAGGCCCTGCCCGACTCCGTGCGCGCCTACTTCCCGGAGGCCATCGACATCATCGACCGGGAGATCCCGGTTCCGGCGCACCTGCGGAGCAACGGCGAGACCACGCACAAAGAGGTCATCGTCGAGATGAGCTACGTGCCCGGCGACGAGGTCAGCAGGTTCGTCGAGCGGCACTCGCCGCCTCCCGCGGTGATCGCGCGCCTGTACACGCAGATCTTCTCGGTCCTGCACCGGGACGTCCACACCGTCGACCGCGTCCCCGCGCCGGGCGCGACCCTGGACACGTCGTACTTCCGGAAGATCGAGGACCGGTTGGCGCTCTGCCGGCGCACCGCACCACACACGTTCAACCGCCGGCTGTTGGACACCGAGCGGATCGTCGTCAACGGCGTGTCGTACCTCAACTCGTCGGCGCTCCTCGCACGGTTGCGGGCGCGCCCGGAGTTCGCGGCGGTCCTCGAGCCGCGGTTCCACTCGCTGGTCATGGGTGACTCCAACACCGAGAACATCAAGATCACCAACGTCGAGCCGCTGCTGCGCGCGCAACGGCTGATCGAGTCCGACGCCGCGTCCGACGAGATCGACCTCGCGCTCGCCGACATCACGCCGGAGTCGCTGGGGCTGCGGTTCCTCGACCCGAGGGCGATCGGTTTTCGCAGCGAGGGCAGGCAGACCCGCGACGACCCGATGTACGACAACAAGCCGTGGCACAACTCGATCGGACACTACGACGAGATCCACCACGAGCAGTTCACGATGCGGGTCCGGCTCGACGACGCCCCTCGCGTGGACATCGAGTTCGTGGCGGGCAATCCGTACCAGCGTGCCTACCAGGTGCGGGACGTGGCGGCACACGACGGCCGGACCGACGAGACAGCACCGCGGGGCATCGAGGACTACTTCCGCTCCGTCATGACCGAGGTGTACGGCCTCGACGACCCGGACTCCGCGCAGCTGCGGGACGACCCGTTCTGGCTGATCCGGTTCGTCTTCATGATGGGCACCCATTTCACGGCCATGCCACCGTTCCACTTCCAGTCCGAACTGGACGGCACGCTCACCGACACCTACCAGACCCAGCGCCGGCCGGTGGCCATCTACTGCGAGGGCATCAAGTGGCTGAACTGGGCACTGGAGATGTTGGAAGGCACCCGCACGGAGTTCCTGGGCGTCCAGGTCCCGCCGCTGCCCTACCCGCACGAGAACAACACCGACAGAAAGGCCATGTCATGACGACTCTCTCGCTCACCGCTCCGGTGTCCGGGCTGAGTGACCTGTCGAACGAGACCCGCATGATCTTCGCACCGTGGAGCCGGATGATCCGCGGCATCGGCCTCGGCCAGTACCCCGTCGACTACGACCCGGCGATCGCCGGGCACATCCGGGAGACGTTCGACCAACTGGCGGCGAAGGTGTCGCCGTCCAACGCCTACCACCTGTTCTGCCGGGCTCTGGCGGACTTCGTGCTGACGGCGGCCGACCCCGCCGGGGAGCGGCTCGAGGAGGCTGTCGGGCCGCTCCTGCAGGCGGCCCGTGCCGAGCGCAACCCCTACTACCGGGCGATGGCGGGCAGTCTCGTCATGGACTCCTTCGCCAAGCTCGGACTCGACCGGTCGCTGCTCGTCAACGACGAGCTGGACTTCCCGGCCGAGGTGCTCGGCATGCTCGACGAGATCGCGCCGGACCAGATCCCCGACGAGAACAAGGGACGGCACGGCGACTACGAGCGGCTGTCCGCCTCGTCCACCGTCTTCCTCGCCATCGGCCAGATCGGGCTGGCCGACCGGCTCGTCACCGACGACCGGAACCACGTCATCGAGGCGCTGAACCTGCTGGAGAACATCCCGGCGCCGTACTTCCGCGGCCGCGCGGGCTCGATGTTCATGTCCGTGCTGGCTCTGCTCGGCTACGAGCGGTACATCTTCGACGGTGAACGGGACTACATGCGGGAGACCCTGCACTACATGTCCCGCGCCGACGAGCTGAAGATCTACCCGTCCTTCCCGCAGGAGCTGCCGATCGCCTGGTCGAAGGTCTATCCGCTGGTGACGATGCTCAACGCCATCGCCATGTGCGGCAGGCCGGAGTACCTGAACGACCCGGTCGACTGGCTGACCGAGGCCAATGCGCTGCTGGCCGAGATCCCGTGGGACGACCGCGTCCACATGAGCCAGTACTGGATCGTCGCACTGCACAACCTGGGGCGGTTGAAGGAACGGTTGCCTGACCTGGACGCCTACCTGGCGGAGATCGTGGCCGTGCTGGACATTGTGGACCCCGGCGGCAACTTCTTCCCCAACGGCATCGCCTACCCGTACATCATCGAGGTGGCCATGCTCACCGGCCGGCTGGATTTGATCCCGAACGAGGCACTGGAACGGATGGTCGACTCGTTTCTCGATCTCGACCGGACCGACGCCGACCGGTACAACCGCGCGTTCCCCGTCAGCTACGCACTGAACGTGCTCGGCGAGATCGGTGCCGCCGAGTTGATCTTCACTCCTCGGGCTCGCTACGGTGACAGGTCACCGATGGCCTGGGTCGTCAAGCGCATGTCCGACGGCGGCGAGAAAGAAGGCCTGCGGCTGTACATGATCCATCACGCCCTGGTCAGCTACGCGCTGCGGCTGCGGGGCGCGGACACGCCGGAAACGGAGCTGTTCCGCAACTTCCAGTTCCATCTCGCCACGGAACAGTGATCCCCTGGGAGGTCACAGCGGGGTCGTCGCGTACTCGCTCATCGACGCAGGCGGCCACACCGGCGTGGCCGCATCGCCTCGTGCCTGCTCATACCAGTGTGTGGCACGGAGTACCGCCATGTCGGCGAACCGCCGCCCGGCGATCTGCAGGCCGATCGGCTTGCCTTCCTGGCTCCAGCCACAGTTGACCGACGACGCCGGCTGTCCGGAGAAGTTGTACGGGGCGGTGAAACCGATGTGCTCGAGTGGACGGTCGACGTCGTTCGTCGGCGACGGCCAGTCCACGGCGAACGTCGTCACCGGCGACACCGGCGACAGCACCAGGTCGAAGTCCGCTGTGGACCGTACGGTCGTGGCCGAGATCTCCAGCATGCGGTTGACACACCGCATCAGCGTGACACCGGGGACGTCGGCACCACCCCGGCACCAGTCCGCGATGTACGGCAGGACAAGGCTTTGCTTCTTGTGGGAGAGCCCACTGAACCATTCCCACCCGCGAACGCGCCAGAAGAGATCGAGGTCTCCCAGCATCTCGGCGGAGAAGAACGGTGGGATCGGCTCGACGATCGCATCACCGGACTCGAACGTCGCCGCGGCGCCCTCGACCGCTTCACGCACGGCACGCTGCGTCTCCAGTCCGCAGCCCGCGTCGAGCAGCAGCCCGACTCGCAGACCCGTGACGTCACCGTCGAGTTGGGACCAGTCGGTGACGAGCCGCGGCAGGCTCGTGTGGTCGCGGACGTCGGCCTGCGCGAGAACCCGCATGAACAACGCCGCGTCCGCGACGGTCCGGGTGATCGGCCCGGCCACCCGGCCGAAGTACGGCGGATCGACGGGAACGAGACCGTAGCTGGGTTTGAGGGTCACGGTCGCCGTCCACCCGGCGGGCAGGCGCAGCGACCCGCCGATGTCCGTGCCGATGTGCAGCGGCCCGTAGCCCGCGGCACACGCGGCGGCGGCGCCCGCGCTCGACCCGCCCGGGTTCCACTCCGGATTCCACGGGTTGTGCGCGAGTTGGTGGAAACTGGACAGTCCCGAGGACAGCATCCCCAGGTCCGGCATGGTCGTCTTGCCCAGAATCACACCGCCGGACTCGCGAACCCGCGCGGCCGCCGGCGCGTCCTCGCCGGCGGGCGCGAGATCGCTGCCCGCGGTACCCATCGGCAGGGGAACGCCCCGGGTGGCGATGTTCTCCTTGACGGTGACCGGAACACCGTCGATGTCGCCGCGCGGCTGCCCGGCGAACCACGCCGCCTCACTGTCCCGCGCGGCCTGCGCCGCCGCCTCCGGGTCGTGTGCGTACAACGCCCCGATGGTCTTCTCCACCGACTCGATGCGCCGCTGCACGGCGGCGTTCACCTCGACCGGAGAGAACGACCGGCTGGCGTAACCACGCAGCAGCTCGACCGCGGTGAGATCTGCGAGTTCCGCGCTCATCACGCCTCCCCGTTGGGCAGAGGGGGTTCGTACCGTCCGTCCTGTGCGGTCCAGCCGCCGTCCACGGTCAGGATCGAACCGGTCACATAGGACGCCGCGTCCGAGACGAGGTAGACGACGGCGCCGGCGATCTCCTCCGCCCGTGCCCAGCGGCCGAGCGCGGTCTTGTCGGCGTAGGCACCCGCCCACGTCTCGTCCGCCGCGAGTTGGACTGTCAGAGGGGTCTCCACCACGCCGGGCCGGATCGCGTTCACGCGTACGCCGCGGCCACCGAACTCGGCTGCCGCGGTCTTGACCAGCCCTTCCAGACCGGCCTTCGTCGCCGCGTAGACGCTCTGGCCCGGTTCGACCGTGCTGGCCCGGATCGAGGAGAACGCCACGATGCTCCCTCCCCCACGCTGCGCCAGCCGACCCGCGAAGTGCCGGATGAGATGGAACGACGCACGCAGGTTCAGCGAGATGACGCGGTCGAACTCCTCGTCGGTGTAGTCGGTCATGCTCTTGCGAACATTGGTCGCTGGTGTGAACACCAGCGCGCTGGCGGACGCGAGGTCCGCCGCGGCGACCTCGATCGCCGAGGAGTCGAGCACGTCGAGCGGGTAGACGCGTGCGTGGTCGCCGGCCAGTTTCGCCGTCCCCTCCGCCGCCGCCTCGTCGCGGTCCGCGAGGACGACATGTGCGCCGTGCGCGGCAAGGGCCAGCGCCGACTCCCTGCCGATGCCGCTGCCCGCACCGACCACCACGACCTCGCGTCCGCTCAGATCGAACAGACCGGCGTAGTCCACTTCAGACCCCCACTTTGATTACGGCCATCTTGGTCACCGTGAGCTCCTCGATCGCGAACCGAGGCCCTTCCCTGCCGATACCGGAGTCCTTCACGCCGCCGTAGGGCATGGTGTCGCTACGGAATCCCGGCACCTCGTTGACGATGACCCCGCCCACCTGGAGACAGTCGATGGCGCGGAACGCGGTGTCCAGCGAGCGTGTCCACACGCTCGCGTGCAGCCCGTACCGGGAGTCGTTCGCCACGGCGAAGGCGGCGTCGATGTCCGGCACGACACGCATGGCGACGACCGGCCCGAAGACCTCCTCGTCCCACAGTTCGAGCCCGCCGGGCACGTCGGCCACGACCGTGGGGCGAAGCAGCCTGCCATCGGTCTGTCCGCCGGCGACGACCTTCGCCCCGGCGTCCACGGCTCGGCTCACCCAGTCCTGAACGCGCTCGGTCGAGCGTTCGTCGATCAGGGCGGACATGTCGGTCGCCTCGTCACGAGGGTCCCCGACGACGACCTCGCGCACCCGCGCGACCACGAGGTCGAGGAACTCCGACGCCACGGCCTCCTCGACGACGACCCGCTGCACCGAGATGCATGCCTGCCCGGACGCGTAGTAGCCGCCCCGGACGACGGCGTCCGCCGCGCGATCCAGGTCGGCGTCGGCCGCGACGATGAGTGCCGCGTTCGAACCCAGCTCCAACAACACCTTCCTGGGCGCGGCGGCGCGTGCGATCGCGTGTCCGACAGCCGACGAGCCGGTGAACGAGACCGCCCCGATCCGTTCGTCCTCGACGAGCACCGCCCCGACCGCCGCGTCACCGGTCACCAGTTGCACCATGGCCGCGGGCGCGCCGTGCCGGGCGGCGGCCGTGCGGACGAGGTCCACGAGCCACAGCGTGGCCAGCGGGGTGTGTGGCGCCGGCTTGCAGACGACGGGGCAGCCGGCGGCGATCGACGGGGCGATCTTGTGCGCGGCCAGCAGGAGCGGATAGTTGAACCCCGCGATGCCGACGACGATCCCGATCGGCACGCGACGCCAGAACCCGACCATGCCGTCACCGGACGGGAGCAGGTCCAACGGGACCGTCTCGCCGTGGATCCTGGCCACCTCCTCGGCCGCCGCGGTGAGCGTGACGAGCGTGCGCGCCACTTCCACCTTGCAGTCACGCAGAGGCTTGCCGGTCTCGAGCACGAGCAGGCGCTCGAAGTCCTCTCGTACGGACTCGAGCAGGTCGCGAGCACCCAGCAGCACGTCCCGCCGTGTTCGAGACGGCAGCGCGGCCACGTCCGCGGCGACCCGGGTCGCCGCGGACAGCGCCATGCGTGCGTGCTCGACGTTCCCTACCGGTGCGGTGGCGACAACCGATCCGTCGTAGGGAAAGTGGACCGGTTCGGTGTGGGGCGTGGTGATCCAGCCGTCGCCGATCGGCAGGCCGTCGGGGTAGCTCGGACTGAACTGACTCACGATTCCAGTGCCGCCTTCTCTTCGGGATCGTCGGTCGGATCGGCGCCAGCCGAGAGGACACCACGGGCCAGCTCCTCGGCGTCCACTCCGGACAGTGCCTTTCTGATCGTGGGTACCGCGGCGACGAGCCTGCGGGTGTAGGCGTGCCGCGGCTGGTCGTACAGCTGGCGGGTGGGGCCGTGCTCGACCAGTTCCCCGTGGTGCAGAACGCCGACGTTGTCGCAGATTCGCCGTACCACGGCCAGGTCGTGCGAGACGAAGATCAGGGTGAGGGAGAACTCCTCCGCGAGGTCCAGCAGGAGGTTCAGGATCTGCGCGCGCACGGAGACGTCCAGCGCGCTGACCGGTTCGTCGGCGACCAGGACCGTGGGTTGTGGCGCCAGCGCCCTGGCGATCGAGATGCGCTGCCGCTGCCCGCCCGAGAACTGGTGCGGGAACCGGTCCGCGGCGGCGGGCGACAGGCCGACCGCCTCGAGCAGCTCGTCGACGCGTTGCGCCGGATTTGGATGGCCCTGTGCGACAAGGGGTTCGGCCACGATGTGCCGCACCCGCATGCGGGGATCGAGCGAGCCCATGGGGTCCTGGAAGACGAACTGCAACTGCCGGCGCAGGAAGCCGAGCTTCCGTTCCGGTGCGCCGGCGATCTCGTGCCCGTCGAAGAGGATCGACCCCGATGTGGGCTGGTCCAGTCCGGCCAGCAGGCGGATCAGCGTCGACTTGCCGGAGCCCGACTCGCCGACGATGCCGAACCGTTCGCCGGCCTGGATGTCGAGGGAGACGTCCCGCAACGCGACCACGGAGTGCCGCCCCCCGGTCAGCGACGTACGCGGCCGACGGTAGACACGGGTGAGGTCCCTGACCTGGATGAGCGGGCTCATGTGTGCTCCCCCGAGTTCCAACACGCGAACCCGCGCTCCGGTTCGCCTGTCCACAGTGGAGACTCGGCGCACTGGTCGGTGGCGAGGTCGCAGCGGGTCCGGAACACGCAACCGCTCGGAAAGCTCCCGGCGGGCGGCACGCTGCCGGGGATCGTCACCAGCCGGCCACCGGCGTGGTCGGTTTCCAGGTCCGACGCCGCGATCAGCCCCTGGGTGTAGGGATGGCGAGGATTCGTGAAGACCTCGCGGACGGTCCCGCTCTCGACGATGCGCCCGCCGTACATGACCAGCACCCGCTCGCAGATCGTGGCGACGACCGCGAGGTCGTGGGTGATGAACAACAGCGCGGAGCCGCGTTCGCGGATGCCGGTCGAGATGAGGTCGAGCATGTGGGCCTGCACGGTGACGTCGAGCGCGGTCGTCGGCTCGTCGCACAGCAGCAGCTCTGGCCCGTTGGCCAACGCGATCGCGAGTACGACGCGCTGGCGCTGACCACCGGAGAGCTGGTGCGGGTAGGCCCTGGCGATCTTCTCGGGATCGGGCAGCCGAACCCGTTCCAGCGACCGGATCGCGGCCGTGCGGGCGTCGGCACGGCTGCGTTCGGTCTTGTGGATCAGCATGACCTCGGCGACCTGGTCGCCCACGCGCATGGTGGGATTCAGGGCGGTCATGGGTTCCTGGAAGACCATCGCCATCCTCCGGCCGCGCAACCCGGAGAACTGCTTCTGTGTGGCGCCGACCAGGTCGTGCTCGACGCCGTCGAGCCTGATCGAACCTTCGCTGTGCACGCCGTCGGGCAACAGGCCCATCAGCGACGTGGCCGTGAGCGACTTGCCCGACCCCGACTCCCCGATGAGCCCGACCCGTTCCCCGGCGCCGATGGCGAACGAGACGTCCTCCACCAGCGTGAGGTCGCCGGCGTGCACGCTCAGCTTCTCCACGGCCAGAACCGGCTTCACGGTGTGCTCCACACTCGTGGGTTGTGTCTCGGTACTCACCTGCGCTCCTCGAGCCTCGGGTCGAGAAGGTCGCGGAGGCCGTCGCCGAGAAGGTTGAAGCCGAGGACGGCCACGGCGATCGCCAGCGCGGGCCAGAGCAGCAGCAGCGGCTTGTCGAAGATGAACTGCTGGGACTCCTGGAGCATGCGGCCCCAGGACGGTGTTGGCGGCACGGTGCCGAAGCCCAGGTAGGACAACGCCGCCTCGGCCAGCACCGCGATGGCGAACGACACCGACGCCTGCACGATGACGACCGCCCCGATGTTCGGCAGGACGTGCCGCCATGCGATGGCGAGCGTCGACCGGCCGGCGACCCGGGCGGCCGTGATGTACTCGGTGGCCATGACCTGCAGCGTTCCGCTCCTGGCCAGGCGCGCGAAGGACGGCACGGTCGCGATCCCGATCGCGATCATCGCGGTCAGCGTGCTGGCACCGAAGACGGCGCCGAACATGATGGCGAGCAGGAGCGCGGGAAACGCCAGCAGGAGGTCGTTTCCGCGCATCACCAGTTCGCTGAGCACGCGCCAGCGGGTCATCGCGGCGAGGATGCCCAGCGGCGTGCCGATCACGGCCGCGACACCGACCGCGATGAAGCCGACGAACAGGGTGGTTCGCGCGCCGACCAGCAGCTGGCTGAAGACGTCCCGGCCGAACTTGTCGGTGCCGAGCCAGTGTTCGGCACCGGGACCGACCAGCCGGACGGTGGGGTCGACCCTGGTCGGGTCGTACGGCGTCCACACGAACGAGATGAGCGCGAACAGCACGACCAGGCCGACCAGCGCGGCGCCGACCACGAAGGTCGGTCCGAGCGGGCGGCGGCGGGTCCGCTGATCCTGGCGGGTCGGCTCCATCAGCTGCCTCGCAGTCGCGGGTCGAGCACAACGTAGAGAACGTCCACGACGAAGTTGATGGTCAGCGCCGCGATGACGAGCAGCATGACGACGCCCTGGACGACGAGGAGGTCGCGGTTCGCCACGGCGTCGAGGAGCAGGCTGCCCAGGCCGGGGATCACGAACACCCGCTCGATCACGACGGATCCGATGAGGAGGGTGGTCATGTGCAGTCCGAGGACGGTGACGACCGGGATCGACGCGTTGCGCAGACCGTGCCGGAACAACGTCCGCATGGAACTGGCGCCCTTGGCCCTGGCGGTGCGCATGTAGTCCTCGCGAAGGACTTCGAGGATCGCCGACCGCACGTACCTGGTGAGCATCGCCCCCTGGATGAGCCCGAGGGACAGGGCCGGCAGGACGAGCTGGGACAGGAACTTCCCCGGCTCGGTCGGCGGGGTCCAGCCACCCGACGGCACGAGTCCCAGCTTGATGGCGAACACGAAGATCAACGCGATGCCCATGACGAACGCCGGGACGGCGATGCCCAGCTGGCTCAACCCGGACACCACGAGCCCCGTGAACCGCCGGTGCCGCAACGCCGACAGCGTCCCGAGTGGAATGGCGATGAGCAGCGCCACCAGGATCGCCGCACCGACGAGCCACGCCGTCACGGCCAGCCGGTCGGCGATCTGCGGTCCGACGGCCGTCTCCGAGACGTAGGACTTCCCGAAGTCCCACCGAAGGAGCCCATCGGCCCAGTCGAAGTACTGCACGTACAACGGCCGGTCGGTGCCGAACTCCGCGCGAAGGCTGGCGACCGCGTCGGGTGTCGCGTTGACGCCGAGCGCGATCTCGGCCGGATCTCCTGGCAGCACCGACATGAAGCCGAACACCAGCACCGACGCGGCGGCGGCGCTGGCGATCAGGATGAGCGCCCTGCGCGCCAGCTGCCGGATGGAGTTGCTCATGGACTTCAGGATCGGGTGATCGACGTGACGTCGAAGGACTCGGTGATCGCGTTCTTCGGCACACCGGACAGGTTGGCGTCGGTCACGGCGAGGTACGGGAACAGGAACAGCCAGTCCGCGGCGGCGTCGTCCGCGATCTGCCGGGCGGCGGCCTTCATGTCGGTGTTCTGCTGCTCCGCCGTGCCCTGGTCCGCCTCGGCGAGCAACTGCTGCACCTTCGGGTTGTTGTAGCCGAAGTAGTAGGTGGCGTTGCCGAACTGGGCGATGTCCCGCGGCTCGACGTGCTGGATGATCGACATGTCGTAGTCGTGCTGCTTGAACACGACGTCGAGCCACCTGGCCGGGAACTCGAGCAGGTCGATGGTGGCGGTGATGCCGACGTCGGCGAGCTGCGACTTGACCACCTGTCCCGCGGCGACGGCGTAGGGGATGTTGGGGAGGCGCAGTCGCAGCTCGAGGTTCGGCGTCCCCGCCTCGGCGAGCAGTGACTTGGCCTTCTCGGGGTCGTGCGGGTACAGGCCCGTGAGGTCCTCGTACCACGGGTCCGTCGGGGGCACCATGCTGCCGATCAGGGTGCCGTAACCGTTCCACGCCGTGTCGACGATGGCCTTGCGGTCGAGCGCGTACTTGATCGCCTTGCGGATCCTGATGTCCTGCAGCGGCCCTGCCGCGTTGTTGAAGGACAGGACCACCTCGCCGTTGGTGATGCCCTCGATGACCTTGAAGCGGCTGTCGTTTTTGAACTGGCTCATGGAGTCCGGCGCCTGCATGGACCCGATGACGTTGACGCTTCCGGTGAGCAGCGCGTTGTTCATGGCGGTCGGGTCGTCGAAGTACTTGAAGGTGACGGACTTCATCGCCGGCTTGTCGCCCCAGTACTCGTCGCGGGCCTTCAGTTCGATCGAGTCGCCCCGAGTCCACTTGGCCACCTCGTACGGGCCGGTGCCGATGGCGGTGTTGGCCAGGTCGGCAACCCCGTTCGGCGAGAACATCGCGCCGATTCGGGTGGTCATCCGGAACAGCCAGTCCCGGCTGGGCTTGGACAGGACGACCTTGACCTCCGTCGGTGAGACGACCTCGACCTTCTCGACCACGTCCATCCCGCTCTTGAGCGCGACCGTCCACTCCGCACTCTTGACCCGCTCGATGCTGAACTTCACCGCGTCGGCGTCGAACTTGTCACCGTTGCTGAACGTGACACCGTCGCGAAGGGTGAAGTCGTAGGTCTTCTGGTCATCGCTGACCGTCCACTTCGTAGCGAGGGCGGGTTCGATCTTCCCGTCGTCGTCGACGGTGACCAGTCCTTCGTAGACGTTGTTCAGCAACACCTGCGGGATGGCCGCGCCTGCCGTCTTCGTGAAGTCGAGGTTCTCTGGTTCGACGGCGAACGCGACGACGAGCGACGTGTCGGTGCTGCCGGCGGTCGCGGTGGAACCCGCACTGCACGCGGCCAGGAGGAGTGCCAGCGGTGCCGCCATCACCTTCAACAAACGCTTCGAGAGCATGACCTACCTCCTGGAGGTTGGAAGAGACACGAGGTGCTCGGTCGGAGCTGAGGGCGCGCCGCCGGCTGGTTGCTGGAGGTTGGTGAGCACGGACGTGCTCAGGTCGGTCGTCGTCGCCGTCCCGCCGAGGTCGGGCGTGTGGGTGGCGGGATCACGCAACGTCGTCGTCACGGCGGACCGGATCCGGTCCCCCGCCCCCTCGACTCCCGTGTGGTCGAGCAGGAGCGCCGCGGACAGCAGGCACGCGACCGGGTTGGCGATGCCCGCGCCGGCGATGTCTGGCGCTGACCCGTGCACCGGTTCGAACAGGCCCGGACCGCGACCGGGAAGGACGTTGGCGCTCGGCGCCATGCCCATGCCACCGACCAGACCGGCGGCCAGGTCGGACAGGATGTCGCCGAAGAGGTTGCTACACAGCAGCACATCGAGGCCGCCGGGACGCTGGACCATGCGCGCGGCCATCGCGTCGACCAGGACGTGTTCGAGTTCGACGTCCGGGTAGTCGAGGTGGACCGACGCGGTGACCTCGTCCCAGAGCGGGTAGCCGTACCGCATCGCGTTCGACTTGGTGACCAGGCTGACCCGGCCACGGCGCTGCCGCGCCAGGTCGAACGCGTAGCGCGCGGTGCGCTCGATGGCGGTGCGCGAGTGGACGGCGACCTCGATACCGAGTTGGCCGACCCGGCCGCCGACGCCGGCGTACTCGCCTTCGGTGTTCTCGCGCACGACGACGAAGTCGATCGGCTCCTCGGTACGGACGGCCGTGGTCACGCCGTCCCAGCTGCGCACCGGCCGGACGTTCACCGCGAGGTCCAGTGCCTGCCGGAGCCCGATGATCAGGCCCCAGATCAGCTCGTCGTCGGGTATGTCGGGCCGGCCGACGGCCCCGAAGAGCACTCCGTCGCACTCGCTCAGCACGTCGGCGCCGTCGGCCGGCATCGCCCGTCCCGTGCGGAGCATGTGCTCGCCGCCCCAGTCCAGCGCGACCGTCTCGACGCTGACGCCGCTCGCCTCCGCGGCCGCGCGCAGGACCGGAAGCGTCGCCTCGATCACCTCGGGGCCGACTCCGTCACCACCGATCGTGGCGATCCGCAGTCCCCGCACGAGAGCCTCCACTCGCCTGGACCTGGTCCGACCAGTCCACCTAGTTGCGTGGTGGGCAGAGTGACACTAGTCTCCGCAGACGTCAAGTCCGCCGGCCCACGAAAGGCGGGGACCTTCTGATGCCCTTCAGCGCGCCGTTTCTGGGAAAGATCGGGCGAACCCATCGTGAGTCCGAGCCCCACTGGCCCGAGCGAACGCGCGCACCGGAGGGTTCGCCGAACGTCATCTACGTGGTCCTCGACGACGTCGGGTACTCGGACTTCGGCTGTTTCGGTTCGGAGATCGAGACGCCGACCATCGACGCGTTGGCGGCCGGCGGGCTGCGGTACACGAACTTCCACACCACGCCGCTGTGCTCACCGACCAGGGCCGCCCTGTTGACCGGCCGCAACCACCACAGTGTCGGGATGCGCCTGCTGTCCAACCTGGACACCGGGTTCCCCAACGGCCGCGGCTACGTGACACCCGCCGCGGCGACGGTCGCCGAGATGCTTCGCGACCAAGGCGTCAACACCATGTGCGTCGGGAAGTGGCATCTCGCGCCCACCGAACACACCACGGCGTCCGGGCCGTACGACCAGTGGCCCCTGGGACGGGGTTTCGAGCGCTACTACGGTTTCCTCGAGGCCGAGACCGACTGCTTCTACCCCGAGCTGACCTACGACAACCACGCGGTCGACCCACCGGGGCGGCCGGAGGACGGGTACCACCTCACCGAGGACCTGGTCGACAAGGCCATCGAGTTCGTGCGCGACCAGACCTCAATCACGCCCGACCGGCCCTTCTTCCTGCACCTGGCTTTCGCGGCCGCACACGCGCCGCACCAGGCGCCGGAGGAGTATCTGACTCGCTTCCGCGGACGGTACGACCGGGGATGGGACGCCATCCGCGCGGAGCGTTACGAACGCCAGCTCCACATGGGAGTGATCCCGCCGGGGACGGAGCTGTCACCGAGAAACCCCGGCGTGCGGCCGTGGGACGAGCTGGAACGCGACGAGCAAAGGCTTTTCGCGCGCATGCAGGAAGCCTACGCGGCCATGCTGGCGCACACCGACACCGAACTCGGCCGGCTCGTCGAGTTCCTCAGCGAGGTCGGCCGGCTCGACAACACGCTGATCTTCGTGATGTCGGACAACGGTGCGAGCCAGGAGGGTGGACCGATCGGCTCGCTGAACCCCACCGCGTTCCAGAACCGGATCGAGCAGAGTTTCGAACGCAACCTCGCCCAGATCGACCTCATCGGCGGGCCACGGTCCCACTCGAACTATCCCTGGGGATGGGCGCAGGCCGGCAACACGCCCTTCCGGCGGTACAAGCAGAACACCCATGAGGGCGGTATCCGTGCGCCGCTGGTGGTCCACTGGCCGGCCGGCATCACGGATGGCGGGGGCATTCGTCCACAGTTCCACCACGTCATCGACGTGACGCCCACCGTGCTCTCCGTTCTCGGCTTCGAGGCGCCCGGCGTGTACCGGGGCACACCGCAGCTTCCGATACACGGCACCGACCTCTCGTACACGTTCGCGGCCGGCGACCAGCCGACCCGGCACGTCACCCAGTACTTCGAGATGTTCGGGCACCGCGGGATCTGGCACGAGGGCTGGAAAGCGGTCGCCTACCACGAGCGGGGCAGCGACTACGCCGACGACGTGTGGGAGTTGTTCGAGGTCGCCAACGACTGGTCGGAATGCCGAGACCTGGCGACGGAACGGCCCGAGGTGCTGCGTGGCCTCATCGAACAGTTCTGGGTCGAGGCAGGCAAGTACGACGTCGTTCCGATCGATGACCGCGGTTTCGCCGAAAGGGCGCGGATTCCGCGTCCCGGATCGCCACGGAACAGGTTGGTCTACAAATACTATCCCGGCATGGCACATCTGCCGGCCGCCGCCGCGCCGCCGACGATGAACAGGAGCCACCGGATCAAGGCGTTCGTCGACCGCACATCCACCGGCGAGGAAGGCGTGCTGGTGGCACTGGGCGGTCACGCCGCCGGCTTCGTGATGTACGTGAAGAACGACCGACTCTGCTTCGAGTACAACTACGTCGGCGAGCGTTATCTGCTCGAGTCGACCGAGACCATTCCTCTTGGCACGTCATGTCTCGAGTTCAGTTTCGAGAAGACCGGCGACGCTCGTGGCATCGGAAGCATTCTCGTCCAGGGGAAGACGGTGGCCGAACGCGAGTTCCCCAGGGTGATTCCGTGGTTCCACGGTTGGGAAGGCCTCGACGTCGGCCGCGACGCGCTGGCTCCCGTCTCGGAGAACTACGATGGTGAATTTCCATATTCCGGCCATTTCGAGTACATCCTGTTCGAGGTCGCACCCTCCGAGGACGAATGGCTCTTCGAGGCGGTCGACTAACCCCGGTCTGACCAGTACACTTAGTTGCGGGTGCCGACTTCGGCGCTCTAGGCTGACAACGTGACGGAGCAGGGATTCCTGGCACGGGGCGTGCTCGGCAAGCGAGGGCCCGTGTCCGCGGCGCCAGGGAGGAAAGGATCGTGAACCAGGTCCAGTTCGAGCCGATCAAGCCAGTGCGCGCGTATGAGCGCGTGGTGGAACAAGTGGAGATGGCAATCCTCAGCGGGAAAGCGCGACCGGGCGAACACCTTCCGAGCGAGCGAGAACTCATGGGTCAGTTCGCCGTCAGCCGTTCGACCGTCCGCGAGGCGCTCCGCGTTCTCGAGAGCCACGGTTTGGTGCAGTCCAGACCAGGCGACCCGAACGGTCCGATCGTGCTACCGATTTCCTCGGCTCCGCTCCAGAAATCGATGACCAGGCTGGCCTCGACGCAGAGCCTGACACTCGTGGAACTGCTCCAGTTCCGAATCCTGCTCGAAGGAACGTCCGCATTCCTGGCGGCCGAACAGCGCACCAAGGAACAACTGGCGAAAATGGAATCGGCGCTGGAGGACCTGATCAGCAGCGCCGACCAGACGCAGACCGAGTTCTCACGCGCCGACCTCGCGTTCCACGAAGCGATGGCGGAGGCGAGCCAGAACACGCTCGTCCAGATTTGCGCGCAGGTCGTCCGAGGGGTCACGCTCGACCTGATCACGGGCAAGGTGGCCCGATCCGAGGCCCCCGACGATCTCATGCAGAGCTGGATCCAACGCCACACGAACGTCCTCGACGCGATCCGCAAGAAGGACGGCCTGACCGCCGCCGCCCTCATGCGCCGGGACCTGTACGACTACTACGCGCCGTACGTGACCGAGGAAGAACAACAACGCCTGCGGCGCATGATGGAAGACGCCGGCCCGGCAACCGGCGGTGCCCGAAAAGCCCGATGATCGTCCCTGGGTGATGCGCGGCTCCGCCGGATCAGGCAACCTGAGGGCGCCGAACCTCGGTCCACCGACGATCTTTGTAGCGTGTCGCATCCTTGCGGCAGGTGCGGCCCAATCAGGCCCGCTTCGCGGGCGGCCGGGGCGCGTGAGGTGCTGGAGGCCGACGCGCATCCGCTGGGGTGTGTGTCCTGAAAGACGCGTTCGGGGCGTCGCCGATGTCTCGAAAGACGCGCTGATGACGTTCAACGACAGAAAAGCGTCTTTCGGGGCATCGCCCGGTGGCACAAACACGCCGTTCGCAGCACGCGGCCGAAGCCGCTCTGCTTTGCCCGCGCGGCCTGCGCGAACAGCCACATCATCAGCGGATCCATGCTGAACGTCTCGAAGGTGCTGGTGGTCGTGCGTTGAAGCACGCCTTCCTCACGCACACGGTGAGGAAGGCGTCCTTCATAGCGGCGTGGCGCTGATGGCAGCCGCGGGTTCGGGCGTCAGCGTAGGGGTGAGGCCGGTGCCGAACAGTGCGAGGGCGAGCCTGGCCTGTTGGGCTGGGGTGATGCCGTCGAACTCCAGTCCCAGCGTGGGCCACCCGCCGCGGGTGACCAGTCTGACGGTGGCCGGCACGACCAGTGCGGTGGCGGGCAGGTCGAGTCGCAGGTGGACACGCTGGCCGGGCCGCGCGGAGGAGGTGTCGCCGGTGACGGAGGCTCCGGTCAACGAGACGTCACGCAGGGTGTAGCGAGTGCCGTTGAGGTGTGCGATGCCGGGGTGGTCGAAGCGGACGGCGGCGCGGCGTTCGGTGCCGAACCGTTCCAGGCGGATGCGGTGGATGGCCGCGACGAGGATGGCGGCGTTGACCACGAGCCAGATCATGACGCCGTGGGCGACCCACGGGGTGTGGTAGGTGAGCGGGGTGAACCCGGCGACGGTGGCCACGTACCAGGCGGCGGCCACCGCGCTGGTGGCAAGGAGACCGATCAGCAGCCGGGGGGTGGCTGTTCGGGTTCGCGTGTCGCCGCTCTGGCGTCCTTTCGCGGTCACGGTGAAGGCGTGTGCCCGGCCGCTGAACAGGGCCAGGGTGGCGTTCAGGTTCGCCGGCAGACGCACGAACTCGAACAGGGTGGCGTGGGTCTGGGTCGCCCGGCCTCGGGCGAACGCGGCCAGGGCGAGGCGCTGGACGCAGTACACCACGGTGAACCAGGTCAGGAACTCCAGCGCGGGTGCGGACACCGGGAGTAGCCCGGAGGCGACGGTGGCGACGGGCAGCAGGATGTAACCCAGGGTGCGCCACGAGTCGAACCAGCCCAGCAGCGTGGCCAGGTAGCTCAGGCACTGCGCGAGGGTGAGCCCGGCCGGGCGCTCCCGCCGCAGCACCTGCATGGCACCGGTGCCCCAACGCTGACGTTGGCTCAGGTACTGCTCGGCGGTGCCGGCGGCGAGCCCGCGCGCGAGGACCTCGTTGTGGTAGACGGTGCGCCAGCCACGGCGGTGCAGCCGGATGGTGGTGTGGATGTCCTCGGTGACGGTATCGGTCGCGACCCCGCCCACCTCGCGCAACGCGGCCAGCCGCACCACGGCGTTGGTGCCGCACCAGAACGCGGCGTTCCACCGGTTGCGCCCCGCGGACAGCGCGCGGTAGAACAGCTCCTGCTCGCTGAACCGCTTCCCGCCACGGCGGTGCACGTGTTCGAAACTGTCCACGTTGTAGAAGTCCTGCGGGGTCTGCACCAACGCCATCCTGGGGTCGTCGAAGTAGCCCACCGTGTGCTCGAGGAAGTCCGCGCGTGCGACGTGGTCGGCGTCGAACACCGTGATCAGGTCCACGTCCAACGTCGGCAGCAACGCGTTGATGTTGCCGGCCTTCGCGTGCTCGTTGCCCACCCGGGCGACGTACCGGGCGCCGAGTTGGGTGGCCAGCTCGGCGACCCAGGGCCGGCGCCCGTCGTCGAGCACCCACGTCTCGTGCGGCACACGCATCGCCACCGCCGCCGCCACGGTCGGCAACAACACCTCGTAGGGCTCGTTGTAGGTCGGGATCAGCACCGCCACCCGCAACCGGGTGTCCCGGACCGGGCGCGGCGCGGCCACCGCGTCCACGTCCCACAAGGACATCAGGTAGAGCAACAGCGACAGCAGCGCCCAGACCTCGAGCACCAACAGCGGCACGGCCAGCCACGGCGAGGCCCCACCCAGCGTGGCCACCGCACGCCACACCAGGTACGCACCGGTCACCGCCACCGCGGACAACCCGAGCAGCCGGCGCCACAACGACCGCAACCGACCGTCCGGTATGGGCAGGTCGGCCCCGGCGAACACGTCCCGAGGCGAAACACTCGGGGCTCCCGCACCGCGGGAGGAAACCAAAGACAGGAAGCTCACAACTCGTAACTGTCAGTGCTACCGGTTGCGGCACCGGTGACCACTCAGGTGCGGTTCGGTTGTATCGCTACTCCTGGGGGTTCGCGACGACGAAGTCGTAGGCCGCGAGTGGTCCGAGTAGTCGGACCGAGACCCGGTCGGCCCACTCCTGCGCGAGCCGCTCGACAGTGGACTCCAGGTCGGGCTGTTTTTCCAGATCGATCAGGCAGGCCACGTGGACAGCGTCCTCGTCGTGGGTCGGTTCCCGGAGGTTCACGGTGGCACCGAACTCGGTGAGCGCGGTGACCAACTCGCGGGTGTCGGCGTCTCGCCTGGCGGCGATGGCGCCGGCGACCCGCTCACCGATGGCCATCCGTCCGGCCTGGGTGACCGCTTCCGGCTTGCCGCGGATGGCGTCCCGCAGCCGCCCCAACTGCCGGTCCTCGCTGAACAGCTGACGCAGGAAGACGTCCATCTCGTACCGACCCTTGATCACGAACTGCGCCTTCCCGTCCAACTCCGCCAACGCCGCGACGAAATCGTCGTGGTGTGGGGCAAGCAGTACCTCGATCACCGCGTCCTCGTTGGCCACCACCGCGCCGAACCGCACCGGGAGCACCGGCACCGCGACGGCTACCTGGTCCAGCAGCGCCTGGTGCGCCATCAGGTCCTCCGACCTGCCAAGGCGCACGTTCGGGTCGATCAGGCTGACCAGCGCCGCGATCTCTCCATGCTTGACGAGAACCACCTCGGCGGGCGGGTCCCCAACCCCCTGTGCGTCATCGGTGACCTCCACATCGGACGGCAGGATCCCGTAGACGTAGACGGCGCGCTCGCCGGCCACGTCGGCTTGGTCGCCGGCAGGCATCTCTGTATCTCCTCGTCGTACCTCGACCCGCTCCTCATGAGCGCTCGGCACGGCATCCCTTGTGCGCCAAGGAGATTGCCGCCAACGTGCGACATGTTCACGGATGTTCGGGGCCTCGATGCGGTTTACCACTCCACTTGGGACACGAAACCGATGACCGGCCCAACGCCGAAAGGATGACCGAGGGGAGGGAGATCGTCGCTACTGGTGGTCGGCCCAGACGTAGCTTTCGGGGAGGAGGTCGGCGATGAGGACGGTTCGGACGCGGTCGCCCGCACCGACGATGACCTTGAGCGTCGGGAAGTAGTCGAGCAGGGCTTGACGGCACCGGCCGCACGGCGGAATGACTCCCCGGTCACGGTCGCCAACGGCGACGATCGTGTCCAGGTCGTACAGGCCCTGGGCGGCCGCCGCGCCGATGAGGACCAGCTCCGCGCAGGGGCCGCCGGTGAAGTGGTAGGCGTTCACCGCGGTGACGATCTGGCCGTCCCGGGCGCGGGCCGCGGCCGCCACGGTGTGGTTGTCACCCCGGCAGCGAGTACGGGCGACGTGCGCCGCGGCCTGGATGAGCTCGTCGTCGACGTGCTGGGTCTGCATGCTCCTATCGTCGCGCCGCATGATCGCCGCGGATCATCGACCCCTGAGCTGTGTGACGTCGGTCCGGCGGCGGTCCGGCTTGAACGGCAGGGTGGTGACGGTCGCCCGGATCTCCCGTTGTGGTGTGCTGCCTGCCCCAGATGACGACCAACTCGGTACCGGGGGTCGAGTGCTCGCGATCGACGACGCACAGGGAGATCATCGCCCGCAGATGAGGACTCACGGTACGGCCGGTCGACACACCGACCGGTTGCCCGGCCACGAGAACCTGGTCGAAGCTGGGACCGAGCCGGCGCGGCAGCTCCATCTGCTCCGGCACGTCACCCTCGCCCAGCAGCGAACCCAACACGGCGGCGACGTCGCTGTCGTTCCACATCAGACCGACCAGCACCCGGGCCGGGCCACCGGCGGCGAAGTCCGCGACCATGGCGTCCCGACTGAGGAAGTCATGGGCGGCGACGGCGCGGCGCGGTCCCCAGCCGAGTTCGCCCGGTGCGGAAGTAGTCGGTCACCCCGCCCGTTGGTACGAAGCTGCCGCCCATCACGTGCCGCGCCCAGTCGGGGGGCGGCGACGAGCAGGTACTCCTCGTCGGCCAGTGGCACCGACTCCAGCGCCCGCCGGGTGGCGATGACCAGGTCGTGGCGACCCGCCCGCAACTCCTCGAGCAGCGGTTCCGGCAGTCCCTGCGTGACGCGCAGCTGCACGCCGTCCGTGACGAGGGAGGCGAGTGCGGGCAGGACGCGGACACACAGCAGCTCGGACGGGCCGGCGAGGTGCACGGGCGCGGTGTGCCGGCCGAGCGGGCCTTCGAGGGCGGCGAGCTGGTCGAGAGGACCCGCGATCTGGGCGGCGAGCTCGTGGGCGTAGGGCGTTGCTTCCACCCCGCGCGGCAGGCGGGTGAACAGCTCATGGCCGGTCTGCTGTTCCAGCGTGCGGATCTGGGCGGTCACGGTCGGCTGGGACAGCCCGAGCGTCGGCGCGGTAGACGGCCAGGAAGGTACGGAGGAGGTTCAGGTCGGCGTGTGCCGGGAGATGCCTGCTGACGACGTCCCCGCTGGAGGTCTGCACGGTGACCATCAACTTCGTCTCCAACGAGGTGATCGTCCAGGGAGTGACGGCCGCGCAGGTGTGGCGCTACCTGGTCGACACGTCCACGTGGGAGTCCTACTACGACAACGTCGCCGATATCAGCTTCCCCCATGGCGGTGGCCCCGCGCTCAAGGAGGATGCCGAACTGGCCACGCAGACACCGAACCCGATGCTCAACGGCCACCAGGCATGGCTGGACGGTCTGGTCCGTGCCGCGTCCGGCAGGATCGGAGCCTGAGAGACACCCGACTCCCGAGGAGCCGCACATGTCGAAACCGCCGTTACCGCCCGCGGCCGTCGAACTACTGCGCCGTCCCAACCCATGCGTGATGGCAACCTTGCGTTCGGACGGCACGCCGGTCTCCACCCCGACCTGGTACCTGTGGGAGGACGGCCGGGTGCTGGTCAACCTCGACGCGGAACGGGTGCGCCTCCAACACCTGCGCCGTGACCCACGCGTCACCGTCACCGTCCTCGACAACGACAACTGGTACACCCACGTCTCCCTCATCGGCCGGGTCACCGACGTGCACGACGACGAGGGCCTGGCCGACATCGACCGCATCGCCACCCACTACGGCGGCGGGACCTACCCGGACCGCGTCCGGCCCCGAGTGAGCGTCTGGATCGAGGTCGAACGCTGGCACGGCTGGGGCGCGCTCAAGGACAGCGACCAGGCGTCCCCCTGAGCACGCGTGGGAACCGGCTGGGATCAGCCAGAGCACCGCGGGTAGCGAAACAGCCACTTCGCAAACGATATGCGAAGCGAGTGGCAGGAAGGCCGCCACAGTTTCCAGCGCATTGAACCAGCCTAACACCCGCCGCAGGGTCGAGGTCGAAAAGTTCGGATTTCGACCGCTGAGGTTGCAGTTCGCGGGGCTCGGTGACGTGGAAACACATGCCAGGATTGGGGAGAGACGTGCGCCGCGAAATCCAGTCCGGGACTCCGGCGACCAGCGTGGTCTCGACGGAGGCCGGTCTGGTGAGCGGAGGCCCGTCGCTCCTGCCATTTTCGGCGATGCGTGCCCGCAGAACCAACACGGCTACCCGATGAGCGAGGACTGCCTGTCGCTCACCGTATGGACAGGGGCGGGCGAGAATCGGCCCGTCCTGGTGTGGATCCACGGTGGACGGTTCATCTGGGGCCACGGCGGCGATCCGTTGTACGACGGTGCCGCGCTGGCGGCCGAGGGCTTGGTGGTCGTCACCATCAACTACCGCCGACTCGTTGGCGTGCCTGGGGGTCGAGGTCATCGACGTGCTGCTGCTGCACTGCGACGATCCGGCGCGTCCCGTCGCCGAGCTGGCGGAGACACTGCTGGGTGTGGTGAAGGCGGGGTACGCGGCGCGGATCGGCGTGTCGAACTGGCCGGCGGACCGTCTTGCCACGCTGGCGCGACACCTGGCGGAGGAGGGTCACCGTGCTGTGGCCAGCTACCAGTTCAGCCTCGCCACCCCGGATCCTGCCCACGTGAGCGGCAGCGCCGACCCCGACATCCTTCGTGTCATCCGGGAGCATCACCTGCCGCTGCTGAGCTGGTCCTCGCAGGCCCGCGGTTTCTTCGCCCGCACGGCGTCGAACGGCTCGGTGGATCCGTTCGACAGCGAGCGGAACCGTGACCGGCGTGCGCGCTGCGTGGCGCTGGCCGGACAACTCGGTTCCCGGCCGGAAACAGTTGCCCTGGCCTGGAACCTGCAGCACCCTGACGTGTGGCCGTCCATCGGCCCTCGTACGACCGAGCAGCTCGACCGTTCACTGGCGGCCCTGCGACTTTCCCTGACCAGCGAGCAGGTTCGCTGGCTGGAGCACGGAGACTGAGCCCTATCCCGGTGTGCCGGCCCGCGATTTCCGTCAACGGAACCATCGCGGGCTTCGGTGCCTCTACCATGTGAGGTTGTCTCGCACGCTGGGGAGGGGATTCACCGATGTCCTTCGGCATCGAGGACAGTGACCGGATGGTGGACGGTTGGGTCCGCCAGGCCCAGGAACGCGCGACGAAATACCAGGCCATGGCCGAACGGTTCGCGGAGATGTCGGTGACCGAGCGGTCCGCGGACGGGACCGTCGAACTGACGGTCAGCTCCAAGGGAATCCTGACCGATCTGCGGATCTCGGAGCAGGCCGGCGCACGGAGAATGGCCGAGGTGTCCGCGGAGGTCATGCGGACCCTGCAGCGCGCACAGTCGAGGATTCCCGAGCTGTTGCAGGATGTGCTGACCGAGACCGTCGGGACGCAGGACGGCGTGGCGAACCACGTGGTGGACGAGGCGAAGAAGACCTTCCCCGAGCCGCCGGAGGACGAGGAAGCCGAATCCGACGCGATGATGATGCGTTTCGACGCGGAAATCACCGACGATCCGGAACCGACCAGCCCTCCGCCACCGTCACAACGTCCGTCGGCTCCGCCACCGCGTCGCCCACGCCGCGACGACGATGACGACGACGGCATGCAGGACTCCATCTATTCCTGACGCATCCATCTGGGAGTACGAGGATGACGGCGGACGGTTTCCAGATCGGCGTTGACCTCAGCGCGCACTCGCAGCAGCTGAAGGGCGTCATGGATGCCCTGAGCCAGGCTGCCGACGCGGCGCGGACGGTGAGCATGCCGACCGACGCGTACGGCATCCTGTGCCAGCCCTTCCGGATGATGCTCGACCCGGTGGAGCAGTGGGGCCTCGACGCGCTGCAGAAGGCGGTCGACGCGACGGAGACCGCCTCCGACCAGGTGCAGGCGGTCGCCAAGACCTACGAGGAGAACGAGCAGGAGTCCGCGGCGCAGTTCAGGGAGATGTACTGATGCCGGACGGAAACTCACTCGTCGCGCAGGCTCCGCAGGACCCCGACGGCCCCGGCCCGTTCACCGCGGGCAACGGTGACTACGGCTATGCCGGCGGAATCGGCATCGCCGAGTCGGCGATCGACACGTTCAACGGCATCAAGGACGGCAACTGGATCGAAGCCGGCCTCGGCGTGGTCGGCCTGGCCGCGGAGGGCGTGTCCGCGGCGATCGACCCGTTCGGCTGGCTGATGTCGTCGGTGGCGTCGTTCCTCATGGAGCACGTGCAGCCGCTGAAGGACATGCTCGACTCGGTGGCCGGTGACCCGCCGGTGATCCAGTCCTACGCCGAGACGTGGGGCAACGTAGCGAACTTCCTGACCAGCACGGAGGAGAACTACACCAATTCGGTCAGGTCCGCCACGTCCAACTGGTCGGGCAGCGCGGCGGAGTCCTACCAGAAACGCTCCGACGAGATGACCGACGCGCTGAAGGGCGCCGCCTCCGTGGCCGGCTCCGTCAGCACGGTGACCATGGTGTTCGGCGAGGTCGTCGCGTTCGTCCGCGAGTTCGTGCGTGACCTGATCGCCGACCTGGTAGGCAAACTGATCTCCTGGGTGCTGGAAACGGTGTTCTCCCTGGGCTTCGGCACTCCGGTCGTCGTGGCCCAGGCCACCGCCGCGATCGCCAAGTGGGCCACCAAGATCGCCGACATCCTCCGCAGACTGACCGACACCATCCGCCGCGTCTCCCCCCTACTGGGCAAGCTCGCCGACGTCCTCGGCAAAGTGGTCAAGGTCTTCGCCAAGGTAGCCGGCAAGGTCACCGGCCTCGACGCCTTCAGCCCCCGCAACGTCCAACCAGGCGGCTTCGTACAGCGCGGCGGCCGAGGCACCGACGGCCCAGACGGCGGCGGCACCGGCACCGGCGACGGCTCAGACGGCGGCTCGAGCAGCGGAGACGGTTCGGACGGCGGCGGTTCGGGCGGTTCGGGCAGCGGCGGTTCCAACAGCGGCGGTTCCAACAGCGGCGGTTCCAACAGCGGCGGTTCCAACAGCGGCGGTTCCAACAGCGGCGGTTCCAACAGCGGGAACGGCGGGGGTTCCAGCGGCGGTGGCTCCTCCTCCGGCTCCTCCGGCTCCTCGGGCGGCGACTCCGGTGCCGGATCCAACGGGCCTGGTTCCGGGCCCGGCACCCGAACACCGGCTGGCAGTTCATCGAGCAGCAGCTCACCGGACGGTGGTTCACCAAGCGGCGGTTCATCGGGCGGATCATCAAGCGGTGGTTCGTCGGGCGGTTCACCGAGCGGTGGTTCGCCAGCTGGCTCGCCTGGCGGCGGTTTACCGGGTAGCAGTTCGCCCAGCGGGCACGCTCCGAGCAACACCGGTGGCGGGAGTCCGATCCCAGGCACGCAGAGCCCGTCCGCACCGGACAGCGGCACACCGAACCACCCAAGTACCGCCAGCCCCAGCGATGGCCCACCCGCAGGAAACACGCCAAACAACGGTGGCGGAAACCCCAACCCAGCAACACACTCCCCAAGCCCAGCCGGACCCGATGCCGGCACACCCAACCAACCAAGCGGCGCCAGGCCTAGCGATAGCTCGCCAGCCGGAAACAGTCCGAACACCGGTGCCGGAAACCCCAGCCCGACGCACTCCCCAAGCCCAGCAACACCCGACAGCGCCACACCAAACCACCCCAGCGGCGCCACGCCCAGCGATAGCTCACCCACTGGAAACGCACCAAACAACGCTGGCGGAAACCCCAGTCCAGCAACACACTCCCCGAGCACGCACAGCCCCGCCGCGCCGGATGCCGGCACACCGAACCAACCAGGCGGTGCCCCACACCAACAAAGCCCGGCCACCCCGACCGGCAGCGCTCCCAACACCGCGCACAACTCACCGAACGGCCCGGCAGCCCCCAGCACCCACGGCCCCGACAGCACCCCGAGCGGCCACAGCCCGTCACCCGCGTCTCCGCACACCCCCACGCACTCACCGGACGGCAGCCCCGCGCCTAACGGCAACCCGCCGTCCTCGCCGACACCACCCACGACCGTCGGCGGCGGAACCCCGCACTCACCGAGCGGCCACTCGCCCACACCGGGCAACCACGCACCGAGCCCGGACACACCACACCGCCCTGACGGGGCGACCACTCCAGGCAGCACCAGCCCTGGCTCCGCCACGACACCCACCGCTCCCACGCCGGTCGCGCCGCACCTGCCAACTCAACGCACGGACGGCCCGAACGCACCGCAGTCACCCGCCGGCCCTCCGATGGGCGGCATGCCGGCAAGCCCCGGAGGAAGCCCCGGTGGCTCACCGGGAGGCGGTACCCCCGCAGGTGGCCGCCCGACCGCAGGCTGGACCGGCACACCAGGCAGCCCCGCGCCGCACACACCGAGCCCGCACAGCCCAGGACCCCAGAACCCGGGACGGCAGAGCCCAGGTCAGCAGAGCCCAGGTCAGCAGAGCCGTCCCGGCCCGCAGTCCCCGAGCCAGCACGCGCCGACCCCGACCAACCCGGGCCAGCACCGCCCCGGATCGCAGGCTCCAGGCCCACAGGCTCCCGGACCGCAAGTGCCTGGCCCACGCACTCCAGGGCCACACAGTCCCGGGCCGCAAGCTCCCAGCCCACGGACCCCCGGCTCGCACGGTCCCGGACAACAAGCCCCCGGCTCTCACGGCCCCGGGCCCGGCGGCCCACCCCGCCAGCCGGTGCCACGCGGGTTCGATCCAGGAAGCCCCGGCGGCCCGAACCGCCCAGGCGGCCCCGACACTCCACGTCACACCAACCCCAACGAGCACAGCCCGGACGGCCACCCACGCGACCCACAGTCAAGCGACCCACACCGCAACGACCCGAACCACGACCCAAACCAGCCGGACACGCCCCCGGACCGGGACCCGCTGCCACCGGACCAGGTCAACGGCCAGCACGCCGACCAAACCCCGGCCGGCACCTCGTACCACCGCGGCGACCCCGAGATGGGCGACCTGCCGCACCGCGTGCAACCCGACCCGGACGGCCGCTACACCGTCGACGTGCACGTCACGCCGGAGGGCAACGCCAGGATCGGCGGCCGCGACTACACCCCGGAAGAGTTCGCGGACATCCTGCGCCGCAACGGCGACTACGACGGCCGCCCAATCCGCCTAATAGGCTGCGACGCCGGTTCGAACGACTTCGCACGACGCCTGTCCCGCGACCTCGACACCCCGGTCCTGGCCCCGGACCGTCCAGCGTGGACCGACTCCAACGGCCGCGTCTTCTCCTCCGACTACGACATCGGCCCCGACGGCAGGGTGCAACCGAGGATCCCTCCGAACGGCGAGTGGTCAGTCCACAACCCGGACGGCACGACCCATCGAGCCAGCGACGACGGCTTCACCCCTGACACGAAGGACACCGACAAGCAGGACCTCGACCCGAGCGACGCGCAGGCTCGTGGCGACGACGGGAAGCCACCATTCGACCAGCAACAGCGCGACCAGGACATGCGCGATCTTCGAAGGGAGAATCGCGACCGACGCACCGAGGGCCTCGACGAGGTCAGACAACTCAACGGTAACCGTAACCCGACTACTGACGACGTGCGGCGGCCCCACGAACGGGCACTGACCACCGCGCGCTTCCGCAGCGACGACGACGTAGAGGACCTCTACAGCTTCAGCGGGACCGGTCATGACTGGAGGCCCGCCAGCGAGGGCCCCGCATGGCCGAGGCACGAGCGCATCTTCGGCACCAGGGAGGCTGGCACATACCGACCCGAACTGGGACAGCCAGATCCTGACAGGACATTCGGGCGTACCCACGACTCGGAGCCAAAGCTGCTGGAGGAACTCGTTCGTGACGAGTTCGCCCGCCGGTCTGGTCTGAGCCGTGACGAGGTCGACGACATTCTCAAGAAGCAGATCGAGAAGATCAGGCGCGAAGAGGCCGCAGGAGACAGGCAGTATCGAGACAGCCTCAAGGGCGAGGTCGCCCGGGCACAGGACAAGATGGACGGTGCACTCGACGAGATCAACCGGAGAGCCAAGGAGAGGGCAGAAGCGAGAGGTGGAGAATACTCGGAGATCACAAGGGACGCCGTGTCCGGTGACCTCCGGATGGTGGTTGATCTTCCCTCGACCAAACGGGACAACATCCCTCCGGAGTACCAAGTCTGCGACTCCTGCACCGACGTTATAATCCAGTTCAAACGGCTCTTCCCGAATGTTCGAGTGGAAGTTGTCAACCTCGCTGGTGAAAGGCTCATGTAGTGACAGAATCGCCTGTCGACCCCGCCCAGCGAATCAGGGCAGCCTTCGATGAGACCATTGCGGACGGACTACGCGCCGACTCGGTGGCCGGAGCGTCGGACGAGGAGATCGACGAGATGGCCGCATCGCAGGGCGCCGCAGCCGTCCCCGCCGCCGTACGTGAGGTGCTGAGGCTCGTCGGGCGTCAGCATGGCCTGTGGCTGGCAGGCAGCACTCTTGGCATCACCTTGGGGGACGGGGCCAAAAGCGGCGCGCTGGCAACCATCAGCTCGCTCGGCGACCCGTTGCGCGACTCAACGGGTTCACTCGTGCTCGTCGAGCACGGTGCGTACACCTATCACATCATCGACGGTGCGGATCTGGATTCGGACAATCCCGCGGTCTGGTTGGTCACGGAGGGGGAACAGGTCACACGTCAATGGGACAGCGTGACGAGCTGGTTCGAAGCGATCAGCCCAGACGTGGAACGGTACCGGGAGCGTCTGGAAATCATGCGCGAAACCGGCGACGACTTCCTACCGGCTTGGGTTCAGTACATTGACGTCGGGTGACATCCAGCCGCTGGACCCACAGCAGCGGCAGACTCTGATCGAGCAGATCAGACGGTTGATCGCTCCTGGTTTGCCTGTGCGGGTGCGGATCGAGTACCGAGCGGTGGGGCGGCACATCGAGGCGGACGTGCTGATCACTGGGCCGGACGGGGTTGCTCGGCCGGTGCGGCCGGATCCGATGGTCGTGCAGTTGCTCGGCACCTTGCGCACCGCCATGTATCAGCCTGGCCGCGGAACGTGGCTGTCGGCTGTCCTTGAGTTCGCACCGTCCGCGGCTCCGGCCACGCAGTTCGTGACCGACGAAGAGCCACGCTGGCGGAGGGTGCCGCCGCCGATCGGGTTTGCTGACGAGCTGCGCTTCTTCCCGCGTGAGGACAAGTTCGTTCCCGACTGGCTGCGGGCCCGGACCGGGGCCACCGCAGCCGACGAGTACGGGATGCGCCAGCCCCGCGTATACGACGGACTCGACGCCGACGGCAAACCCGTCGTCAACAGGGCACCGCTGCCACCCGCCGAACGTGACCGCGTACTCGACTACCTCACCAACGCACCGGTCGTGCTGGCCGCGCGGTCCTACGACGTCGACGCGTTCTCACCAGACCGGCCACCTGCGGTACCGCTGAACTTCCGGACCGACGGCAGCTGGGTCTGGCCCGGCTCCGTCCCTTACTACCTGCGCGAACACTCCATCGCGCCCGATCCGGACCTGCTTGACCACATCCGGAAGCGCCAATTCCGCGTCCCCGACGTCAGTGAGCCGGCCAGGGAAAACGCCGTGGGCGCGATCACCGGCGGTGAGTCACTCGACTAGAGCGTGATGAGCTGAGGCGAGAACCAGCGCCGCCGCCAGGCTGGTGCCCAGGATGGTCGCGGCCATCACCAGCGGGGTGACGCCGAAGACGGACGCCACGGCCGGCGGTACGAGCGCGCCGACACCGAAGTGGACCAGGCCCAGCAGCGCCGACGCGGTGCCCGCGGGCCGACCGTGCCTGGCCAGCGCCAGCGCGATCCCGTTGGGCATGATCAGTCCGACGGACGACACGACGAACAGCAGCGGGACCAGCACCGCCCACACCGACGTGGACGTCAGGACACCGAGCAGCAGGGCCACCGCGGACACGACAGCGATGAGCACACCCGCGGTCAGCAGCCGGCGCGGGCCGAGGCGTTTTACCAGCAGCGCGCCGATCCGTCCCATGAGGACGATGCCCGCCGCGTTGGCCGCGAACATCAGGCCGTAGACCTGTGCGCTGAGCCGGTAGCCGTCCTGCAGCACGAAGCTGCCCATGGCGATGTAGGTGAACATCGTGCACATGCCGAGCGCGAGCACCAGCGCCGAACCGACGAACGCTCGATCTCGAACAAGGGTGGCCACGGTGTGGCCGATCGTGCCGAGTCCGCCGCCGTGTCGCCGGTCTGAAGGCAGCGTCTCCGGGAGTGTCGACGCGGCGAACACGAGCGCGACGCCGATGGCGGTGAGCAGTCCGAACACGCCCCGCCAGTCGGTCAGGCGCAGTGCCTGGCTCCCCAGCAGCGGGGCGATCACAGGAGCGACACCGAGCACGGCGGTCAGCAGTGAGAAGACGCGGGCTGCGTCACTGCCGGAGAACCGGTCCCGGACCATCGCGCGGGCGATCACGATGCCGGCGCCGCCGGCGAGTCCGTTCAGCAGCCGCAATGCCAGCAGCACCTCGATCGTCGGGGCCATCGCGCACAGCAGCGAGGTCACCGCGAACAGCGTCACGCCGACGATCAGCGGTCGCAGTCGGCCCACCCGGTCGCTGAGCGGGCCGGCGACGAGCTGCCCGCACGCCAGACCAACCATGCACAGCGACAGCGACATCTGCGCCGCCACCTCGGACGCGTTCAGGTCACGCGCCAGCTGCGGCAGGCCCGGCAGGTACAGGTCCATCGAAAGTGGACCGAACGCCGAGAGCGCACCCAGCGTCAGCAGCCACCGCCGCCCGATCGGGCTCACTCCGCGGAAAGGATGCCGGTGAGCACCCGCAGTGCGCGTTCCCGGTGCTCGTCGAGCCCGGCGACGACCTCGTCGACGGCCTTGCGGCGCACCGCGTCGAGGATCTCGTCGTGCGCGTGGATCGTCCTCGACCGCTCCTCTGGCGAGTTGTAGTACATGGCCCGGTAGGCCTCGGTGGAGTCCCACAACAGCCGGATCAGGCGCATCGTGTGTGTCTGGTCCGGCGACTCCAGCATGCCGAAGTGGAACCGGCGGTTCGCCTCGAGCTCGGCGGCGACGTCACCGCGGTCGGCCGCGTCGGCGCAGTCGCGGGCGGCGAGCGCGATGCGTTCGACGGCGTCGTCGTCGAGGGCCGGGACCGACTGGCGCACCGCGCGTTCCTCCAGCAACCCGCGCAGTGCGTAGATCTCCCGCAGGTCCTCGACACGTAACTCGGTGATGAAGTAGCCGCGGCGAGGCCGGTAGACGACCTGACCCTCCTGCTCCAGCGCCCGCAGTGCCTCGCGCACGGGCGCCAGGCTGACGCCGAGGCCGTCGGCGATCTCCTCCTGCAGGACGCGCTGCCCGGGCCGGTAGCGGCCCGCGACGATGGCGCGACGCAGCTCGTCCAGCACGTGCTGCGTGGTCGTTCCTGGTCCGCCCGGCCGCGTCGTCATCGCGGCGACCCTACCCGCTCACCGGAACGCGTCGACGCCGGTCAGCGCGGCGCCGATGACCAGCGCGTGCACGTCGGCGGTCCCCTCGTACGTGACGACCGACTCGAGGTTTGCCATGTGCCGGATGACCGGGTACTCGAGGGTGATGCCGTTCGCGCCGAGCACCTGCCGGGCGGTGCGGGCCACCTCCAGCGCCGCGTTGACGTTGCCGAGCTTGCCCATGCTGACCTGCGCAGGCGCCAGCATCCCGGCGTCCTTGAGCCGTCCAAGGTGGAGTGCCAGCACCGTGGCGCGGTTGACCTCCAGCGCCATCGCCGCGAGCTTCTGCTGCTGGATCTGGAACGACGCGATCGGCTTGCCGAACTGGACCCGGGTGCCGGCGTACTCGACCGCGGCCTCCAGGCAGGCACGCGCCGCGCCGGCCGCGCCCCACACGATGCCGTACCGGGCCTCGTTCAGGCAGGACAGCGGCCCGCGCAGCGAGGTCGCCTCCGGCAGCATCGCCGAGTCGGGCAACCGGACCTCGTCGAGGATCAGCTCGGACGTGACCGACGCCCGCAGCGACAGCTTCCGGTGGATGTCCTGGGTGGTGAAACCCGGTGTGCCCTTCGGCACCAGGAAGCCGCGGACACCCTCCTCGGTCCGGGCCCAGACCACCGCCACGTCCGCCAGCGAACCGTTGGTGATCCACATCTTCTGTCCACGCAGGACCCAGTCCCCGCCGTCGCGGCGGGCATAGGTCCGCATCGAGCCCGGATCCGACCCGGAGTCCGGTTCGGTGAGGCCAAAACAGCCGACCGCCTCGCCCGCCGCCATCCTCGGCAGCCACTCCCGCTTCTGCTCCTCGGAGCCCCACCGGTGAATGGCGTACATCGCGAGCGAACCCTGCACCGACACCAGGCTGCGGATGCCGCTGTCCCCCGCCTCCAGCTCCAGGCAGGCCAGCCCGTAGGCGGTCGCGCTCGTGCCCGCGCAGCCGTAGCCGTCGAGGTGCATGCCCAGCACACCGAGCTTGCCCAGCTCACCGACCAGCTCGCGGGGCAGCCGCCCCTCGTCGAACCACTCCCCGACCTCGGGCACCACGCGGTCACGCACGAACGCCCGCACGGTGTCGCGGATGTCCCGCTCCTCGTCCGACAGCATCGCGTCGACGGACAGGAAGTCGTGCGCGGCCACGGTCATCGCGATCTCCTTGACCTTCGGGATTTTCGCTGCGATCCTCGATTTTCGAAAATCGAGGATTGGATGGTCGCACGTGCCCCCAGCGCTTGACAACCTCCGCGTCGTGGACTTCTCACGTGTCCTCGCCGGTCCGTTCGCCACGATGCAACTGGCCGATCTCGGCGCCAAAGTCACGAAGATCGAACGTCCGGAAACCGGCGACGAGACGCGTGCGTGGGGCCCGCCCCACGACGAGCACGGCCAGGCCACCTACTACCAGGCGGTCAACCGCAACAAGGACGTCCTCGTCCTCGACCTCACCGACCCGGACGACCGCGCGCGGGCCCGACAGCTCGCCCTCGCCGCTGACGTCGTCGTCGAGAACTTCCGACCTGGTCTGATGACCGGGTTCGGGCTGGACTACGACCAGCTCAAGGCCGACAACCCCGGCCTGGTCTACTGCTCGATCACCGGCTTCGGCCGAGGGGCGGGCGCCCAGCTTCCCGGCTACGACCTGCTGATCCAGGCGCTCGGCGGGCTGATGAGCATCACCGGCGCGCCCGACGGCGAGCCGCAGAAGGTCGGCGTCGCGGTCGTCGACGTGCTGGCCGGGCTGTTCGCCACCACCGGCATCCTCGCCGCGCTGCACCACAGAAGGTCGACCGGCGAGGGTCAACGGGTGGACGTCGACCTGCTGTCCAGCCTGCTCGCCGGGCTCGTCAACCAGGCCAGCGCCTACACCGCGGGCGGCGTCGTGCCGGCACGGATGGGCAACCAGCACCCCAGCATCGCGCCGTACGAGCTACTCCCCTGCGCCGACGGCGACCTCGTTCTCGCGGTCGGCAACAACCGCCAGTTCGCGGCACTGTGCGAGGTGCTCGGGGTGCCCCGGCTCGCCACCAACCCGCGGTTCGCCACGAACGGCGCCCGAGTTCGGCACCGGCGGGAGCTGCGCACCGAACTGACGCTGCTGCTCGCCACCCGGACGGCCGCCGAGTGCACGGAAGCCCTCACCAGCGCGCGCGTGCCGGCCGGGGTCGTCAACGACATCGCCGGCGCGTTCGACCTCGCCACCCGCCTCGGGCTCGACCCGATCGTCCATCTCCCCCGCCCCGACGGCAGCACGGTCTCCTTGTGCCGCAACCCCATCAACCTGTCCGCGACCCCGACCGCCTACCGCACCGCGCCACCCGCTCTGCCCACAAAGGACACCTGAGGCCCGGCTCCGTGGTTGACTATGTCTGGATTGGATGAATTGGTCGATCGAGCGTAGCGATGTGGTTGCGGCGGGTATGTCCCTCAACGCTCCGGGCAAGGGTGGGAACCTCCCTCAGGAGCTGACCAGTTTCGTTGGCCGTCGGCGAGAGGTGGCCGAGGCCAAGCGTGTGCTGACGGCCTCCCGTCTGGTCACGTTGACCGGCATGGGGGGTGTCGGCAAGACCCGGCTCGCGCTGAAGGTGGCCGGGCAGGTGGGACGGGCCTTCGACGACGGGGTGTGGCTGGTCGAGCTGGGCGAGCTGCGGGAGTCACGGCTTGTCGTGCACACCGTGGCCGCCGCGCTGGGCATCCGGGAGCAGTCGGGTGATCCGCCGCTGGCGAGGCTGACGGAGTACCTTGCCGGCCGGCAGCTGCTGCTGGTGCTGGACAACTGCGAGCAACTCGTGGACGCGGCCGCGAAGCTGGTCGACTCACTGCTGCGGTCCTGCCCGGAGCTGCGGGTGTTGGCCACCAGCCGGGAGCAGCTGGGCGTCACCGGGGAGGTCATCCTGCCCGTGCCGCCGCTGCCGGTGCCGGGTCCGCGCCAGCTACGTTCGGCCCAGGAGCTGTCCCAGTTCGACGCGGTGACCCTGTTCGTGGAACGGGCCGCGGCGGCGGTGCCCACGTTCCGTCTCACCGAGGACAACCGGCTCGCGGTCGCGGAGATCTGCCACCGGCTGGACGGGCTGCCGCTGGCGATCGAACTGGCCACCGCGCGGCTGCGGGCGCTGTCCCCCGAGGAGATCCTGAACCGGCTGTCCGACCGGTTCCGGCTGCTGAAGACCGGCCTGCGCAGTGCGCCGGCCCGCCAGCAGACCCTGCGGGCCTGCATCGAGTGGAGCTACGACCTGTGCACGGGTGCGGAACGGCAGCTGTGGGCCCGGCTGTCGGTGTTCGCCGGCGGGTTCGAACTGGAGGCGGCCGAGGACATCTGCGCCGACGGCGCGGACCTGCTCGACCTGGTCGCCTCCCTGGTCGACAAGTCCATCCTGATCCGGGAGGACCACGACACCGTCGTGCGGTACCGGCTGCTGGAAACGCTCCGCGAGTTCGGTCAGGACATACTGCGGCAGACCGACGAGGACACCGCCTTGGTCCGGCGGCATCGGGACTGGTACGCCGAGTTCGCGGCGCGCGCCAAGGCGGAGTGGATCAGTCCTCGGCAGGTGGACTGGTTCGCCCGTCTGGAGCGCGAGCAGCTCAACCTGCGTTCCGCGTTGGAGTTCAGCCTCACCGACCCCGACGAGCCAGGGATCGCTCTGCCGATCGCCATCTCCCTGCACCCGTACTGGTTCGCGCGAGGCCTGCTCAGCGAGGGCCGGGAGTGGCTCAGTCGTGCCCTGGCCCAGCAGCCCCAGCCGACCGAGGAACGGGCCCGCGCCCTCTACGCCGCGAGCATGCTGGCCAAGATG
Source organism: Actinophytocola sp. (assembly GCF_036378875.1). Lineage (GTDB taxonomy): Bacteria > Actinomycetota > Actinomycetes > Mycobacteriales > Pseudonocardiaceae > Actinophytocola. The sequence goes on from NZ_DASUVO010000076.1 coordinate 116,740, forward strand.
CAGAACGACCTCCCGGCGGCGGCGGACCTGGCGGAGGAGGGACGCCAAGTCGCGAGGGATGACTCGACACGTGCGCTGTTCACGTTGATGTCCGCGCACCTGGCCCGGGGTGAGCTCCCCCGCGCGGTGACGCTGCTGGAAAGTGTCGTCGACACGTTCCGTAACGAGGCCGATCTCCCCGAGCTGCTCGAGACCCTTCTCGCGCTCGGCGTGACCACGGGGGTGCTCGGTGACACCGCCCGTGCGCAGGCCTGTCACGACGAGGTGTTGGCGATCACCGAACCGCGCGGTGAGGTCTGGTACCGGTCGCGGTCGACGTGGTCGTTCGGACTCGCGTTGTGGTCGCAGGACCCCCGGCGCGCGGCGAAACTGGTGCAGGAGAGCCTGCGCCTAAAACGCCCGCTCGACGACCTGCTCGGCCTCGCCTGGTCGATGGAGACCCTGGCCTGGATCGCGGCAAGCGAAGGAGATCCCCGACGCGCCGCCACCCTGCTCGGCGCCGCCGAGCAGCTCTGGCACACCACCGGGACGTCGCCGGCGACGTCCCGCCGCTTTCTCGGCTACCACCAACAGTGTGAGCAGGAGGCCCGGCGTGCACTGGGCGAGCCGGTGTTCCAGGGTGCCTTCCAACGCGGCAACGGCATGAGCCTCGCGGACGCCATCGCGTACGGCCTCGACGAGAAGCCGCCCCCGGCGGCGGCTCCCACCACCACGGCGACAACCCTCACCCGCCGCGAACAGCAGGTCGCGAGCCTGCTCGCCGAGGGCCTCAGCAACAAGGAGATCGCCACCCGCCTGGTGATCTCCCAGCGCACCGCCGAGACCCACGTCGAGAACATCCTCGTCAAGCTCGGCCTCAACTCCCGCACCCAGATCGCCGCGTGGACCATCGAGCAACGCGCCGGCGAGCCGTCGTCGTAGTTCTCCGGGAGCGGAGGCTTTATGCTGGTGAGAGCGCCGCCCGTCGGGTGGCCGACCCCCTGGGGAGTCCAGGGAGCCTGTGATGTCACGTGCTGGTACGCGTCACTCGGCTGGCAACCTTCCCGCCGAGGTCTCCAGCTTCGTCGGCCGCCGGCAGGAGGTCGTCGCGGCACGACGGTTGCTGCGCCGGCACCGGCTGGTCACCCTGACCGGAGGGCCCGGCGTCGGCAAGACGCGCCTCGCTCTGCAGGTGGCCGCGCAACTGGCGAACACCTTTCCCGGCGGCGTGTGGCTGGTCGAGCTGGCCGCGCTGGAGGACGACAAGTTCCTGGCCCAGACAGTCGCCGACGCGCTGGGCGTCCGCGACCACTCCGGCCGACCGCCGATGACGGTGCTGACCGAGTTCCTGAAGGACCGCGAGCTGCTGATGGTGCTCGACAACTGCGAACACCTGGTGGACGCGGTCGCCGTGCTGGTGACCGACGCGCTGCGGGCGGCGCCTCGACTGCGGATCCTGGCCACCAGCCGGGAGGCGTTGCGGTCCGGCGGGGAGCACCTGCTCGAGGTGCCGCCGCTGCCGGTGCCCGACGCCGAGGTGCCCCCGACCTCGCCCACGCTGGTGCGGAACGAGGCGGTACGGCTGTTCGCCGAGCGGGCAGCGCTCGCACGGCCGGGCTTCACCGTCAACGCCCGCAACCGCAGAACGGTCGCCAGGGTGTGCAGGAGACTCGAGGGCATACCGCTGGCGATCGAACTGGCGGCGGTTCGGGTGCGGGCGTTGTCCCTGGAACAGCTCCTGACCCGTCTCGAGAGCTACTACTTCGAGCTACTGGCGGAGGGGAGCCGGACCGCGGTGCCGCGCATGCAGCCGCTGCGTGCCGCGATCGACTGGAGCTTCGACCTGTGCTCCGAGGAGGAGCGGCGGCTGTGGGCGCGAGCGGCGGTGTTCTCCGGGAGCTTCGACCTCGACGCGGCGGAGCACGTCTGCTCCGGCGGCGGGATCGACCGTGAGGACATGCTGGAGCTGATGACCGGGTTGGTGGAGAAGTCCGTCCTCGTGCGCAGCGACGACGGGCACGAGTCCCGGTACCGGATGCTGGACGCCATCCGCAACTACGGACATCAACAACTCGGGGAGGCGAGTGCCGAGGAGGCGGTGCGGACCCGGCACCGGGATCACTACGCCCAGCTGACCAGGCGGGTACAGCAGGAGGTGCTGGGCCCGAACGAGCTGCTGTGGCTCACCCGGCTCCGCCACGACCACGACAACCTGCGAAACGCACTGGAGTTCTGCCTCACCGAACCCGACCAGGCGCGGACCGCCATGGAGATCGCCGCCAGTCCCTGGTACTTCTGGCTCATCGCCGGCCACCACGGCGAGGGTCGCCACTGGCTCGACACCGCGCTGAGCCTGGACCAGCAGCCCAGCTCGGCACGGGCCAAGGCTCTGTGGGTCAACGGGTGGTTCGCCCTCCTGCAGGCAGACTGGGCGACGGGACGGTCCATGGTGGAAGAGTGCCGCGCGTTGGCGGTGCAGCTGGACGACGAGGCCGCCCTGGCACACGCCACCCGGATCTCCGGCCTGGCCGCGTTCTTCCACGACGAGATCCCACTGTCGGTGACGCTCTTCGAACAGGCCCTCACCGGCCTACACGCGGCCGGCGACCGCGGCGGCGCCTGGATGACGCACCTGCACCTGATCGCGGCCACCGCCATCCTCGGCGACCGGGACCGTGTTCGCGACTACGGCGAGCAGTGCCTGAACCTGGTCGCCCCACAGGGCGCACCCACCACCCGATCGTGGTCGCTGTGGGTACACGGCTTCGGGCGATGGCTGACCGGAGACCGGCAGGAGGCCGACGGACTGATCCGCGAGGCGCTGCGAGCCGGGCTGTCCTCCATCGACCGATGGGGTGTCGCCCACTGTCTGGAAATGCAGGCCTGGGTCGCGGCCGGACTGCACGACGGCCAGCGCGCCGCCCGCCTGCTCGGCGCGGCCCACACGGTCTGGCGCACGACCGGAACCCCACCGACCGAACTGCGACACCTCGCCCCCGAACACAACCTCTGTGAACAGCAGGCCCGTGAAAGCCTCGGCGACCCCGCGTTCATCACCCGGTTCGACGAGGGCACCCACCTCACCACCGACCAGGCGATCACCTACGCCATCGAGCACGCCTCCGCCCGTTGACATTCGCGTTACCGCGATGGATTCAACCCAGCCCTTACATTGTTCAAATAGTCTTCAATACGGGCTCTTATACGTGGATGCATGTTCAAGTCGACGATCTCGGCCGGAGGGACGAACCGCACCTCCGTTGACTCGTCGCTCACGAGCAGCTGACCACCCAGGATCTCACATGCAATGCATACCGAGAACTCTTGCCGAACTTCTCCGTCGCTGTAGGCAAAGACATGCCTCGGATCCGAATACACCGCGACGACATATTGTGGCCTGACGTCGAGGCCCGTTTCTTCGCGAACTTCACGCACGATAGTCCCGGCTATCGACTCACCGACCTCCATTCCCCCTCCGGGAAGAGCCCACAGATCATTGTCGACACGCCGGTGCACGAGAATCGCGCCATCGGAATTCACGACGACGGCTGACGCCGCGACAACGATGGAGTTGGACGCAGGCGCTTCAGGGTCGTCGTAGTAATCCTTTCGAGACAATCTAGGTCTCCCTGCTGAGCTGATCGATCGCCTTCGTGGTCGTCCAGACATCCTCGAAATGCCCTGCGAACCGGGAGAACATGCCGTCTTCACGCCGGCGGCCCAAATGGAGTAGTGGCGCCGCTGATCCTGGTGTCGCGAACAGGTGCGGAGTGACGAGCATCTGGTCGTCAAAGCGGAAGATCGAGTTGTACAGCGGAACGTCCTGGTAACGGAGGTGGAAGTTCTCGCAACCGGCGAGCGGTGCGAAGTGCTGCAATGTGAAGTTGATCCGCACGACGAGCGTGATCGGCTGCCGCTCCTCGCTGTCCCGGTACACGACGTGCGGTGACTTCGGATCGGCGATGGCCGCCCGGATCACACATCCGCCCTCGCACTTCTTGCGCAGGAGGTCGACCAGGCCGGGATGCTCCAGCGGCAGGAAGTAGAGGGTGTAGCCAAGGAGATCGATCTGGTTCGTGGCGTTGGAGAACAGCTCCCACCACTTCTCGGTTGGAACCGAGATCGGTAGGGGTAAGCGCCAAGGATCTCGTCGGCTCGGGTGGTCGTCGTCGACGCCTCCGCATCTCTTCTCGTCAAGTGTGATGGATTGACGGCCGCGGGTTCCTGGACGAAGTCCAGGAACCCGTTGTATGGCTGGAAGAGTTGCTCGACTGACCAGTCGGGAAACATACCCTCAAGAACTCGGCAGTGGTGGGCGTACGGCAGGCCGGTCAACTCGCCGGATAGCCACCGGTAGAACTGAGCCTTCGCCGGCCCTCGTCCGACCAGGTCACGATCGACCTTCGCCGCCACCTTGTCGTATTCGCGCCGGAATGCGCTGTGGGCCTGCAGATGCCGCTGCTTGAGCAGCGCCTTGAGCAATGTGGACTTGGTGCCGGACTCCCCGTTTCCACTGGTCACGAGACGAGGCTAGCACGAAGAAGAGACAAGAAGAGACCAGGTGATGAAAGGAAGGTCGAGACGGGACCAATAAGAGCTCCTAACAAAATGATCTTGGGGTCTTCCGTCCTGTGTGGATGTTGATCTACGATGTGTGGCCGTGAGGCGTGGTGAGCAGCCGCCGTGGATCGTGCCGGACGGGTTGTGGCAGCGCATTGAGCCGTTGCTGCCCAA
>NZ_DASUVO010000077.1:0-28788 GCF_036378875.1 Actinophytocola sp.
GGTCGCGTATGCCCGCTTCGCGGGCATACGCGACCAGGCAAACCGGCGACCAGGCAAACCGGCGACCAGGCAAACCGGCGACCAGGCAGGCCGTCGGCTAGCCGGGCGGGCAGCCGGCGGCCAGGTAAACGGCCAAGCAGGCGGGCAGGCGGGCGATCTTGCTGTCCCACCCGTAGCGTGGATAGCGGGCGAAGCCTGTTCCCGAATGTCCTGAAGGCACAGTGACATTCAGGAACGCCCCCAAATAAGACAGAGCCATTGCCCGAGCATGCCGTTCATGGCACCGACAGCACGGGCGAAACGCCCGCCAACCCACCGCAGCAACAAACCGCACGGCATGATCACGGCGGCTCCGAGGTCAACGCTCCCGGGGCATCCTCGAGACTTCGCGTCCTCCCCCAAAACACCAGGCGCCCAGCGCGGCGACGACCCGGCGGCCGCGCTGTTCTGGCGAGCCTGCTCATCTCCGCTTCCCGGTACCAACCAATAACCCAAGCGCGGCACTGTTCCGGATATATCAGCATTCCGGCACGGTAGGAATGGACGTACCCAGCGCACATGTGCCGCCGGTCATGACGTTCACTCGTTACTTTCGGCACGTTCGCTCGCCCAGCCGATGGACCATTATGAAGGGATGCAGCTGAGGCTGGGGACGGCGCTCATCTCGACCGCGGCTCTGGGTGTCGTGATCCTGGTGTGGCAGCAGTCCGGTGGTCCAACGGGGTTCAGCGTCGCGCCGTGGTTGTGGTGGGTCGCCTACGGGACCTTCGTCGTCGTGTTGCTCATTGATGGGCGGGGGCCTTGGGGCGTCGAACCCTGGTTGGCCGCACTGTGTCTGAGTGCGGTGACGATCTACCTGCTCGCCCCGCGGTGGTCGGTCACGGCGATCTGCCTCGTTACATCCGCCTCGGCGGCGGCGTTCGTTCTTACGCCCCGCGCCGCCATGGTCGTGGTGGGTGCGCAGACCGCAGTGCTCGCCTTGGGACAGGTTGGTGAGCCTGCGGCCACCGTGCTGACGACGACCGCCATGTACGCCGGTTTCCAGTTGTTCGCGGCGCTGATGGCGATCACCGCGCTGCGCGAGACCCGTACCCGCGCCCGACTGGCCGAGGTGAACGACGAACTGCGTGCCGCGCAGGCACTGTTGCGTGGCTCGGCGCAGGCCGGCGAACGCCTGCGGATCTCCCGTGAACTGCACGACCTCGTCGGCCACCAGTTGACCGCGCTCGCCCTGGAACTGGAGGTCGCCGCTCATCACGCCGCCGGGGACGCCGCCCCGCACGTCGACCGGGCGCGCCGCACCGCCAAGGATCTGCTGACCGACCTGCGCAGTGCGGTCAGCCAGCTCCGCACAACGCCGACCGAAGTGCCGGCCGCCGTCAACGCCCTCACCTCGATCACCAAACCGGAGGTGCACCTCGACATCGACGACGACGTGGAGTTCACCGCTCCCGACCAGGCGCACGCGGTGGTGCGCTGCATTCAGGAGATCGTCACCAACGCCGTCCGGCACGCCGACGCTGACCACCTGTGGATCACCATTGGCCGGACCGGCGCCGAGGTCACCATCAACGCCCGCGACGACGGGCGCGGCGCGCGGGAGGTGCGGCCCGGCAACGGGATCACCGGCATGAGGGAACGCGTCGAGCACCTCGGGGGCACCTTGACCTACCGGACCGCGCAGGGACGGGGGTTCCACCTGGAAGCCCGGTTGCCGTCATGATCCGGGTGTGCGTCGCCGACGATCAGACCCTTGTCCGGCAAGGGATCCGCAGTCTGCTGCAGGTCACCGACGAGTTCACGGTGGTCGCCGAGGCCGCTGACGGGACCGAAACCCTGGCGGCCCTTCGGACGACCGAAGTCGACGTGCTGTTGCTCGACCTGCGCATGCCCGGGCTCGACGGCATCGGCGTCCTCCGTGCGCTGGCGGGAAAGCCGTCACCACCGGTGCTGGTGCTGACCACGTTCGACGACGACCGCCTGGTGGTCGACGCCCTTCGTGCGGGTGCCCGGGGCTACCTCCTCAAGGACGTGACGCTGGATCAGCTGTGCCACGCGATCCGGACACTGCACGCCGGCGGCCACCTCATCCAGCCCGCCATCACCAGCACACTTGTGCGCCGGCTCGAACGACATCCGCCCACCTTCGAACGGTCCGAGCTGCCCAGCCCACTCACCCCACGCGAGCTGGACATCCTCCGCATGGTCGCCGGCGGTCACTCCAACCGCGAGATCGCGGAACTACTCGTGCTCGCCGAAGGCACCGTGAAGAACCACATCTCCTCGATACTCAGCAAGCTCGGCGTGCGTGACCGGACCCGCGCGACGCTCCGCGCCATCACGCTGGGGCTCATCGGCCAGCCGCCCGACTAGAGCTCGCGGATCGGCTCGCCGGCGAGGAATGCCTCGATGTCCTCCACCGCGCCGCGGAAGTAGATCTCGTAGTTGCGGCGGGTCACGTAACCGAGGTGCGGGGTCGCCAGGACGTTCGGGAGTGTGCGCAGCGGATCGTCGGCCGGGAGGGGTTCCAGTTCGAACACGTCCAGGCCCGCGCCCGCGATTCGCTTGTCCCGCAAGGCATCCACCAGTGCCGCACGGTCCACGATGGCTGCCCGGGACGTGTTGACGAGGAACGCGCTCGGACGCAGATGCGCGAGCGCCGCCGCGTCCAGGAGTCCTCGCGTGCGGTCGCTCAGCACGACGTGCACCGACGCGATGTCGCTGGCGGCCAGCAGTTCCGGCAGTGAACCGGCCAGCGTCGCGCCCGCCTCCTCCGCGCGTTCCCGGGTGAGGTTCTGGCTCCACGCCAGCACGTCCATGCCGAACGCCCTCGCCACGGCAGCCACCTTGGTGCCGATCTTGCCGAGGCCGATCAGGCCGAGCGTGCTGCCGGCGAGGTCCAGCCCGACGGTGCTCTGCCACGGGCCATCGGTGTGGAAGGCGCGGTTCTCCGTGGCGACGTGCCGCGCCAGCCCGAGGATCAGCGCCCACGTCAGCTCGGCAGGCGGCTCCGACCGGCTCGCCGTCCCGCACACCACGACGCCGGCCCTGGCCGCGGCGGCCAGGTCGATCGACGCGTTGCGCATGCCGGACGTGATCAGCAGTCGCAGTTGGGGCAGCCGTTCGAGCAGGGAGGCGGGGAACGGCGTGCGCTCCCGCATGATCACCACGATGTCGAAGCCGGCGAGCGCCGCGGCCACCGCGTCCTCGCCGTCGAGGTGCTCGCGGAACACCGTCACCTCGACTCGGCCGGCTAAGGAGTCCCAGTCGGCCATCGACAACGCGACGTTCTGGTAATCGTCCAACACAGCACAGCGCAGCAGGGTCACGCCGCCCCCTCTCCCGCTCCGTGGCACCGGAACACTCCGCAGGCTCCGCTACTCCGGCGCCCTCCGCAGGCTCGGCGCCGTCGTGAATATCGATGGTTCGCTCCGCAAGCTCCGCTCACGCCCCGAGTATTGCTGACCAGATCCGTCCGCCCCATGGCGGGATGGTGTCTACCGGCCACCCACGCGAAGGATGAGGCTGGTGGCATGCAGAAAGCACTCGTCGTGATCGACGTCCAGGAGTCCTTCCGCCAGCGGTCCATCTGGCAGGCCACCAATAACCCCGACATCGCCGACGACGTCAACGCGCTGGTCAGAGCGGCCCGCGCGGACGGCGACCTCGTGGTGTGGGTGTTGCACTCCGAACCCGGCTCGGGCGGCGTGTTCGACCCGGAGAGCGGGCACGTCCACCTGTTGCCGGAACTGGACTACCGCCAGGGCGAGCCGTTGCTGGTCAAGACCTCGATCAACTCGTTCACCACGACCAACCTGGCGCAACTGCTGACCACGCACGGTGTGCGTGAGCTGCGGGTGTGCGGGATCCGCAGCGAGCAGTGCGTCGAGACCACCACCAGGATCGGCGCCGACCTCGGCTACGAGATGACGTACGTGGTCGACGCCACCGCGACGTTCCCGACCCCGCACCCGGAAGCCCCGGCCGACTGGACCGTCGCCGAGGTGCTCGCCGACCCCAGGACGAAGTCCGCCGAGGACATCGTCGAGCACACGGCGTTCGTGCTGGCGGCTCGCGGTTTCGCGCGGATCGCGACCGTGGCGGAGCTGACGGGTACGATGACCAGATCGTGACCCGCGTCGTCTTCGTCCTCGCGCCGGGCGTGCATCTGCTGGATCTCGCCGGGCCCGCGCAGGTGTTCTTCAGCGACTTCCTCGGCTACCAATTGCACTGGGTGGCCGAGGATGTCGAGGTGCGCAGCGCGCAGGGGCTGCCGGTCCGCGCGGAGGTGACCTGGCCGGAGCTGACGGCCGACGACCTGGTCGTCGTCCCCGGCTGGCGGTCACCGTCACTCGCCGCGACGTTCGCACTCGGCCAGGCGACTCTCGACCGGGTGCGTGCCCACCACGACGCCGGCGGCATGGTGGTCAGCGTGTGCGCCGGCGCCGACGCGCTGGGCAAGGCCGGGCTCCTCGACGGTCGCCGCTGCACAACGCACCACGACCTGCAGGACGAGCTGGCGCGCCGCCACCCGAAGGCCACGGTCGTGCGGGACGTGCTGTACGTGGTGGACGGCCGGGTGGCCACGTCGGCCGGTATCGCCAGCGGGATCGACCTGGCGCTGCACCTCGTGGCGACCCGGCACGGCCCAGCGGTGGCGGCGAAGGTCGCGCGGTCGATGGTGGTGTACGCGCGGCGCAACGGCGACGAGCACCAGGCGAGCGCGATGCTGCGGCACCGGTCGCATGTGGACGACACGGTGCACCGCGTGCAGGACGTCATCGACAGCGAGTTCGCGAGGCCACTCCCGCTGACGAGCCTGGCCGAGAAGGCCGGCGTGAGCCCGAGGACCGTGACCCGCCTGTTCGGCCGTGCGACCGGGTTGACCCCGCTGCGCTACCAGCACGTACTCCGCGTCGAACGCGCGGAACACCTGATCAGCCACGGCGCCACCGTGGAGGCGGCGGCGCGGGCGGTGGGGTTCGAGGACGCGCGCATGCTCCGCCGCCTGAGGGCCCGCTGAAAAGATCACACCGAACTCCCAGGTGACGTGGGTACTCTCGAAAACATGGGCGATGAGCTGACCACCGAGCGGCTCGTGGTGCGGGACTGGCGGCTCGACGACGCTGAGGCGGCGCTCGAGATCTACGGCGTCGACGAGGTCACCCGCTGGCTGACACCGGCGATGGGGCAGGTCGCCGACACGTCGGCGATGCGGCTGGTGCTGCAGGCGTGGATCGAGGCGCAACCGAACATGACGCCGCCTCGTGGCCGCTGGGCGATCGAGCGCAAGGAAGACGGTGAGGTCGTCGGCGGCCTCGGCATCCGCCTGCTGCCGCCGTACGAGGAGGATCTCGAGCTGAGCTGGCAGCTGCGCCCGGACGCCTGGGGCAACGGCTACGCGTCGGAGGCCGGCCGTGCTCTGGTCGCCTGGGCGTTCACGCAGGAGATCGACGAGCTGTTCGCGGTCGCCCGCCCGACGAACAACCGCGCGATCGGAACGGCGAAGCGACTCGGCATGTCGTGGGTCGGCGAGACCGACAAGTACTACAACCTGCGCCTGCAGGTCTTCCGCATCCGGCCGAGCGACCTCACGGAGTGAGCCGGGGCCGCGCCGCCCGGCGTACGGCTCCTCCATGATGGGGTGCATGGCACGCGTACTCATCACCGGCTCGTCGAGCGGTCTCGGCCTGATGGCGGGGCAGCTGCTGATCGAGGAGGGCCACGAGGTCGTCCTGCACGCCCGCGACCGGTCGAAGGACCCGGGCATCGCCGACGTGGTGATCGGCGACTTCACCCGTCTGGCCGACGTGCGGTCGGTCGCGGAGCAGGCGGACCGGCTCGGCCCGTACGACGCGGTGATCCACAACGTGGCGGTCGGCGACACGGAGCGCCGCAAGAAGGTCACCGAGGACGGCTTCGCGCACGTGTTCGCCGTGAACGTGCTGGCCCCGTACCTGCTGACGGCGTCGATGCGGCGCCCGTCGCGCCTGGTGTACGTCAGCTCCGGCATGCACCTGTCCGTCTCCCCCGGCCTCGACGACCTGCAGTGGGAGCGCCGCCGGTGGAACGGCTCAGGGGCGTACTCGGAGTCGAAGTTCTGGGACGTGGTGCTGGCGTTCGCGCTGGCGCGGCTGTGGCCGTCGACGCCGACGAACCTGGCGGACCCCGGCTGGGTCCCGACGAGGATGGGCGGCGCAGGCGCCCCGGACGACCTGTCCCAGGCCCACGTCACGCAGGTTCGCCTGGCACTGGGCCAGATCCCGGGTACCGGCGGGTACTACTACCACCAGGAGCCGTACCAGACCAACCCGGCGGCCAGCGACCCCGACCTGCAGGACGCGTTCCTGGCCACCTGCGCGAAGCTGACGGGCACGCCACTGCCCAGTGAGTGATCCCGCTCAGTTGCCACGCGTGGCGTACCGGTGCCGCCCCAGCGTTGCCATCGTGACCAGGGGCACGCTGATCGCCAGCGTGATCGCGAACATCATGGTGAAGCCGCCCGCGTCGACCATCGGGCCGAACACGGCCGCGCCGACGGCGCTGCCCGTGAACAGCATGGTCGCGAACAGCGACACGGCCATGGCGCGGTAGCCGGGGGCCATGTCGGTGGCCCAGGTCTGCAGGGTCGAGTGCATGAACGCCCAGCCGCCACCGAGCAGCACGGTCCCGACGACGACCGCCACGGCCCCATGGTTGATCACCAGCACGACGTAGGCGAGGACGGCCATCCCGCCGCCGACGAGGATCAGCCGCCACGGCGCCATGGTCCTGGTCCGCCCCTTCACGACCCGCGCGAACACCATCACGGCCAGGCCGTACGCGGCGGTGAGCAGGCCCGACACGGTGACCGACAGACCCGAGGCGTGCACCACGACCGGAAGGAACGTCAACGGCCCCAGCAGGACCACGCCCTCGACGAGCACCAGCGCCAGGACCAGCAACGCGGGCCGGTTCGTGAGCACGCCCTTGAGCGACGGCAACACCGGCGGCGGCGGGCCGAGCGTCGGCTCGACCATCCGCCCCATGAGCAGCGCCAGCGCTCCCGCGATCAACCCGGTCAGCGCGAAGGCGACCCGCCAGCTGGTGAAGTCCGCGATGGCGCCGGCCGTGACGGTGGCCGCCGCCATGCCGATCGCGGAGCTCGTCATCAGGTCGGTGAGCGGCGCCTGCCGTACCCGCAAGGGCACGGTGTCCCCGATGTACACCAGTGCGCCGGGGATCGCGGCGGCGAAGCAGGCACCGGTGAGGCCGCGGGCGACCACCAACCAGCCGATGTCCGGCACCACGGCCGACGCCAGTCCACCGACCATCGCGAACGACAGCGCGAGCCGCATCGTCCGCACCCGCCCGAGCCGGTCGGACACCACGGCCCAACCGACCTGCGCGAAGCCGTAGCAGAGGAAGTAGATGGCGGCGGCCTGGCTGACCGCCTCCACCGACCCCTCCATCTCGGCCGCGATGACCACCAGCATGGGCGCGATCATGAGCCGGTCGAACTGGGAGGTGAACGACCCGAGTTGCAGCAACCGAAGCGACCGGGCCGACGCCGTCGTCTGGTACGTGTCGCTTGCCATATCTACCAACCAAACTCCGCGAACGGCCCAGACACCAGGCGTCACGCCCGTGTTGCTCGTCACGCGAGGGCGTGCACCGGGCGGGTACGCAGCGCCAACCTGGTGGGGATGCCGATGGCCAGCAGCCCCAGCACGGCCGTCACGAGCACGATGCCGAGATAGGTCAGCGGAGCGATGGTCGGCACCGGCGACGCCGTCATCCCGATGCTCACCCCCACCAGCGGCGGAAGCGCCGCCAGCGAACCGACCACGAGCGCGATGCCCACCACGATGCACGCCTCGATACGGGTCATCCGCCGCACCTGCCGGGTGCCCGTGCCGACCAGCCGCAGCAACGCGAACTCCCGTGCCCGCGCGGCCGTGGCCATCACCAGCGTGTTCACCACCGCGATGGCGACGTAGCCGAGGATCACGAACAACGCGATCAGGTTCACCCACGCCTCGGTGTCACGCTGTGACTGCCCGGCCGCCGCCAGCCCCTCCCGGTCGAGCACCGTCAGGCCCGGCATGGCCGACAGCGCGCGCCGCGCCTCGCCCAGGTCGGACGTCGACACGAGGATCGACTGGTCCAGCTGGGTCGTCGTGTGCGCGGCCAGCACGTCGTGCGGCAGGGTCATGTCGCCGAACCCGAGTCCACGCCCGTAGGTGGCCACGACCTGGGAATCGATCGCGGTCCCGTCGCCGAGGTGCACCTCGATGCGCTCCCCCACACCGACCCCGAGCGTCTCCGCGGCCATCGTGCTAAGCGCGACCGTCTCGCCACGCAGGTCCGCGAACCGGCCCTCCTCCGGCGACAGGTCCAGCGTGCGGTCGAGGCGTTCCGGCGACACTCCCTGTGCCGCGAAGGACGACACGTCCCACTTGCCGGCCGTCAGGTGCTTCACGAACACCCGGCTGCGCACCACCGGCATCGCCGAGGACACCCCCGGCGCGGTCATTACCGCCTCGGTGACCGAGGGCGCCAGGCCGGACGGCGCGGTCACCACGAGGTCCGCCACCACTCCCCTGTCGGCCTGGTCCTCCGCCTCCGCGGCGACCGTGGTCTGCACGAAGAACTGCACCGACGCCATCGTCACCGCCAGCACCAGCGGGGTGACGGCCACGGCGAGACGGCGTGCGCTCGCGGTCACGTTGGCCACCGCGAGGTAGCCGCCGACCGGGGCGGCGGCACGCAGCGGACCGCCGACGACACGGATCGTCCACTCCACCAGCCGTGGCCCGAGCAGCGCGACTCCCACCACCATCAGCAAAGCCGAGCTCCCCGCACCGGCCATCGCCGCCTCCCCCGGCAGGAACACCGGGAGCACGGACGCGCCCGTCCCCAGCACGAGCGCGACCTGCCCCACGAGCACCCGGGTCCGGCCGACCGGCTTCACGTCCACATCGGACTCCCGCAACGCCTCGACCGGCTGGATCCTCGCCACGCGCCGGGCGGCGACCCAGCCCGCCACCCGTGCCGTGCCGTAGCTGAGCAACAGCGCCGCCACCCCGGGCGCCGGGCTGAGCGCCAGCCCGAAGTCGGGCGGCAGCATGCCAACGGACGCGAACGCGGCCCGCAACCCGTACGCCACGCCGTAGCCCGGGATGGCGCCCAGCACTGCCGCACTGCCCGCGACCAGCAGGATCTCGCCGCCGATCATGCGGTGCACCTGCCGGGGCGTCGCCGCGACCGCCCGCAGCAGCGCGATCTCCCTGCGGCGCTGCTGCACCGACAGCGTGAGCGTGCTCGCCACCACCAGCATCGCGATCATGATGGCGGTGCCGGCGAAGGCGAGCGACAGCACGATCAGCTGCGCGCGCACCTGCCCGACGTCGAGGAACTCGACGTCACCGCGGTTGTCGGCGGTGTAGGTGGTCACGTAGGGCATCGCGGTGGCGATCCGGGCGGCCAGGTCGTCCGCGTCGACGCCCGGCTCGGCGAGCACACCGACCGTGTCGACCTGCTTCGGCCGTCCGTAGATCTCCCTGACCAGCTCGTCGGTGAAGAACAGCGTCGACTCGCGGCCCAGCGCCTGCTCGGTGACACCCGTGACCGTGAACGTCCTGGGCACCGCGCCGATGGCGATGTCCACCTGGCCACCGACCGACACCCCGGCACTCGCGGCGAGGTCACGGTCGAGAACCACCCCGTTCTCGCTGGGCGCCGCGCCGTCCGCCAGTGAGAAGGGAGTGAGCGCGGCGGCGCTCCACCCGTGCGCGGCGACCTGTTGGCCGCCGACGGTGACCGGCACGGTGAGGTCACCGACGGCCTTCGCCACGCCCGGCACCTCGGCCACACGGTCCACGACGTCGACGGGCAGCGGCACGCGCTCGCTGAACGGCTGGTCGATGTCCTCCTCGACGGGGATCGACTGCCGGGCACCGAGCACGACGGCCGCGCCGGCGTAACGCTGCGGCGGCACCCCGGCCCGCAGCCCGGACTCGAACAGCACGCCGAGCGCGGTGACGAGCGCCGCGGCACACAGCACGGCCACGAACATTCCGACGAACGGGCCCTTGCGGTGGCGGATGGTGGCTTTCGCGTGATCCAGCATCGTCACCACTCCCGGTTCGCGAAGGGGATCACCATGTGCTTGTAGAGCTCGCTCACCATTCCCCCAGGCTTGTCATCCGCTCCGCCACGGCGGCGGGCGTGGGCCGCTCCAACGTGTCCGCGAGGCGGCCGTCGGCCAGGAACACGACCCGGTCGGCGAACGACGCCGCGATCGGGTCGTGGGTCACCATCAGCACGGTCTGCCCGAAGTGGGTCACGATGTCGCGCAACAGCGTCAGCACCTGCCGGCCCGTGCGGGTGTCGAGCGCACCGGTCGGCTCGTCGGCGAACATCACGTCCGGCTGGGTGATCAGCGCCCGCGCGATCGCGACCCGCTGCTGCTGCCCGCCGGACAGCTCGCTCGGCAGGTGGGTCAACCGGTCGGCGAGCCCCACGTTCTTCACGACCTGGCTGAACCATTCGCGCTCGACCGAGCGGCCCGCGAGGCGCAGCGGCAGCGTGATGTTCTGCTCGACGGTGAGCGCCGGCAGCAGGTTGTAGGCCTGGAAGACGAAGCCGATCCGCTCGCGCCGCAACTCGGTGAGCGCGGCCTCCTTGAGACCGGACAGGTCCGTCTCGCCGAGACGGACGGTGCCTGTCGTCGGCCGGTCCAGACCGGCTGCGCAGTGCAGGAACGTGCTCTTGCCGGACCCAGAAGGGCCCATCACCGCGGTGAAACTACCGCGTGCCAGCGCGATGCTGACCTGGTCGAGTGCCGTCACCGCGGTGTCGCCCCGACCGTACACTTTGGACACCTCGGTGAGCTGCACCGCGGTTCCCCCGGAAATCCTGGTTCCCATCACAGTCCGAAAACCTATGAGCGCGGGGTCGCCCGATCGATCAGGCTGGATACCCGATCGGCGGTATAGCTACCTATACCTTTGTGCCATGCGTGATCGCGTACTGGCGGTGTGGCGGGCGGGCGTGTTCCTGCTCGTCGGGGCCGCCACGGGAATGGCGTCCCTGATGGCTCTGCCGCCGATGCTGGTCGTGGGCCTCGTGTCCAGGCCGATCGCACTGCGTCTCGCGCACGAATGGACGAACCGGGAACGCCGGCGCGTCGGCGCCTACACCGGTGAGCCGATCCCCGAGCCCGCGCCACCGGAACGGCTGCGGGACGCGTGGCGGGACATCGTGTGGTCGGTGGTGCACGCGCTCACCGGCTCGATCGTCGGCCTGCTCGGGGCGATGCTGCCGCTTGCCGCGGTCAACGCCGTGCTGGTGCCGTTCTACTGGTGGATGGTGCCGGAGGACGAGCCGGTCGCGTCGCCCTACCCGGTGACGTCGTGGACGGCCGCCGCGTTCATGCCGCTGCTGGCCGTCGTGTACGCGGTGGCCTCGCTCGGGTTCACACCGTGGCTCGCCCGTGCGCAGACCCGCTGGGCGCGATGGCTGCTGTCCCCGCCGCCGGGCGCGCAACTGGCGATGCGGGTGGCCGAGCTGACCGCGAGCCGAGCTGCCGCGCTGGAGGCACACGGCGCCGAGCTGCGCCGCATCGAACGGGACCTGCACGACGACACGCAGAACCGGATCGTCGCGGTCGCCATGCACCTGGGGATCGTGGAACGGGCCCTGCGCCGGGACGACCTGACGGCCGCGCTGCCACTGGTACTCAAGGCACAGGACGCGGCAAGCGACGCGTTGGCCGGTCTGCGGGGCGTGGTCCGCAGCATCTACCCACCGGTGCTGTCCGAACGAGGACTGGACGGCGCGGTCGCCGGCCTCATCGCACGCTGCGCGGTGCCGACCACGCTGACGGTGACCAACCTGGGCCGGGCGCCGGCGGCCGTGGAGTCGGCGGCGTACTTCGTGATCGCGGAGGCCCTGACGAACGTGGCCAAGCACAGCGGCGCCGAACGGTGCGAGGTCCACCTTGGCGGCGCGGACCGGCTCGTGATCGAGGTGCGGGACGACGGCCACGGAGGCGCGGACGAGAACGACGGGACCGGGCTCGCCGGGATTCAGCGCAGGGTTGGCGCGTTCGACGGCACCACGTCGATCACCAGCCCGCTCGGCGGCCCGACGGTGCTGCGGGTGGAGCTGCCGTACGGGTCGTGACGTCCCGCGCGTCACGTTTTGGGAACTCCGACGCATGGGTACTCCGTTGTTCAGGTGAACGGAAAGGACAAGGCCATGCCTCTGCTGAAGAGACTGACCGCGATCGCGGGAGCCGCCGCGGCGGCCCGCAGTTATGCCCGCCGCAACCCGGAGAAGGTGAACAAGATGGCCGCCAAGGCCGGGCAGTTCATCGACAAGCGGACCAAGGGCAAGTACCACAACAAGATCGACAACGCGGTGCACAAGGTCAACCACATGACCGGACGCCACCCCGGTAGTGGCCCCACGCCGCACTGACTTCACGCTGGCCGGATTCGGCCCGACTCGGCGGAGTCCGGCCAGCGTCGGTCTGGGCTAGACTGCCTCGCCCCCTGCACCAAGGAGTTCCTGTGGCGAGGAAGCTCACGATCGCGGTCGTCGCCGCCCTGGCGGCCTCCCTGCTGATGACCCCGCTGGCCAGTGCCGACCCTGCCGGCGTGACCCCGGGCCCGTGCCAGTACACGGTGACGCCCGACGAACCGGCCGCACGCCCCGTTCCACTGCCACCCGACCCAGCACGGACCCCGAGCCGGGGCACCGTGCGCGTGGACGTGAGCACGAACCAGGGCCCGCTGCCCCTGACACTGAACCGCGCGGCAGCACCGTGCACGGTCCAGAGCTTCGTCCACCTGGCACGGTGGAAGTTCTACGACCGGACCACCTGCCACCGGCTGACGACCTACCCAACGCTCGAGGTCCTGCAGTGCGGCGACCCGAGCGGCACAGGAGAGGGCGGCCCGGGCTACCGCTACAAGGACGAGCTACCGGTCGACCTCGAACCGGCCCCGACGGACCCGACGGGCGCCCGCAAGATCTACCCACGCGGCACCCTGGCCATGGCGAACGCGGGCCCGGACACCAACGGCAGCCAGTTCTTCCTGGTGTACGGAAACGCCTACCTGCGCCCGAACTACACCATCTTCGGCACCATCGGCGACGCCGGCCTGACCACACTGGACCGAGTCGCCGCCGCCGGCGTCCAACCAACCCCGGAGGACCCGGCCCCACTGGACGGCCCACCAGCACTACGCACAGACCTGAAGAAGGTAAAGACACACTGCTAACACCGCGAGCGCCACACGAGTGGCCCATTCGCTCGAACTCGTCGGTGAAAGTTGTCCACAGGGTCTCGCGACCTGGGGTTTTGTCTGTGTCGGTTGGTACGATGGCCTCGGGGTGGCCCCCCGGGTATGGGTGGGGGATGCCTACGCAACCATCTGTGTTGGCGTTGATCATGAAACCGCTCAGGTGATGTTGTGGCGTTGAGCCCGGGCGGCGGTTGTGCGGTCTGACGGTGGGCAGTGCCCGTTTCGCGGGTGGTTCGAGTCGGTGGCCGTGCAAGGAAGGCGTCCTTGCCTTACGCCCAGCGTGAGGAAGGCTCGGCGCATCGCGCTCGGCCAGGGCCGCTCCCGGATGCCCTGAAGGGCACCCTCGGGACATCAGCCACCCTGCGGGCGGCACAACCCTGCTCGCCCGCCCGGAGAAACAAGACTTTTGACGGAGCCCTGCGGGGTATGGGTGGCGCAACGATATGTGTTGGCATTGATCATGAAACCGCTCGGGCGATGTCGGGGTGGTGAACCCGTGTGGTGGTTTCGCGGTTGTGTGGGCCGACGGCGAGTGCCTGCTTCGCGGGCGGCTCGAGCCAGGTGGCCGTGCGAGAAAGGCGTCCTTCCTCACGCCCACGGTGAGGAAGGCTTCCCTTCACCGCGCTCGGCCAGGGCCGGTTCCCGGATGTCCTGAAGGGCACCCTCAAGAAGTCGGCCACCACCAGGCGCAACCCAGACCGCCCGCCTCGAGAAGGAGACTAGGTCAGCGCGATCCCGCCGGAATCCGGGGCCACGGGGACCGCGGCCACCGCTTCCACCTCGACGAGTTGGTTGGCGTAGCCGAGGACAGCCACGCCCAGGAGAGTGCTCGGCGCGTCGTGCTCGCCGAAGAAATCGCGTACGACCTCCCAAGCCGCAACCAAATCTGCCTGTCTGGGCGAGGCGACGTACACGGTGGTCTTCAGCACGTCGGTGAGCTGGGCACCCGCGTCGGAGAGCGCGGTCCTCAGGTTCGCCATGACCTGCCGCGCCTGGCCGGCGTAGTCGCCGACGGCCACCGTCTCGCCGTTGGCGTCCAGCGGGCAGGCGCCGGCCGTGTACACCAGCCGGACGGGCGCGTCGACCGTGGCGGAGTAGGCGTACTCGGCCACATCGGACAGTCGTGGACTACGGATCAGGCGTACGGACACGGCCGATGATCTCCCCTCGTGGCAATGTCGACAGCACTCGCAGAGCGCGGAGAAACCCGCGGCGGTCGGCCGCCGGTAGCCGGGCGAGCAGCGTTTCCTCCATCTTCCGGATGTCCGCCTGCGCGGCGCCGCACACCCGCCGGCCGTCCTCGGTGAGCGAGAGCACCCGCACCCGACGGTCGTTCGGGTCCGGGTCCCGTTGCAGCAGGCCACGTTCCTGAAGGTCGTCGAGTACGCCGATGATCCGCGTCTTGTCGGCGCCGATCGACTCCGCCAGCGCGGCCTGGGTTCTCGTCGGCTGCTCGGCAAGCGCGAGCAACACCGAGTAGCCCCACATCGTCAGCCCGTGCTCGTCGAGGATCGGTCGCTCGGCGGCGACCAGCGCACGGACCAGCGGCGCGAGCATCGCCGCGAGGTCCGCCCGCCCGTCGTCTGCCATGCCCGGGAGAGTACGGGTTGCCTAGATAATAAGCAGACGTAGATAATAAGCACATGCACATCATAGACGCACGCGCGGTACGGGCCAGCATCGAGGTCGTGTCGCAGGTGTCCGCGCGGGATCTCGAGCGGCCCACGCCGTGCGAGGGGTGGGCGCTCGCGGACCTGCTCGCGCACATGACCGTCCAGCACGACGGGTTCGCCGCGGCCGCTCGTGGCGCGACGGATCTCGCGGACTGGGCCGTACGGCCGCTCGGCGCCGATCCCGTCACGGACTACCGGGCCGCGGGCGAACGGGTGATCGCCGCGTTCGCCGAGGACGGTGTGCTCGCGCGCCGGTTCACGCTGCCGGAGGTGAGCCCGACCTCCACCTTCGCCGCGAGCACGGCGATCGGCTTCCACTTCATCGACTACCTGGTGCACAGCTGGGACGTCGCGCGGACCATCGGGATCACGTTCGCCCCCGAGCCCGACCTGGTCGCCGCGGCCACACCGATCGCGGAGTCGGTGCCCGACGACGACCGCCGCCGGCAGCCGGGCAGTGCGTTCGCGCCTGGCCTTGTGTTGCCGGACGGCGCCTCGCCGTGGGATCGACTCCTTGCCAGGCTGGGTCGCTCCCCCGCCTGGTCCGCATACTGAGAAGGGCAGAAACTCACCAACTCCCGGCGTTAAATGTCAGTTCAGTGGCCTGACCGGCCACGCCGTGACGTCATCGGGAGTACAGATGTCAACAACCCAGCCGAGGTCCCGCCGGAACACCTTCTTCGGCGTCGCCGTGCTCGCCGGGCTCGTGCTCGGCGCGCTGCTCGGTTTCGTCGCCAAACAGGCCGAGGTCTCCTGGCTGGCCACCACGCTGGCCCGGATCGGCGAGATCTTCGTCAGCCTCGTCCAGTTCACCGTCATCCCGCTGGTGTTCACCGCGATCGTGGTCGGCATCACCAGCCTGCGCGGCCTCGGTGGCGGGCGGACCGCGGCGGCGCTGGGCGGACGGACGCTGCTGTGGTTCGGCGCCACCTCGCTGATCGCGGTGCTGATCGGCATCGCCATCGGCACGATCGGCAACCTCGGCAGCGGGGTGCGGGTCACGCCGTCGGAGGAGGCGCTGGCGAACATCTCCGAGCGCACACCGGGCGACTGGTGGGCGTTCATCCAGAGCATCGTGCCCAGCAACGTGTTCACCGCGTTCAGCGAGGGCAACGTGCTGCAGGTCGTGTTCCTCGCGTTGCTGGTCGGTGGCGCCGCGTACGTGCTCGGCGACCGCGCGCAAGCGTTCGTGGACGTCAACCGCGCGTTCTTCGACATCATCCAGAAGGTCCTCGGCTGGATCATCTGGCTGGCCCCGATCGGTGTGCTCGGCCTGCTCGGCAACGCGTTCGCCAGCTACGGCAACGAGTTCTTCAGCCCGCTGATCTCGCTGATCGTCGCCGTGTACCTCGGCTGCGCGCTCGTGCTGTTCGGCGTCTACCCGCTGCTGCTGCGGTTCGTCGGCCGGATCAACCCGTTGACCTTCTACCGCAAGGCGTGGACCGCGCTCCAGTTCGCGTTCGTCTCGCAGTCCTCCGGCGCGACGCTGCCGCTGTCCCGTCAGGCCGCGGTGAACCTCGGCGTGCCGCGCGCGTACGCGAGCTTCGCCGTTCCGCTCGGCACGACGACCAAAATGGACGGTTGCGCGGCGCTCTTCCCCGCCATCACCACCATCTTCATCGCGAACCTCAACGGTATCGCGTTGTCCTTCGGGGACTACGTCCTGATCGTGCTCGTCGCCGTCTTCGGCTCGCTCGCCACCGCGGGCACCACCGGCTGGTTCACCATGCTGACGCTCACACTGGCCGCCGTGAACCTGCCGGCTGAGGTGATCGCCACCGGCGTCGCCATCGTGTTCGCCATCAACCCGATCCTGGACATGGCCCGCACCGCGACCAACGTCGGCGGGCAGATCACCGTCCCGATCCTGGTCGCCAGGAGCACCGACATCCTCGACGAGGACGCCCTGCACGACCGCAACGACGTGCCACTGCTGGACGAGGACACCGCTCCTGAGAAGGAAAAGGTGTCCGTGTAACCAACAGCTCTGGTGGCCGTGCCCGCCACGGTCACCAGAGCTGCTGAACCTGTTGGTAGCTGGGGATATCGCGCGTCATCGGCAGGCCGGCACGCACCGAGCGCCTCCTTTGAACCCACTCTCCACGTCCACCGTGACCGGTACTGGCAGCTTCGCCAACAGTCACCCACCGTAAGTGCCCAACGGTTCGGTGGCGGCCGAAGTGGGTACTCCCAGGTCACAGCCGATGAAAGGGGTTCGCTATGCCTCAGTCATGGAGTGGTAAACGGGAGCGCCAGTACGAGCACATCAAGGAAGGCGCGAAGAAGCGGGGCACCGGTGAGAAGCGGGCCAAGGAGATCGCGGCCCGTACCGTGAACAAGAACCGTGCGCAGTCCGGTGAGTCGAAGACGAAGAGCCGGAGCTCGACCAACGACATGTCGCCGCAGAAACGCGGCGGGCAGCGGTCCCACAGCGGATCGGGCGGGCCGACCAAGGAACAGCTCTACAACGAAGCCAAGAAGAAGAACATCAAGGGTCGTTCTTCCATGACCAAGAAGGAACTGCAGAGCGCCCTCGGCCGGTGACCGCCCGCTCCACTGTGGAGTGTCAGCCCTTTTCGAGGACCGCGAACGCCAGCTGCCCGTCGCCGTCCGGTTGGACGTCGAGGACCTTGTCCGACAGGTAGTCGGCCGCCTGTTCCTCGAGGAACACGTGCGCGCCCTCGTTCGCCGTGACGACCTGGTCTCCTTCAGCAGGTGCCGGCGCCACGGTAAGCGCGAGCGCGGCCTGGGAGTCGGACTCCGCCTGCATGGCGAACCGAAGTCCGCCTTCCTGCTGGATGCCACCCTGAGCGGTCAGCGCACTGATCGCCTCGGCAGCCGCTTCCGTTACCGCCAACATGTGTGTTTGGCTCCTTCGTTTCCGACGGCTTGCCCACCCCACGTTACCCAGGGCGTGTTGAGGAGGCTTGATGGACCCGATACGGTGTGGAGGCGGTCACGACGTGACCAGCACGCCTGCGTTATGCCTCAAAGATTGTGGGTACTCCGGCGACATGTTCGAAGGAACCGAGGACGGCAGTCCAGAAGAGATCGAGCTGCGTATCGCCGCCGTGCTCACGAACCTTCCGATCATCCGATCGTTGGCCGCGAGCATCGCGATGCGCGCGGACTTCGACCTCGACTCGATCGCCGACCTGCGACTAGCGGTCGACGAGGCGTGCTCGACGTTGATCACGCAAAGCGCGCCCAACTCCACGTTGCGGTGCGCCTTCCGGGTCAGCGCGGACGAGATCAGGTTCGTCGTCACCGTACCGTCCACAAGCGACTCCAAGCCGAGCAGCGACTCGTTCGGCTGGCGAGTCCTGACCACACTCACCGACCACACGGCGACGTGGGTCGACGGCCCGCTCGGCGACGACGCGGACGCCAGCTCGCCACATCTCGTACACATCGAGCTGGCCAAACGCCGGATGGAAGGGCTTCCCGGGTGACCGGGACGCAGAGTTCCCGCGCCAGAGACCACGAGAGTTCGGCCACCGGCTACGAGCATCTGACCCCGATGTTCGCCGAGATGGCCGCTTTACCGGAGGACGACCCCCGGCGCGCGGAACTGAGAAACGAGCTTGTCACCGGTCACCTGCCCCTCGCGGAGCACATCGCGGCCCGGTTCGCCAACCGCGGCGTGCCTCGGGAGGACCTTGTGCAGGTGGCGACCCTGGGGTTGATCAACGCGGTAGACCGCTTCCAGCCCGACCGCGGCACCGACTTCCTGTCGTTCGCCGTGCCCACCGTCATGGGCGAGGTCAGGCGACACTTCCGCGACGCCAGCTGGTCGATGCACGTGCCCAGACGGCTCAAGGAGCTCAACCTCGCCATCAACGCGGCGAGCGCGGAGCTGTCCCAACGGCTCGGCCGCGCGCCGACACCGAGTGAGCTGGGCAAACACCTGGACCTCTCGCCGGAGCAGGTGTACGAGGGCCTGGAAGCGGGCAACGCGTACCACTCGATGTCGCTGGACGAGGCACTGTCTCCCGACGCGGACTCCGATCCGCTGGGCGACACGCTGGGCCAGACCGACGAGAGCCTCGAGGGCGTGGAGAACTACGAGTCCCTGCGGCCGCTGATCGAGGCACTGCCGGAGCGGGAACGCCAGATCCTGACGCTGCGGTTCTTCCGGCACATGACGCAGACGCAGATCGCCGACCGCATCGGCATCTCGCAGATGCACGTGTCCCGTCTGCTGTCCCGCACCCTCGAGAACCTGCGCAAAGGCCTGCTGACCGACCCGGAGCTGTAGGCATCCGCCGCGCCCCCGTCACGTCGCCGGGGGCGCGGCACCCAACGGCTGCCCAAGCCCTGCCGAGCGTCGTCGCGGACGTCTGCCAGCAGACCCTGGGCAGCCGTTCGAGACGCATGTGCTCGCCGGCAGTCCCGGATGCGCGACGCCATGACATGCGTGAGGGGCCTGCCCGGAGGTTGTCCGGACAGGCCCCTCACTCGTCAACTCAGTGTTTGGTGGTCACGCGGCTGCGCCTCGCCTTCCTGGCCGCCGCCTTCGCCTTGGTCTTCGCTTCGGCGGCCGCCGCTTCCGCCGCGCGGGCGTCCTCCACACGCTGGCGTGGCAGGCGCTTGTCCGCGACCGAGTTGCGCAGCGCGCTCAACAGGTCGGCGGCGCCCTCCACCTGCGCCGACGCGGCCGGCTGCACCAGCTCGTTACCGTCGATCTTGGACCGCACCAGCGCGTTCAGGGCCGTGCGGTAGCTGTTCGTGTACTTCGACGGCGCGAACTTCTCCGACAGGGTCTCCAACAGATCGGTCGCCTCGTGCAGCTCCCGCTCGCTGATGGCGACCTCCTGGTGCAGGAACGGGAAGTCCGGCGTGCGGATCTCCTCCGGCCACAGCATGGTCTCCAGCACGATCACCTGGTCCCGCACACGCAGCACGGCCAGGCTCTCCTTCTGCCGAAGCGCGACCTTCACGACGGCGACCCGGCCGGACCGCTTCAACGCCTCGGTCAGCAACACGTACGACTTCACCGCGGCCGGCTCGGGCTCCAGGTGGTAGCTCCGCGCGAAGTAGATCGGGTCGATCTCCTCCACCTGCGCGAACGCCTGGACCTCGATAGCACGGGACGTCGGCAGCGGCAGCTGGGCGAAGTCCTCCTCCGTCAGCACCACCGTCTCACCACCCGGCAGCACGTACCCCCGCGCGAGCTCGGCGAGCTCCACCTCGGCGCCGTCGACCTCACACACCCTGCGGTGCCGCACCCTTCCGCCGTCGGTCACGTGCACGTGGTGCAGGCCGGTGCCCTGCTCCTCGGTGGCGCCGTAGGCCTTCACCGGGATGCTCGCGAGACCCAACCTGATCGTGCCGTTCCAGACGCTTCGCATAGACGAACCTCCCATTCGCGGACATGTTCTATTCTACGCCGCAAATGTGGCTCTGACCAGCTAAAAGGTCGTTTCGTTAGCAACGGATTCGAACAGCTGTCCACCTGCTGCGAGCGCCTCGGCGGCATGGGAGGACGCGGCCGCGGCGGCGCGGAGGACCTCGACGAGTGCCGCCCGTTCCTCGGTCACCGGCCCGCGTGCGAGCCGTCCGGCGAGCGTCCGCAACGCGGTGGCGATGTGCTCCTGACCGGCGACGATGTCGTCGACGGCCTCGGCCATGTCGGCGATGGGGAGTTCGGCGCCGGCGAGTGTCTCGGCGCACGTCGCGAGATGGGCGGTCACGACGGTGGCCGGCAGCGCTGCGTCCGCCAACCCGACCACCTCCCGGCAGCATGGTGCCACCCCCGTCGACCGGGGCAGGGTCGACACACCGGTCAGGCCGGCATTCGCTCACGGCGGGTCACGCAAGCCGCTGCAAGTCCTTGCAAGAACTGCTCTAGAATTGCAAGCATGGCGCAACGACGGCTCTCGGAAGTAGCCAAGAAGGTGGGTGTCAGCGAGGCGACCGTGAGCCGGGTGCTCAACGGGAAGCCGGGGGTCTCCGAATCCACCCGGCAGGCGGTGCTGACGGCACTGGACGTGCTCGGCTACGAGCGGCCGACGCAGTTGCGGGGTGAGCGGGCCCGGCTCGTCGGGCTGGTGCTGCCCGAGCTGCAGAACCCGATCTTCCCGGCACTCGCCGACGTGGTGGGCAGTGCGCTAGCCCAGCAGGGTTTCACGCCCGTGCTGTGCACCTGCACCGGCGGAGTGTCCGAACCGGACTACGTGGAGTTGCTGCTGGCACAACACGTTTCCGGCGTCGTGTTCGCGGGCGGCAGCCACGCGGAGGAGGATTCCGACCACGAGCACCACTACGAGCTGGTGCGCCGCAAGCTGCCGGTCGTGCTGGTCAACGCGTCGATCGACCTGGAGTACCCGGTGGTGTCCTGCGACGACGCGGTCGCCGTCGAGCAGGCGTTCGGCCACCTGGTCGCACTCGGCCACCAGCGGATCGGCCTGGTGCTTGGCCCGCGCGACCACATCCCGTCGCGCCGCAAGCTGGCCGCGTTCCGGCAGTGCGCGGAGCGGATCGACCTCACCGTCGACGAGCGCAACGTCGGCCACACCCTGTTCTCCATCGAGGGCGGCCAGGCGGTCGGCACCCGGTTGGTGCAGAACGGCGTCACGGGCGTGATCTGCGCGAGCGACCCGCTCGCGCTGGGTGTCATCCGCGCGGTGCGCCGCTTGGGCAAGAAGACCCCCGAGGACGTCTCGGTCATCGGCTACGACGACTCGGCCCTCATGACCTGCACGGACCCCCCGCTGACCACGGTCCGCCAACCCATCGAGGCCATGGGCCGAGCCGCGGTAGACCTCCTGACCAGCCTCATAGCCGGCACCGAGGTCACCATGGAAGAACTCCTCTTCGAACCAGAACTGGTAGTCCGCGCCTCAGCAGCCCCGGCCTCCCGCCCCTAACCGCGCGTGTCCAACACTCCAGACCCCTGAGTTCAACAAAACCGCTGACCAAGCGGTAAGTCGGTTTGTTGAACTCTGCGGTCCACGACGTTGGACACGCGGGTCCTGTGCGTTGGACACGCGACCAGAGGGGCAGTCGGGATTTTGCGGTTGCCTGTTCGTCTCTTGCGTCAATTCGTTCTGCCGTCCTATGGTGTTGGACACCTTTCTTGAGTGGTGCCCGGCTGAAGGGGTGCGAGAACGATGGAGTCCCGAACACTCAGACGTAGATCGTTGAGCCTCTTACTCGCCCTGGGCTTGGGCGTTGGCCTCGGTGCGTGTGGCGAGAGCACGGACGGCGCCGGCGCGGACGGCACGATCACCATCACCGTGAACGGTCAGCCGCCGAAGACGCAGCCGTTCGAGCGCAGGATCTTCGACGAGGACGTGGCCGAGTTCGAGCGCACGCACCCGGACATCGACATCCAGCCCCGCGAGGGGTTCATGGACCCGAAGACGTTCAGCACCAAGCTCGCCGGCGGCCAACTGGAGGACGTCTTCTACGTGTACCTGACCGACCCGGCATCCCTCATCGCACGGCGCCAGGCCGCCGACATCACCGACTACGTCAAGGACGTCCCGCACTACGACGAGCTGCAACCCACCCTCAAGCAGATCTTCACCCGCGACGGCCGGGTCTACGGCCTGCCGACCGCGAACTACTCGATGGGCCTGCTGTACAACCGCACGCTCTTCACAAGAGCCGGGCTCGACCCCAACCAGCCACCGACCACCTGGGCCGAGGTCCGCGACGCCGCCAGGAAGATCACCGCGCTCGGCGACAACACCGTCGGTTTCGCCGAGTACAGCAAGAACAACCAGGGCGGCTGGCACTTCACCGCATGGATGTACTCGGCGGGTGGCGACGTCGCGAAGCGGGACGGGAACCGCTGGGTCGCGGACTTCAACAACGCCAACGGAAAAGAGGTCGTCCAGACCCTCCACGACATGCGCTGGACCGACAACACCATGGGCGACAAGCAACTCCTGGTCATCGAGGACGTCCAGCGGATGATGGGCGCCGGTCAGCTCGGCATGTACCTCGCCGCGCCGGACAACGTGCCCGTGCTGGTCAACCAGTTCAAGGGGAACTACGCCGACTACGGGCTCGCGCCGCTGCCCGGCGGTAACGGCACGCTGATCGGCGGCGAGGGTTACATGATCAACCCGAAGGCCTCGCCGGAGAAGATCAGGGCCGGACTGCGGTGGATCTCGTGGAAGTACCTGAACCCGGACCGCATGGAGTCCGACATCAAGCGCTACGCCGAGCAGGACCAGCCGATCGGTCTCCCCGTCTCCCCACCGGCCGGCTCGGCCGACATCTGGACCGGCGGACCCCGCGACCAGCAGAACACGCTTCTCGCGCAGTACGCCACGGTCCCGGTGGAGAACTACCAGAGCTATGTCGACGGCCTTGCCGACATGGACAAGAAGATCGAGCCGCCGAACGCGCAGCAGGTGTACGCCGCGCTCGACAACGTGATGCAGGGCGTGCTGACCAACGAGGACGCGGACATCGACACACTGCTGTCCGACGCGGAGTCCAAAGTGAACTCGGCGCTGGCACAGGTCAAGTGACCGTCACCGCCGTGCGGACGCCGGAGCTGGCGTCGGTCCAGGGTCGGTCGACCCGCGGGCCGGCGCGGCTTCGCCGCAAGGTCACCGAAAACCTGACCGCGTACGGTTTCCTGTGTGCGGCACTCGTCTGCTTCGCGTTGTTCTCCTGGTACCCGATCATCCGCGGCATCCTGCTGAGCTTCCAGCAGGTCAACTTCGTGACGCCCGCGGAATGGGTGGGCTGGCGGAACTTCGAGACGCTGTTCAACGACCCGCTCTTCGGTATCGCCTGGCGCAACACACTTCTGTTCACCGGGCTGGCACTGGTGATCGGCTTCGCGATCCCGTTCGCGGTGGCGATCGTGCTGAACGAGCTGCGGCACGCGAATGCCTACTTCCGCCTGGTGGTCTATCTCCCGGTCATGCTGCCACCGGTCGTCGTGGCGATCCTCTGGAAGTGGTTCTACGACCCGGGTCCCGGCCTGTTCAACAGCATGCTGCGCACGGTCGGCCTGCCGCCGCTGGCGTGGCTGAACTCGGCCGACACGTCGATGCTGTCGCTGGTGCTCGTCGCGACATGGGCCGCGATGGGCTCCGCGACGCTGATCTACCTGGCGGCACTGCAAACCATCCCCGGCGAGCTGTACGAGGCGGCCGAACTGGACGGCGCGAACCTGTGGCAGCGCCTGCGGCACGTCACGATCCCGCAGACCAGGTTCGTACTGCTGGTCATGATGCTGATGCAGATCGTGGCGACCATGCAGGTGTTCACCGAGCCGTACGTGATGACCGGCGGCGGGCCGGAGGACTCGACGGTCACCGTCCCGCTGCTGCTCTACCGCTATGCCTTCTTCTACGACGACTTCGGCACGGCGAGCGCGCTGAGTCTGCTGCTCTTCCTCGCACTGGGCGCGTTCTCCGCGTTGTACCTCCGTCTCACCCGGAGCGTCTCATGAGGACACTCGTGTCGCCGTGGGCACTCAGGACCAGACGCGGGAAGACGATGTACTGGTTGGTCTTCGCGCTCGTGCTGGCACTGTTCACGCTCGCGTTCGTCGTGCCGCTCGTCTGGATGCTGCTCGGCGCGATGAAGTCCGCGCCGGAGCTGGCCAGGAACCCGCCCACCCTCCTGCCGGAGAGGTTCGACACCGGCGCGTACGCCGAGGCGTGGAACTTCATGGACCTGGCCAAGTACTTCACCAACACCGTGATCATCGCGGCTGGCGCGTGGCTCATCCAGCTCGCCGTGCAGGTGCCGGCCGCGTACGCGTTGTCCAAGCTGCGGCCGGTGCTGGGCAAGTGGATCCTGGCGCTGATGCTGGCGACCCTCATGCTCCCGGCATCCGCGTTGCTCGTGCCGACCTATCTCGCGATCACCGAAGTGCCGATCTTTGAGGTGAACCTGGTCAACTCACCAGCCGCGATCTGGCTACCGGCCGCCGCGAACGCGTTCAACATCTACCTGCTGAAGCGGTTCTTCGACCAGATCCCGACCGATCTCCTCGACGCGGCACGGATCGACGGCGCTGGCACAGTGACGACGATGGCGAGGATCGTGCTGCCACTGTCCCGCCCGATCCTCGCGGTGGTCTCGATCTTCTCGATCGTGGCGGCGTGGAAGGACTTCATCTGGCCGCTGCTCGTGCTGCAGAACCCGGATGTGCAAACGCTTTCGGTGGCGCTGCAACGCTTCGAGCCGGACACGCCGATCAACCTCATGCTCGCGGGACTGGTGATCGCCAGCGTGCCGATGGTCGTCGCGTTCCTGATCTTCCAACGGCAAATCCTCGCCGGCCTCACCGCCGGCAGTCTCAAGGGGTAGGCGATTGACACACAACTGGTGGCGTGGCGCCGCGATCTACCAGGTCTACGTGCGCAGCTTCTCGGACGGCGACGGCGACGGGACCGGTGACCTCGCCGGCGTGCGCTCGAAACTCCAGTACCTCGCGGACCTGGGGATCGACGCGATCTGGTTCAACCCGTGGTATCCGTCCCCCATGGACGACGGCGGCTACGACGTGTCGGACTACCGGGACATCGAGCCGTCGTTCGGCACGCTCGCCGAGGCCGAGAAGCTGATCCAGGAGGCCCACGACCTCGGCATCCGGATCATCATCGACATCGTGCCGAACCACTGCTCCGACGAGCATCCGTGGTTCACCGCGGCGGTCGCGGCCGGCCGGGACTCGCCAGAACGCACACGGTTCTGGTTCCGGGACGGCCGGGGCGACCAACCGCCGAACAACTGGCAGTCCCGCTTCGGCGGCTCGGCGTGGACGCGGATCACCGAGCCAGACGGCACGCCGGGCCAGTGGTACCTGCACCTGTACAGCTCGCGGCAGCCGGACCTGAACTGGACGAACCCCGACGTGCACGCGGAGTTCGCGGACATCCTGCGGTTCTGGTTCAACCGGGGCGTCGACGGCTTCCGCATCGACGTGGCCGACGGCCTGGTCAAGCAGGAAGGACTGCCGGAGGTCGTCGACCCGAACGGCCCGCTGCCCTACTCGGATCTCGACGGCGTGCACGACATCTACCGGGAGTGGCGCCGCATCGCGGACTCCTACCCCGACAAGCGGGTGTTCGTCGGCGAGATGTGGCTGCCGGACCCACAACGGTTCGCGATGTACCTGCGTCCGGACGAGCTGCATTCGGCGTTCAACTTCGACTTCCTGTCCTGCCCGTGGGACGCGGCGCGGCTGCGGGAGGTGGTGGACGCGACGCTGGCCGCGCACGCGCCGGTGAACGCGCCGGCCACGTGGGTGCTGTCGAACCACGACGTGACCCGGCACGTCACGCGCTACGGCCGCGCCGACACGTCCTTCTCGTTCGCTGACCGGCAGCACCAGGCGCCGACCGACCCGCGGCTAGGCACCCGGCGCGCCCGCGCGGCCGCGCTACTGGCAATGGCCCTGCCCGGCGGCGTGTATGTCTACCAGGGCGAGGAGCTTGGTCTGTCCGAAGTGGAGGACCTGCCTGACGACGTACGCCAGGACCCGGTGTTCGCACGCACCGCCGGCAGGGACATCGGCCGGGACGGCTGCCGTGTTCCGTTGCCGTGGGCGGGATCCACGTCGCCGTACGGTTTCAATTCGACCGGCGTCGAGCCGTGGTTGCCGCAACCGGCCGACTGGGCGGCGTCCACGGTGGAGGCGCAGACCGGCGAGCCTGGCTCGATGCTGGAACTGTACCGGTCCGCGCTTCGGTTGCGCCGCACGGAACCCGCGCTCGGCGACGGCACGCTGACGTGGCTGTCTGTTCCTGGCGCACTCGCCTTCGCCCGCGACGAGACGTTCGCGTGCCTGGTCAACCTCTCGATGGCGACCGTGCCGTTGCCGCCGAACACCGATGTTCTGCTGGCGAGTGGCCCGCTCGACGGTGGTCTGCCGCCGGACACCGCGGTGTGGCTACGCACTCACCAGGCGATGACGCCGTTGTCGTCGTAGAAGCCGCCGGTCGGACCGTCGTCGCCCAGGGTCGCCATCTCCACCGCGATGCGCGCACCCTGGGCGGGCGTGCGGACACCCTGGTGGTGGTTGAGATCGGTGGCGCAGTAGCCGGGGCAGACGACGTTGACCTTGATCGGCGTGTGCTTCAGTGCCTTGGCGTACATGAGGGTGACGGCGTTGAGCGCGGTCTTCGACGGGCTGTAGCCGACGGCGGTCGGGTAGTCGTCGGCGGCGAACATGCCCGTGAGCGACCCGGTAATGCTGGACACGTTGACGATCCGGCCGTGCTCGGACGCGCGGAGCAACGGCAGCATGGCGTCGATGACGGTGATGACGCCGAACACGTTGGTCTCGAACGCCTTCCGGACGTCGTCGAGGTGGACGCTACCCGGTTCCTGCGCGCGGCCGCCGCCGACGACACCGGCGTTGTTGACGAGCACGTCGAGGTGCTCGAGCGAGGCCGCGGCGCGGCGCACCGACTCCTGGTCGGTCACGTCGAGCTGGACGAACCGGGCACCGGTGTCGGCGGCGGCTTTCTCACCGCGTTCGGTGTCCCGTGCGCCGAGGTAGACGGTCATCCCCGTGTCGAGGAGCTGTTTCACGATCGCGAGGCCGATCCCTTTGTTGGCCCCGGTCACCAGTGCTGTGGTCATGACTGTTCCGCCTCCCCGGAATTCAGTGTTCTGGTTGCGTTGGGGACGAATGGTTCTGTTTGGTCACGTACTTGTGGCTGGCTCGCGTCACGTTCCCCTGAGGTGCGGTAGCGAGTTGGCACAGGGAGTGTCATGCCTTCAGCAAACCTGCGGCGTCCGGTCGCGGTCCAAGACCAGCTGGGTCGGCAGCGATACTCTGTAGGTATGGATTCGCGGGAGCTTCGCTACTTCGTCGCGGTGGCCGAGGAACTGAACTTCGGCCGTGCCGCGAACCGGCTCGGCATCGCACAACCCCCATTGTCCCGGGCGATCCAGCAACTGGAGCGGCGCATGGGCGTGACGTTGTTGGCACGCTCGAGCCGCCAGGTGTCGCTGACGCCGGCGGGCGAGGTGCTGCTGCACGAGGGTCGCAAGGTGTTGACGGCCCTCACCGCGGCCGAACGCCGCACGCGACGAGCAGGCGCGGAACGCCTGGTACTGGCCATGAAGGCGAACAGCGACGGCGGCCTGCTGGAGAAGATCCTCGCGGCCTACGATTCCGAAGTGGACCTGCTGATCTGCGGGATCGGCGAGCAGGAAACGCTGCTACGCGAGGGCCAGGCGGACGCGGCGCTGCTCCGCCTCCCGCACGACGACCCGGAAGGCCTCGCGTACGAGGAACTGCTGACCGAGCCGGACGTGGCGGTACTCCCCCGCACCCACCGCCTGGCCGACCGCGCGTCACTGACCATGGCCGACCTGGCGGACGAGGTGTTCCCGCAGTGGCCCGGCTACCCACCCACGGGCAGCCCCGTCGTCCGTGACAGCGCCCAACTGCTGCAACTGATCGCGCTGGGCCGCACGATCGCGGTGCTTCCGGCATCGACGGAGCGAACCCTACGAGCGGAACTGACCTGCGTCCCAATAGACGACGCCCCAACGTCCACATTGGCCATAGCGTGGCCAGAAGACTCCCGCTCACAACCACTGGCGGCCCTGGTAGCAGCCGCAATCGAATGCGCAGAGCGGCCTCCGGCCCCCCGAGTTCCAGCCTAGCCCCAAGCACCGACAAAACCGGCCCCCACAACCCGAGTTATCCACACCCCACGCGCGCCCAACCCCCAGAACCCGCGAGTCCAACAAACTGAACACGCGAGTCCAACGCCCGCGACCGGCGAGTTCAACCGTCAGAACCCGCGAGTCCAACGCCCAGGACCCGCGAGTCCAACATCCAGGACCCGCGAGTCGCGCGTTCAGCCCCCGCGAGTCGCGCG
>NZ_DASUVO010000078.1:0-47557 GCF_036378875.1 Actinophytocola sp.
CGATCAACCGGTACTCGGCGTCGATGACGGGGAGGGCGGTGAAACCGCGGGCGGCCAGGAGCGCGGCCGCTTCCTTGATCGGCGTCTCCGGCCGCACCGTCATCACCGGAGTCGTCATGATGTCTCGGACACGCATGTCTCTTCCCTCTCAGGAACGTAGTAGGAAGGGGTCGGTGGGTTCGCACTCTCTGGGCCGAGCGCCGTCGTCGAAGACGTAGCCGAGCCGGTCGGCCACCTCCACCACACCGGGCACCGCCCGCACCCGCTCGACGATCGCGGCCCGCGTGCTGCGCCACTCGACACGGCCGAGCAGGAGCACGATCCCGTCCCGAACGCTGACGATCACCTGCCGCTGGTCGGGGCGTGCGGCCAGCACGTGCTCGACGTCCGCGCGGATCACGTCGTCGTCCCGGAGGTAGGTCGTGAGCAGGTCCCGCCGCGACAGCACACCGACCAGCCGGCCGCGCTCGGTCACGAACAACCGCCGCACGCCCGCCTCGGCAAGCCGCCTGGTCGCCGCCGGCAGCGTCGCGTCCACCGGAACGGTGCGCACCGACGTGGTCATCAGCTCGCGGGCGGTCACGCCGGCGCCGTCCCGGACACCGATCAGATCCGCCTCGGACACGACCCCGACCAGCCGCCCGTCCCGATCGACGACCGGCACCGCGCCGATCCGCCCACGTGACAGGATCGCCGCCACCGTGGCGAACGGTGTCCCGGCCGCCACCGACACCGGGCAGCGGGTCATCACGCTGCCGACCGTCATCGCTGGCACAGTCATCACGTCTCCCTCGTCGGTCTCTACCACCAGCCTTCCCGCCCCGGCGCGCCACGGTCAGTGCCGAAAGCTTCGACGACGCGGGCGAAGGTCCCGCGAGAAGTCCCGGTCGGTTCGGGACCTTCGGCCGTGCCGACTCACAAAACAGTCCAGGCCGCTTCCCGAAGGAAACGGCCTGGACTTGCGGGCGAAGCCCCTGCGAAGCAGGCGGGCGAAGCCCCTTTGCCTTGGCGTCAAGAAAAGCGAGCGGTTTGGCCATGCGGCCACGCGATAAAGGCGCCCTTCCTCACCCCCGGCACCACCGGCGATGTCCTGCCATGCACACAGTTCGACCCTCGTTCAGACGACCGCGAGGGCGTCCACCTCTACCCGGAACGCGGGATTGATGAGCCCCATGACCTGGACGAGAGAGCTCGCGGGAGGTGCCGACTGGTCGATGTACTCGTCGCGAACCCTGCGGAAGATGGCCAGGTCGTCCAGATCGGTCAGGTAGACGGTCAGCTTGACCACCCTGGTGAAATCCGAACCGGACGCTTTGAGGGCGACCCCAAGATTGTGGAATACCTGACGAATCTGCGCCTCCGGGTCGCCAGCTCCCACAACGCGACCCGCCTCGTCCATCGGAACCTGACCCGACACCGCCACCATTGTTCCGGAAAACGAGACGGCATGGCTGTAACCATTTACCGAGGGTAATCCGTCAGGTTGCCGAAAGTGTTCCATGTGATCAGTCTACCTGGAACGATCGCCACCCCGAGATGCTGAACCGGGCCACCCCATTTGGCGGTGGCCCGGCTCGGGATCTGTCAGAGCAGGTTCGGCAGCACTGTGGGGATGCGGGTTTCCGGTTGGGGATCGGGTGCGCAGAACATGTCTCGCGCGGGCAGCACGCCGGTCTCGAGGAACCGGTGCACCTCGCGGACCGCGCACGACGGGGTGCTCGGGTCGTAGGCGCCGTGGTTGCCGGTATCGACCGTCACCATCTTGGCTCGCTGGCCCAGTGCCCGGCGCATGCCGAGCGCGCCGACGTGGGGCGTGACCGGGTCGCGCATGGTCTGGATCATGAGGATGTTGGCCGGTCCGCGATCGGTGACCTTGACCGGTGGTTCGACCGGGTCGCGCCAGAACGCGCACGGCCAGATGTTCGTGCCCATCCCGCCGATCAGCGGGTATCGGGCGCGGTCGACGGTGACCTCCCGCTGGTAGTGCCGGATGTCGCGGGGCGCGCGGACGTCACCGCAGAGCACGGCGAGTTGCGACGCTCGGAGGTTGTCCATCGGCACCTGTGGTAGCGCGAACGATCGGGTCGCGGCCCCGCGCCCCTCGGCGAACACCCACAGCTCGGCGAGCGAGGGGAAGAAGACCGTGTGGTAGCTGTACCCGAACAGGGCGGCACGCATCAGGTTCCCGGTGAGCAGCCCCAAGTCCGGGACCGGCACGGGGTTCTCGTCCAGCCGCGCGACCAGGTCGAGGAACCGCTGCCGGATCTCGGCCGGTGTCGTGCCGAGGTGATACGTCGCGTCCCGCTCGGCGAGCCACGCCGCGATGTCGGCGAACCTCAGTTCCAGCCCGACGTCCCAGAGCGCGAACCGTTCGTGCCAGCCCCGGTTGGGATCCAGGTTCGAGTCGATGACGAACCGATCGGTGCGCTCGGGGAACATGGAGGCGTAGACGGCACCGAGATAGCTGCCGTACGAGCCGCTGTTGTAGGAGATCTTCCGCTCTCCCAACGCGATCCGGATGCGGTCCATGTCGCGGGCCGTGTTGGCGGTCGTGATGTGGGGCAGGACGGGGCCGCCGTGGGTCTGGCAGTCCCGCGCCAGTTCCCTTGCGAACTCGACGTTCCCGGCGATCGAACCGTCCGGCGCGGGGAACGGGAAATACCGCTCGACCGGGTACTGCTCGGGTGTCCGACCGCACGTCACCGGTGTGCTGTAACCGATTCCGCGCGGGTCGAAGCCGATCAGGTCATAGCGGTCGAGCACCTCCTGGGGATAGATCTGGGCGTAGGCCGTCGGCAGGAACAGGCTCGCCGCCCCCGGCCCACCACCGTTGTGCAGCAACACCCCGCGACGCAGACCTGGCTTGGCCGTTGAAATTCGCGAGACCATGATCTCGATCGTGCCGCCGCCCGGGTTCCGGTAGTCGAGCGGGACCCGCAGCGTCGCGCAGCGCGTCCGGGGATCCGCCGGCAGCGGGAAGTCCACCGGTGGCGGGCATTCCGTCCACGCCAGGCCCTGGGCGGGCACGGGAGCCGCGATCCCCAGCGGGGCCAGCGTTACCAGTAAAGCGACGACGAGCAGTGCCTGCAGAAGTCTTCGCACGTGTTTCTCCCCTACTGAAACAATGTAAGGGCAAGCTACTGCGGAGCCGGCGCATCCACATCCTTCGCGCGAAGGACCCCCTGTCATGCTGGAGGAGGTACCGAGCCGGTTCACCGGCTGGTCAGTCCGTTGCCATGAGTAACGCGGCTACCTTCTGAAACCGCGCGACCCTGCGAGGAACTCTCGGCGGGCGAAAGGAGTACCACGACAACGAGTTGAGATCCATATCCTCAACGCCGTCCTTACCCACCAGGACCACTGTCCTGGAGGGGAGCAACGATGGTCCTGGACCAATCCTGACCTCGGCGACATCGGCCCACTTCATTCGCGCCGAGGTGCCGGACATTCCTCGCTCCACGACACTCTCCTCGCTCACGAACACACCCGAGCGCAACGAGGTCACGCTCCACCATCCGCCGACGAGCATCACCACGATGCCGATCAGCAGCCCTGCCACATCGCCTCCGAAGGCTGTCGCGAGCCCGGTAAGTACAAATAGGACACTCAGGGCGAACATGATCCACCGCCACGGCGAGCGCAGTGAACGAGGCAGTCGCGGGCCGGCGATCTCGTCGGATATCACGTTCATCCCCTTAGGACGATTCGGACAGCGCCTCGCAAGCGCTGTCTTGAAAGACGCTTTCATGTCGTTGAACCCAGATCCACCGCTGGTCTTGGTGACTCGGGGTGCGGCCCGGAGGACTCGCTGCGCGGTGCCGGGGCACTTCGCGCCCCGACACCGCCTGAGGTCACGAGGCCTCTTCGGCCGGCAGCCATGCGAGGAAGGCGTCCTTCACCACACCGCTCACGTCGCGCTGGCCGCGCACGAATGGCGTGGTCACACCACGGGCAATGTCCCGAAGGACGCGCTCGTGTCGTCGAACGTCCCCATCGCGTCTTTCAGGACACCGGCCACGTCCCAAACGCGTCCTTCGCGGCCGGGTGCGCGTCACGTCAGGGGAGGTCCGTGTTGCGGCGGCGGTTTCCGGCCGCTTCGCGGCGTAGTTCGTCGGTGTGCTCGGTGATGGCGCCGAGCCGGTCCGCGAGCCCGGGGTGATCTCCGGTCAGGTGCGGGCGGACCGCGGCCAACGGTGACAGCAGGTTGGCGACGTCGTCGTCGCCGAGTGCCGCGCCGAGGCGCTCGGCGGTTTCCCGACCCGCCGCGTCCAGGCCGTCCAACGCGCTGACCTGACCGGCCAACTGGCGTAGGACCGCCGAGTTGCGCCGGGCCCACTCCGCGACCGCGCGGTCCCCCGCCCGCCGGTCGCGCTCGGCGTCGACGCGTGCCTCCCCGGTCATCTCCCCCGTCGACGACGGTCGCAGCCGCAGGAACCGTCGCTCGGCGGCCTGCCTGCTCGCCACCCCCAACGCCGGGGCCAGGGCCGCCCAGCTGGTGCCGCCGGTCCGGGCCGCCGCGATCAGTTCCGGCTCCCAGGCGCCGAACTGTTCGCGCACCGACCGTAACGCGGCCAGCGCCGCAAGTACCTCGTCGGGCGGCACATCACCACTCCGGGTTGCCAGCACCACCTCGTGCACGCGCTGAACGACCAGAGCCACATCCATCATGTCATCCTCTCGACGACACAGCACTTGTCATCGCTTCGATGACATGTTAGAACAGTACCGCGTGTTGACACCACAAAGACATCGAAACCAGGAGGTGGACCCGATGTTGATGCGCACCGACCCGTTCCGCGAGCTGGACCGGTTCGCCCAGCAGTTCTTCGGCACCACGCCCCCCGGCACCTGGTCCAAGCCGGCCGCGATGCCCATGGACGCCTACCGCGACGGCGACCAGTTCGTCGTCTGCTTCGACCTGCCCGGCGCCAGCCCGGACACCATCGAACTGGACGTCGAACGCAACGTCCTGACCGTCAAGGCCGAACGACGCCCCCTGCACAGCGGGGACGACGTCCAGATGCAGGTCTCCGAACGGCCCCTCGGTGTCTTCTCCCGCCAACTGTTCCTCGGCGACACCCTCGACACCGAGCACATCGCCGCCGACTACGAGGCAGGCGTGCTGACCTTGCGCATCCCGATCGCCGAGAAGGCCAAGCCCCGGCGCATCCAGATCAGCGGAACCCAGTCCGACCGCAGGGAAATCCAGGCATGACCACCCCGTCCGGTGGGGCCTGCGCACACCGGCCCCACCGGACGTCCACGCACAAAGCTCACTTGCCGTCTTCGTCGGCCAGGTAGGCGCGAATGCCGTCGACGATGAGGTCGTGGTCGTCCATGGAGGCCAGTCCGGAGGCGGTCGCCGCCGCGACGACCCCGACTCCGCGCACCCGGATGGGGAACGATCCGCCGGTCACCGCGTACTCCGCGCCCAGCCAGCCGGTCGCGACCGGATCAATGCCCGCCGAGGACAGGCGGGCGTCCACCAGCGCGCTGCTGGCCTCCATGCGCAGAACGACGGCGGCCTTGCGGGCGATCCACGACTCCTGATCGGGGGTGATGCCGGGCAGGGCGGCGCGGAACAGGATCAGGCCGGGGCGGCGGATGTCGATCCCCACCTTGTGGCCGGCCTCCTGCGCGATCGCGGTGATCCGGGTGCCCAGCCGCCAGGCGTGCGCGTGGTCGAACGCGCCGAAGACCAGTTCCTGCTCCTGACGTTCCAGCACGGTGACGAGATCAGTCATGGTCTCTCCCTAGACGGTCGCGGCGTCCTCGGCAAGGAGCCCGGCACCACATGTGCTTGGTTGGACACATGACCGACCCCGCCGGCCGGCTCGCCGCGCTCCGCACCGAGACCCTCGACCTGATCGAGGCACTCGCCCGTCGGCTGGACGGCATCATCGAGTCCGCCACGTACACGACGAACGACGACGAACACGACCCGGACGGCGTCACCGCCTTCGAGCGCGCCCAGGTCGCCGGTCTGCTCGAACAGGCCCGCGCCGACCTACGAGCACTGGACGCGGCCCGCGAACGACTGGACAACGACGCCTACGGCACCTGCCTGCGCTGCGGCCGCCCCATCACGGCCGAACGACTCGACGCACTGCCCGCCACCACCACCTGCATCCGATGCGCCGACCGCCGCTGACGACGGGAGGGCGCGGTCAGGAAGCCCGCTGCTTCACCGGCTTGTAGGTGTAGACACCCTTGAGCTTGCGGTAGGCGACCGTGCCGAGGGCGACGCCCAGGACGTGGGGCCTGCGGAAGATCTTGCGGTCCGGCAGCCAGAAGTTGATGTTGATGTTCAGCTCGTCCAGTGACTCGACCTGGTGCCACCAGCCGAGCGGCAGGTACAGCATCTGGCCAGGCTCCAGGATCAGCTCCCGCCGCTGCGCCAGCTTCGGCGCCAGCCGAGGAAAGCGCGCCGGGTCGACGTCGTCGAGGTCGAAGGCCTGGGACTTGTCGCCGAAGCCACGCAGGAGCGACCTCGGGTAGTAGTCGGCGTAGCCCGGTGGCGCCATGACGAAGCGCTTGCGGCCGGCGAGCGCGATGTTGAAGTTCTCCAGCTCGTCGAAGTGGCACTGGGTGAACACGCCGCGATGGCTGATCCACAGGTTGGCCGCGTTCAGCCGGTGCCGGTAGTCGAACAGGGCCTCGGCGTCGAACCCGAGCAGCGCGTCGATGTCGGCGGGGTTGTCGCGGAGGTTCGACACCACCCGGTGCCACGCGCCGGGGTCGCGCTGGTACTGGTCGGTGAAGAACTCCCTGAGCCGGATCTCCTCCGTGCGGAACCGCAGCGGGTTCCGCCGGTCGTTCGGTTCGGTGAACACGGTCACGACCATGTCCCCGAGGCGGTCGACCACGCTGTGGCCGTGGAATTCGCCGGGCAGGGTGATCACGACAGGCACATCGGCCCGGCCAAGGGCCCGCCGCCCGAATGCCATGAACTCGTCGAAGGACAGACGGGGCACCGAAAGCGCTGTGCTCATGGCTGTTCCGCCTCCCCGAAATTCAATGTGTTGGTTGCGCTGGGGGACGAATGGTGCTGTTTGGTCACGTGCTTGTGGCTGGCTTGCGTCACGTTCCCCTGAGGTGCGGTTGCGAGCCGGGAGATTGACACAGGGGCTACTCATAGCTCCTCACCGGAGTCGAGATCAAGGCCCGCCGCGGAGGCGAGGCTGTTCAGCTGCTGGGGGACGTGCAGCGTGCGCTCGGCGAGGCCGGTGCCGACGTGGTTGGCCGGGGAGTGCCCGCCGGCGATGGCGTCGTCGACCGCCATGATCGTGACCAGGCATTCGCCGAGCTTCGACCGGGTCGACTTGTCCGGCGGCTGGGAGATGAGGATGACGCGGCCGCCGTAGTAGCCGTAGCCGAGGACGGCCAGTGCCCAGCCGGCGGCACGCGGGACGTGGGTGGCGCGACCGTCCTCCGGCAACATCGTCACGACCGGGGTGTCGGTGGGCACGAACAGTGCCAGGTCGTCCTCGACCAGGCCGACGCCGATGCGGTGTTGGTTCGACATGGATTCTCCTCGTCGAGAAAGGTCAGGGCAGTGCCCGGATGAGGGCCAGCACCTGGAAACGGGACTGCCCGTCGGCCTGGCGGACGCGGATGACCCCATGCTGCAACAGCTGCCGCAGCAACAGGCCGGCGTCGGCCACGCTGCGTCCGGTGGACGTGACGACGTCGTCGATGGTGAAGTCGGTGCCCAGTTCGCTCAGCGTGGCCAGTGCGCGGTGAGCGGCGACCGGCAGCGTGCGTACGCGTTCGGCGAGTTGGGCCAGCAGCGCGTTGCCGACCACCGCGGCCGGGTCGGCACGCAGCATCCGGCACAGCGGCACCAGGTCGTACACCGCGAGCCAGGCGGCCGCCGAGATGAGCGCGGGTGGCAGGCCGTCGACGAGCTCGCAGATCTCGGCGACGACCGGGGCGTCGGCGCGCGTCAGCTCATAGCCCGGCCGGGCCCGGTGCACGTGGTCGAGGAACAGCCGGACAGAGGGCACGTCCTCGAGCAGGCGTGGCTCGACGAGGTCGGGGTCGGGGGTGGCCAGCGGGTTCAGCAGGAAAAGGCGCTCGCCGACGATGCCGCCCGGCCGGGTCGCGGTGATCAGCACGCGTAACCGGGGGCACTCGGCGAGCATGTGCAGCAACGGCTCGGCGCGCGGGCGGTCGCCGTCGAGCACGAGCAGCGCGTCCCGGTCGGCGATCAGCGACGTGAGCTCGGCCAGGTCGGCCGTGCCGGCGCGCCCGTAGAGCGCGGCGGAGCAACCGTGCAGCAGGCCGGCGAGCCTGCGGTCGCGGACAGGCGAGTCCGTCGCGCCGAGCCACGGAACCGGCATCCCCGTCGTGGCCTGCAGGCTGTGCGCTATCTCGATGGCCAACCGGGTCTTCCCGACGCCGGGCAGCCCGCTGATCGTGATCAGCCGGCTGGCGCCGTCGGCGAGTTCGGCGGTCAACGCCGCCGCTTCGACGGCCCGGCCGACCATCGTGTCGAGCACGGTCGGGGGTGTGGCCAGTTCGGCGTCCAGGCCCAGTCGCGCCCGGCCGCCGTTCGCCGCGCGTTCCAGGCTGGTGCGGGCCTGGCGGCCCAGCCGTAACGCCTCGGCGATCAGCCGCACGGTCCCCGCTCTCGGCTGGGCCTTGCCCTGCTCCAGGTCGCGGATCGCCCGCTCGCTGATGGTGGACAGGTCGGCCAGCATGCGCTGGGTGAGCCCGTAGTCCGTGCGGAACCGGCGTAGCAGCGCGCCGAAACGCGTGTCTATTTCCCCCGCCATCGCCTGATCGATCATCATCGACTCCCTCGCTCTTTCCTACGTGGTCGAGTAGGCGTTCGCACAGGAAGTGTCGCGCTATTCCGCTATCACGGCGGCATCCCCTCGTTAACGGGGTGTCCGAATGGTGGGCGACGACTGTCGGGAACCATTATCTTCCCAGGTCACGGCCACTCTTATCACGAGATAGGAAGTTCTACCTTTGGTGATAGGGGTGTGATAATTGTCAGGATAACGGCGGGATTCCGGCGACTCATAGCGTTTGGGTCAACCTCAGGAAAACGAAAAAACGCAGGAGCCGGAAATGATTCGCAAGCTGGTCGTCGACATTACCGCCGCCACCATCGCCGCCGCCGCGGCCCTCACCGTCTTCGCCGGCATGGCCGACGGGATCACCGGCCAGCACGACACCACGGCTCCCGTCGCCGCCGCCTCCGAGAGCGACCCGTGGGACACCCCGAAGCCCAGCAGCGACCCGTGGGACGCCCCCACGCCCAACAGCGACCCCTGGGACGCCCCGCAGCCGAACAGCGACCCATGGGACTGACCATCACACGAGGAAGAGCCGGGGTGCGACCAGCGCACCCCGGCTCTTTCGTTTCGAAGGCGAAGGTTACCGGGCCGTACCCGTGATCGTCCCGAGCGTGTCTTCCGCGACCGCACGCTCCCGCTCCATGCCCCATGCGGTGAACGTGTCGATGGCCTGCTCCAGCAAGGCCGTCGCCCGTGCGGGCTCGGCCCGGCGGAGCAGGAGCGTGGCGAGTTCGAGCCGTGCCCGTGCCGCGCCGGCCTGGTCCATGATGCCCTCCCTGGCCGCGAGCGCCAGCTCGAAATAGCCGAGTGCGGCCTCTTCGCGGCCCGCGGCGACGCTGACCTCGCCGAGGTTGCACAGCAGGTGTCCCTCGCCGATCACGTCCCCGCTGCGCCGCACCATCTCGAGCACCTCGGTGAGGGTCCGCACGGCACGCTCGTGTTCTCCCGACTGCGTCTGGAGCTGCCCGATCCGGCGCAGGGCGTGGGCCATCCCACCCATGTAGCCGACCGTCCGGTAGATGTCCATCGCCTCGGACAGCTCATTGTTGGCCCGCACCGACTCCCCGCGCATGGCGAGAATGTGGGCGCGCTGGGTGAGCACGCTGGCGCGGCCGACCACGTCCTCGACGCGGGCGAAGTCGTCGAGCGCCTGCTGGTACAGCGAAAGCGCCCGCTCGTAGTCGTCCGCGTAACGGGAAAGCAGGGCCAGGTCCCGGCGGCACAGGCCGAGTCCGCGCGGATCGTCCAGCTCGACGAACAACGCGAGTGCCTCGGTCAGCGTGTGGCGGGAGCGGTCCCACTGGCCGCGGTGGATGTACAGCGTGCCGAGCGAGCCGAGCAGGGCGGCCGTGCCACGGGTGTTGCCGGCCGCGCGTGTGGCGACCAGTGCGTTGTCGTGGGTTCGTTGCCAGTCGGCCAGGTAGCCGCGGGACTCGCAGAGTGTGGCCGTGGTGACCGCGAGATCCCAGCACAGCTCGTGCAGCCCCAACTGCGCGGCCTGGGCGACCGCGCCGCACAGGTTGGCCTGCTCGCCGGCCATCCAGTCCAGCGGCTCGGCGAGCAGTTCGTCCACGTAGCCGTCCGGCGGCAGCCAGCGGCGGCCGGTGCCGTGCAGCACCGCGTAGTCCCCGCCGTAGACCCGCCGGTGGGCGCGTTCGGCCAGCGCCAGCCAGCCGCCGATCATGCGCTCGACGGCGTCGGCGTGCGCGGCCGGGTCGACCTCGGCGGCCAGCCGTTCGCGGGCGAACAACCGCACCATGTCCTGGAGGCGGTAGCGGAACTCGCCGGTCTTCTCGACCGCGGTCACCTCGAGCATGTGCACGTCGACGAGCGGCTCGAGCAGGTCGGACGGGAACGGGTGGTCGTCGTCGAGCACGGCACCGGCGAGCCAGCCGGGCAACGTCGAGCCCTCGGCGAGGCTGAGCAGGCCGAACAATCTCCTTGACGTGTGGTCCAGGCCGTCGTGGGTGAGCGACAGGCTGGCCCTGATCGTCATCTCCCCGTGGGCCAGCTCGTCGAGGCGGCGGCGTTCGCTGGCCAGCCGGTGGACCATCGAGGCGAGCGACCAGTGCGGGCGCGCGGCCAGCCGGGCGGCGATGATCCGCAGTGCCAGCGGCAGGCCGCCGACCGTCCGCACCAGGGCGGCGGCGGACTCCGGTTCCCGGTTCACCCGGCCGGTGCCGATGACCCGGCCGAGCAGTTCCAGCGAGTGGTCGACACCCAGCACGTCGACCTCGATCTGGCGGGCGCCCGGCACGCCGGTCAACCGCGTGCGGCTGGTGATCAGCACGGCGCACGTCGGGCTGCCGGGCAGCAACGGCAGCACCTGCTGCTCGCTGACGGCGTCGTCGAGGACGACGATCACGCGCCGCTCGGCCAGCACGGTCCGGTACATCTCCACGCGGCCGTCGAGCCCGTCGGGGATCATCGGTCCCGGGATGCCGAGTGCGAGCAGG
This sequence comes from Actinophytocola sp., assembly GCF_036378875.1. Taxonomy (GTDB): domain Bacteria; phylum Actinomycetota; class Actinomycetes; order Mycobacteriales; family Pseudonocardiaceae; genus Actinophytocola. The sequence goes on from NZ_DASUVO010000078.1 coordinate 11,264, forward strand.
AACCGGCCGAGTACGTCGATCGCCGAGCTGGGCTCGCTTCTGGTGCCCCGCAGGTCGCAGTACAGCTGCCCGTCGGAGAAGTGTTCCTGGGCGACGAGGTGCCCGATGTGCGTCGCGACGGTGCTCTTGCCGACCCCTGGCCGGCCAACGACCACCACGACGCCGATGGCCCGGTTCTTCTCGCCGCCGGTCAGCACGGACTCCGCGGTGCGGATCAGGTTCTCCTGACCGACGAAGTCGGCGGTGTCGGCCGGCAGCTGACGGGGCCGCTCGACACGCGGCGGCTGCGGCGCCTCGGGAACCGCGCGAGTGGCCGGTGCCTTGGTTGTCCCGCCGAGCAGTTCGTTGTCACCGGACAGGATCGCGGTCTCGAGCATGCGCAGTTCCGGCCCGGGTTCCAGACCGAGTTCGTCGATCAGGAGCGCACGGCCGGCCCGGTAGACCTCGAGCGCCTCGGCCTGCCGCCCGGACCGGTGCAGTGCCGTCATCAGCAGGGCGCGCAGCCGCTCCCGCAACGGGTTCTCGTGCACCAGCCGGGTGATCTCGCCGACGAGCTGGTGGTGGCCACCCTGGCGAAGGTCGAGGTCGAGATAGTCCTCCGTGGCGTTCAGCTTCTCCTCGTCGAGGCGCATGGCCCTGGTCCGCAGCGCGCGGTTGGGCATGCCACTCAGGCACGGTCCGCCCCAGAGGGAGACGGCGGTGCGCAGCAGGCCGGCCGCCTCGCTCGCCCTGCCCTCCTTGGCGAGGACCCTGGCCTCGGCGACTTTCTGGTTGAACGCGTGGGCGTCGAGCCATTCGTCGGGCACCCGGAGCCGGTAGCCGGGTGGCCGGGTGTCGATGCCGACGTCGACACCGCCGGACGCGAGGTTCTTGCGCAGGCGTGACATGCAGATCTGCACCTGGGTACGCGCGGTGTCCGGTGGTTCGTCCTCCCACAGCGCGTCGATGATGTGCTCGATGCTGACCACTCGGTTGGCCTCGAACAACAGCAACGCCAGGATGACCTGCTGGCGGCCAGGCGGCACACGCACGGGTCCGGACGGGCCGTCGACCTCGAGGGGCCCCAGGATCCGGAAGGTGAAGTCAACGGTGTCGTGAAGGACCTCGGCCACTATCGCCCTCACCTACATCACTACCCAGCAACGGCCCGGCCACCATCGATTCCGACTATTGTTCGTCAGAAATGTACGCGTGAGCGGGCACATCGTGCAATGCGTCCACAGTCGCTGTTCCGGATGCTCCGTACGGTGGAAGATCTTCGCATTCGGCGGGATGCCACGGGGATAGTGCGCGGATAGCCGCCGTGATTGCCCACCGGATCAGGGTGGACGAGTAGATGTCACCGCGTCCCTACGGAGCTCAACCATGATCGACGGACACCAGGGGATCGAGCCGAGTGCGGCCACCACGGCCGCCGGCGTCGACCACGTCCGGCTCGCCTACGACTACATCGACGCCGGTGAGTTCGACGCCTACTCGTCCTTGCTGGACGAGAACATGCAGCTGCGCGGTCTGGGCCCCGAACCGGCCCACGGCCGAGGGGACGTGGTGCGGTCCGTACAGGAGCTGGCCGGCCCACCGGGATGGCACGAACTGTACAAGATCATCGCCAGCGGCGAGTGCGTCGTCGCGATCGGCCGGTACGTCCCGGCGGAGGCCACCTCGGACGTCGAGTTCGCGGACGCCTTCGTGCTGTCCGAGGACGGCCTGCTGCTCAGCCAACGCCGGTTCCGCTACCTTCCCGGGCCGGCCAAGCCATGACCCCTCGACGGTCCGGGGCCGGGAGCTCGCGCTTCCGGCCCCGGACCTCGTGGCGGGCATCAGACGAGTGGGGCGAAGAAGAAGGTGTCGCGGCGGGAGAAGCGGCCTTCTGGGCTCATCTGGAAGAAGTCGGCGAAGCGTAGGTGTACGTCGCGGCCGTCGAGCAGTACACCGACGAACTCGCCGTGGACCGCCACCTGGGCGCCTTCGTGGACGACGGTCGACACCTGGTGGCGGCCTTCGCGGATCACCCTCTGCTGGCGGTAGAAGCGCTCCAGTTCTCCGTGACCGACCAGGGGGTCGTAGCCCGGGCGGCAGTACGTAGCGTCCTCGGTGAACAGGTTCACCAGGCCGGGGACGTCGCCGCTGTCCACCAGGTCGTAGTAGCGCAGCACGGTTTCCGTGTCGGTCGGCATGGTCGTGGTCATGGTTGTCTCCTTTTCTTCGCTCACCGCAGATGTGCGGCGAGTACGGCGGTGATGTGGGCCAGCGGTTCGGGTTGGGTCATGGCGCCGTGGAGGCAGTCGACGTGGTGGGCCTTGATTTCTCCCGTGATGTGTTGGCGCCAGGTCTCCTGGCTTGGCGGGTTCCCGGCCGCCGCGACGAACAGCAGCAGGTCGCCGTCGTAGGCACGCGGGGTGAAGCGCGCGGCGATGTCGACGTTGTGAGCGAAGACGCCGGTCAGGTCGCGGATCCTGGTCGGGTCGAATGTCGCTAGTGGACTGTCCGGGCCGTGTGCGAGCACCAGCAGTTCTTCGTACGGCGGGAGTTCCGGCGGTACCTCGACGCCCAGCGACACGAGTAGTGAGGCCAGCGATTCCTGTTCGGTGAGTGCCTCGGTTTCCGTGACGGCCGGGTAGCCGTCCAGTACGGCCAGCAGGGCGACCTCATGGCCCTGGTCCTGTAGCGCGGTGGCGACCGCCTGCGCGACCAGGCCACCGAAGGACCAGCCCAGCAGGTGGTACGGGCCTTCCGGCTGCACGGCACGGATCTGCGCGGCGTACCCGGCGGCCAGTTCCTCGACGGACTCCCCGCGGTCACCCGGGTCGGTGAGGCCGGGCGCCTGCAGGCCGTAGATCGGCCGGTCCGGTTCCAGGCCACGCACCAACCCCGAGTAGACCCAGCTGATCCCAGCGGCCGGGTGCACGCAGAACAGCGGCTCCCTGGTGCCAGCCGTACGGATCGGCAGCAGCACAGCCAGCGCGTCCTCATCCGCACCGGTGTCGAGGGCGGCGAGTTCGGCGACCGTCGGCGCCACGAACAGGCTTCGAATGGTCAGCTCGGTGCCGAACCTCTGGTTGACGTTCGTGGCGAGCTTGGTCGCGAGCAGGGAGTGCCCGCCCAGTTCGAAGAAGTTGTCGTGGATACCGACCCGGGGAACACCCAACGCGTCCGCGAACAGTCCACACAGGACCTCCTCGCGTGGCGTCCTCGGCCGGCCGGCGCTCGTCGTGGGTGTCGTGGGTGCGGGCAGGGCACGGCGGTCGAGCTTTCCGTTGGCGGTCCTCGGGAGTTCCCGCATCGGCACGAACGCCGTGGGGACCATGTGTCTCGGCAGGCGAGTCGCCGCGTACACACGCACCTCACCGAGATCGTCCGGTCCGACGACGTACGCGACCAGTTGTTTGCCGCCGAACTGGTCCTCCCTTGCGATGACGGCGGTCTGGACCACGGCCGGATGGGTGGCGATGGCCGCCTCGACCTCCGCCGGCTCGACCCGGAACCCACGGATCTTGACCTGGTCGTCTACCCGGCCGGCGAACTCCAGCACACCGCCGGCCCGCCAGTACCCCAGGTCGCCGGTCCGGTACATCCGCTCACCGGGGCCGCCGAACGGGTCGGCCACGAACCGCTGCGCGGTGCTCGCCGACTGGGCGAGGTAGCCGTGCGCCAGTCCGACACCGGCCACGTAGATCTCCCCCACCACACCCGGCGGCACCGGGTTCAGCGCGCCGTCCAGCACGTAGGCGCGCTTGTTGGTGATCGGCCGTCCGATCGGGACGGTCGGACCGTCCAGCTCCGACAGACCAACCGGGTGATACGTGGTGAACCCCATGCTCTCCGCAGGCCCGTACCCGTTGCCCACCCGCAGGCCCGGGAACTGTCGCAGCGCACGAGCGACATGCGTTGGCGAGGCCGGTTCACCACCGGTCAACGCCCAACGCAGACTGGAGAACACCTCGGGACGCTCGTCGAGCAGGAAGTTGAACAACGTCGCCGACAGCTGCAACATCGTGACGCCGTGCTCGACGGCCAGCTTCGTGACGGTGTCCGGATCGGGCCGCTGGCCGGGCTGGACGACACACGTGGCGCCGTGCAGCAACGCGCCGAACAACTCCAGCGCGAACCCGTCCCAGGACACCGGCGAGCACTGCAGGAACACCTCGTCCGGCCCGAAATCCACATAGGACTGCGCGAGGTACGTGCCCACCAGCGCGCGATGTGGGGTCACGACGCCCTTGGGTCGGCCGGTGGAACCCGACGTGAACATCACGCACGCCACCGAACCCGGATCCACCGGCCGTCCGAGGTTCTTGCCGGACGCCGCCGCGATCGCGGCGGCGTGCTCGGCCAGGTACCGCTCGGTGACCACCACGGCGGGGTCCACATCGGACAGCACGCCGGCGATCCGCTCGTCCGGCAGCTCCGGGTCGATCAGGGTGTACCCGGCGCCGGCCTTCAACGCGGCCAGCACCGAGACCACCATGTCCACGCCACGGTCCAGCCACACCGCCACCACGGAACCCGGCCGCACTCCCCCGGCGACCAGACACCTGGCCAACCGGTTCGCCCGCCCGTTCAACTCCGCGTAGCTCAGCCAATCATCGGAGAACACGACCGCGGTGGCGTTCGGGGTCGCGACCACCTGCTCCTCGAACAACGACGGCAGACTCCGGTCCGCGGGGAACTCCTCGGTCGCACCGTGCCACCCGGTCAACAGCTCACGCTCGCCGGCAAGCAGCACGTCCAGCTGCCCGATGGACAGGTCCGGTCGCCCGGCGAGGCACACCAGCAGGTGCTCCAACCGCGCGACCATGCCGCGCACGGTGTCGGCGTCGAACAGGTCGGTGGCGAACTCCACGCCCCCGCTGATCCCAGCGGGCAAACCGGCGTCGTCGTGGTGCTCACCCAGTGCGAGCGTGAGGTCGAACTTGGCGGTCCTGACCCCGAACGGCTGCTCGGCGACGTCGAGCCCGTCCAGGTCCAGCCGCCCGCGGGCGTTGTTCTGCAGGACGAACATGACCTGGAACAGCGGGTGATGCGCGAGACTCCGCTGCGGGTTCAACACCTCCACGAGCTGCTCGAACGGCACGTCCTGGTTCGCGAACGCAGCCAGATCAGCATCCCGAACCCGCCCCAGCAGCTCGACGAAACTCGGATCACCGGAGACATCGGTCCGCAACACCAGCGTGTTCACGAAGAACCCGACCAGGTCATCCAGCGCCTCGTCCGTGCGGCCGGCCACCGGAGTACCGATCGGAATGTCCGTCCCAGCACCCAACCGCGACAGCAACGCGGCGAAACCCGCCTGCAGCACCATGAACAAGGTCACGCCATGCACCCGGGCCAACTCGGCCAACCGAGCGTGCACCGAGGCGTCGACGTGGATCGGCACGACGTCACCCCGGTGGCTGGCGACCGCTGGACGTGGCCGGTCCATCGGCAGCGACAGCTGCTCCGGCACGCCATCCAGAGTGGACTTCCAGAAGTCCAGCTGCGACGTCGCGAACGCCGTCGGGGCCTCGTTCGTGCCGAGCAGGTCCCGCTGCCACAGGGTGTAGTCGGCGTACTGGACGGGCAGCGGCGCCCAACCCGGCGCGACGCCACCACACCGGGCGGCGTAGGCGACGCCGAGGTCACGCAACAGCGGCCCCATCGACCAGCCATCCGCCGCGATGTGGTGCATGACCAGCAGCAGCACGTGCTCCTGCTCGTCCAGCCGGAACAACCAGCAGCGCAGGGGCAGTTCGCGACCGAGGTCGAAGACGTGCTCGGCGGCCGACGCGATCGCCGAGGACAGCGCGTCCGCCGGCACGTCGACCTCCGTGAGGTCCACGATGGACGAAGAGGCGACGACCTGGACCGGGCTGCCGTCGACGGCGGGGAACGTCGTGCGCAGCGGCTCATGCCTGGCCACCACGTCGGTCAGTGCCGCGCGCAGCGCGTCGTACCGCACGGCGCCACGCAACCGCAACGCGACCGGGACGTTGTACGTCGAGCCGTCGTCAAGCCGACCCAGGACCCAGAGACGCTGCTGCGCGAAGGACAGCGGAAGTTCGGCAGGACGGTCCGCCGGCCGTAGCGCTGGACGGGTGGACCGCTCGAGCCTCTCGACGAGGCCGGCGACGGTCGGGGCGCGGAACATGTCCCGGATGCTGAGCTCGGCTCCGAGCACCGTACGCACCCGGCTGATCAGCTTGGCCGCGAGCAGCGAGTGGCCGCCCAGCTCGAAGAACCCGTCGTCGATCCCGACTCCCGGCAGGCCGAGCACCTCGGCGAACAGTCCACAGAGGACCTCCTCGGTGGGGTTGCGTGGCGCGCGGCCGCCCGCCGGGCCGAGGTCCGGGGCTGGCAGGCGCCGGCGGTCGAGCTTGCCGTTCGCGGTGATGGGCAGCGCGTCCAGCACCACGAACGCCGAGGGCACCAGGTACTCGGGCAGCGCCTGCGCCACCTCGGCACGCAGCCACGCCGTGTCCAGCTCCGGTGTGCCGGTGACATAGGCGACGAGTCGCTTGTCGCCCGGCCGGTCCTCGCGCACCACGACCGCGACCTTGGTGACACCCGCCATGCGGCCGACGACCGTCTCGACATCACCCGGCTCGACCCGGAACCCCCGGATCTTCACCTGGGCGTCGGCCCGGCCGATGAAGTCCAGGACACCGTTCGCCGACCAGCGCACGAGGTCACCCGTGCGGTACATCCGCTCGCCGGGCCCGCCGAACGGGTCGGCGACGAACCGGCCCGCGGTCAGCCCCGGTTGGTGCAGGTAGCCATCCGCCAGACCGATGCCGGCCATGTACAGCTCGCCCACCACGCCGGGCGGCACCGGCCTGAGGCCGTCGTCGAGGACGTACACCCGCTTGTTGGCGATGGGCTTGCCGACCGGGATGGCCGAACGTGCCGTGTCCGCGACCACCATCCGGTGGCACAGCGTGAAGATCATGTTCTCCACCGGCGAGTAGCCGTTCACCAGCCGCAGGTCCGGGTAGCGGGCGAGCGCCTTGGCGATGTGCGGCACGGACGCCGGCTCGCCGCCGGTCATGACCTGCCGCACGCCGGCGAAGACGTCCGGGTACTCGTCGAGCAGGAAGTTCAGCAGGCTCGCGGACACGTGCACGGTGGTCACCCGGTGCCGCTCGATCAGCCGGGCGATCTCGGCAGGCTCGGGGCTCTGTCCCGGCTGCAGCACGCAGGTGCCGCCGAAGAACAGCGCGGCGAACAGCTCCAGCGCGAAGGCGTCCCAGGACACCGGTGCGCACTGCAGCACCACCTCCTCCGGCCCGCAGTCCACATAGGACTGTCTGAGGAAGGTGCCGACGAGCGCGCGGTGCGGGGCGAGGACTCCCTTGGGGCGTCCGGTGGAGCCGGAGGTGAACATCACGCACGCCACGTCCGAGGCCTGTGCGGTGCGGCCGAGGTTGTGCGTCGGTCGTGCCGCGATCTCGGTCGCGTGCTCGGCGAGGTAGTCCTCGTCCACCACGATGTCGGCGCCGGTCTCGGCGACCAGCGTCGCCACCCGGTCGGCCGGGAAGGCGGTGTCGAGCATCGCGTAGCCGCCACCTGCCTTGAGCACGGCCAGCACGGCGACGACCAGGTCGATGCCGCGGTCCAGGTGCACGCCGACGAGTTGTCCGGCACGCACGCCGTGGTCGACCAGCAGGTGGGCCAACCGGTTGGCCCGGTCGTTGACCTCGGCATAGGTCGCCTGGTCCGTGCCGAACACGAGGGCGACGGCGTCGGGGGTGCGCTCCGCCTGTGTCTCGAACACCTCGTGTGCGCACAGGTCGGCTGGGATGTCGACGGCGGTGTCGTTCCAGTCCACCAGGATCTGTCGCTGTTGCGTGGCGTCGAGCAGTGCTGCGGCGCCGATCGGGCGGTCCGGGGCGGCGCTGACCGCGTCGAGCAGCCGGGTCAGCCGCTCGACGAGCAGTTCGGCGCCGGCCCGGTCGAACAGATCGGTGGCGAACTCCAGGCTGCCGGTGATGCCGGTGCAGTCGGGGTTCTCACGCAGGCCGAGGGTCAGGTCGAACTTGGCCGCGCCGGTGGCGACCGGCTCCTCGGCGGCCTCGAGTCCGGCGAACTCGAGCGCGCCGCCGGTGTTGTTCTGCAGGACGAACATGACCTGGAACAGCGGGTGATGCGCCAGGCTCCGCTGCGGGTTCAACACCTCCACGAGCTGCTCGAACGGCACGTCCTGGTTCGCGAACGCAGCCAGGTCCGCGTCCCGAACACGCTCCAGCAGCTCGACGAACGTCGGGTCGCCGGAGAGATCGGTTCGCAGCACCAAGGTGTTGACGAAGAACCCGACCAGGTCGTCCAGGGCTTCGTCCGTGCGGCCGGCCACCGGTGTTCCGATCGGAATGTCCGTGCCGGCCCCCAACCGCGACAGCAACGCGGCAAAACCCGCCTGCAGCACCATGAACAACGTCACGCCATGCACCCGAGCCAGCTCGGCCAACCGAGCGTGCACCGAGGCGTCGACGTGGATCGGCACGATGTCGCCCTGGTGGCTGGCCGTCGCGGGCCGCGGCCGGTCGGTGGGCAGCGGGAGACACTCCGGCAGGTCATCCAAAGTGGACTTCCAGAAGTCCAGCTGGGTGCTGGTGAGCGTGGTCGGGTCGTCGCTCGCACCGAGCAGCGCCCGTTGCCAGAGGGTGTAGTCGGCGTACTGGACGGGCAGCGGTGTCCAGTCCGGCTCCGCGCCGGCGGACCGGGCGGCGTAGGCGACGTTGAGGTCGCGCAGCAGCGGCCCCATCGACCAGCCGTCCGCCGCGATGTGGTGCAGCACGAGGACGAGCACGTGCTCGTCCGGTCCGACGGTGAGCACGGTGGCCTGGAGCGGCAGATCGCGCACCTGGTCGAACGCCACGCGCGCCAGTGCCGCCAGCTCGACGGTGACGTCCACTTCGGACCGATGGGTCAACGGCACCGGGGCGGGTTCGAGGATGTGCTGGTGCCACTGACCGTCCCGCTCCGGGAACACCGTGCGCAGGGCCTCGTGGCGGCCTACCACGTCGGTCAGCGCCTCGGCGAGCGCGGGCAGGTCGAGCGTGCCGCGCAGCCGGACCGCGAACGGGACGTTGTAGGCAGGGCTGTCCTCGACGCCGTCCAGGAACAGCAGCCGTTGCTGGGCGAACGAGGGCGGGATCAGCTCCGGCCTCGGCATCGGCGCAAGCCTGGTGCGTGCCTGGCCCGCGCCCCCGGCCGCGACGATCGCCGCGAGCCCGGCGACGGTGGGGGTGGCGAAGAGGTCCTTCACGGTGATCTCGACGCCGAGGTTGGCCCGGACCCGGCTGGTCAGCCGGGTGGCGAGCAGCGAGTGACCGCCGAGGTCGAAGAACCCGTCGTCGATGCCGACCTCGGTGAGCCCGAGCAGGTCCGCGAAGAGTCCACAGAGGATCGTCTCGGTCTCGTCGCGGGGCGCGCGGCTGGTGGCGGCGCCGGTGTAGTCCGGCGCCGGCAGCGCTCGCCGGTCCAGCTTTCCGTTGGGGGTCAACGGGAACTCCGGTAGGACCACGACCGCGGCTGGCACCATGTAGGCGGGCAGCGCGGCGGCCACGTGCTGGCGCAGTTCCGGTGGTGTCACGGCGGACGTGGTGACCGCGTAGCCGACCAGGCGCCGGTCGCCGGGCCGGTCCTCGCGGACGAGCACACTCGCCTGGCCGACCGAGGGATGCCCGCGTAGCACGGCCTCGACCTCACCCAGCTCGACCCGGAAGCCGCGGATCTTCACCTGGTCGTCGGCGCGCCCGACGAACTCCACCGCGCCGGTGGCCGACCACCGCACCAGGTCTCCGGTGCGGTACATGCGGTCGCCGGCCGCCCCGAACGGGCAGGCGACGAACCGCTCCGCGGTGAGCGCGGTCCGGTTCACGTAGCCGTGCGCGAGACCGTCCCCGGCCACGTACAGTTCCCCGACCACGCCGGGCGCCACCGGCGCCAACCACTCGTCCAGGACGTACACCCGCGTGTTGGCGATCGGCGCGCCGACCGGGAGCACGGACCGTTCCGTGTCCTCGGCCGTGATCTGGTGGGTGTTGGAGAACACCATGCTCTCCACCGGTCCGTAGCCGTGCACCATCCGCAGCCCGGGGTGCTCGCGGCGCACCCGCGACACCTGCCCGAGCGACGGCGCCTCACCACCGGTCAACACCTGGCGCAGCACCGAGAACACCCTCGGGTACTCGTCGGCCATCACCGCGAACAGGCCGGCGGACAGCCACAGCGTGGTGACGCCGTGCTCGGCGACCAGCCGATCGATCACCGCGGGATCCGGTGTCTGTCCCGGCGCGAGCACACAGGTGCCGCCGTGCAGCAGGGCGGGCCACAGTTCCAGTACGAGACCGTCCCAGGAGACCGGCGCGCACTGCAGGGTGACCACGTCCGGCCCGAGGTCCATGAAGGACTGTCCGGTGAAGGTGCGGACCACCGTGCGGTGCGCGGAGATCACGCCCTTGGGCCGGCCGGTGGAGCCGGAGGTGAACAGCACGGACGCCGCGTCGCCGGCGGAGACCCGGACGCCGGGTGACGTCGGCGGCCGCGCGGCGATCGGGTCGCGGTCCAGACAGACCGGCTCGATGTCCGGCGGCAGGTTGTGCGCCAGGTCGTCGGTGGTCACCACGGTTGCGGTGCCAGCCTCGGCCAGCACCGCGGCGGTGCGCTCGGCCGGGTGCGACGGGTCGAGCGGCACGTAGGCAGCGCCGGACTTGAGCACCGCCAGGATCGCGGCCACCAGCTCCGGTCCACGGTGGACATAGATGCCCACCAGGTCGCCCGAGCCCACGCCATGGCCGATCAGGTGGTGCGCCAGCCGGTTCGCCTGCTCGTCCAGATCCCGATAGGACAGTCGACCGCCGTCGAAGACCAGTGCCGGCGCGTCGGGGGTGGCGAGTGCACGGGCTTCGAACAGCTCGTGCACACACGCCTCCGACGGGTAGTCCGTCGCGGTGTCGTTCCAGGTCTCCAGCACGCGGCGCCGCTCGGCCGGGTCCAGCACGGTGAGCGCGCTGACCCGGGTGGCCGCGTCGGCGACGGCGGAGGCGAGCAGCCCGGTGAGGCGGCCGGCCAGCACCCGAACGGTGTCCTCGTCGAACAGGTCGGTCGCGAACTCCAGCTCGGCGGTCATGCCGGCCGGCGCGCCGGCGCCGTCGGTGTGCTCGACGACCGCGACGGCCAGGTCGAACTTGGCGGCACGGTTACCGGCCGGCATGTTCTCGGCGGTCAGGCCGGGCAGCTCGAGGGCCGCACCGGCGCTGTCCTGCTGGACCAACAGGACCTGGAACAGCGGGTGCCGCGCCAGCGAGCGTGCCGGGTTGAGCACCTCCACCAACCGGTCGAACGGCACGTCCTGGTTGGCGAACGCGGCGAGATCGGTCTCGCGGACCCGGTCGAGCAGCTCCGCGAACGACGGGTCCGCCGACACGTCGGTCCGCAACACGAGGCTGTTGACGAAGAACCCGACCAGGTCGTCCAAGGCCTCGTCCGAGCGCCCGGCGACGACCGTGCCCAGCGGGATGTCGGTGCCCGCGCCGAGCCGGGTCAGCAGCGCCGCCAACGCGGCCTGCCACACCATGAACACCGTCACCTGGTTGGCGCGTGCCATGGCCCGCACGGCGGCGTGGAGGTCGGCGCCCACAGTGGCCCGGACGACGCCGCCACGGTGGCTGGCCACAGCGGGCCGGGGCCGGTCGGTGGACAGCGCCAGCTCGTCCGGCAGCCCGGCGAGGGCACGTGACCAGTGGTCGAGCTGGCGGGACAGGATGCCGTCGTCGTCGGCGAGCAGATCCCGTTGCCACTGGGCGTAGTCGGTGTACCGGACGGCGAGGTCGGACCATTTCGGCTCGGCGCAGGCCAGCCGCGCCCGGTAGGCCGTGGCGAGGTCACGCATCAGCGGGGCCATGGACCCGCCGTCGGTCGCGATGTGGTGGCACACCAGGAGCAGGACATGCTCGTCCGGCGCGGTGGTGCGCAGCCACGCACGCAGGGGCGGGTCGGTGGTGAGGTCGAACTCGCGGCACATCGCGTCGTCGAGCAGCTCGCCGGAGTCCACCTCGGTCAGCGCCGGCACCGCGTCCGGGACGGGCAGGACGTGTTGGCGGGGCACGCCGTCGTCGGCGGGGTAGACGGTACGCAGTGGTTCGTGCCGTGCCACCAGATCGGCCAGCGCGGCACGCAGTGCCGCCAGGTCGAGCGTGCCGCGGAGCTGGAACGCCAGCGGCACGTTGTAGCTGGCGTCAGGCTCGACCTGGTTGAGGAACCACAGGCGTTGCTGGGCGAAGGACAGCGGCACCGGGTCGGGACGCGGGACACGACGCAGCTCAGGACGGCCTCCGGCCAGCTCGTCGAGGCGGTGGGCGAGTTCGGCCACGGTCGGCTCGCGGAAGAGGGTGGCCACGGTGAGTTCGACGTTCAGCGAGGCCCGCACCCGTTTGGCGAGTTTGGCCGCGGTCAGTGAGTGCCCGCCGAGTTCGAAGAAGTTGTCATGGACACCGACCTGTTGGACGCCGAGCGCGTCGGCGAAGAGTCCACAGAGGACCTCCTCGCGCGGGGTACGCGGGCGGCCGGCGGTCGCCGGCTGCGCGCGACGGGCGGGCTTTCCGTTGGCGGCCCTTGGGACGGCCGACAACTCACGCTCGCCGGGGCGCAGCACCTCCAGTGCGCTGACCGGAGTGGCCGGCGCGGCCACCGCGTCACGCAGCAGCCGGCCCAGCCGGTCGAGGAGGGCGTCCGCGGTGGCGCGGTCGAACAGGTCGCACGCGTACTCGACGTCGACGTCAAGGCCCGCCGGAGCGCCTGCCGGGTCGTGGTTCTCGGCGAACGAGACGGTGAGGTCGAACTTCGCCGTGCCGGTACGCACCGGCTCGGCCGTCACGGCGAGCCCCGGCAGTACCGGCGTCGCGGCGGCCGCGTTCGCGACGACCACCATGACCTGGAACAGCGGGTGCCTGGCGGGGTCACGCACGGGGTTGAGCGCCTCGACCAGCCGGTCGAACGGCACGTCCTGGTTGGCATAGGCGGCCAGGTCGGTCTCGCGCACCCGGCCGAGCAGCTCCGCGAACGACGGGTCCCCGGTCACGTCCGTCCGCAGCACCAGGCTGTTGACGAAGAACCCGACCAGGTCGTCCAACGCCTCGTCCGTACGGCCGGCCACCGGTGTCCCCAGTGGAATGTCCGTGCCGGCGCCCATCCGGGACAGCAACGCCGCGACACCCGCCTGCAGCACCATGAACAGCGTCACCTGGTGCTGGCGGGCCACGTCGAGCAACGCCGCGTGCAGCTCGGCGTCCCAGCGCAGTGCGACGGACTCGCCGGTGAAACTCGGCTGGTCCGGACGCGGCCGATCGGCTGGCAACGTCAGCTCTTCCGGCGCGCCGGCGAGCGTGTCCGCCCAGAAGGCCAGCTCGCGGGCTTCCGTCTCGTCGAGCAGCTCGGCCTGCCATGCCGTGTAGTCGGCGTACTGCACGGGCAGCGGCGCCCAGTCCGGTGCGGCGCCGCCGCACCGGGCCGCGTACGCGACGCCGAGGTCACGCATCAGCGGTCCCATCGACCAGCCGTCGGCGGCGATGTGGTGCACGTTGACCAGCAGGACGTGGTCGGTTTCCCCGGCACGCAACAGTTCCGCGCGCACGGGCGGCTCGGCGGCGAGGTCGAACGTCCGCGTGGCACCCGCGCGGAGCGCCGCCGCCAGCTCGTCCGGCGGGCAGTCCCGCACGGGAAGATCGACCGCCGAAGGCGCCAGGACGAGCTGGTACGGCTCGTCGCCGTCGAGCGGGAACACCGTCCGCAGCGCCTCGTGGCGGGCGATCACGTCCCGCAGCGCCGCGGCCAGCGCGTCCGTGTCCAGCTCGCCGCGCATGCGCAGCGACCAGGCGACGTTGTAGGTGGCACTCCCACCCTCCAGCTCGTCCATGAACCACAGCCGGCGCTGCGCGAACGACAGCGGCACCCGTGCCGCACGGGGCACCGGCCGCAGTGATGGCCGGGCCGCGGCGGTGGTGCCCAGCGACTGCGCGAGCCCGGCCACCGTCGGTGCGCCGAACAGGTCCCGGATGCCGACCTCCGCGCCAAGCGCGGCGCGGATCCGGCTGGTCAGCCGGGTGGCGAGCAGCGAGTGTCCGCCGAGCTCGAAGAAGTCGTCGTCGATGCGGACCTTCGGCACGCCGAGGATGTCGGCGAACAGTCCACAGAGGACTTCCTCGGTGGGGTTGCGCGGGCCCCGGCCGGCGGACAGCGCGGACCGGTCCGGCGCCGGCAGCGCCCTGCGGTCGAGCTTTCCGTTCGGTGTCAACGGAAGCTCGGCCAGCACGACGAACGCCGACGGGACCATGTACGAGGGCAGCACGGCCGTGACGTGGTCCCGCAGCTCGTGTTTCGTGACGTCGCCGACGACATAGGCGACGAGGCGCTTGTCACCCGGCCGGTCCTCCCGGACGATCACGGCCACGTTGGTCACGTCAGGGTGCCCGGCGAGCACACTCTCGATCTCGCGCAGCTCGATGCGGAAGCCGCGGATCTTGACCTGGTCGTCGGCCCGGCCGGCGATCTCGACCACACCGGTGTGGCGCCAGCGGGCGAGGTCGCCCGTGCGGTACATCCGCGTGCCCGGCGGGCCGAACGGGTCGGCCACGAACCGTTCCCCGGTCAGCTCGGGCCGGTTGACGTAGCCGTGGGCGAGGCCGTCGCCCGCCGCGTACAGCTCGCCGACGACACCCGGCGGCACCGGACGCAGGCCTGCGTCCAGCACGTAGACCTGGGTGTTGGCGAGCGGCGGACCGACCGGGAGAACCGTGCGGCCCTCGTCGGACTCGCCGATCCGGTGGCAGTTGGTGAAGACCATGCTCTCGACCGGGCCGTAGCCGTGGACGAGTCGCAGATGCGGGAACTCCCGCCTGGCCCGGAGCACGTGTGCGACGGACGGCGCCTCGCCGCCGGTCATGACCTGCCGCAGCGTGGCGAAGACCTCGGGGTACTCGTCGAGCATGAAGGCGAACAACCCGGCCGACAGCCACATCGTGGTCACCCCGTGCTCGGGCACCAGGCGGGCGATGACGGCGGGGTCGGGCGTCTGTCCCGGCGAGAGCACGCAGGTGCCGCCGTGCAGCAGCGCGGGCCACAGCTCCAGCGACAGCCCGTCCCAGGCCACCGGCGCGCACTGCAGGGTGACCAGGTCCGACCCGAACTCCACATAGGACTGTCCGGTGAACGTGCGTACGGTCGCGCGGTGCGGCGACGCAACGCCCTTCGGCACGCCGGAGGAGCCGGAGGTGAACAGCACGGTCGCCACATCCCCGGCGGACACCGGCACGTTCGGCCGGGTGGCCGGCGCGGACGTGCTCGCGGCGAGCGTCTCGGCGGTCACCGTGGTGCGGACGGCGGCCTCACGCAGGATCGACTCGATGCGCTCCTCCGGGTGGGACGGGTCGATCGGCACGTAGCCCGCGCCCGTCTTGAGCACGCCGAGGAGGCCGACGACCAGACCGAACCCGCGGTCGACCCGCACCGCGACCAGGTCGCCGGTGCCGATGCCGGTGGCGATGAGGTGGTTGGCCAGCCGGTTGGCGTGCTCGTCGAGTTCCCGGTAGGTCATCGGCTCACCGGCGAAGACCAGCGCGGTGCGGTCCGGTGTGCGGTCGGCGCGATCCTCGAACAGCTCGTGCACGCACTTCTGCGCCGGGTAGTCCGTGGCGGTGTCGTTCCACTCGACCAGGACCCGGTCCTTCTCGGCCGCGTCGAGCACGTCCAGGGCATCGACCCGGACAGCTGGGTCGGCCACCGCGGCGGCCAGCACGGTGGTGAGCCTGCGCACCACCGCGAGCACGGTCGGCTCGTCGAACAGGTCGACGGCGAACTCCACCTGGCCGCCGATGCCCGCAGGCGCACCGGCGGCGTCCCGCTTCTCGTGCAGGTTGACGGTCAGGTCGAACTTCGCGACGCCGATACCGACGTGGGCGACCTCGGACGTGGCGCCAGGCAGGGTGAGCACCGCGTCGGTATTGCTCTGCAGCGCCAGCATGACCTGGAACAGCGGGTGCCGTGCCAGCGAGCGGGCCGGGTTGAGCGCCTCCACAAGGCGGTCGAACGGGACGTCCTGGTTGGCGAACGCACCGAGGTCGGCCTCCCGGACCCGCGCCAGCAATTCCGCGAAGGTCGGGTCGCCGGTGACGTCGGTCCGCAGCACCAGGCTGTTGACGAAGAACCCGACCAGGTCGTCCAACGCCTCGTCCGAGCGGCCGGCCACCGGTGTCCCCAGTGGAATGTCCGTGCCGGCGCCCAACCGGGACAGCAACGCCGCCAACGCGGCCTGCAACACCATGAACACCGTCACCTGGTTGGCGCGCGCCAGCTCCGCGATACCCGCGTGCAGGTCGGCCGGCAGCTCGACCGGCACGGTGGCGCCGCGGTGGCTGGCGGTCGCCGGTCGTGGCCGGTCGGTGGGCAGCGCCAGCTCCTCGGGCAGCCCGGCCAGGTTCCGCGACCAGTACGCGAGCTGGCCGCCGTCCTGGTCGTCCATTTCGGACAGGAGGGCACGTTGCCATACCGCGTAGTCGGCGTACTGCACCGGAAGGTTCGGCCAACCCGGCCGCTCTCCGCCCAGCCGGGCGGCGTAGGCGGTGCCGAGGTCACGCATCAGCACGGCGGTGGACCAGCCGTCGGTGACGATGTGGTGGCACACCAGGAGCAGCACGCGGTCGTCAGCGTCCACTTCGAACAGCGTGGCGTGTAGCGGCAGGTCGGTGGTGATGTCCAGTACCCGCCGGGCGGCACGGTCCAACGCGTCGGGCAGTTCGGCCTCGGTCACCGACACCACGGCCAGTTCGGGGCGTGCCGCGTCGGGGGCGAGCACGAGTTGGTGGGGCTGGCCGTCGTGGGCCGGGTGGATCGTGCGCAACGTCTCGTGCCGGGCGACCACGTCGGCCAGCGCCGACTCCAGCGCGGCGACGTCGACCGTGCCGCGCAGCCGGATCGCCATCGGCACCGAGTAGATCCCGCCGGGCCCCTCGAGCTGGTCGACCAACCACAGGCGTTGCTGGGCGAAGGACAGCGGCAGCCGGCCGTCCCGGGGTACCGGGCGCAGCACCGGCCGGTCGGACGCGGTGTCGAGCTTGCCGGCGATGCCGGCCACCGTCGGCGTCGCGAACAAGCTGCGCAGGCTCAGCTCGGCGCCGAGCACCGTGCGCACGCGGCTGATCAGCCGCGCGGCGAGCAGTGAGTGACCACCGAGCTCGAAGAAACCGTCGTCGATGCCGATCCGTGGCACGCCGAGGATGTCGGCGAACAGTCCACAGAGGATCTCCTCGGTCGCGGTCCTCGGCTCGCGTCCGGTCACCGGGCCGCCGAGGTCCGGAGCGGGCAGCGCCGCGCGGTCCAGCTTCCCGGTCGGGGTCATCGGCAACGCGTCGAGCAGCATGAACGCGGCCGGCACCATGTGCTCCGGCACCCGCTCGGCGGTGTGCCCGCGTAGCTCGGCGGCGGTGATCCCGGCGCCGACGACGTAGGCGACCAGTCGCTTGTCACCCGGCCGGTCCTCGCGCACCACGACCGCCGCCCGCGCGACGTCGGAGTGTGCGGTGATCGCGGCCTCGATCTCGGCAGGCTCGATCCGGAAGCCGCGGATCTTGACCTGGTGGTCGGCGCGGCCGAGGAACTCGACGGTGCCGTCCGGCAGGAGCCGGCCGAGGTCGCCGCTGCGGTACATGCGGGTGCCGGGAGTGAACGGGTTGGCAACGAAGCGTTCCGCGGTCAGCGAAGGCTGGCCGAGGTAGCCGTCGGCAAGGCCGGGGCCGGCCAGGTACAGCTCGGCGACGACGCCGGGTGGCACCGGCCGCAGCTCGGCGTCGAGCAGGTAGGCCTGCTTGTTGGCGATGGGCCTGCCTAGCGGGATCGACGGCCGGTCCAGGTCCGCACGGGCGATCCGGTGGCAGAAGGTGAAGATCATGCCCTCTGCCGGTGAGTAGCCGTTGATCACGTGCAGGTCGGGGTATTCCTGGGCGGCGGCGGTCACGTGCGGGATGGACAGTGCCTCGCCGCCGGTCATGAGCTGGCGCACGCCGGTGAACGCGCCAGGATGCTCGTCGAGGAGGAAGTTCATGAGGCTCGCCGAGGCGTAGACCGTGGTCACGCCGTGCTCGGCGATGAGGCCCGCGATCACCGCCGGCTCCGGGTTCTGGCCCGGTTGCAGCACACACGTCCCGCCGAACAGCAACGCGCCGAACAGCTCCAGCGCGAAGGCGTCCCACGAGACCGGCGAGGACTGCAGAACCACCTCACCGGGACCGAAGTCCGCGAAGGTCTGACCGGCCAGGGTGGCGACGATCGCGCGGTGCGGCGCGGCGACGCCCTTGGGCCGGCCGGTGGAGCCGGAGGTGAACATGACGCAGGCGAGGTCGCCCGGGGTCGCGGCGCGCGGCACGACGGTGGCCGGGAGGGCGGCGACGGTGGCCGCGTGCTCGTCGAGGTACTGCCGGTCGATCACGACCGCCGGCGCGGCCTCGGTGAGCACCCGCCTGATCCGCTCGGCGGGGAACCGGGGGTCGAGCAGTGTGTAACCGCCGCCCGCCTTCAACACCGCCAGCACCGCGACGATCAGGTCGACGCCGCGTTCCAGGTGCACCGCGACGAGCTGGCCTGGTGCCAGGCCGGTGCCGGTGAGGTGCCGGGCGAGCTGGTTGGCCGCGGCGTCGAGTTCGCCGTAGCTCATGCGCGAACCGTCGTGGATCAGCGCGGTCGCGTCGGGAGTACGCGCGGCCTGGGCGGCGAACACCTCGTGCACACTCGCGTCCGGGTACTCCCCACGCGCGTCGTTGAGGTCGTACAGCACCTGGTCGCGTTCCTCGGCGGACAGCGTGTCCAACCGTCCCATCTGGACATCCACCGTCGAGGCGAAGGTCTCCAGCACCCGCACGACACGTTCGAGCGTCCGGCGCACGATGTCCTCGCCGAACACCTCCGGCCGGAACAGCAGCCGCACCTCGAACCGCTCCCCCGGCTCGACGACCAGGATGAGCGGGTAGTGCGCGGTGTCCCGGAACGTGATGCCGTCCACCTCGGGACCGCCGGGGATGCCCAGCTTGTAGTCGTTCATCGGGAAGTTGTCGAACACCACGGTGGTGTCGAACAGCGCGCGGTCGGCCCCGGTGGCCTGCTGGATGTCCGCGAGCCCGAGGTGGTCGTGGTCGAGCAACCGGGAGCGCTGGTCGTGCAGTGCCGCGAGCACCTCGCGCACGGTGGTCGTGGCCGTCAGCTCGACGCGCACCGGAACGGTGTTGATGAACAGGCCGATCATCTCGTCGGCGCCGGGCAGGTCCGAGGGGCGGCCGCTGACCGTCGAGCCGAACACGACATCGCGCCGGCCGGTGAGCTGGCCGAGCACGACGGCCCATGCCGTCTGGCACAACGTGTTCAGCGTGACCTCGCAGTCCCGCGCGACGGCCTGCAGGCGGTCGACGAGCTCGTCCGGCAGCTCGGCGACGACGATGTCGGCCTCACCGACGGCGATGGTGCCCGCGTCCGGCGCCACGTGCGTCGGTCCGTCCACACCGGACAGCGCCGCTCGCCATGCCTCCTCCGCGGTCGCCTTGTCCCGGCCGGCGAGCCAGGTCAGGTAGTCCCGGTACGGCCGCACGGCGGAACCCGCGACGCCGTCCGCGTAGAGCGCGAACAGCTCGCGGAACAGCAGTGCCACCGACCAACCGTCCAGCAGGATGTGGTGGGCGGCGAGCACCAGCCGGTGCCGCGCGGGTCCCTCGGTGATCAGGGTGAACCGCAGCAGCGACGCGTCGCCGATGTCGAAGCCGCGGTCCCAGTCCTCCGCGACCAGCTCGGCCGACCGCACGGCACGGTGCTCGCCGTCCAGGTGACTCAGGTCGATCTCGGTCCACCCCAACGGAATGTCCCGCCGCAGCACCTGGACCGGCTCGCCGGTCTTGCGGTTGCGGAAACTCGCCCGCAGGTTCGCGTGCCGCCGCAGCAGTTCCTGCGCGGCTGTCCGCAGCCGGGCCGGCTCGAGGTCGCCGCGCAGCTCGGCGACGAACTGCGTCAGGTAGAGGCTCTTCGCCTCGCGGTCGTACAGCGCGTGGAAGAGCAGGCCCTCCTGCAGCGGCGAGAGCGGGAGGATGTCCTCGATCGGTGACTGGGCCACCTTGACCATCTCCTGGAAAAGTCGGGACGTGCGGGGTGGGAAGGGCTCAGAGGGCGCCGAGTTCGGCCTCGACCTGGTCGAGTTCTTCCTGGCTGAAGTCGAGCAATGACAGGTCGGACGGCGTCAGACCGCCGGATTCCGGCCGCTGGGCGTGTTCGACGAGGGCACCAAGGGCCTGGAACCACGTCCGCGCGAGGTCTTCCGCCTCGGCCGAGGTGTGCACGCCGTCCGCCCAGGTCCACGTCGCGGTGAGCACGGGGCCCTCGCTGGTGTCGTAGGTCGCCGCGTTGACCTCGATGCCGTGTGCCATCGGCATTCCCGGCTCCGCGTCGTCCAGACCGACGGTGTGCTCGGGTGCCACCGCCCAGTCCCGCGCCGGGCCGGCGGTGAACCGGCCGAGGTAGTTGAAGCCCAGCTCCGGCGAGCCGAACGCGGCGAGGGCCGGCGCGGTCTCCTGGTTGAGCCTGCGCAGCGAGCCGAACCCGATTCCCTTGTCCGGCAACGCGCGGAGCTGTTCCTTGACCCGCTTGAGCGCGGCACCGACCGACGGGCCGCCGTGCACGAGGTCGTCCGCGTCGACGGGGCCGGCGTCGAGGCGTACGGGGAACAGGCTGGTGAACCAGCCGACCGTGCGGGACAGGTCGGTCACGCGGCCGGGCAGTTCCTCCCGCCCGTGGCCTTCGAGGTCGACGAGCACCGCGCCCCGGTCCGTGCCACGCCACCGCGTGACCGCGAGCGCGAGACCGGTGAGCAGCACGTCGTTGACGGTCGCGCCGAACGCCGACGGCACCGCGGCCAGCAGCGGCTCGGTGGTCTCGGCCGGCAGGGTCATGGTGAGCCGGCAGTGCTCGGTCTCGACGTCACGAGCCGGGTCCAGGGCTCGCCTGCCGATCCGCGTGCTGGCGCCGCTCAGGGTCGCGGTCCAGTAGGCCAGTTCCGCGTCCCGCCGGGCCGCGTCCTGGTGGAGCAGTTCGGCCCAGCGGCGGAACGAGGTGCCGACCGGCGCCAGCCGGATCTCCCGGCCGTCGGACACCGCCTGCCACGCCGCGGCGAGGTCGTCGAGCAGGATGCGCCAGGACACGCCGTCGACCGCCATGTGGTTGATCACGATCGCCAGGCGGCCCTGCTTGCCGGCACCCGCGTCGAACCACACCGCGCGGACCAGCACGCCGTCCGCCATGGACAGCAGTTTCCGTTCGGCGGCGATGTGTTCGCGGACCAGCTGCGCCAGGTCCTCCCCGGTGACCTCGACCCGCCGCAGGCAGCGTGTCGCGTCGACCGCGCCGACCGGCGCGACCTCGACGTCCCACGCCGGCGTGACACGCATGCGCAGTGCGTCGTGGGTGTCCAGCAGCGCCTGGAGCATGGCTTCCAGCTGGTCCTGTCGCAGGCCGGGCGGGGTGTTCACGAGCACGGACTGGTTGAAGCTGTCCACCGGCCCGCCCCGGTCACGCAGCCAGTGCATGATCGGCACCGACCGCACCGGTCCGGTCCCACTGTCAGTGGCCTCGACGCGGGTGGCGCCACTGTCGATCACCTCGGCCTTGGCTGCCAGTGCCTCGGGTGTCCGGCACCGCAACACGTCGCCGGGGGTGAGCAACAGGCCGGACTGCCGGGCCAGGGCGACCAGCCGCATGGCGACGATGCTGTCGCCGCCGAGTCCGACGAAGCTGTCGTCGATGTCCACATGGGACAACTCGAGCACCTCGGCGACCATCGCGCAGAGGATCTCCTCTCGCGGGGTGCGGGGTGCGCGGCCGGTGCCCGCGCCCGAGAACACCGGGGCCGGCAGTGCCCTGCGGTCCAGCTTTCCGTTGGGGGTCAAGGGGAGCGTGGCCATGTCGACGAACGCGGCCGGCACCATGTGTGCGGGTAGGGTGGTCGCGAGGTGGGCACGCAGAACGGACTCGTCCATGGTCACGCCGGCCGCCGGCACGACGTAGCCGACCAGTTGCTTGTCACCGGGACGGTCCTCGCGGACCACGACCGCGGTCTCCGCCACCGCCGGATGCCTGGCCAGTACCGCCTCGATCTCGCCGAGTTCGACACGCAGGCCGCGAATCTTGACCTGGCCGTCCGCCCTGCCGACGTAGTCGATCACGCCGTCCGCCCGCCACCGGACCAGGTCGCCGGTGCGGTACATCCGTGCGCCGCCCGGTTCGAACGGGTTGGCCACGAACCGTTCCGCGGTCAGGCCGGGACGGTTCAGGTAGCCCCGCGCGAGCTGCACGCCGGCCAGGTACAGCTCACCGACGACCCCGACCGGGACCGGCGCCAGCTCGGCGTCGAGCACCCGCACGGTGGTGTTCCACACCGGGGCCCCGATGGGCACCGACGTCGCGTCGGACTCGGCCACACACCGCCAGTGCGTCACCTCGACCGCGGCCTCGGTCGGCCCGTACAGGTTGAACAGGTCGACGTCGAGCAACGCGGCGAACCGGGCACGCAGTTCCGCCGGCAGCGCCTCGCCGCTGCAGATCACCCGGCGCAGCCCCGTGCACGACCGCGCGGAAGGCTCCCGCACGAACGCCTGCAGCATGGACGGTACGAAGTGGACGGTCGTGATCCGCTCACGGCGGATCAGCTCGGCGAGATAGGCCGGGTCCCGGTGCCCCTCGGGGCGGGCGACGACGAGCGCGGCGCCGACGATCAGCGGCCAGAAGAACTCCCATACCGAGACGTCGAAACCGGACGGGGTCTTCTGGAGGACCCGGTCATCGCCGGCGAGAGCGTACTGTGCCTGCCCCCAGCACAGCCGGTTGACGATCGACTGGTGACTGACCACGACCCCCTTCGGCCGGCCGGTGGAGCCCGAGGTGTAGATCACGTAGGCCGGATGCGACGGGGTCAGCGCGGTGACCGGGTCGTGCTCGGGACGAGACGCGAACGCCTGCCCGTCCAGCACGATCATCGGCGCCACGGCGGGCAGCGTCGGCGCGAGGGCCTCGGTGGTCAGTACCCGCAGCGGCGCGGCGTCGGTCAGCATGAACTCGATCCGCTCGGTCGGGTAGTCCGGGTCGACCGGAAGGTAGGCGGCACCGGCCTTGAGCACGGCGACCAGTGCCACCACCAGTTCCACCGACCGAGGCACGGCGATCGCGACGATCGACTCCGGGCCGGCGCCTGCCGCGATCAGCTCGTGCGCGAGCCGGTTGGCCCGCGCGTTGAGCGCGGCGTAGCTGTGCTCGACGCCGTCGAAGACCAGTGCGGTGGCCGCCGGGGTGGCGGCGGCCTGCTCCTCGAGAAGTGCCGTCAGGGTGGTGCTGGGCACCGGGTGGCCGGTCTCGTTCCACTCCGGACGGACCGCGCGGGTGTCGGCGTTCATCGTTCGTCGTCCCATCTCAGTCTTGGTGGCTAGCTGTGGGCCGCGATCACGCTGGCCGGCCGAAGGTCCGTCCAGTTGGTCTCGATGTAGTCGAGGCACGACTTCCTGGTTTCCGGGCCGTGCGCGACGGTCCAGCCGTCCGGCACGTCGATGTGCGATGGCCACAGCGAGTGCTGGTTCTCGACGTTGACCAGAACCTGGTACACGCCGTCCTCTTTCTCGAATGGGTTCGTCATGACTTCGTCTCCGATTTCTCTTGTGGACAGTGCGGAACGTTCAGCGGACGGGCGGGCTGGTCGGCAGGTCGCGGCACCGCGCGGGCGGGCCGACCAACCGGACGCATCTCCCCAGCAGGCCGAGGATCAGCAGCAGCCACAGCGCGTCCCGGACCCCCAGCACGGTGCCCGCCCAGCCGCCGGTCACGGCACCGAGCGGAATGACACCGAACTGGATGAACCTGGCACTCGCGAACACCCGGCCGATCAGCTCGGGTGGGGTGTAGCTCTGCCGGAAAACCGCTGCGATGACGTTTCCGATGACCAGCCCGGCCGCCGGCACGAGCAGGCCGAAGAAGAAGAACAGCAGGCCGGGGCCGACATCGGTGAGCGGGATCAGCAGACCGAACGGCGCGCTGCCCAGCGTCGCGTACAGCAGGCCACGACCGGTGCCGAACCTGCGGGCGAACCGGGTGGCGACCAGCGCGCCGAGCACTCCGCCGATCGCGTCGGCGGTGAGCAGCAGACCGGTGGTGCCCGGCGACACGCCGACGTCGCGGATCAGGAACACGACCAGCAGCGAGTGCGTCGCGGTGAGCACGAAGTTGTCGATGGCGCCGCACGTGACCAGCACACGCAGGTACGGGTCACGCGAGACGAAGCTCAGCCCCTCCCCCACGTCGGCCCGGAGCGACCGGCGTGGTCCGGACCCGGCCGGCGGGGGCTCGGCCGACCGGATCCGAAGTAGACAGCACGCGGACACCACGAACGTCACGATGTCGATGAGCAGCCCGAAGACCGCGCCGACGAACTGGGCGATCAGCCCACCGATGCCGGGTCCCGCGATGGCGGCGGCCTGGTCGCTCGCCTGCAGCTTCGCGTTGCCCTCCGGCAGATCCTCCTTGGCCACCACCGTGGGCAGGTAGGCCTGGTAGGCCGTGGTGAAGAAGACCGTGGTCACGCCGAGCAGCAGTGCCACCACCAGCAGGTGCGTCATGGTCAGCGCACCGGCGAAGGCAAGCAGCGGCACGCTGAGCAGCAGGAGCACCGACACCGCGTCGCAGACCAGCATCGTCGGGCGACGGCTGAGCCGGTCGGTGAGCACGCCGGCCGGCAGCCCGATCAACAGCCACGGCAGCCAGGCCAGCGCGTCCAGCAGCCCCACCAGGAACGTGCTCGCGTGCAGCGTGTCGACCGCGATCAGCGGTATCGCGATGCCGGTGATCGTGGTGCCGAGCCGGCTCGTGGTCTCGCCGACCCACAGCATGCGGAAGTCGTGCTGGTGCAACAGACCGCCGATGCGGCGCGGCCGGCTCGGCGCGGTCTCGGTGACTGTCATCTGAACTCCTCGTTGCTGTTCGGCTGACCAGAAAGCTAGCCACGCGCGGGGGCCGGAACCGGCAGTCCGACCGGCAGCACGGCGGCATGTCGGGGCGCGGGCGCCAACCTCCGGTGAGCTGCCGATGACACTGCCGATCGGCCCGCCCGCCGGCTCCTAGCGTTGGCGCACAACAGCTTCGCCGGGCGCTCCGGCGGCGGAACAGACGAGGATTGATCATGGAAGTGGTGACCCCGAGACCCGGGTGCGGTCTGGACGTGATCGTCAGCGGTCTCGCCTCCGACGCACACACGTGGAACCTGGTGTACCTGCAGATGTTCCTCGAGGAACGCGGCCATCGGGTACGCAACCTCGGCGGGTGCGTGCCGGACGACATGCTGGTCGCCGAGTGCGTGCGGACCGATCCCGAGCTCGTCGTGATCGGCACCGTCAACGGGCACGGCTGGCAGGACGGCGAACGCGCGATCCGCGCACTGCGGGCCCGGCCGGAGCTGGCCGCCACCCGCGTCGTGATCGGCGGCAAGCTCGGCATCGACGGCCCACGCGGCGTGTCCCACAGCGCGCGACTGCGTGACGCCGGCTTCGACGCCGTCTTCGAGGACCACCTCGGCATCGCCCCGTTCCGGTCCTATGTGGACCAGCTGCCGGCGAGGGTGCGGACATGAACGGGAGCTTCGGTGAGTTCGTGGCCCACGCGGCACGCGACGGCGCGCTGGTCGTCCAGCCCCGCATGGGGATGAGCGACCCGGCACGCATGCGGGCCGGACTGCTGGCCACCCGCGCGACGGACGTCCGGGCCGCGGGCACGATCACACTGGACAGCTTCACCAGGGTCGGTGAGCACGACAGCGTGCGCACCGCGCTCACCAAAGGCAAGCAGCTCAACGGGTATCCGATCGTCGACCATCCGGTCGCGGTCACCAGGAAGGTGCTCGCCGGCGTGTGCGGCCCGGACTTCCCGGTCCAGGTCCGCCACGGATCGCCGAGACCACAGCGAATCATCGCCGCTCTCGTCGCGGCGAGGCTGCACGCCACCGAGGGCGGCCCGATCTCCTACTGCCTGCCCTACAGCCGGGTCCCGGTCGCCGAGTCGGTCCGAGCCTGGACGGAGTCGGCCCGGATGTTGGCCGCCCTGCGCGAGCAGGGACAGCGCCCGCACCTGGAGACGTTCGGTGGCTGCATGATGGCCCAGCTCTGCCCACCAGCACTGCTGGTGGCGATCAGCGTGCTCGAGGCCGTGTTCTTCCGCCGGCACGGGGTGGACAGCGTCTCGCTGAGCTACGCCCAGCAGACCCATCCCGGCCAGGACGCCGAGGCACTGGGGGCACTGCGGGCACTGGCCGAGGAGTTCCTGCCGAACACCGACTGGCATGTGGTGCTCTACACCTACATGGGCGCCTTTCCCCGGACCCCCGCGGGTTCGGTCGCGCTGCTGGAGGAGGCAGCGCGGCTGTCCGTCCGCGGCGGGGCGAGCAGGCTCATCGTCAAGACGGTCGCGGAGGCGCACCGCATCCCCACCATCGCGGAGAACGTCGACGCACTGCTGGTCGCGAGCCGTGCCGCGGACCGCGAACGCCACGCGCCGACGGCACACGAGCCGGTCGAGGACACCGGCATCGCCGGCCAGGCCCGCGCGATCGTCGAAGCGGTGCTCGATCTCGACCCCGACCTCGATGCCGGGCTGACCAGGGCCGTGCGGCTCGGGCTGCTCGACATCCCGTACTGCCTGCACCCGGACAACGCCGGACGGACGAGGGCGACCGTCGACGGTGCCGGGCGCCTGCAGTGGACAAGGACCGGCGCGCTGCCCCTGCGTGGGCTCGCCGAGTCGACCAACCACGAGC
The DNA here is from genome assembly GCF_036378875.1 of Actinophytocola sp. Taxonomy (GTDB): domain Bacteria; phylum Actinomycetota; class Actinomycetes; order Mycobacteriales; family Pseudonocardiaceae; genus Actinophytocola. Next base: position 38,106 of record NZ_DASUVO010000078.1, read on the forward strand.
CGGTCACCGCCGACCGACTGCTGCGCTCACTGTCCTATGTGGAACGAAGGTTCGACGACGCCGCGCTCGAACACACCGCGGGCGCGCCGGCCTAGCCAAAAGCCACCGTGAGAAGAGGAACGACATGGACCAGATGCGAGTCGCGACGCAAGCCGAGCTGCCCGCGAGTCCCGGGGAGCACCTGTCCTCCCCGACCACCCGTGCCGTACTGCGCATCCAGCACGTGGTGCTCGGCGCGGCGCGGGAGTACCTGGAGAGCCAGGGCTGCACCGAGGTGCTGCTCCCCATCATCGGACCGGTGACCGATCCGGGCGCCCGCGGCGCCAAACAGGTCGACATCGACTACTACGGCCACCGCTACAAACTCATGACCAGCGCGATCCTGTACAAGCAGGCCGCGCTCACCACGTTCGACCGGATCTACTGCATCGCCCCCAACGTCCGCCTCGAGCCGCTGGAGACCAGCTCGACGAGCCGGCATCTCGCCGAGTTCCACCAGATCGACGTCGAGTTGGCCGGCGCGTCCCGCACCGAGGCCATGGCGGTCGCCGAGGGCACGGTGCGCCACATCGCGCGCCGGGTGACCGAGCGGGCCGGCGAGGAGCTCGACCTTCTCGGCCGCGACGTGGACGCCTTCGTCGACCTGCTGGCCGAGCGGTTCGAGTTCCGCACGCACGCCGAGGCGGTCAGCGAACTGACCGAGATCGGTCACCCGCAGAGCCCGGACGCGGAGATCGACTGGACCGGCGAGGCGCTGCTGTCGGCCAAGGCCAGCAGGCCGTTCTTCCTGACCGACTACCCGAAGGGCTCACGCGGGTTCTACGACCGGGAGAGCCGCGAGGAGCCCGGCCGGCTGCGTAACTTCGACCTGCTCGCCCCTGAGGGCTTCGGCGAGTTGGCGAGCGGCGGGGAACGGGAGAACGAGTACGCGGCGATCATCGCGCGGATGCGGGAGACCGGCGAGAACCCGGCCAAGTACCGCTGGTACCTGGACATGGTCCGCGCGGGCATCCCGGTGAGCGCCGGCTTCGGCCTGGGCCTCGAACGGCTCACCCGCTACGTCGCCGGCCTCGACTTCGCCTGGCAGGCCACCGGTTTCCCGAAAGTCCCCGGGCTGGTGTCCCCATGACATCCCTGCGCGCCAACGCCTTTCCCGAGGCCGCTGTCCGAGAACGGGCCCGCAGGGGCACCGCGGCGGTGTTCCCCGACGAGAACGAGTACGGCCACGCCCTGTTCGGCGATCCCGCCGGCCCGGCGCCGGCCGACCGGATCGACGCCATGCGCGTGGTGCCGCCGGTGTTCATGCCGCGCCGCCTGGAGAAGCTCATCGACCTGGCCCGCGAGCCCATGCACTCCGATGTGGACCTTCGGACCACGATCGGCGGGTTCACCTCCGCGCTGCCCGTCTACCTGTCCGCGTTCGGCTCCACCCAGGTGGCCAGCGTCGACCTCGGCACGGCCTGCGCACGGCAGGCAGGCGAGCTGGGCATTCCCATGGTCGTCGGCGAGAACGTGGTGCCGGTCAGCGGGTACGGCCGGCTCGACGACGCGGGCGGTCGCGGGCTGGTGGACCGGATCCGCGCCTACGCCGGCAGCGTCGCCGACGGTGTCGGCGGCGTCGCGGTCCAGCAGAGCACGGAGGACGCCGACGCCGAGGTGTGGAACCTCGTCTACAGCGACCCGTCCGCCCTGCCACTGCTGGAGAGCGGCCGACTCGCGTTCGAGCTGAAGGTCGGGCAGGGCGCCAAACCGGGCCTCGGCGGAATGACCGTCGTGGACTCCGGCACGGCGGCACATCTCGCCGACCAGTTCACCGTGGAGCCGGTGTTCGGTGACGGCGCGGGCAAGATGCTGCGCTGCGCGAGTCCCGGCACCTTCACCGACGAGATCCTGCGCCAGCAGATCCGGTTGATGCGCAACAACTTCCCCCGCGCCAGGACGTGGGTGAAGCTGCCGCCGGGACGCGACATCGGGCACGCCGCCGCGGTCGCGTGGGCGGCCGGCGCTGACGCGGTCACCGTCGACGGCGCGGAGGGCGGAACCGGCTGGGCGCCCATGGCCTTCCTCGCGGGGGTCGGTCTTCCGCTCGCCGAGTGCCTGCACCGGATCGGCCGGCCGGACGGCAGCCTGCTGGTGACCGGGCGGATCTGGGAGGGCCTGCGCGCGGCGAAGTGCCTCGCGCTCGGCGCCACCGCGACCGGGCTCGGCCGCGCGGCACTCATCGCCGCGAACGAGGACCCGAGCCGTGGCCTGATCCGCCTGGTCGAGGCCATGGCACTGGAACTACGCATGCTCACGAGCGCGCTCGGGAAGTACCACCCGGACGCGCTCGGCCCGGAGGACCTCTGGTCCCCGACCGAAGACCTGGTAACCGGACAGCGGGCCACAAGCCTGATGTCCACACAGGACAGCTGACGGGCCGGAAAGCCGGACGTCGGCAGGCGGTGACGCGGCCCGCGACACATCCATCCGGGTCGCACGAACCGACCGCGGCCGGGCACGCAAGCGACACGATCGCCGTGCCCGGCCGCGATATCCCTGTCATACCAACCAAGGAGCACAACCATGACACTCTCTGTGCCAACCTCGGCACCGAAATCAGGCCGCGGGCTGCTCAACCGCACCTCAGGGGAACGTGACGCAAGCCAGCCACAAGTACGTGCCCAAACAGAACCGTCCTTCGCCAACGTGACCAACACATTTAATTCCGGGGAGGCGGGACAGTCCGCACTACTCGACCCGTCTCGGGCTACGCACACCAGCCCGGGCCACGGTGACGCGTTCACCCGGCACATGTACAGCCTGCGCTACACGCCGGCGCACGGCTGGCACGACGGGGAGTTGTTGCCCCTCGCCGAGCTTTCCCTGCATCCGGCGACCATCGGCCTGCACTACGCACAGGTCATCTTCGAGGGCATGAAGGCGTTCCGCCAGGCCGACGGGTCCGTCGCGGTGTTCCGGCCGTGGGAGAACGCCCGCCGGTTCCAGCGCTCCGCCGAACGCATGGCGATGCCGAAGCTGCCGACGGAGCTGTACGTCGAGGGTGTCGACCAGGTCGTCGCCGCGGACCAGAACGAGCTGTCCGACAACCCCGACCACAGCCTCTACCTGCGACCGCTGATGTTCGGCACCGACGTGAACCTGATGCTCCGCCCGTCCAACGACTACCTGTTCCTCGTGATGGCCTTCGTCGCCGGCGGGTTCTTCGGCGACACGGTCGAGGCCGTGTCGGTGTTCGTGTCCCGCGAGCACAGCCGCGCGATGCCCGGCGGCACCGGCGACGTGAAGTGCGCCGCCAACTACGGCCCATCGTTCGTCGCGCAGCGCCAGGCCCAGGAGGCCGGCTGCCAGCAGGTGGTGTGGCTCGACTCCGCCGAGCACCGGTGGGTCGAGGAGATGGGCGGGATGAACCTGTTCTTCGTCCGAGGCACCGGCCCCGACGCCCGGATCTGCACGAGCCCGCTGACCGGCACGCTGCTGCCCGGCGTCACCCGCGACTCGCTGCTGCGCATCGCGAACCGGCTCGGCTACGGCACCGAGGAGGCCCCGATCACCGTCGACCAGTGGCGTGCCGACTGCGCCTCTGGCGAGATCACCGAAGTGTTCGCGTGCGGCACCGCGGCCGTGGTCACCCCCGTCGGCTCGGTGCGTGACCGGGACGGCGACTGGACCGTCGCCGACGGCCGGATGGGCCCGGTCACCGCGCGGCTGCGCCGGGCGCTGGTCGACCTCCAGCAGGGCCGGATCGCCGACCAGGACGGCTGGCTGCACCGTGTCCCGTCACACTGAGTCCACGGTGGACCTACGGCCGGTCGCCCGGCTCGCCGAGGTGACCACGGCGCACGTGTCCGACGCGTGCGCGCGGGCCGGGCTCGTGCCGCGGTTCGCCCCACCAGCCATGCGGCCCGTGATCCCCGGCGGACGCCTCGCGGGACGGGTGTGGCCCGTCCGCCACTCCGGCAGCACCGACGTCCTGCTCGAGGCGTTCGACACGGCGACCCCGGGTGACGTGCTGGTCGTCGACAACGGCGGCCGGCTGGACGAGGCGTGCGTCGGCGACCTGATGGTCGCGGAGGCACGCGGCGCGGGCCTCGCGGGGATCGTGGTCTGGGGACTGCACCGCGACACCGCCGAGCTGCGTGCCATCGGGTTGCCGGTGTACAGCCTCGGCGCCATCCCCTGCCGCCCGGGACGCGTCGAGACGAGGCCACCCGGCGCGCTGGAGACCGCGACGGTCGGCGACTGGACGGTGTGCGCGCGGGACCTCGTCCTCGCCGACGACGACGGCGTGCTGTTCCTGCCGGAGACCGCCATCACGGAGATCGTCACCATCGCGGAGGGGATCCGCGACGCGGAGCACCGCCAGGCCGAGGACATCAAGGCCGGCCACTCCCTGCGTGAGCGGCTGCGTGCGACATCGCGGGGATAGCGCCGGGATGACGGGCTGATGCCTCACCGCTTGATCGTGAGGAGGTACCCGAGAGGGCGTCCAGACGGAGGCCGATATGACGGAAAACTTCGAGAACCCGCCGAACGCGGTGGTATTACGCCGCTTCGGCGGGCCGGAGGTGCTCTGCGTCGAGCACCTGCCAGAACCATCTCCCAACGACGGACAGAGCCTGGTGGACGTGGCGTTCGCCGGGGTCAACTTCGACGACCTGGAGCGGCGGCGCGGCGACCACCCGCAGCCGCTGCCCGCGGTGCTCGGCGTCGACCTGGTGGGGCGGCGCAGGCGAGACGGCCGCCGGGTGGCCGCGCTGATGCGCGACGGCGGCGGGTACGCACGGGTGGCCACGGCCACCGACCTGCACTCGATCGAGGTGCCCGACCACGTCGACGACGAGCAAGCCGTCGGACTGCTGGAACAGGGCGCGACGGCGTACGGCGCGCTGCACGTCGCCGGCCGGCTGCGTAAAGGTGAGTCGGTGGCGGTGACGGCCGCCGCGGGCGGCGTCGGTCATCTCGCCGTCCAGCTCGCGGTCGCGGCCGGAGCCGGGCCGGTCATCGGGATGGCGTCCACGCCGGAGAAACGCGCGCGGGTGCTCGAACTCGGCGCGGACATCGTGCTCGACGCCATGACCCCCGACCTCGACGACCAGTTGCGTGCGGCCACGTGCGGGCAGGGCGTCGACCTTGCCGTCGACGGGACCGGCGGGGACGTGGCGCGCGGGGTCCTGCGCGGGTTGGCGCCGTTCGGCCGGCTGGTCAGCTACGGGTGGCGGGCCGCCGAGCCGTCGCTGCGGGTCACCGCCGACGAGCTGATCGAACGCTCGGTGGGCTGTGCGGGGTTCTGGATGCGGCACGTGGTGGGCGACCGGCGGTTGCTGTGCCACATCGCCGACGAGCTGTTCGGCCTGGCGCGCCGGGGAGAGCTGGTCGCGCTCATCGACCGCGTCGTGCCGCTGACCGGTGTCGGCACCGCCCACGCCGCACTGGCCGCGCGCGCCACCGTCGGCAAGGTCCTCATCGACGTGAACCGGGAGCACTGACCATGTTCACCCGCTACTGCCGGTCGGTGCTGTGCACGCCGGCCATCGCACCCGACCGGTACGCCTCGTGCCACTCCTCCGGCGCCGACATCCGGGTCGTCGACCTCGAGGACTCGGTACCCGCTCACCGCAAGGAGGAGGCACGGCACACGGCGGCGCGGTTCTTCTCCACCGCGCCGCAGGACACGACGGCTCGCTGTGCCATCCGCGTCAACGCGGTCACCGAGCCGGACGGCCTCGCCGACCTGTTGGCGCTGCGGCACTATCCGGTCAAGCCGGCCATCGTGCAGATCCCGAAGGTCGAGTCGGCGCGGGACGTGGAGATCGTCGAGCAGGTGCTCGGCGGGGACTGCCCACGACTGGAGCTGTTCGCGGTGATCGAGACCCCACGCGGGGTGGAGCGGCTGCGGGAGATAGCCACGGCGTCGCCCCGGCTCCGAGCGCTGATCTTCGGCGCCGCCGACTACGCCATGGAGTTGGGCGTTGGCTTGGAGTGGGAGCCGTTGGCCCAGGTGCGGTCGCTGGTGGTCAACAGCGCGCGAGCGGCGGGCCTGCACGCGATCGACGCCCCCACGTTCGAGCTGACCGACCTGCCGCTGGCACACCGAGAGTCCACATTGGCCAGACGGGCCGGGTTCAGCGGGAAGATCGCGCTGCACCCGCGCCAGGTGCCGGTGCTGCACGAGGTGTTCTCACCGGACGCCGAGCAGCTCGCGCTGGCGCGCCGGATCGTCGCCGCCGCCGAGACCAGCGGCGAGAGCGTCACCACCGTGGCCGGCACCATGGTCGGCCGCCCGTTCTTCACCGCGTCCCGGCGCCTGCTCGACGAGTTCGGCCCGGTCCCCGTGCTGACCAGCCAAGAAGGAGACCGCTGATGACCGCGACCGTCCCCGTCGTCGCAGGCCCGCGCCGCTTCCGCAACAGCACCGCACTGGTCGAGCACGCCGACCCGGTGTGGCAACGCGCCGCCGACAACGGCCTCATCGGCATCGAGGTCGACCACGAGTCGAACAACCGGCTCGTCGTGCCCGGCACCGGCCACACGTTCGTCAACATGTGCTCGTGCTCCTACCTCGGCCTCAACCGCCACCCGGCGATCATCGAGGGCACGGTCCGCGCGCTGCGGGACACCGGGACGATCGAACTGATGACGTCCACCACCCGCATCCGTCCGAGCCTGCAGGCACGGCTGGAGACGGAGCTGGGTGACCTGTTCGGCGCGCACATCCTGCTCAGCACCACGTGCAGCACGATCAGCGCCGGCATCCTGCCGCTGCTGGCGTCCGGGCACCTCGCACCGGGCGGCCCACGCGTGATGATCTTCGACCGGCACTGCCACTTCTCGATGAACTACGTCAAGGCCATCTGTGCCGAGGAAAGCCTCGTCCTCACCTGCGACCACAACGACCTCGACTTCATCGCCGACGCCTGCCGCCGCTACGGCAGCGTCGCGTACGTCGCCGACGGCGCCTACTCGATGGGCGGCGCCGCCGCGCTGGACGGTCTGCTCGAGCTGCGGGAGCGGTACGGGCTGTACCTGTTTCTCGACGACTCACACTCGCTGTCGATCGTGGGCGAGCGCGGCGAGGGCTTTGTCCGGTCCCACACCGAGGTCGACCCGCTCACCACGATCGTGACGAGTCTTGGCAAGGGTTTCGGCAGCGGTGGCGGCGTGGCGATGCTGTCGAGCGGGCGGCAGGCCGAGTTCCTCGCCAGGCACGGCGGCCCGCTGGGCTGGTCGCAGAACATGTCGGTGCCCACGATCGGCGCGGCGCTGGCCAGCGCCGCCATCCACCGTTCCCCGGAGCTCGGCGAGTTGCAGGCCGGACTGCGGGCCAACCTCGACTACTTCGACTCGCTGCTGCCCACTCCGTTGGCCGGCAACGGTCTGCCCGTGCGCCGCGTCAACGTGGGCGACGCGGACCTGGCCGTGCGGATGTCGGCGGAGCTGTTCCGCCGCGGCTTCTACAGCTCCGCCGTGTTCTTCCCGATCGTTCCGCGCGGCGAGGCCGGGCTGCGGGTGATGATCCGCGCCGACATGACGCGGGAGGACCTGGCCACGTTCACCAGCCATGTCAAGGAGTTGACGGCATGAGCGTCCACAGTGGAGTCCCGGTCGGGTACCGGCCGGTCGGCGAGAACCGGTTCCGCGAGGTGGTCGGCTTCTGCTACGAGGACCTGACGGTCGGCACGGTGATCGAGCACCGGCCCGGCCGCACGGTCACGGAGATGGACAACGTCCTCATGTCCATGCTCAGTATGAACGCGTCGCCACTGCACATCGACGCCGCGTTCTGTGAGAAGGGTCCGTGGGGCAGACCGCTGGTGTCGAGCCTGGTGACACTGAGCATCGTCGCCGGCATGGCGGCCCGCGGCACGAGCGGCCAGGCACTGGCCAACCTGGGCTGGGACCACATCCGGCTGACCAGACCGGTGTTCGTCGGCGACACCCTGTACGCGGAGAGCGAGATCACCGCGAAACGCCTGTCCGCCAGTCGTCCCGGCGACGGCATCGTGTCGTGCCGCACGTCCGGCCGCAAGGCGGACGGCGAGATGGTGCTCACCTTCGAACGCAGCTTCCTGGTGCCGACGTCGGCGAACGACATCCACACGGCGGCGGGATACTGATGACCATCGCACCGGTCAGTACGGGTCTGGCCCACGGCTACTGGCTCACGAAGAACAGCGACACACCGAGCGTGCTGACGATCGCCCTTCGCTTCGCCCTACACGGCCCGCTTTCCCGGCGGGCTCTCGGTGCCGCGTTGACGGCGTTGGTCGAACGCCACCCAGCCCTACGCACCCGCTACCAGCGCACCGGCGACGATCTGCGACAGCAGGTCCTGCCGCCGGAACCCGTTGCGCTGCCCGTGATTCCAGTGTCCGAAGAGGACCTGGAAGACGCGTTGCTCGACTGGTCGGCCCGCCCGTTCGACCTCGACAACGAGTCCGGCTTCCGCCCGGTGCTGTTCACCGTGACGCCCACCCACGCCGAACTACTGCTGGCCATCCACCACGCGTTCAGCGACGGCTGGTCGATGGGCGTGCTGATCCGGGATCTCGGCGAGCTGTACCGCGCCGAGGTGACCGGTACGGTCCCGGATCTGCCGCCCCTGCCTGCGGACTACGTCGAGTTCACCCGTTGGGAGCGCGAGTACCTGGCCGACCCGTCGACCCGCGCGATGGTCGCGTCATGGACGGCGGAGGCACGCCGGGCGGGTGCGGAACCGTTACTGCTCCCCACCGACCGCCCACGAGCCGACCGTCCCAGCCGCATCGGCGCGATCTTCGAGACGACGTTGCCAGTCACCATGGCAGAGGTGGCTGCCGCCGCCACCGCACGCCGAGCCACCCCGTTCGCCGTGTTGTTGGCGGTCTTCGCCGCCCTGACACACGACCTGACGGGCAGGCCGGTCGTGGCGCCGCAGTGCGCCGTGGCGAACCGCGTGGACGCCCGCTTCGACAACGTGGTCGGCGTGTTCACGAACGCGTCATGGTTGGTGATCCCGGTGGCGGACGCCCCGTCGTTCGACGACCTGGTGACCAGAGCGGTTTGTGCTGTCCTGCAACGCCTCGAGGTCCAGTCGGTGCCGACGCCGGTACTCAAGGAGGCACTCGGCGGCCCGTTCGAAGGCACCCCGCCCAGGGTCCTGTTCGGCTTGGGCGCCGAGCCGATGCCATCGTTGGAGTTGCATGGCCTCACCCCGGCCCCCGCGGTGGAGGTGGACCTCCCGGTGTCCAGAGCGGACCAGTCCTGGGCCTTCGACCCGACAGACGATGGCGGCCTGACCCTCCGTGTGGAGTACGCGACGGAGCTCTTCGACACCACCACGGTCGCCGCGTGGACGGGGCGCTTCCAGGAACTGCTACGCACCGGCCTGGCCAATCCGCGGACCGCATGGTGATCCGGTCTCCGCGTTATCGTGGCGGCATGGTGGAGACCCAGCGAGAGCCGGTGCCCAG
>NZ_DASUVO010000079.1:0-26028 GCF_036378875.1 Actinophytocola sp.
GACCGGGCGGCCCAAGGGGGTCGTGGTGACCCATGCCGGTTTGGCGAACTTCGCGTTCGCCGAGGCGGACCGGTTCGCGGTGCGGCCGGGGGACAGGGTGTTGGCGTTCTCGTCGCCCAGCTTCGACGCGTCCGTGCTGGAGCTGTGCCTGGCGATGCCGCACGGCGCGGCCATCGTCGTCCCGCCACCGGGGCCGCTGCTCGGCGAGCACCTCGGCGCTGTGCTGCGTGACTGCCGCGTCAGCCACACGCTCATCCCGCCGGTCGCGCTGGCCACCGTGCCGGACACCGACCTGCCCGACCTGACCACGTTGATCGTCGGCGGCGACGCCTGCTCGGCCGCGCTCGTGCGACAGTGGGCACCCGGCCGCCGACTGATCAACGCCTATGGGCCGACCGAGGCCACAGTGGTCGCCACCTGGTCCGAACCGCTGTCACCGGACCAGGGCACGCCGCCGATCGGCCGGCCGATCTGGCACACCCGCGCGCACGTGCTCGACACGGACCTGCGGCCGGTGCCGGTCGGTGTGCCCGGCGAGCTGTACGTCGCCGGCGTCGGACTGGCCCGTGGCTACCTCGGCCGGCCGGGACTCACCGCGACCCGGTTCGTCGCCAACCCGCACGGGACGCCGGGGGAGCGCATGTACCGGACCGGCGACCTCGTGCGCTGGAGTTCAACGGGCGAGCTGGAGTTCCTCGGCCGCGCCGACGACCAGGTGAAGGTCCGCGGCTTCCGCATCGAGCTCGGCGAGGTCGAGGCCGCGCTGCGCGCACACCCCGACGTCACCGACGCCGTGGCGGCGGTCCGCACCGACCCGGCCGGTCACAAGCGACTCGTCGGGTACGTCGTCGCGGACCACGCGCCGACCGGTGGCGAGCTGCGGGACTTCCTGGCCGAACGGCTGCCCGAGTACCTCGTGCCGACCGGGTTCGCGGTCATCGACGCGCTTCCCATGTCCCCCAACGGCAAGGTCGACCGGCGCGCACTGCCCGAGCCGGACTACGCGACCACCGAGTACGTCGCGCCAAGCACGCCGGTGGAGACCACGCTCGCCCAGGTGTGGGCGGACGTGCTCGGGCTGGACCAGGTCGGCGTCACCGACAACTTCTTCGCGCTCGGCGGTGACTCCATCCTCAGCATCCAGGTCGTGGCCAGGGCTCGCCGGCACGGACTCCATCTGTCCACGAAGGACCTGTTCCACGCCAGGACGATCGCCGAACTGGCCCCGATCGTCACGGTCGACACCGCGGCGGAAGACCGCGCCGAGGTGACCGGCCCGGCGCCACTGACGCCGATCCAGCACTGGTTCTTCACCTCCGACCGAACCAACGTCCACCACTTCAACCAGGCCAGCCACGTCGAACTGTCCACCGACCCCGACGAGGGCGCCCTCCGCACCGCGCTCGACGCGCTCGTCGCACACCATGACGCACTGCGGCTGCGGTTCCGTCACGACGGGACCGGCTGGCACGCCGAACACACGCCACACGAGCCGGTCGAGTTCCTGGCCGTGCACGAACTGCCCGAACCCGATGACCCGGCCGTGCTCGACCTGGCCGACGCCGCGCACGCGAGCTTCGACCTGGCCACCGGGCCGCTGTTGCGGGCGCTGCTCTTCCGGTTCGCCGACGGCAGCCACCCCCGGCTGCTGCTCGTCGCGCACCACCTCGTCGTGGACGGCGTGTCCTGGCGCATCCTGGCCGACGACCTCGACACCGCCTACCACCAGGCACTGCGGGGCGAGCCCGTCGACCTCGGCGCCAAGAGCACGTCATGGCAGCACTGGTCAACCGCGCTGACCGAGCTGGTCACCGCAGGCGGCCTGGACCACGAACTGCCGTACTGGTCGGCGGCCTCGGAGCGCGGCGACCTGCCTGCCGGTCCGGAGGGCCCGGTCGGCACCGACGCCGTGGGAATCGAACTGGACGCCGCCGACACCGAGGCGTTGCTGCGAGCCGCCCCCACCGCGTACCGCACCCGGGTCAACGACGTGCTGCTCGCCGCGCTGGCGTGGGCGCTGCGCCGGTGGACCGGCCGCGACCAGGTCGCGGTGACCCTCGAGGGACACGGCCGCGAGGACGTGCTCGACCTCGACGTGTCCCGCACGGTCGGCTGGTTCACCACGATGTTCCCGGTCGCGCTGACCGTCCCCGACGGGGACTGGCGCACGGTTGTCCGAGGCGTGCGCAAGCAGCTGCGGGCGTTGCCGGGTAACGGCTTCGGCTACGGCGCCCTGCGTTACCTCGGCACGCTCGACCCGCCGGGTCCGCTGCCGCGGCTGTCGTTCAACTACCTCGGCCAGTTCGACTCACGCGCCGAGGACACGGAGCAGAGCCTGTTCGGCGCCACGCTGCCCGCCATCGGCGCCGACCACGACCCGGCCGACCACGGCGAGAACCTCGTGGACGTGGTCGGCGACGTGACCGACGGCCGGCTGTCGTTCGCCTGGTACTACCGGACCGACCGGTTCGGCCGGGCCACGATCGAGGCGCTGGCGGCGGACTTCGCCCAGGCACTGCGCGGCATCGCGGGCGATGTCCGATGACGACCGCCGACACCGTCCCGCTCGCGCGGAACCGGAACTTCACGCTGCTGTGGGTGGGGCAGGGCTGCGCGGAGATCGGCTTCAGCGCGTCGATGCTGGCCTTCCCGCTCGTGGTGCTGGCGATCACCGGCTCGGCGGCGGCGTCGGGCCTGGTGCTGGCCGCCGACGCGGTCGCCCAGGCGGTCCTCGCACTGCCCGGCGGCGCGCTCGTGGACCGGTGGGACCGCAGGCGGATCATGCTGGTGTGCGAGCTGGCGCAGGTACTCGCACTGGCGAGCCTGGTCGGCGCGTTGCTGCTCGACGCGGCCACGGTCACCCACATGATCGCGGTGGCCGCCGTGCTTGGCGCGTGCCGGGCACTGTTCGAGCCGGCGGAGGACGCGAGCCTGCCCTCGCTCGTCCCGGACCAGCAGTTGGCCACCGCGATCGCGACGAACAACGCCCGCTCGTCGGTCGGCCAGATGGCCGGCACCGCACTGGGCGGCGTGCTGTTCGGCGTCGCCCGGTGGGCCCCGTTCCTGCTGGACCTGCTGACCCACGTGATCGCGTTCACGACGCTGGCGTTCGTCCGCATGCCCGCGCGCGAGGTCACGCCCGCGCCGCTGCGTCACCTGGGCCGCGAGATCAGAGAGGGTCTGCGATGGTTGTGGCAGCGCCGCGAGATCCGGGTGACGACCGCGTGCGCGGTGGCGCTGAACCTGTTCTTCGCGGCCTTCTATCTGGTGGTCGTCGTACTGGCGGAGCGGCGCGGCACCCCGTCCGGCGAGATCGGCGTGATGGCGGCCCTGTTGGGCGTGGGTGGCGTCGTGGGCTCGCTGCTGGCCCCGTCACTGCACCGCCGACTGTCGCCGCATGTCGCCATCGCGGGCGTGTTCTGGGCGCTGGCGCTCCTGGCCCCGCTGGCCGTGCTGGTCGACAGCGGCTACCTGCTGGGCGGCCTGTTCGCGCTGATGGCCCTGCTGGCGCCGACCGCCAACACCACGATCATCACCCACCAGCTGCTGCTCACTCCGGACGAGCTGCGCGGCCGGCTCAGCGGCACGCTCAACGTCGCCATGGGCGCGGCGGCCGCGCTGGGCCCTCTTCTCGGCGGCCTGCTGGCGCAGGCCGTGACCCCGACCTCCGCCGTGCTGATCAGCGCGGCGGGCATGGCAGTGGCCGCCGTCGCGGTCACTGTGAACCCGACCCTGCGCCATTACCCGGGGCGCACCGACAGTGAGGAACCAAACCCATGAGGGACGACGCCACCTACCGAGTGCTGGTCAACGACGAGGAGCAGTACTCCCTCTGGCCGGCCCACCTCGACATCCCGGCCGGCTGGCGCGCCGAAGGCCCCACCGGCACCAAGGACGAGTGCAGCGCCTACGTCGACGAGACGTGGACCGACATGCGCCCCCGCACCCTCCGCGAACACATGGACGCCTAACCCTCGCGAGTCGCGCGTTCAGCCCCCGCGAGTCGCGTTTTCGTGTACGCCGCACGCCGCGTGGCCGGACGCGTTCGCTCGGTCACCTCACCCGGTGCCACCGGATGACCCGTTCGCGTTGATCTTTTTGTCGCAACCGGCGCGTCGTTCTGTGCGTCTGTGGTTTTGGAGGCATCTTGGTTGGGCACCACTTTGAGGCGGTGGGGCGTCCCGACCGTGTTTTGATCCGGGTGAGGGGAAGGTGCGCAGATTGAGGGAGTACACACGAGCACGTCGTGAGCCGGGGCAGGTCGTCACTCTCGTCGTGGCTGGGTTGTTCGTGCTGGGTGCGGTGCTGGATGTCGGGCCAGGCACGCTGGACAACGTCGTCCACCTTGGGTTCGGGCTGGTTGGGTTCACGTTGAGCCGGGGGCCGCGTGCGGCGCGCGCGTTCCTCATCGGCGGTGGGGTCGTGTACTTCCTGCTGTGGCAGTTCGGCACGGTCATCGATCCGGCACTCGTGCCGTTCCACTCGGCGAACGTTGGGATTCACCTGTCGCTCGTCGCCAGCATGATCGGGCTCGCGGTTCTCAGCGGGGAGCGGGAGCCGGCGGAGGAGCCGCGGTACGAGTACGTCCGGGACACACCGGAACTGGCCCGTCCGCGTCCGCGCCGCACCCGCCCGCCGGGTCGCGACGACCGGCGCATGGCCTACCGGGCCTGACGATCACGAAGTGCGACCGTTCGGCGGCTGTGCGGAGTTTGGCTAGCTCCTAGCCTCGGGTCGATTACGCATCGACCCGACGCCGGGGGCTGCCATGGCGCGTCCATCTCTTCTGCTGCCCGTCCTCGTGAGCGTCGCGGCGCTGCTCGTTCCGCCCGGCGCCGCGGCCGATGTCGCACCGGTCGAGTACCGGCCCGTGCGTGGTCCGTCCGCGCCGGCCGAACACCGGTTCCTGCAGAAGACGTTGCCAGGGCAGGAGTTGCCCCGGCACGCGTACGACCTCGCGGCCGAGGCCGCCGGGCAGGTGCCGGTGGCGGGAGCACGCTGGCGGTTCGTCGGGCCGACCAACATCGGCGGCCGCATCGTTGACCTCGCCCTGGACCCACGCCGGCGGGACACGGTGTACGCGGCGGCGGCATCCGGCGGCCTGTGGCGGTCGACGGACGCGGGTGCCACGTTCGCGCCGGCATGGCCGGACAACCTGACTCAGGCGATGGGCTCGGTGGCCGTCACTCCCAACGGCACGATCTACGTCGGCACCGGCGAGGCCAATCCCGGCGGCGGCAGCATCACCTACACCGGCACCGGCGTGTACCGCTCCGCCGACAGCGGCCGCACCTGGACGAACATCGGGCTCCGTGACTCGGGCGCGGTCGGTGAGATCGTGGTCGACCCGCGTGACTCCCGGCGGATCTTCGTCGCGGCCACCGGGTCGCTGTTCAACCCCGGCGGTGACCGCGGCGTCTACCGCACAGAAGACGGCGGCCGCACGTGGACCAGGGTGTTGGCCGGGGTCAACGACACCACCGGCGCGAGCGAGGTCGTGTTCGACCCGACCGACCCGGACCGCGTGTACGCGGTGCTGTGGGACCACCTTCGCCAACCGGACCGCCGTTCCTACAGCGGAGTCGGGTCCGGTGTGTACCGGTCGACCGACGGCGGCGACACCTGGCAGCGGCTCGACGGGCTCCTACCGCCCGCGGCCGACGTCGGGCGCATCGGCCTCGGCGTCGCGCCGTCGGACCCGAACCGGCTGTACGCCATCGTCGGGCGCGGCGCCACGTCCGCCCAGCCGTTCGGCGGTTTCCACACGTCCTCGGACGCCGGCGAGACCTGGACGCGCCTGCCGGACGACCCGGCGCTGGTCGCCTCGCAGTCCAGCTTCGCCTGGTGGTTCGGCAAGGTATGGGTGAACCCGAACGACGCCAACCACGTCCACGTCGCCGGCGTCGCGTTGCTGACCACACACGACGGCGGACGGACCTGGTCGGCCGACAGCGAGTCCATCCACGTCGACCACCACGCGATGACCTGGGATCCGCGCTACCCGGCCCGGGTGTACCTGGGCAACGACGGTGGCGTGTACCGGTCCGACAGCGACGGCGACGGTGGCTGGGTGAAGGCCACCCACGAGCCGTACACCCAGTTCTACAGCCTTGCGATCAGCCCGCAGGACCCGTCGCGGATCTCCGGCGGCACCCAGGACAACGGCTCGCTGCGTTCGTGGGGTCCGGTGCGGTTCAACGAGTACGCCGGCGGCGACGGCGAGGAGAACCTGATCAACCCGACCGACGTGGACAACGTGTTCGCCTGCTACCAGTACGGCAACTGCTACCGGTCCGTCGACGGCGGCGACACGCTCGAGTTCTTCTCCGACCGCACCACCTCGGACCGCCGCAACTGGTTCACCCCGGTGCAGTTCGACCCCACCGACCCGAACGTCCTGTACTACGGCGGCAACCGGCTGAACCGGTCGACCGACAACGGCGTGACCTGGACGCCGATCAGCCCGGACCTCACCGGCGGCCCAGGCCAGGACACCTACCCGTTCGGCACCATCACCACCGTGGCCGCCGCGCCGTCGGACCCGCGCACGATCTACGTCGGCACCGACGACGGCCGCCTGTGGCGCACCACCGACCTCGGTGCCACGTGGACACTGCTGCGGGACGGCGACCAGTGGGTGACCCGCATCGCCGTCGACCCACGCCGGGCGTCCACTGTGTACGCGACGCTGTCGGGCTACCGGTCCGGCTCGTACGCCCCGCACGTGCTCGTGTCCCGCGACGGCGGGACGTCATGGCGGGACCTGTCCGGCAACCTGCCGCAGGCTCCGGTCAACGACGTGGTCCTCGGCCACGGCCGCACGCTGTACGTCGCCACCGACCAGGGCGTGTTCGTCTCCCCGGCGGGCACCGCCCGGTGGTGGCGGCTGGGCCGCGACCTGCCACTCGTCCCGGTGGACGACATCGAGTACGACCCGGGGACGCACCGGCTGGTGGCGGGCACCTTCGGCCGTGGCATCTATCAGCTGTCCGTGCCATGACCGTGGCCGACCACCCGTTCGACGGCCGTCGTGAGCTGGGCCGCGACATCGTGGTGGTGTGGCTGCCTGCGGTAGTGCAGTGAGGTGAAGAAGCGGTCACACACCTCCCACGCCGCGCGCCGCACGGGGAGCGTCTCGTCGTCGTGAACCGTCCGGTACGCGGCGAGGAAGTGGTCCAGCGCGGCCGGACCGAGCGGGACGTACCAGGGCGCCACGGCGATCGGGCCGCCGAGGAGCGCGAGATCCTGGGCTGGGTCACCGAAACCGGTCCACTCCCAGTCGATGTAGCGCGGTGTTCCGGCGTCGTCGACGAGGATGTTCGTGACGACGGCGTCTCCGTGCACGAGCGTGTGCCGTGGCGCCGGCGGTGTCGGCTCGACGAAGGCGGCCACCAGCGGCACGAGGTGCGTCACCTGCGCGACGATCTCCGGGTGGTGGCCCGTCCACCAGGCGAGGCTGTCCCGGAAGTGGTCCGCTACCCGCGTGCCGCCCGGCCGCGAGGACCCGTGCAGGTGGGCCAGCCGGCGCGCGTGGGTGGTCAGCAACTCGGGTGTCCACCGGTCGGGCGGCACGATGCTCCCCGGCACAAACGTGGTGACCATGAACGGCCGCCCGAGTAGGTCGGTCGTCTCGTCGAGCAGCACCGGGCGCGGTCCGAAGCCGTCCGGCACCAGTCGGAGCATGTCGAACTCGGCCGCCATGGGCCGGGGCAGTTCGGCGACCGGCCGGTGGACGATCCGCACCACGACATCCTCGGCGCCGGCGTGGACGTGCCACGCCTCGTAGGTCTCGCCAGCGCCGAGCCGCCGCACCCGAACCGGTCCACCGGACATGCCGAACCGGTCGGGCGCGGCGGTCACCGCCTTCGCGAGATCCATACCCCGATGTTCTCAGCCGATCCTGATCGGGGCGATGTCGAACCGGTCGAGGTCCGGCGCCCAGCCGCTGTCCAGGACGGGACGGCACGGCGCCGGGCAGGACGGCGCGGTCGCGCCGTTCGCCGGGTCGTTGAACAGCGTGATCACGTTGCGGCCCTTGGCAAGCGTGACCGGGACACCCCGCGCCCACCAGTTGCCCCACGACCACGTGTTCTTGAACCAGAACCGGGCCGGCTCACCGCCGTTGACCGCCACGTCCAGCGGCCGCGAGATGATGTCGGTGTTGTACGGATGCCCGGTGTCGCGCTCGTCGTTCGCGTAGTGCACGACCAGCATGTGCTGGCCCGCCCGTTCGGCCCGCACCTCGAACGTCACCGAGTTCCCCGGTCCGTTGCCAACACCGCCCACGAACTCGCCGCCCGAGGCGTTCGCGTTCGTTCGGACGGCCGCGGTGCCGGCGAGCGTCGCGTCCTCCGCCTCGACCGACCGCACCGTGCCCGAGGCTGGGGTCGCGGTGACCCGGTCCAGCCGCATCGGGGCGGTCGCGTTCACGGTGACCCGGTTGACGCCGGCCGACAGGAACAGGCGCTGCCGGTCGGTGTCCCAGAACCGGCCACCCGGCTGGCCGCGGAGCACACCCACCTCACGCCGGTCCAGCCCGACCTTGGCCACGGTGCCCGACTTCGACGCGCTGTGCCGGAAGTCCAGGTCGTAGTAGCCGTCCTGCTCCGCGTACACCACGAACAGCGCCTCGCCGCCACGCCGCAGTGTCAGGTGGCCACTGCCGGACTGCGAGGGTTGGTCGTAGGCGTACCCGGCCGGGCCCGTGGTCTGGCTCAACTCGGCTTCGTACAGCCGTTGCGGGGCCGGCGCGACCTGCTCGAGGTCGAGTCGGTCCAATGTGGCCTCACCGACCGCGGTGCCGACGGCCGGGTGGGACTTGCCGAGACGGATCTCGTTGTGGCCCTGGACGAGGTCCACGACGACGTCCGCGCGGGTCCGCCACGTCCAGTTCATCGTCGCCTCGTAGTCGACGAACCGTGCCTGGCCGCCGTTGACGGTCAGCGCCTGCTGTGAGTGCGCGCCGGTCTGGTTGCCGTACATGATGCCCAGCCGGTACTTCCCGGCCGTCGGCACGTCGACGCCGAACGTCACCGCGCTGTCGGGCTGGTTCAGCGACCCCACGTCCCGGTTACCGGACGCGGGTGCCCCGTTCCAGTTCTGCACGGTGCCCTGCGTGTACGCCGTGCCGGCCGTGATGTGCGCGTTCTCCGCCTCGTACACCGCGCGCCACGGCCGTGCCACCGGCTCGCGCGACCCCTTGCCGCCCGGCGTGAGGACGATCTCGTACGCCGCCATCAGGTCCGCGTTGGCGCCGCCGTCGCCGGCTCGGTCCAGACCGCGGATCGGCACGGTCAGCCGTCCGCCCTTCGGGGTGAGATCGCCGAGGAACAACACCTCCGGCGGTGCCGCGTCCGAGTTCTGACCGCTCCACGTCGTCGCCGACACCGTCACGTTCACCCGCCCGCCGAACCGGTTGGCGCCGTCGACCACCACGTCGAAGTCCGATGCCGTGCCGCCGGCCACGATCCGCGCCTGCTTACGCCGGTCGTCGACGACCGCGAGCGCCTCCATGGCGTCCACGCTCGTGGTGTCCGGGCGGCTGACCGCGACCGTCTGCCCGCCGCGCATGTCCGCGTACATCTTGTAGAACCACCAGCCGGCGCCCGGCTTGTTGGTCTGGACGACATCGCCGGCGAGGCCGCCCGCCGCGGTCCAGTAGGCCTTGCCGCCTGCCGCGACCTTGGCCTCCTCGAACATGGCGGTCCACTTGACCAGCTGGCCCGGCACGGTGAGGTCGCGGTTGCCGCCGTACTCGTTGATGTTGATCGGCCGGGGGGAGACGCCGAGTGAGCGCTCCAGGTCGCGGTAGGTCCGGTAGGTGGTGCGGAAGTAGTTGTCGCTCGCGGGATCGAGGCTGTTGGACGGCAGTTGGTGCCACGAGGTGATGTCCGGCAGCACGTCGTTGTCCCGGGCGTAGGCGAGGAAGTCGGCGTAGTTGCGCTCGTGGAACGTCGCGTCGTTCATGCCCATCACGCGGGCGCCGGGGTGGTGCGCGCGAACATACTGGACCGCCTGCTTCCACTGCGGCAGGAACGCGGCCATCCTGGTCCGGTACGCCGCGTCGTCGCTCGTGCCGAGCTGGTACCAGATGTGGTCCGGCTCGTTGAACAGCACGTAGACGAACCGGTCGGCGTGCGGGCTGCGGGACGCCTGGTCGACCACCCACGCCAGCTTCGTCATGTAGTCGTCGAAGCAGACCTGGTTGCACGGCACGACGCCACCGGGGTTCTCGTACTCCCACTGCGCGTACATGTCCTGCACGTAGATCTGGACGTACTCGCCGCCGTTGCGGATGAACGGGTCGGCGACGACGAGCGCGTCACCGTTCGGGTGTTGGGCGCCGGCCGGTGGTTTCTGCGCGATGCTGTGCATGCGCAGAGGTTCGAGGGTGTTGTCGCTCGGCACGCCGTCGTCGGACAGTCCATACAGGACACCGCCGCCGGCGCCGAGGAACGTGCCGGTGCGCTGACCGAGGTCGACGCGCACCTGCTGGACGGCCTGCGCCTGTGCGGGCAGGGCGCCGGTCACGCCGGCGGCCACGGACAGCGCCGCGACCGCGACGATCAGTTTTCGCATGTCGTCTCCACTTCCGAGGAGTTACTTGACCGCGCCGCTCGTGATGCCGGCGATGATCTTCCGCTGCGCGACCACGAACACGACCAGCAGCGGGATGCTCATCACGAGTACGTAGGCGAAGATCAGATGCCAGTTGTTGAGGTACAGACCCGCGCTCGCCACCTGGAACAGGTTGAGCGGCAACGTGTCCAGGCTGCCGCCGAGCACGAAGAACGCGTAGAACACGTCGTTCCACACGTACAGACAGATCAGGATCGTCGCGGTCGCCAGCACCGGGCGCAGCAGCGGCAGGATGACCCGCCAGAACACGGTGACCGGTCCGGCGCCGTCGATCCGCGCCGCCTCCTCCAGCTCCACGGGGATGGTCCGTACGAAGCCGGTGACGAAGAAGATGACCGTCGACAGGTAGATGCCGGCGTACACACCGACCATGCCGGCGGCCGTGCCGGCCAGGCCGAGCTGGCGCAGCAGCAGGACGATCGTGACGACGGCGGGCGGAAGCACGATGCCGCTGATGCCCGCCGCGTAGACGAACGCGAACACCCGCCCCTTGCGCCGGGCCAGCACCCAGGCGGCCATCGAGCCGAACAACAGCACGATCGTCACCGCCGGGAGCATGACCAGCAGGCTGCCGGCGAGCGCCTGCGGGATCCGCCCCTGCTCCCACACCGCACGCAGGTTGTCCAGCAGGTGCCACCGCGACGGCAGTGCGAGCGTCGGCTCGAGCGCCTCACCCTGCGACTTGCCGGCCGTCACGACGACCATCCACAGTGGAATACCGACGAACACGGCCGCCAGCACGACCGCCACCATGGGCTGCAGTTTCCTGGTCACAGCACTTCCTCCCGCCGCCGCAACAGCTTGATCACCGGATAGGCGATCAGCGCGACCATCAGGAACAGGACCAGGCTCATGGTGGTGGCCTGGGCGAACAGTCCCTGCCCGAAGGTGCGGTAGATGAAGATGTTGAGGATCTCGGTGGTGCGTGCCGGCCCGCCCTCCGTGGTCGCCTGCACCACGTCGAACCCGTTCATCGACCCAAGCAGTGCGGTCGACACGCTGAACGTGACCGCGGGGGCGAGTAGCGGGAACCGGATGGTCCAGAACGTCTTCCACGGCGTCGCGCCGTCGATCCTGGCCGCCTCGAGCACGTCCTGCGGCATGGTCTTCAGCCCGGCGAGGTAGATCAGCATCGACAGGCCCATCCACTTCCACGCGTGGATCAGCGCGACGACCACGATCGTCCACGTGGTACTGCCGAGCCACGGGATCGTCACGTCCGACCCGACGAGCAGACCGAGCACGTCGTTGAGCGCGCCCTCCGGCTTCAGCAACGCCTGGAAGACGTACCCGACGGCCAACGCGGACATCAGCACCGGGACGAAGAACACCGCGCGGACAGCGCGGTTCAGGACGTTGTCCCGTTCCAGCAGCACCGCGAGCACCAGCCCGAACACGTTCTGGAAGATCGCGACCAGCAACGCGTACACGAGCGTCACGCGCAGCGAGGAGAACAGCGTGCCGCTGCCGGCCAGCTCGGTGAAGTTGTCGAACCCGACCGGGTTGATCTCGCTCTTGAACCCGGACCAGTCGGTGAACGCGTAGACGAAGTTGAAGATGGTCGGCACGAAGAAGAACACGCCGAGCACGGCCAGTGCCGGGAGCAGGAACCACGCCGGGTGCGAGGCCCGCTCCCGACGGGACGGCGCACCCGGCTTCGGGACCCCCGCCGGCCTCGTGGACGAGGCCGGCGGGGTGATGACCGCTTGAGTCATTTGCCCGCGGCTTTGGCCAGTTGCTCGAACTGGTCCTGCGTCGTGCTGGCGACCTCCTCCGGGGTCATCTCTCCCGCGAGCATGTCGGCGAGGTTGATGTACAGGTCGGGGTTGGCGACGGCCAGCGCCTGCATGGAGCCCACCGAGTCGGGCAGCGAGGCGTGCACGTCGAGCAGCGCCTGCGGCACGCCAGCCGGGCTGTCCACACCGGACTTGAGGGAGACGGTCTGGCGGTCGGCGACGAAGTCGGCGTAACCCTGGCCCATCCAGAACGAGAGCAGCTGCCGCGCCGCGGCCTCGCGGGTCGCGTCCCCGGTCCGGAAGGCCACCAACGCGTTGCTCTGGTCCGGGATCACCATGCCAACGTGGCCGGACGGCGAGATCGGGAAGAACCCGATCGTGTCGTTCAGCTCCGCGGTGTCCGCCTTCGCCTGCAGCTGCCCGAAGAACGAGTTGACCTGGAACACCATGGCCGCCTTGCCGGACATCAGAGCGTCGCCCTGGTCCTCGAAGGTGGCCGTCACGATGTCGTCGTTGTAGAGCCCTTCTTTGACCATGCCCTGGTACGTGCGGATGGCGTCGAGCATCACCGGGCTCTCGAAGGATTCCTTACCCTCGTTGAGCTTCTCCCAGAAGCCGTCCTTGACCGCGTCGGCCAACTGCACCTGCACGGCCCACTGCGTGGCCCACCGGTCACCGCCCATCTCGTAGAACGGCGTGACGCCTTCTCCCTTGAGCTTGCGCCCGAGGTCGACCAGCTCGGCGAAGTTCGCGGGCGGCGCGGTCACCCCGTGCTCGGCGAAGACCTTCTTGTTGTAGTACACACCGATCACCGCGGGGCTGGTGACGAGCGCGGCGTACCGGGTGCCGTCGAGGATGCCGGTGATGTCCCGCAGCGCCGGGTCCAGCTCGTCGATCCAGGGCGCGCCCTCCAGCGACTGCAGCTTCGATGGCGCGTTGATCGCGGTCAGCATCGACGCGGTGGGCTGCCAGAACGCCAGGTCCGGCAGGTCACCGGTGGCCACCCGGGTCTGGATGCTCTGCTCGTAGGGGTCGGGGATCGTGTCGATCTTGACCGAGGCGCCGGTCGCCTTCTCGAAGGCCGACACCACCTCCTTCGGCACGGTGTTGCTGTTCTGCGCGGCCCAGATGGTCAGCTCGACGCCGTCCAGCTTGGCGGTGGGGTCCGGCCACTCACCGGGGCCGGCGTTCGCCGCCGGTCCCGCCCCCGGATCGCTGCACGCCGTCAGTACCAGCGCGCTCAGTAATGCCGTGGCGGTCAGGAACCTCTTCATTGAGTCACTCCTCTGGGCTGGGGGAGGGGGATCAGGGCGTCAACCGCACGATGCGTGCGGACGGCGCGGTCGGGGCGGTCAGGTCGAGGACACCGGTGTCGGGGCGCCACGAGTGCGGCCACGCCGGCAAGCTGTTCGGGTACACCACGTCGAGCCGCGGCCGGGTGCCGCGCAGGTGGGGGATGGGCAGCTCGACGTTCTCGTCAGCCCCCGGCCGCCGCCACACCGCGAGGTAGGTGCACGCCTCGGTGCGCAGCCCGAGCGCGAGCCAGGGCGCGTCCCAGTCCGGCAGCCCCAACGGCCAGAACGGCACGGCGCGGGCGAGGTCGGCGCGGATCGCCTGGTGTGCCACGACTCCGTCCCGCACGAGCGCGAACCGCGCTTCGCTCATCCGGTTCAGGTGGCCGGACAGGTAGAGACGGCCGAGCATCGCCGTGCACATCGTGAAGGCGATCTCCTCGTCGCTCATCTCCGGCTGCGGGTAGGCCCAGCTCGCCGACTGCTCCGGCAGCACCGACATCGGCGCCGCGACCGCGATCGGCGGGTACCGCAACGGGTTTCGCTGGTCGCTTGTGGACTGCAGCTGCAGCACGGACAGCATCGCGTAGTCCATTCGCATGGCACCGGACGCGCAGTTCTCCAGCACCAGACCGGGATGCCGGTCGACGACGCCGGCCAGCCAGCGCAGATGCGCCCGGTTGTGCGCGAGGAGCCCGGCACCGGCCGAGTCGGCCTTGGCCTGCGTGCCCGGCCCGGGGTTGATGTTGTAGTCCAGCTTGAAGTACCGGATGCCGAACTCGCCGACCAGCCGGTCGATCGTCGCGTCGAGGTGCGCGCGAGCGTCCGGGTGGGTGAGGTCCAGGTGGTAGCGGCCGTGCTCGACCTGCCGGTGGCCGTCGCGCTGGAAGAACGCGTCCGGCGGCAGGATGTCCGCGACCGGGCTCCGCACACCGACCACCTCGGGTTCGAGCCACAGGCCGGGCGCCATCCCGGAGGCCCGGATGTGATCGATCACCTCGCCGAGGCCGCCGGGAAAGCGGGTGGTGGACGGCGTCCAGGCACCGACGCTGTCCCACCAGGTGCCGTCCTCGTCGTACCAGCCGGCGTCGATGCAGAAATACTCGGCGCCGGCCCGTGCCGCCGCGTCGATCAGCGGCAGCAGGCGCTCGGTCGTCGGATCGCCGTCGAGGGTGTTCATGTAGTCGTTGAAGACGACCGGCAACGTTTCCCGATCGGGGTGTGCCCGCCGGATCGCCCGCCGGTACCCGGTGAGCGCCGCGACCGCCGCGTCGAACCCGTCACCGACGGCGAGCCCGACGGGCACGCTCACGAACTCCTGCCCCGGGTCGAGCGGATGCTGCCACTGGTGGTCGGCGTCGTTGGGGCCCAGGGCGGTGAGGTAGACGCCGTCGGTGCGCTCGCCGACCTCCCACCGCCACGCGCCGTTGTGCTCGATCTGCCAGGCCCAGGCCTGCCCGCTCGCGGTGTCGTGGAGGACGCCGGTCGGCAGGTACTCGCCGCTCGACCAGGAACCGTGGCTGACCACGGTCAACGCGCCACGCGGGTGTTGGTCGTGGAGGGCGAGGTCCACATCGGGCAGTCGCCGCTGCCGCACCGGCCGCCCCTCCCACCGGTTCTCGGCGAGCCAGTCGTTCTCGGCCAGGTGGACCACGACCCCGTCCACCGCGGCCGGCGACGCGAAGGTGCCGGCGAGCGAGCTGACGGCGTGCAGGACCACCGGATCCGGGCCGGCCGCATACACATGGGTCCACATCTGGACGGCGGGCATCCCCTCCCGCGTCCGAAAGCAGACCCTCGCGCGAAGGCCACTGCGTTCGTCGGCCTGGTCGACCTCGAGGATCGACCAGCCGTCCTGCCGCAGTTCCCGATGCCCGGTGACCCGCAACCGGTCACCCACGACTGTGTCCACTGACCGCGGCCCGGACCACCGATACCCCTCGCCCGCCACCAGTACCTCGACCAATGGCTGCCCCGGCCCGGGCGACGGCGTGGCGATGTGCGCGCTCACGTCCGTGGCCGTGAGGCTGACCAGGCGCACCGGTCCGTCCGCGGGTGCGGCCAGCTCAACGGAAAGCGCGGAATGGCCCCAGACCAGGCCAAAGGGACGTGACGTCATCGGCACCATGCCCTACCTAGATGATGTTAACGCTAACAAGACGCCAGCAAATGATAACGTTTTCATGGCCGGAGTCAATGGGTCGCTGTCAGCGGGTGGGAGCGGTCAGTGGGCCGGCACCGAAGGGGCCTTCGGGCACGCCCGGAGCCCACCGAACTGGCTTCGCCGTGCCATGGGGCTGCGGCGGGCGGAGACCCCGCTGCGCGGCCGGGCGAGTAGCGCCCGGCCCGATGCCTCAAGGGTGCCCTGGGGGCGTAGGACGATGTTGTTGGCAACTCGCGAGCGAGCGCGGCGAAGTCTCGAAGGGCAGCCCCGAGACACTCGACCCGAATCCACCGATGATCTTGCTTCGTGCACGCACACCAGGTGGCGCGGGCGGCCTGTGTGCCACGGGGCGATGTCACGAAAGACGCTTTCGTGACATTCAACGTCATCAGCGCGTCTTTCGAGACATCGCTCATGTCTCGAACGCGCCGCACCCGCCCGCAGCGCCCTGGCCCTGGCGAAGCGGGCCTGACCCGCATCCCGCGGGTGCGCGCCAGGCTTGATGCGATCTTCCTCGGAAGGGTAGTGCTGCGCGGCGCGCGCCCGCGCAGCGGCCTTGACCAGCCCGTCACACCGCGGCTGGGCCTGCGAAAGACGGGCGTCAGTGGGCCTGCGGGGGAGGGCCGCTGCTCTCCCGGATCACGAGGGAAGGCGCCGTCGAGGAGGTCTTTTCCGCTTCGCCCGTGTCGAGTAGGCCTCCGAGGAGGGCGAAGGAGCGGCGGCCGAGGTCGGCGAAGTCCTGGCGGACCGTGGTGAGTGCTGGGGTCAGGTAGCGGCCGAGTGGGTGGTCGTCGAAGCCGACCACGCTGATCTCGTCCGGGACGCGGCGGCCCGCCTCGTGCAGGCCGCGCATGAAGGCCACCGCCAGCTCGTCGTTGCCGCACAGTACGGCCGTGATGTCGGCACGGTCCGCGATCTGGAGCGCGGTTCGGTGGGCGCGTTCGGGGTCCCAGCCGGTGTCCAGGACCGGCGGCACCTCCGCGCCGGCCTCGGTGAGTGCCCGCCGCCACCCGGTCGTCCGGCCGACCCGCCGGCCGGACGCCGGGACCGCCAGGTGGTGCACGGTTCGGTGGCCGAGCCCGAGCAGGTACTCGGTCGCCGCCATGGCGCCCGCCATGTCGTCCAGTACAGCATGGGGGACGCCGTCGCCCTTGCCGCCTGCCGCCGCCACGACGGGGAGGCCCGCCGGGAGGGCCCGCAGCGCCGCGGCGCCGGCCGGGTCGAACCTCAACACCACGACGCCGGCGACCGGGTGGCTCAGCGCCAGGTCCACTGTGGCCCGCACGGCCTCCGGCTCGTCGGTCTCGATGACCGTGATCATCACGATGAAGCCGGCCAGGCGGGCGGCCTCCTCGATGCCCTGGATCGTCGTGGCGTAGCCGTAGCGGGTGGTGTTGCTGGCGAGCACCGCGATGACCGACTGTCGCCCGGTCACCAGCGCGCGTGCCGCGCCGTTCGGCCGGTAGCCCAGCTCCTGGATCGCCGTGACCACGCGGTCCCGGCGCTCGGCGCTCACGGGCACCGACCCGTTGATGACGCGCGACACCGTGGGCACCGAGACGCCCGCGAGACGAGCGACGTCGATGATCGAGGGACCGCGTGCCGGCGACCGAGCCATACGCGTCAAGCTACCCGGTCAGGCCGCCAGCGCGGCCTCGATGGCGCCGGTCACGACCTCGTCCTCCGGCGCGGTGGTCGGCCGGAAGCGCGCCACGATCTTGCCGGCCGGGTCGACGAGGAACTTCTCGAAGTTCCACTGGACGTCGCCCGCGTTGCCCTCGCTGTCCTCGGTGGTCGTCAGCTCGGCGTAGAGCGGGTGGCGGTCCGGGCCGTTGACGTCGACCTTCTCCATCATCGGGAACGTGACGCCGTAGGTGGTCGAACAGAACGTCTGGATCTCCTCGGCGGTGCCCGGTTCCTGCCCGCCGAACTGGTTGCACGGGAAGCCGACCACGGAGAAGCCGCGGTCGGCGTAGCGCTCCTGGAGGCGCTCGAGACCGCTGTACTGCGGGGTCAGCCCGCACTTCGACGCGACATTGACGATCAGGACCACCTTGCCGCGCAGCGGCGCGAGCGTGGTCGGTTCACCGGTCAGCGTCCGCAGGGGGACGTCGTAGACGTTCGTCATGGCGCACACGCTAGATGAGTGCGTATAGGATCATCACTGATGGCTGACCACTTGAGCTGGGGCATCATCGGTCCCGGCAGAATCGCTCGAGCGTTCGCGGGACAGTTGCCGCGGTCACGCACCGGTCGCCTGGTCGCCGTCGGCAGCCGGGACCCGGAGCGCGGTGCCGCTTTCGCCGCCGAGTTCGGCGCCGCCCGCTCCTATGGCTCCTACCAGGACGTCCTCGACGACCCCGAGATCGACGCCGTCTACCTCGCCACCCCGCACCCGATCCACGCGCGGTGGGTGATCCGGGCGGCGGAGGCGGGCAAGCACGTGCTGTGCGAGAAGCCGCTCGCCGTCACCTGGGCCCACGCGATGGCAGCCGTGGAGGCGGCACGCCGGCACGACGTCTTCCTGATGGAGGCGTACATGTACCGGTGCCACCCGCAGATCCAGGCCATGACGGAGCTGGTCCGGGACGGCGCTATCGGCACCGTGCACCACATCCAGGCGTCGTTCTCGTTCGCCACCGCGCAGGACCCGACCGGGCGGCTCTTCCTTCCGGAGCTGGGCGGGGGCGGGATCCTCGACGTCGGCGGCTACCCGGTGTCCGCCGCCCGGCTCGTCGCCGGCGCGGCCCTCGGCCTGCCGTTCGCCGAGCCGGTGAGCGTGACCGGCGCCGGACACCTCGGCGACACCGGGGTCGACGAGTGGGCCGTCGCCACCCTCGACTTCGGTGACGGGCTCGTCGCGCAGGTCGCGGCCGGCGTTCGCGTGACCACCGACGACACGATCCGCGTCTACGGCAGCGAGGGCTACCTGGAGGTGAGCACGCCGTGGATCCCGCCGGCCGACGAGCCGGGTCGGGTAACGGTGCACCGCGTCGGGCAGGACGTGCGGGAGGTCACCACGGCAGCGGTCCCGCAGTACGCCGCCGAGGCCGACGTGGTCGCCGAACACCTCGACGCCCGCCAGTCGCCGACGATGTCGTGGGCCGACAGCCTCGGCAACGCGGCGGCGCTGGACGCGTGGCGGCAGGCGATCGGTCTCGTGTACCCGAGCGAGCGGACGGTCGCGACCGTCCACGGCAGACCGTTGGCGCGGGCCGCGGGCCACCGCATGCCGTACGGCCAGCTTCCCGGCATCACCAAGCCGGTGTCGCGGCTGGTGATGGGCGTGGACAACCAGCGCGACCTCACCCACGCCACGGTGATGTTCGACGACTTCGTCGAGCAGGGCGGCAACTGCTTCGACACCGCGTGGCTCTACGGCGACGGCAGCATGGAGCGGCTGCTCGGCGAGTGGGTGGCCAGCCACGGCGTCCGCGACGAGGTCGTGATCATCGGCAAGGGCGCGCACACACCGCACTGCGATCCCGAGTCGTTGCACCGCCAGCTCGGCGAGTCGCTGGAACGGCTACGCACCGACCACGTCGACCTGTACCTGATGCACCGCGACAACCTCGCCATCCCGGTGGGCGAGTTCGTCGACGCGATGGAGGAGGAGCGGGCCGCCGGTCGCGTGCGGGCCTACGGCGTGTCGAACTGGACGCTGGACCGGGTCGAGCAGGCCGCGGAGTACGCCGAACGCAACGGGCGGGCGGGGTTCGCCGCGCTGAGCAACCACTTCAGCCTGGCCGAGGCGTACGCGGTCCCGTGGGAGGGCTGCGTCCACGTCACGGACGCCGTGTCGCGGGACTGGTTGCGCACCCACGACCTTCCGCTGCTGCCGTGGTCGAGCCAGGCCCGCGGTTTCTTCACCGGCCGTGCCCACCCCGACGACCGCTCCGACCCGGAGCTGGTTCGCTGCTACTACAGCGAAAGCAACTTCGCACGACTGGCCAGGGCCGAGGAACTGGCGGCGTCGCTGAGCGTCCCGGCGACGGCGGTCGCGCTCGCTTACGTGCTGCACCAGCCTTTCCCGACGTTCGCGCTCATCGGCCCACGCACACTCGCCGAGACTCACGGTTCGCTGCGCGCCCTGGACGTCCAGCTGACCCCGGAGCAGGTGAGCTGGCTCGAGAACGGCTGATCCAGCCCCGGCGGCGATGCGATGAAGGTGTCCTGCCGAGTGCGGAGTCGGCGAAGGCCATCAACTCGGCGTGAGAGCGGCCTCGATGGTGGGTGCGGTGTAGATCGGCTTCAGGGCGGCGGCGACCTTCTTGCGGTCCTGGTAGGAGATGAACCGCATCGCCGCGCGGATCAGGTGCACGGTGCAGGTCTGCACCGTGCACCGCGGCCAGGTGGTCTCGATCGCCTCCGGAAAGCCGGTGAGGCCGTCGCAGCAGACGATCGCGCGCACGGTGAGGAAGGCTCCCTTCATCGCGCACCAGGCGCAACAGTGACTCCCGCCAGGGTGCCGTGCAGTTCGCCACCAATGGGACTTTCGCTCGGCTCGGGTGGGTGAACCGCTCGCCAGTGACGGTTCGCGCGGGCGAAACTGTCGGTCCCCGCCGGTAGTGTGGAAAGCGGGGGGCCCCGCGGCACGAATGGGACTTTCGCTCGGGGATGACCCGATCGGGTTGTGGACGTCGCGGGTGAAGGCTGCTACACGGGCGAGATCGTTGGTGCCTCAGGTCTGTAGCAGGACGAACACGACGACGCTCGCGGCGATCACGAACGTGATGATCGCGGCCGTGACGAGCGTGGCCCGTCGGCGGATCGTCTGAGGTTTCCCGCGTGGTGGCCGTTTCGGGGCCGGCTTCTTGCGTGCCGTGCCGCGGCCCTTGGCGGGCTGTTGCCTGCGGGGCTTCGGCCGGGGCTGCTTCTTGGCCGCGAGTCGTAGCTCGGCGTCGGCGATGATGCGCAGTGCCGCCATCAGCCGTTCGCGGGGGATGGGGCCGTCCGGGTGTGCGATCCGGTTGCGGACCTGGCGCACCATGTCCAGCTGACGAAACGGTAGGCCGGTCAGCTTCGACAGCGTGCCGAGTTGGTCTGCGCCCGGTTTGACCTTGGTCCCGAGACGGTGCCAACCGGTCAGGACCGCGTCGCGTAACTCCGCGTCGGAAGGGCCCTTGCGCCTGTCACCCGTCATCGGGTCCACATTAGCCTCACGCCTTGAGGCGGGGGAACAGTGCCGCGGAGTTGCCTCGACACGTGAGTCCGCTCGCGGGGCCGGACCCCGCGAGCGGACTCGTCGGGTCAGTGCGCGCGGGTTTCGGTCAGGGGGTAGCTCACCTCGGCGAGCGTGCGGCAGACCGTGATCGCGTTGTTCGCGAGTTCCACCGGTTCCCGGCCGAAACCGCATGCCGTACCCACCGCGACGGCCCGCCGGCGAGCCGCTTTCTCGAACAGCCGCAGCGCGGTCGACGACACGTCGGGGTCGCGATGGTCGGCCACGCCGGCGTAGAGCCGGTATCCGTTGTCGAGGCGGGTGAGCGGCTGGTAGAACTCGTCGTCGACCGGCGGCGGCTGGTCGCCGAAAGCAGCCGGGAGGTGCACATTGGGCAGCTCCCGGTTTCGGCGACGTAGTTGGGACGCGAGGATGTTGAGGAAGAGCACCGCCGGTTTCAGGCTGTCGGGACGGACCATCGAGCGGTGGCCGAGGTCGCCGTAACAGAGGTGCAGCACGACTCGCGCGTCGTCGGGAAACCGAGTCAGGAAGCCGGCGATCTGCCGTGCCAGCAGCCACGCCACGACCGGCCTGAGCGGAGCGGGCACGGTCCACAGTCCGATCAGCACGGTCGGCGCCTCCACCTGGTACACCAGTTCGTCGGCGAAGCGGTCGTGCAGCTCGGCGATCTCGCCGAGTTCGGTGTCCCGGAACAGACGGTAGTGCCGCAGCGCAATCGCGACGGCGCCGGCTTTCGCGAAGAGCCCGATCGGCGCTTTGGGACTGGCAAGGGTGAACAGCGCCATGTCCAGAGGGGACGGCACGGAAACCTGGTGGCGCAGGTGTGGCCGGCCGTAGAGGTTACGCAGTTGCCGGAACACCGGCATCTTCTGGCTGACCTGCCGGACGCGGCCGAGGGCGATGTGCTCGGGCCGCAGCGCGATGCCCTTGGCTATCCGGAACATCGGCAGGTCCCGGTAGTCGGTGGCCTTGCCGTCGACCACGACTTCGAACACCGGCCGCGGTTCCTGACCGCGGCCGGTGTCGGTGATCGTCCGTCGGGCCATCAGCCACGGCACGATCCACACCGTGTCCTCGTTCGGCAGTGCTGTCATCTCGTGCGCACCGGCGCCGTCGAGCAGCCACCGCATCGCCTGTTCCGTGTCGCCGGAGACCTCCGCCGGCACGCTACCGACGAAGTGCAAAGCACGATTGAACACGTTGATCAATCCCTCCGTGTGCCTGACTGCTCAGCGGTACGCGGAGGGACACTGTCATGAGTGGACACGGGTCGCAGAGTCGCAAATGGACTGTCGGATGTGCTCATGTGACGGTGTGTGCCCGGGGGAGGGGCCCGTCACTTCCCCGCTCGTACCCCGGTAGAACCGGCCACTACGGGTGGTCACCGAGTGGCCGCCGACGACCCCCGGTGGGGTGCCACTCTCGATCGAATCGCCCCACCTGATGGGGTTGGCGGACGCCGTCGGCGAGTTCGGTGGTGAGCGTTCGTACGGCCGCGAGACCCGAGGCCTGGTCCGGTGCGTCCAGGATCGCCCGCACCATGGCGGAGCCGACGATCACACCGTCGGCGAAGCCCGCGACCTGTGCGGCCTGTGCCGCGTTCGAGATGCCGATACCCACGCAGACTGGTAGGTCGGTCGCCGCCCGGACGCGCCGCACCAACGAGCCCGCGGCGTCGCTGACCGAGTCGCGAGCGCCGGTGACACCCATCAGCGACGAGGCGTAGACGAACCCCGAGCCGGCCGAGGCGACCTCCCGCAGCCGTGCGTCGGTGGTGTTGGGTGCGACCACGAACACGGTGGCGAGGCCGTGCTCGGTGGCGTGCCGGCGCCACGGTCCGGACTCCTGCACCGGCAGGTCGAGCAGGATGCAGCCCGCGCCGCCCGCGTCGGCCAGCTCGCCTGCGAAGCGCTCGATGCCGTACCGGGCGATCGGATTCCAGTACGACATCACCAGTACCGGCTTGCCGGTGGCCTGATATGCCTCGCGCACCGTGCGCATGACGTCCCGGATCCGCAGACCGCCGCGCAGGGCGATGTCGTCGGCGGTCTGGATCACCGGGCCGTCCAGCACCGGGTCGCTGTGTGGGAGGCCGATCTCGACGACGTCGGCGCCGCTGTCCAGGGTCGCCTGGATCGCGGCGATCCCACCGGCAACCGTGGGGAAACCGGCCGGCAGATACGTGACGAGCGCAGCCCGGTTCTCCTGCTTCGCCTTGGCCAGAGCGCAGGCCAGTAGCTCGTTCACTGCGCGACCTCCTCGACCGAGTGCCGACCGAGGTAGCGGCCCGCGATGTCCATGTCCTTGTCGCCGCGACCGGACAGGCTCACGAGGATCAGCCCGTCCGGGCCGAGTTCGGCGCCGACCTCGAGGGCGCCGGCGAGCGCGTGGGCGCTCTCGATCGCCGGGATGATGCCCTCGGTCGACGCGAGCAGCTGGAACGCCCGCATCGCGGCGTCGTCCGTGACGGGCCGGTACTCGCCTCGGCCGCTGTCGTGCAGGTACGCGTGCTCCGGCCCGACACCCGGATAGTCGAGCCCGGCCGAGATCGAGAAGGCCTCGGTGATCTGGCCCTCATCGTCCTGCAGCACATAGGAACGCGAACCGTGCAGGATGCCGGGTTCGCCGGCGGACAGCGACGCGGCGTGCTTCCCGGTCGTCACACCGTGCCCCGCCGCCTCGCAGCCGACGAGGCGGACACCCTCGTCCGGAACGAAGGCGTGGAACAGGCCGATCGCGTTCGATCCTCCGCCGACACAGGCGATCGCCGCGTCCGGCAGCCGTCCGGTTCGATCGAGGAGCTGCCGGCGGGCCTCCACTCCGATGATCCGCTGGAAGTCACGGATCATGGCCGGGAACGGATGGGGTCCGGCGACCGTGCCGAAGATGTAGTGCGTGGTCTCGACGTTGGCGACCCAGTCCCGGAACGTCTCGTTGATGGCGTCCTTGAGCGTGCGGGAGCCGGTGGTGACCGGAACGACCTCGGCGCCGAGTATCTTCATTCGCGCCACGTTGAGTGCCTGCCGGTCGATGTCGACCTCACCCATGTAGACGGTGCACTCCAGGCCGAACAACGCGCACGCCGTCGCGGTCGCCACCCCGTGCGAGCCTGCTCCGGTCTCCGCGATGACCCGTGGCTTGCCCATCCGCCTGGTCAGCAACGCCTGTCCGAGCACGTTGTTGACCTTGTGGGAGCCGGTGTGGTTCAGGTCCTCCCGTTTGAGGAACACCCGTGCGCCGCCGGCATGCGCGGCGAACCTGCGTACCTCGGTGAGTGCGCTCGGGCGTCCCGCGTAGTGGACGAGCAGTTCCTCGAGTTCCGCGACGAACACGGGATCCGCCTTGGCCTTCTCGTACTCGACGGCGACCTCGTCGACGACGGCGAGCAGCGCCTCCGGGATGAACTTGCCGCCGAACGCACCGAAATATCCGTCGGCATGGGGAAGTTGTCCCGGCACGGCCGGGACGAAGGTTCTACTGTTCATTGTGGACATGCTCCTGCGCCGAGGCATACGCCACGGCTTGTGTGCTGGTGGTTCGGAATCAGGCGAAAGCGCTCGGCACGACGCGTGCCGCGTCGTGCCATCGCATCCCGTTGACCTGACCAGCTTCGGAG
Organism: Actinophytocola sp.; assembly: GCF_036378875.1. Lineage (GTDB taxonomy): Bacteria > Actinomycetota > Actinomycetes > Mycobacteriales > Pseudonocardiaceae > Actinophytocola. The sequence goes on from NZ_DASUVO010000079.1 coordinate 24,629, forward strand.
CCGATCACATAGCGCACCCTGCGTCCGTGCACACGTCGTGCGGGCGCCCGGCAACCGCGCGGGCGGCAACCGGGGGCAAGACGGACAGCGACAGGCACGGCGGAAGCCTAACCCACCGGCTCGGGAAACGCGAGCAGCGGTGGGGCTCGAAGCCGCCACCGCCGCCGCGGGCCAGACAACTCCCCTGCGGTTGCCTGACACCTGTCAGTCTACATTGGACGAAATGATCTCAGGCGAGCACCCGGTGCCGCGCGTGCGCGGTCGTGAGGGTCTCCGCCGCGACCTGGAGTCCTTCGAGCTGGCCGAGTTCCGCGTCCTCGTGTTCGACGTTCACCGCCATGTTCGGGTCGATCTTCTCGAGGGCGTTCAGGAACCGGCTCCAGTACTCGACGTCGTGCCCGCGGCCGACAGCGACGAAGTCCCAGCTGGAGTTGGTTGGCCACCGGCACAGGGTGTAGCGGCCGCCAAGGGACAGCGGGTCCTCCTCCGGTGGCACCCGGCTGAACCGGTCGTCGAGCACGCCGTTGATCGTGGCGGCGTCGTTGATCCTGGTGTCCTTGGCGGCGGCGTGGAAGACGAGGTCGCCGAGGTGTTCGACGGCCGCGACCGGGTCGATGCCCTGCCAGAACAGGTGGCTCGTGTCCATCTCGGCGCCGATGTTGGTCGCACCGGTCCGTTCGACGAGGCGTTCCAGGGTGGCCGGGTTGTAGACCAGGTTGTGCGGGTGCATCTCGATGCACAGCTTCACGCCGTGCTCGGCTGCTCGGGCGTTCATCTCGCGCCAGAACGGGACGGCCACCGTGTCCCACTGGTACTCGAGCGCGTCGAGGTACGTGCTGTCCCACGGGATGACGTTCCAGGCCGGGACCGTGCCGCCCGCATGTGCTTCCGGGAGCCCGGACATGCACACGATGCGGGTGACCCCGAGCAGTCCGGCGACCTCGATCGCGCGGCGCAGGTCGTGCGCGTCGGTCCGCCCGACCTCGGGGTCGGGGTGCAGAGGGTTGCCGTTGCAGTTCAGCCCGGTCAGCTCCACACCGGTCTCGGCGAACACGCTCAGGTACTCGTCCGGGCTGACCTTGCCGCTGAGTAGTTCGTCCACCGGAAGGTGTGGGGTCGGGATGAACCCGCCGGCGTTGATCTCCGCGCCGACGAGGCCAAGGGACTTGATCACCTCCAGGGCTTCTCGGAGACCGCGATCGTGCAGGATCGCGGTGTAGACACCGAGTTTCACCATTGCTGTTTCCTCCTCAGGGGGCGAGTTCCTTGGTGACTCGTTCGAGCATGTAGGTGCTGGATTCGATGGCGCGTTCTTCCCAGGCGAAGACGCAGATGGTGGCGATGCCGTTGAAGTTGAGTTGGCGCAGGGTGGTGAAGAGTTCGTTCCAGTTGACTTCGCC
>NZ_DASUVO010000080.1:0-4160 GCF_036378875.1 Actinophytocola sp.
CGTGTGGGTCGACTTCACCCTCGGCGCACTGAACTACCAGGTCGAACACCACCTGTTCCCCAGCATGCCCCGACCCAACCTCCGCCGCGCCCAACCCATCGTCCGCGCGTTCTGCGCCAGCAAGGGCATCGAGTACACCCAGTGCGGCTGGCTACGGACCTACGGATACGTGCTCCAACACCTCCACGCCGTCGGCGCACCACTACGACTGGCCAACAGTTGACGACAGGAACACCGAGACCGCCTCAGCCGGCTCAGCGTAGCCGCGGAGAGGGGAACGACCGCGACCGCGACGCGGCCGGGCGCGCACGCAACGAGCGCCCGCGCGACAGGCTGGGCCGGCCCCTTCCGCACGGGGTTCCCGGCGTCCCGCGCCAGCCAGAGGGCATCGTTCGATCACCCGACCAGACCCTGCTCGAAGCCCAGCGGCTACTCGACGACGGGATGCCGTTCCACGCCCACGAAGTGCTGGAAGACGCCTGGAAGACGGCACCAGAGGCGTCGCGTGCCCTCTGGAAGGGCCTCGCCCAACTGGCCGTGGGCGTCACGCACGCCGCCCGAGGCAACACCACCGGTGCGGTCTCCCTGCTCAGACGCGGCGCCGACCACATCGAGCCCTACCGGGGCGAGCCAGCACACGGCGTCGACATCACCGGGCTGCTGCGGTGGGCCCGCGGTCACGCTGCCGCCCTCGAGGCCGGAGCCGACCAGCTACCCGCTCCCCACCTGCGAGGCGATGGCTGAACCGGCTGGGCCCGCCCATCTGACCTGACCGTCAGGTTTACGCCGCCCTCGGGACGGCCAACCTCATATACAGGCAGTTGCCCCAGACCTCGGTGACTCGTACCACACAGTTACCGGAGGTGGCACATCGTGACCGCCACTTTGAAACACCCCTCCACCTCGAAGCCGCGCGGCGGGCCGGAGCCCATGCTCTCCGGCGAGAAGACCCGAGCACAGACCCTGCTGGTCAAACTGTTCGCGATCGTGCCATTGCTGGCGCTGGTCGCGGCTGTGCCGTTCGCGTGGGGCTGGGGTCTGGGCTGGGTCGACATCGGCCTCGCATTGTTCTTCTACACCCTGACCTGCCTGGGTGTGACGGTCGGTTTTCACCGGCACTTCACTCACGGCGCGTTCAAGGCCACCCGGGGCCTGCGGATCGCGCTCGCCGTGGTCGGCAGCATGGCCATGCAGGGCCCGATCATCAACTGGGTGGCTGACCACCGTCGCCATCACGCCTACGCTGACAAGGAAGGCGATCCGCATTCACCGTGGTTGTTCGGCACGTCGGCCGCCGCGCTGGCCAAGGGATTCTGGCACGCACACATGGGGTGGCTGTTCGAACGCGAGCAGACCAACGCCCGCCGGTTCGCCCCGGACCTGCTGGCCGACGACGACATCCGGCGCATCGACCGGCTGTTCCCGGTCCTGACCGTGGTCACCCTGCTCGCCCCCGCGGTGCTCGGCGGGTTGATCACCATGTCGTTCTGGGGTGCGCTGACGGCGTTCTTCTGGGCGAGTCTGGTTCGGGTCGCCTTGTTGCACCACGTGACCTGGTCGGTGAACTCGATCTGCCACATGATCGGCGACCGGCCCTTCGAGGCGCGGGACAAGTCCGCGAACTTCTGGCCGCTGGCCATCGCGTCCATGGGGGAGTCCTGGCACAACTCCCACCACGCCGACCCCACCTGCGCCCGCCACGGCGTCCGCCGCGGCCAGATCGACATCTCAGCCCGCCTCATCTGGATCTTCGAGAAGCTCGGCTGGGTGTACAACGTTCGCTGGCCGAGGCCGGAACGCTTCACCCGCAAACTCAAGACACCTGACCAGACCGCAGCGGCATGACAGCCGGTCCGAGTCCTGCTGCCACGTCGCCGTACGCCGCGGCACCAGCGGTGACCGCGTCCGTTGTCCGCCAGACGAACCGTCGCGTTCCGGCGGTGGTCGCGGTCCTGTTGCTGCTGGCGACGAGCACCGTGCTGGTCAACGTGGTGTTGCCGGGTTGGGCGTATCCGCTCTGCGGGCTGATCGTCGCGGCAGCACTGCTCGAGGTGGCCCGGTGGTCGGGCCTGCGGGCGCGTTCCATCGGACTGGACTATCGACACCTACGCAGACCCGTGGCCTTCGGACTGCTCGGTCTGGGAGTGATCGGTCTGGCATTCGGCGCCGCGGTGGCGATACCAGCCCTACGCGGCCTCTTCAACGACGGCCGAGTCGACAGACACGGTGTTGGCGCACTGCTGTGGGTGACCCTGATCCGCATCCCGCTGGGCACCGTGCTCCTCGAGGAGATCGCGTTCCGAGGTGTGCTGCCGGCACTGCTCGGTGCGGACGACCGGTGGCGGTGGCGTCCGGTGCTCGTCGCGGCCGCCCTGTTCGGACTGTGGCACGCGCTCCCATCGATGGCAGTGCTGCAGAACGCCGCCGTCGGCACCGCGTTCGGCGGTATGCCGATCGTGGTCGTGTCCCTGCTCGCGATGCTCGCCGCCGCCGTGGCCGGAGTCGCCCTGCACTGGTGGCGCCACACCGGCCGCGGCCTCCTCGCCCCGATGCTGGTGCATCTGGCCACCAACTCCGGCGGCGTGCTCGTGGCGTGGTGGTTGCTCACACACGCGTAGCGTCCGAACGGCTCGTGAGCCTCACGCCAACGCTGAAGCTCCGCGCTGGGTGCAATCACCTAGCGTGTTCGCTCGGCTACGATAAGATCGTAGTCGCCTTGCTTCGTACAACGACCTTCATGGGGATCGACATTGACAGAATTCGACGTTCAACCCGCCGCGCTTCGGGAACTCGCTGGGATGCTCGGTCGAGCCCGTGAGGATTTGGACGGTGTCAAGGCATACCTGGCCAACTGGAGGATTTCGAAGGTGGTTCTCTGAATCGGCGAGCTGCTACGAACGGACAGATGCCACCGCTGCCGCGAACCTGGACGCCAGTTACCCGGACACAAACGTCATCGAATACAAAGAGGATACCGGGTATCTCGATGCCGTGGTCTTCGTTGATGGCGGGCTCGCAACTCCTCGGCGGACGGTCCGGACTGTGACCGGGCGGACCGGGCGGCGACCATGGCCCTCGCGACGCTGAGATGATTACGGGAACTGCCGATGACCGAGGCCGATGAGCCCGCCCGTCGACGTAAGCCGCTGCGCCGGACCGCATGGACCCTGTTGATCGACGGGTTGGTGGCGACTGGAGCGATGATCGCTCTCGGGCTGCTCTTCTTGGCCGGTGGTGAGGACATCGGGCCAGGACACCCGGCGGTATGGCCGGCCGGCGAACGGGCGTCCGTGCACAAGAAATCCGGCCCGCAGAACCCCGACTCGTCGAAATGCGAAGTAATCGGCTCGGACGGACAACCGGAGTACCGCTGACAGTCTCCGTTCGTCAACGCAGGTCACGGTCAGCTGCAAACAAGACGCGATCTTCCTCACCGGCAGTGCGTCCTGGATCGTCTCGGCGTTTCAAGGCCAGCTAATCATGGCGCCGATATCCCTGTCTTTGCTCGGAATGCTGCTTTTCTTCCCAAGGTTCACCTTGGCGTGGGCACGGCTGAGCGACCCACGCGGCGGTCTGTTCCGCAGGTGGCTCGGCCGGCGCAAGTAGACGACGCACCTTGGCGAGCCGCACGCGGGTCGAGAGTGGACCGACCGGGGGCACGAACCGTAATACGCGAGGGTTGAAACACCGTACTGCGGACGATGTGCGACGGGTGCCGTGTCCGCCGGAGCTGACAGCGCTGCTGTGGTGGCATGGACATGTTCGGGACCGCGCCAGACGGGCGGCTGTTCCGAGGTGAGCGAACGGACCTCGAACTACGTGGCAGAGAGCGCGGAAGGTCGTCCACCCCGGAGGTCCAAGCCTCTCCGCTCGCTGCGAGGCCGTACGACCTCCGGCACGCCACCCTCCACGTGGCTCACCGGCGGCGTACCGGCACCCACGGTCGCCGAGTGGGCGGGCAACTCGGTAGAGGTACTGCTCAGCACCTACGCGAAGTGTCTCGACGGAGCTGGCGCCGAGGCGCTAGTGTCCCGAGTCGTTAATTAGGCCGCAGTATGCCGCGAGGGTTTCGAGGATCTCGTCGGCGGTTTTGGTCCAGACGAAGGGTTTGGGGTCGGTGTTCCATTCGTTGATCCATGTGCGGACGTCGGTTTCGAGTT
>NZ_DASUVO010000081.1:0-198561 GCF_036378875.1 Actinophytocola sp.
GACTACCTGCCCAAGCCGTTCGCGTTCGTCGAGCTGTCCGCGCGGGTGCACGCGTTGCTGCGCCGCGCCCGGCCCGCGACGCCGCCGGTGCTGAACCGCGCCGGCATCCGGCTGGACCCCGCCCGCCGCGAGGTGAGCCGCGACGGCCGGACGGTTCCCTTGGCGAACAAGGAGTTCGCGTTGCTGACCGAGCTGATGCTGGCCGGCGGCGCCGTGGTGTCGAGCGAGCGGCTGCTGGAGAAGGTGTGGGACGAACACATCGACCCGTTCACCAACGTGGTGCGGGTGACGACGATGAAACTGCGCCGCAAGCTCGGCGACCCACCGGTGGTGGAGACCGTGCCCGGCGTCGGCTACCGCATCCCATGATGTTCTTGCCAAGGAACTGGACCATTCGCGGACGCCTGACCGTCCTTTATGGTGGCTTGTTCTTCCTTGCTGGCGCGGTGTTGTTGGCGCTCACCTATGTGTTGGTGTGGCAGGGGCTCAACGCCCGGCTGGGGACCAGCACCGACCTGCCCGCGTTCCGGCTCGGCGCGAACTTCCCCGGCATGACGGACGGCATGCTGGAGCTCGCCGACGGCACGAAGGTGAGCGTCACCGAGCTGGCGACGCTGATCCGGGAACGCGAGGAGGCCACCCGCGACGCCGTCCTGGGCAACCTCCTGGCGCAGGGCGCGGTCGCGCTCGCCGGGGTGGGTCTGGTGGCGATCACGCTCGGCTGGCTGCTCGCCCGGCGTGCCCTCGCGCCGGTGTACCGGATCACCGAGACCGCCCAGCGCATCGGCCGGGCCGACGGGCGAGGACTGCACGAGCGCATCCAGTGGACCGGTCCGCGCGACGAGGTGGCGAAGCTCGTCACGACGTTCAACGCGATGCTCGAACGGCTGGACCGCTCGTTCGACGGGCAGCGCCGGTTCGTCGCCAACGCCTCGCACGAGATGCGCACCCCACTCGCCGTGCAGCGGGCACTGATCGAGGTCACCACCACCCGGCAGGGCACCTCGGCGGACGCGAAGCAACTCGGCGACGGGCTGCTGGAGATCAACGTCCGACACGAGAGCCTCATCGACGGCCTCCTCACGCTGGCTGACAGCCAGAACGAGGTGACCGAGTCCGTGCCCGTAGACCTCGCGGAGGTCGCCGCGCGTGCGCTGGAGGTGGCGGCGGAGCCGGCGCGGGCACGAACACTGCGCGTCGAGTCGTCGTTGGAGGAGGCCACCGTGCACGGCGACCCGGTGCTGCTGGAACGGCTGGCGCACAACCTGGTGGAGAACTCCGTGCGGCACAACGGTTCTGGAGGTTGGCTGCTGGTCGAGACCGAGGTCCGCGCCGGGGCCGGGGTGCTGGTGGTGAGCAACAGCGGACCGGTGATCCGTGCCTACGACGTGGAGACGATGTTCCAGCCGTTCCGCCGGCTGGACCGCGAGCGGCTCAGCGGGGAACGCGGGTTCGGGCTCGGCCTGTCGATCGTGCGGGCCATCACGCACTCACACGGCGGCGAGGTGACCGCCGTGCCAAGACCCGACGGCGGCCTGGTCGTCACCGTCACCCTGCCGGCCAGGGCAGCACCGTGAGCTCGGGCCACTGTTCCCGCCACCGCCGGGCCTTGGTCTCGTAGACCTCGCGCGGCGCGAGCACGGGATTGGGGCGCACGACGAGGTTGAACACGTCGGCGAGGCCGTGCGGTGCGTACACGCGCCACCGGTCACCCGGGTCGAGCCGGATACCGAGGCAGCAGGTCGTCATGGCGAACGAGTCGATGGCGGCTTCCGAGGACTGGTAGGGCGGGCACGGCACACCGAACCGGTCCTCGTACCACAGATGGACCCGCGCCTCGTTGCGGATCTCCACCGGCAGATCACCGAACACGCGCCGGCCCGCCCGGATGACCTCGTCCTCGGCGTCCCACCCGAGATCGGTGTCGTCGAAGTAGAACAGGTCGTAGTCCCTGATGCCAGCGGTCGGCGGCCGGTCCGTGACCACGTTCCACACGGTCTGGACCAGGCAGCCGGCCGTCAGGTACCAGTCGGGGAGAGCCAGCGTCGCGGCCCGGGCCAGCACCTCCGTCAACAGCTCGTTGCGGGACAGAGCCGCGCGAAGCTCGTCGAGCTGTTCGGTTATCGGAAGCCGGCCGATCGTCATGGGTCAGATCTAGCAGAGCAAGCCTTCTCCCCGGCTGTGCCATGTGACATAGTACTGGCGTGGATGTGCTCGTGATCGGCGCCGGCATGGTCGGGGCCGCCTGCGCGTACTACTGCGCCGAGGCCGGGTTGCGGGTCGGCGTGGTCGAGCGTGGTGCGGTGGCCGGCGGCACGACCAGCGCCGGCGAGGGCAACATCCTGGTCTCCGACAAGGAACCCGGCGCGGAGCTGGACCTCGCGCTGCTGTCGGTCGGGCTGTGGCGAGACCTGGGTAAGCGGTTCGACGACCGGTTCGAGCTGCACGCCAAGGGCGGTGTCGTGGTCGCCCGGACCTCGTCCGCAGCCGCCGGGTTGGCGGGTCTGGTGGTCCGGCAACGGGCGTGCGGGGTCGACGTGACCGAGGTCGACGCGGCCGGGTTGGCCGAGCTGGAGCCGAACCTCACGCGGGACGTCGCAGGCGGGGCCCACTACCCGCAGGACATGCAGGTGCAGCCCATGCTCGCGGCCGCGGAACTGCTGCGCCACGCGCGCTCACTCGGTGCGACCGTCCACACCGGAACGTCGGTGCTGGAGTTCCTGCGTGACGGGGACGGCGCGGTCACCGGCGTTCGGACGAGCGCGGGGAAGCTGGCCGCGCGGTGGGTGGTCAACGCGGCCGGCACGTGGGGTGGGTCGATCGCGGAGCTGGCCGGCGCGCCCGTGCCGGTACTGCCGCGCAGGGGGTTCATCCTGGTCACGGAGCCGCTGCCGGAGGTCGTCCGGCACAAGGTCTACACCGCCGACTACGTGGCGAACGTGGCGAGTGACGACGCCGGGCTGGAGACGTCGGTGGTCGTGGAGGGCACCCGCGCGGGCACCGTGCTGATCGGCGCCAGCCGCGAGCGGGTCGGGTTCGATCGGACGATGTCGTTGCCGGTACTGCGAAAGCTCGCCGCCCAGGCGGTCGGGCTGTTCCCGTTCCTCGCGGAGGTGAACCTGTTGCGCGGCTACGTCGGCTTCCGCCCGTACTGCCCCGACCACCTGCCGGTGATCGGACCGGACCCTCGGGTGCCGGGGCTGGTGCACGCGTGCGGTCACGAGGGCGCGGGGATCGGGCTGTCCGTCGCCACGGGACACCTCATCGCACAGACGTTGACCGGGACCACACCGGACCTGGACCTCACCCCGTTCCGCCCGGACAGGTTCGCGGCATGACCACCTTCTCGTTCGACGGCAAGGAGATCGTCGCGGCACCCGGCCAGAGCATCGGGGCGGCGCTGATCGCGGCCGGGTACCGGTCGTGGCGAACCACCCGGCACGCCGGAGCGCCCCGTGGCGTGTTCTGCGGGATCGGCATCTGCTTCGACTGCCTGGTGGTCGTGAACGGGCGACCGAACCAGCGGGCCTGCCTGACCGAGGCCGACGCCGGCGACGAGGTCACACCGCAGGAGGGCACCGGCCATGGTCGCTGACATCGCCGTTCTCGGCGCCGGGCCGGCCGGGCTCGCCGCCGCGGTCGCCGCGTACCGGGCCGGGGCGCGGGTCACCCTCGTCGACTCCGCGAGCCGGGTCGGCGGCCAGTACTGGCGGCACCGCGACGGGGACGACGGTCGCGGACACCACCTCTGGCCGACGCTGCTCACCCTGCGGGACACCCCGCTCGACCTCCGGTCCGGACACCAGATCTGGCACGTCGAGCGCACTGGCGCCGGGTTCACCATCCACACGAGTGCCGGCGAGATCCGGGCCGGGAAGGTCATCGTGGCCACCGGCGCCTACGACCGCCAGCTGCCGTTCCCCGGGTGGACCCTGCCGGGTGTCTACACGGCCGGCGGTGCGCAGGCACTGCTCAAGGGCCACGGTGTCGTGGTCGGCAGGCGGGTCGTCGTCGCCGGCACGGGCCCCTTCCTGCTGCCCGTCGCCGCGGGACTCGCCGAGGCCGGTGCCCGGGTCGCGGTCTTCGAGGCCGGCTCGCCGCTCGGCTTCGCGCGCCACCCCGGCGCGGTGGCGCGTAACCTCGGCAAGCTCGTCGAGGGCGCCGGGTACCTGCGGGTACTGCGGCGTCACCGAATCCCGTTCCACACCAGGAAAACCGTGGTCGCCGCACACGGTGACGACCAGGTTCGCGCGGTGACCGTCGCGACGCTGGACAGTGCGTGGCACGTGGTCGACCGGCGGGAGATCGAGTGCGACGCGGTGGCCGTCGGCTACGGTTTCACGCCGCAGCTGGACATCCCGCTCCAGCTCGGCTGCGACACGCATCTGGACGTCGACGGCAGCCTGGTCGCCACGGCCGACGACCACCAGCGAGCGTCGGCGCCCGGTGTGTACCTCGCCGGCGAGGTCTGCGGCGTCGGCGGCGCCCAACTGTCCCTTGTGGAGGGCGAGCTGGCCGGGCTGCACGCGGCGGGCGGCACTCCTGGCACCCGGCTTCCTCGGCGCCGGGACACGCTCCGGGCGTTCGCCGCCGCCATGCACCGCGTCTACCCTGTCCAGCCGGGCTGGCAGACCTGGCTGGACGACGACACCCAGGTGTGCCGGTGCGAGGAGGTCCCCCTCCACGTCATCCGCGAGTCCATTGTGGAGCTGGGGGCGACGGACCCGCGTGCGGTCAAGCTGTTCTCCCGAGCCGGCATGGGGTGGTGTCAGGGCAGGGTGTGCGGGTTCGCGACCGCGTGCCTGGCCGCCCGTGACCGCTCGGTGACCGCCCACGACCTGCTCGGCCTGGCGGCTCGCCCGATCGCCCAGCCGGTCACCCTCGGTAGTCTCGCACAATTCATGGAGGAAGGATGAGACACCCTCTGTCGATCTCGAGGTCACATCAGGCCGAGTGCTTCGGAGCCGCACCTCAGGGGAACGTGACGCAAGCCAGCCACAAGTACGTGACCAAACAGAACCCTTCGTCCGCCAACGCGACCAACACATTGAATTCCGGGGAGGCGGACCGACGATGAGCAGCAGCCCATGGCACGGAGTTCTGGTGGCGACCGCGTTGCCGCTCGACGACTCGCTGTCCGTCGACTACGACCGGTACGGCGAGCATGTCGCCTGGCTCGCCGCGCACGGCTGCCACGGCGTCACTCCCAACGGTTCGCTCGGCGAGTACCAGACCCTCACCCCTGAGGAACGGGCCCGCGTGGTCACGACCGCGGTCGAGGCGGCGCCAGACGGGTTCACCGTGATGCCCGGCGTCGCCGCGTACGGCTCTGCCGAGGCCCGGCGCTGGGCGGAGCAGGCGGCCGAGTCCGGCTGCCAGGCCGTGATGTTGTTGCCGCCCAACGCCTACCGCGCCGACGAGCGGGCCGTGCTCGCGCACTACCGTGAGGTCTCCAAGGCCGGCCTGCCGATCGTGGCGTACAACAACCCGATCGACACCAAGGTCGACCTCGTGCCCGAGCTGCTCGCGGAACTGCACCGGGAAGGGTTGATCGTCGGCGTCAAGGAGTTCACCGGCGACGTCCGCCGGCCGTACCGGATCGCCGAGCTGGCACCGGAGCTCGACGTCCTGTGCGGTGCCGACGACGTGGTGCTGGAGCTCGCGGTCGCCGGCTCACCGGGTTGGATCGCCGGCTACCCCAACGCGTTGCCCGAGTCCACAGTGGAGCTGTGGGAAGCGGCTTCCGCCCGTGACCTGGACAAGGCGCTGCCGCTGTACCGGTTGCTGCACCCGTTGCTGCGCTGGGACTCCCGCACCGAGTTCGTGCAGGCCATCAAGCTCAGCATGGACATCGCCGGCCGCTACGGCGGTCCGTGCCGTCAGCCGCGCGTGCCGCTCACGCCCGAGCACGAGGCGGCGGTGCGGCAGGCCACCGAACACGCGCTCGCGAAAGGACTGTCCTGAACCATGCGTGCCAAGCGGGTTTTCCAAGCGGTCGACTCCCACACCGAGGGCATGCCGACCAGGGTGATCACCGGCGGGGTCGGTGTGATCCCCGGTGACACCATGTTCGACCGCAGGCTCTACTTCGTCGAACACCTCGACCACATCAGGAAACTGCTCGTGAACGAGCCGCGTGGCCACTCCGCGATGAGCGGCGCGATCCTGCAACCGCCCACGCGGTCCGACGCCGACTGGGGTGTGGTGTACATCGAGGTGTCCGGGTGCCTGCCGATGTGCGTGCACGGCACGATCGGCGTGGTGACGGTGCTCGTGGAGACCGGCATGGTCGAGGTGACCGAGCCGGTCACGACGGTCCGGCTCGACACACCGGCGGGGCTCGTCGTGGCCGAGGTCGCGGTCACCGACGGCGTCGCGCGCTCGGCCACCATCCGCAACGTGCCGTCGTTCTCGCTCGGGCTCGACCGCGTGGTCGACGTGGCCGGGTTCGGCGAGGTGCGCTACGACATGGCCTACGGCGGGAACTTCTACGCCATCCTCGGCCTCGACCAGTTGGGCCTCCCGTTCGAACGCAAGGCCAAACAACACCTGCTCGACGCCGGACTGTCCATCATGGACGCCATCAACAAGCAGGACAAGCCGGTGCACCCGGAGAACCCGGACATCGCCGGCTGCAAACACGTCTACCTCGCCGCGCCGGGCTCCACCGCGGAGCACTCCCGGCACGCCATGGCGATCTACCCCGGCTGGTTCGACCGTTCGCCGTGCGGCACCGGGACCAGTGCCAGGATGGCGCAGTTGCACGCCCGAGGTGAGCTGGCGCTGCACACCGACTTCCGCAACGAGTCGTTCATCGGCACGAACTTCATCGGCCGGCTGGTCGAGGAGACCACGGTCGGCGGACTGCCGGCCGTCGTGCCGACCGTCACCGGTCGCGCGTGGCTCACCGGCACCGCGCAGTACTTCCTCGACCCGGCGGACCCCTTCCCGGAGGGGTTCGAGCTGTGATCCCGTTCCTGGGCGAAGCCATCGCGATGCCCGACGCCGTCGCGGCGCTGCGCACCGCACTGCGCGACGGCCTCGACCCGGAGGCGGACTGGGTCCGCTCGAGCGTTCGGTCCGCACATGGCGAACTGCTGCTGATGCCGTCGGAGTGGGGACGCTACGTCGGGTTCAAGCTCGTGACGGTGGCGCCAGCCAACCCGGCCCGCGGACGCCCTCGGATCCAGGGCACCTACCTGCTGCACGACGCCGAAACCCTGACCCCGCTGGCCATGCTGGACGGCACGGCACTGACCGCCGTGCGGACCGCCGCCGTGTCGGCACTGGCCGTCGACGCGCTGGCCGTGCCGGCCGTGTCCCGGCTGGTGGTCTTCGGCACCGGCCCGCAGGCGCGAAGCCACATCGCCGCGGTCCGCGCGGTCCGCCCGGTCGAGGAGGTCGCGGTCATCGGCCGGGACGCCGGCCGCACACGCGAGTTCGCGTCCTCGGTGGACGCCAGGATCGGTGCGGTGGCGGACGTTGCGCACGCGGACGTGGTCGTGTGCGCCACCACGGCACGCACCCCGCTGTTCGACGGCGCCCTGTTGTCGAACAACGCCACCGTCGTGGCGGTCGGCTCACACGAACACAGCGCGCGGGAGGTCGACGACGCCACCGTCGCGGCGTCGACCGTGGTGGTCGAGGCCCGTTCGGCGGCACTGCGCGAGGCCGGCGACGTGACCCAGCCGGTGCGGGCCGGTGTGCTCGACCCGGACACACTGGTCGACCTGGCGAGCGTGGTCCTCGGCACGGTCGAGGTCGCCATGGACCGGCCGAGGCTGTTCAAGAGCGTCGGCATGGCATGGGAGGATCTGGTGATCGCCGCGGACAGCTGGGAGAGGCGACAGTGAACGAGCTTGCCCTGCCGGCACTGGCCACGCGCCGCAACCTGCGCGAGGAGATCACCGAGACCCTGCGGGCGGCGGTGATCTCCGGCGAGCTGCGGCCGGGAGTGGTGTACTCGGCACCGAGCCTCGCCACGCAGTTCGGGGTGTCGGCCACCCCGGTGCGGGAGGCCATGCTCGACCTGGCCGGCGAAGGCCTCGTGGACGTGGTGCGCAACAAGGGTTTCCGAGTCACCGAACTGTCCGAAAAGGACCTGGACGAGCTGAGTGAGCTGCGTGCGCTGATCGAGGTGCCGACCGTGCGGCGCATCGCCGAGGCCGGTGTCTCCCCAGCCGTGCTGGACGAGCTGCGGCCCCTGGCCAACGAGATCGAGGCCGCCGCCGCACGGCGCGACCTGATCGCCCACGTCACCGCGGACATGGAGTTCCACCTGAGACTCCTCCGGCTCGCCGGCAACCAGCACCTCGTGGAGACGGTCCGCTCACTGCGCGCCAGGTCCCGCATCTACGGCCTGCGCAGGCTCGCCGAACGCGACGCGCTGGTGCCGTCGGCCCACGAACACGCAGAACTGCTCGACCTCCTGGCCGCCGGCGACGCGGACGGCGTGGAGCGGTTGATGCGCCGCCATATCGGCCACGTGCGCGGCATCTGGGCGGAGTAGACCGTGCCCGAGGTCGTCATCCTGATCGGGCTGCAGGCATCCGGGAAGACGACGTTCTACCACCAGAGGATGGCCACGACACACGAGCACATCAGCAAGGACGTCTTCCCGAACGCCCGCCGCCCGCAACGACGCCAGATGCGGATGATCGAGGCCGCACTCGACGCGGGACGGGACGTCGCGGTGGACAACACCAACCCGTCACCCGAGGAGTGGCAGCCGATCATCGCGGCCGCCCGCGCGCATGGGGCCCGGGTCGTCGGTTTCTGGTTCCCGCCGGACCTCGCCGTCTCCCAGGTCCGCAACGCCGCCAGGACCGGCAAAACCCGGGTGCCCGACGTCGGCCTCTATGCCACGCTGAAACGCCTGCGCCGCCCGCGTCTGGTCGACGGCTTCGACGCGTTGTTCGCCGTCCGGGGTGACGGTCGCGGCGGGTTCGACGTGCGGCCCATGCACGAGGAGGACGGATGCGGGGAGACGAGTTCGAAGCGGCACAACGGGCACGGGAGTGGTTCCACGGCCTGACGGTCCCGGTCGGGGTGTGGACGGTCGTGCGGTTGGACGGCCGGGCGTTCTCCCGGTTCACCGAGCAACACTTCGACAAGCCGTTCGACCCGAGGTTCGCCGACCTCATGATCGAGACCGCGCGGGCCGTGCTGACCGAGTTCAACGCCACCTACGCTTACACCGAGAGCGACGAGATCTCCGTGGTGTTCCCGCCGTCCCGCTCGGTGTTCGCGCGTGGTGTGGAGAAGATCGTGTCGATCTCCGCCGGTGTCGCGTCGGCCGCCTTCACCCACGCCGCCGGTCTACCGGCTCATTTCGACAGTCGCATCTGGATCGGCGCCGGTCCCGACGACGTGGTCGACTACTTCTCGTGGCGGCAGGCGGATGCCGCGCGCTGCGCGCTGAGCGGCTGGTGCTACTGGACACTCCGCAACGCCGGCGTCTCGCGCCAGGAGGCCACCCGTCACCTGCACGGCACGACGACCGCGGCCAAGAACGAGCTGCTGTTCGCGCACGGCGTCAACTTCAACGAGCTGCCGGCCTGGCAGCGGCGCGGCGTCGGGCTCTGGTGGTCGGCGCACGAGCATGCCGGTCACGACCCAGTCCGTGGTGTCGACGTCACCACCACCCGGCGGCGCGTTCACGTCGAACGCGAGCTGCCCATGAAGGACGCATACCGTGAGCTGGTCAACAACATTGTCAGTAAGGGGCAGAACCACGATAGGGTCATGACATGACGCGGGTGCGGCAGGCGGTGGCGGACGACATCCCGGAGCTCGTGCGTTTGCGAGCCCTCCTGTTCGAGACGCTCGGGGACGGGTCGTCCTCGGGCGGCGACTGGCGCGAGGCCCTCGTCGAGGTGTTGAAGGAGGACCTCGACGAGGACACCAAGCGGATCCTCGTCGTGGACGGCGATGGTGGGCTCGCGGCCTGCGGCGTCGGCTTCATCGAGCTGCGGCTGCCAGGACCGCGCCTGCGCAACGGCCGGCTCGGACAGGTGATCAACGTGATCACCGACCCGGCGCACCGGCGCCGAGGGCACAGCCGCGCGATCATGAAGCAGCTGCTCGACTGGTTCGCCGAGCGTGACGTCGCCAGGGTGGACCTGCACGCCTCAGCCGACGGCGAGCGGCTCTATCGCGCACTCGGCTTCGTCGACCACCCGGAACCCGCGCTGTACTGGCGTCCGTAGAGGAGCACACACATGAGTTTGTCGATCATCAACGCCGTCGTGTTCGACGGGGAGTCGGCCGAGTTGGTGGACGGTCCGGTGCACGTCGAGAACGGCCGGATCGTCGACGTCGGCGGGAGTTTCACGGCGGACCGGGTGATCGACGCGCGTGGTGGGACGGTCCTGCCTGGACTGATCGACGCGCACTGCCACGCCTACGGCATCTCGTTGGACATGCTCGCTATCGAGGGCCGGCCGCTGAGCTACGTCGCGCTGGCCGGCGCCCGCCGGCTGGCACGGGCACTGCGCCGCGGCTTCACGACCGTGCGTGACGTCGCGGGCGGGGACGCCGGCCTGGCCAGGGCGATCGACGAGCGGCTGATCCCGGCCCCTCGCTACCTGTACACCGGGGCGGCGCTGAGCCAGACCGGCGGGCACGGCGACCCGCGTGGGGTCGACATGGACGTCTGCGGCTGCCACAGCCACGGCACCGAGGTGGTGGACGGCGTGGACGCGGTGCGGGCGGCGGTCCGCGACCGGTTCCGCCGCGGCGCGCACGCGATCAAGATGATGACCTCGGGTGGGGTCATGTCACTGGCCGACCCGATCCGCGTGCCGCAGTACTCGGCGGAGGAGATCCGCGCGGCCACGGACGAGGCGAGCCGGCGGGGCAGCTACGTGGCCGCGCACGCGTACTCGCCGGAGGCCGTGCGGCACTCCGTGCTGAACGGCGTGCGGTCGATCGAGCACGGCAACCTGCTCGACACACAGACCGCCGAGGTGATGGCCGCGCACGGCGCGTTCCTGGTCCCGACGCTGGCCGCGTACGACGCGATCGCCCGGCGCGGCAAGGAGATCGGGATCGCGCCGGTCTCGGCGCGGAAGAACCTGGAGGTGCTGGACGCCGGCGCCGAGGCGGTGCGGTTGGCCAGGGCGGCCGGGGTGCGGGTCGGCTTCGGCACCGACCTCATGGGGGAGCTGGAGGACGAACAGCTCCAGGGCATCCGCCTGCAGGTGGAGGTGGACGGTCCACTGGACGCGCTGCGCAGCATGACCTCGGTGAACGCCGACCTGGTCGGCCGCCCCGACCTGGGTCGTGTCCGCGTCGGCGCGGTCGCGGACCTTCTCGTCCTCGACGGCGACCCGTTCGCGAACCCGTCCCTGCTGTGGGGCGAGCACCGCACGGTCATCCAGGCCGGCACGCCAGTGAGCCAGTGACGCCGGCCGGCTGCGCGGCTGGACGCCGCGCAGCCGAACCCTGCTCACATGGCGGCTAGCTGGGAACGCAGAGGCGTGCCGTTCGCCGGGGGACTGTCGCAGATCGCCGTGGTCAGCATGTCGCCGTACGCGGCCTGGATCCGCTCGAAGACCGCCGGGTCCTCGAGGTCGGCTTCGCCCAGGGTGACCGAGAACTCCAGGCGAGTGCCGCGGTCCGCGGTCGCGTACATGAACGACAGGTACCCGGGCAGGCCACCGGTGTGTCCGAAGTAGACACCGCCGCAGGTCGGGCCCGCGTCCAGCAGTCCCAGGCCAAGACCGTACGGGTTGTACTCGGACGGGGTCGTCATCTCGGACAGCAGGTCGGCGGGCAGCAACCGGCCGCCCAGCAACGCCGTGATGAACCGGTCGAGGTCCCGGGTCGTGGAGATGATCTCCCCGGCCGACGATGCCCAGCTCGGGTTGATGCGCGTCACGTCGGCCACCTCGAGGTCCCCACCGTCCCGGTAGGCGAAGTAGCCGTGCGCGTGTGGTCCGGGGATGCCCGTTCGGTCGCCTGGAAGGACGGTCTCCCGAAGACCCAGTGGGCCCAGGATGCGCCTCTTCACCTGGGTCGCGTACGGCGTGCCGGTGACTCGCTCGACCAGTTGCCCGAGGACGATGTAGCCGGTGTTCGAGTACGACCAGTTGGTACCCGGCTCGAAGCGTGCCGGCTTCGCCAGTGAGACCGCGATCAGTTCCTCCGGTGTGTACCGGCGGAACTGGTTGTCCACGTAGTCCTGACCGGCCAGCGGAATCCCCGGCTCGTACGAGCCGTCCGCGTTGACCTCGCCCGTGTAGTTGAACAGCCCACTCGTGTGCTGCAACAGCATGCGCACGGTGATTCGCTGGTCGAAGCCGTACTCCGGCAGGTACTCGGCGATCGGGTCGTCCAGTGCGACCTCGCCCTCGTCGACCAGTTGCAGCACGACGGTCGACACGAACGTCTTCGTGATGCTGCCCGCCCGGAACCGGCCGTCCGTCGGCACCTTCCCGCCCGACAGCTCACGGAACCCCGCCGATCCGGTCCAGTCCCCTTGGTCGTCGTGGATGCGCAGCTGTACTCCGCCCACGCCTGCCTCGGTCAGCGCCACCATGGCCTGCCATAGGTCCTGGCGACTCCCTGCATCGGCGTTCGCCGTGCCGCTCGTGACACCGGTGACCAGCACCGCCGCCAGCAGCGCGCCGCCGAGTCCTCTTCTCGCCCCCATTGGCGAATTCCCTCCGTCGTCGAATGTGTGGGGACGATCCTCTCGGGCACGGGCCGTGCACACATCCCCGTCGGGAATGACATTCGGTGTCGTCCTCAGGGATGAGGCGAATGATGACGCTGAACGGCGCATTGTGCCGCACCCTCCGCCTTGCGAAGATCTGAATAGGGTTCATGTTCGGCGAGAGGATGGTTATGGCACAACGGGTTCGACGCTGGGCGGCGGCGGCCGTCGCGGCGGTGGCGGTGACTGTGCTGGCGGCCCCCGCGGCGTCAGCGGCTCCGATGACGTTGCAGGGGCCGTTCTGTGAGACCAGCGCGTTCGACGGGGTCAAGGTCACGATGTACTGCGTCGCGCTGGCGCAGGACGGCGTGGCGCCCTACACCTACGGGTGGGACCGCTCGAAGGGCGTCGCCCTCGGGTCCTACACCAGTTCCGCGACCACCGCGGTGTGCACGTACCGGACTCAGTACCGGCTGGTGGTCGCGGCCCGGGACGCGAACCACGCGTACCGCGAGAACGACACCGGCTGGCGGACCTGCATCCCAATCTACGCCTAGGAATCACTCCAACATGTAGGCCTGGTCCGCGGCGTGGATGGCGTCCATGTCGGCCGCTGTCACACCGCGACCGGCGAAGCGGGCGAGCACGGTCAGACCCTTCGCCACACCGTGCCGGTAGTCGTCGAAGTCGAGGTCCTCGGTGTGCGGGGCGCCGGGGTCGTGACCGGGTTCGCCCGTGAACAGCAACTCTCCGCGCTCGGCGAGGATGAGCCGGAAGTTGCCGTTGATGTTCCAGTACAGACTCGCGGCCTTTCCGTTGCGGGACAACGCGACCATCGTGTCGTTGTCAGCGCCCCGGAAGCCGTTCTCCTCGACGGCCAGCACGACGCCGTCCACCGCGAGCACGGTCAGCGCGGCCGCGAAGTCGTCGAACTCGGCGAGCGACTCGATCGACACGGGTTCGGTCGGGTCGCCGCCGAGGGCTCTGATCACCTCGTCCGGGGCCACCCCCTGGACGACGGTGATCGTGGCGGCTTCGTCGAGCGAGCTCTTCTCGATCCACCGGTACTCGGCGTCGGGTGCGACCACCGGCAGTGGTTCGGGTTCCCGACGCAGGCGGTGGCCGAGTCGATCCGTCTTCTTGTACACGACCTGGGGCGCGGCCGGCGCCTGCCACATGACCAGGTGGTAGGAGTCCTCGGCGTCGTCGCGACCGGTCGCGTGCACGCGGACCCGGTAGTCGCCCGGCCACGGCGGTGTTTCCCAGCGGCGCCGGCGAGGCATCGGTGTGTCGCCGAACAGGACCGCGCCGCCCTCCGGGGCGGTCCAGCTGATCTCGACCACCTCGTCGTGGCCGGTCAGGTCGATCTCGGGAGGTGGTCCGGCCAGCACGATCATCGACAGGTGCACGTGGCCCTCCGCCAGGCCGGTGCGGATCGTCACGCCGTCCGGGACGGCGGCGACCAGGCCGTTGGCGGAGAAGTCGACGTTCGCGGGCGTCGAGCCCTCGGTGATCCAGAACTGGTGGTTCTTCACCAGTGCGGACGTCCCTGAGTGCCGCGGCAGCAGGTATTCGGCGCGCCGCTTGGCAAGCACGGCCGGCGCGTAGCCGTGCGGCTTGGGCACGGTCGGCAGCACGATCGCCGCGGCGCCCAGTGCCACACCGACGATCGCGGCCGAATCACCGGCCACGGCGGTGCCCAGCGAGCGCAACACCGCGGTCGACACGACCACAGCCAGTGCGAGGTGCGTGGCACCGTGCCGGGCGGCGATCTCCGCCTCGTCACCGGCCGCGTCCGGCACGGAAGCCATGTCCCGCAACGCTTCTACCAGATCCACGACGACATCGGTCGCACCTGGGTGCACCTGCTCGACGATGGACACGGCCTGCTTCGTCGCGGACTGTTCGCTCATCGTCATGACGCCGAACGAGGCGACCGTCGGCCGTGCGAGGCCGGCGACGAGATCGGACGGGACGTCCACGACCAGCCGATCGACGGTCAGTTCCAGCGCGCCGAGCAGACGTTCGGGAAGTATGTCGCCAAGCTCGTCCAGTGCCGTCTGGACTCTCGTACCCTGCGGCCGACGGCCCGTCGGCTCCCACCGACCGAGCCGGGCGGCGGGCGCGCTGGGCACGAGCGCGACGATGTCCGGCAGCGCGGCCGACACGAGCGGTTCGAAGTCCTTGATCCCCATCGCACCATGATGCCAACACCGCGAAACAGGCCGAACGCGGCGGGGAGGGACGCCCCTCCCCGCCGCGTTCGCGTTGCTACGACACCGCGAACCGCGCCAGGTTCACCGCCACCTGTTCCGGGCGGCCGTTGTTCTGGCGTGGTGCCGCGGTCAGCACGTCAAGGTGCTGGTAGCCGGGCATGACGATGGTCTCGGTGCTCGCGGTCGGTGAGCCGGTGAAGCTGTCGCCCGCGAGCAGCCGGATCGTCGGGTTCGCCGTCAGTCCCACCTCGTGCACCGCGTCCTCGCTCACCTGCGGCGCCTCCGACTGGAAGAGGTCGGTCGACAGCTTCGTCGGGAAGTACTGCTCGGTGAAGTCCAGCGGGTGCTCGGCGAGGCTGCGGGCCAACTCCTGGATGTCGGTGACCTCCTTGCCGGCACCGGTGAACGGCTGGCCGTCGCGGCGCTTGTACACCGGGTCGTCCGGCGCGCCGATCCGGTTGTAGTTCCGCCACGTGTACAGCGGACCGCGCGGCGTGTCCGGGATGGCCATCGGCTCCACCCCCAGCTGGGCCGTCAGGCCCTCCAGCCCTGGCACGCTCTTCAGCTCGTGCGGCAGCGGGAAGTCCTTGTCCACCACCGGTCCGCCGTCGAAGAACCCGACGCTGGTCTCCAGGAACGCGAGCGGCTGCGAGTGGTCGTCCAGCAGGGCGCCCAGCGCGGCCTCGTTCGTGAGCCGGAAGTCCTTTGTGGTCGGTGTGCCGGCGAGGAACGTCAGCAGGTCCTTGGAGAACAGGATCCGCTGTGTGGTGTCCACGTTGAGGTTCGACGGGAGGGACCGCGCCAGGTCGCACTCCGCGCCGGGTGCCGTGACCGCCGCCAGGCCGGCGATGCCCAGCAGGTTCATGGTCTCCGCGTTGATCAGTATCGGGAGCGACAGGGACCGGGTCAACAGCCCGGTTTCCAGCGCGACCTGCGTCGCGGCGTAGCTCAGGTCCGGGTTCTCCACCGGCATGCCGCCGGTGAGGTCGCCGAGCGAGGTCGAGATGCTGGTGTCGAGCGCGAAGTAGCCGCCGCACTGCCGGTAGCCCGCGTCGGCGGTCGTGGCGTGGTTGCCGTCGAAGTCCCAGACGGAGAAGAACCCGGTGAGGATGCCGCCGAGGGAATGCCCGCCGCACAACACCTTCTGCCGGCGCACGGCCGGGTCCGGCAACTCGGCGACGAGCAGGTCGTACTGGTCGCGGACGGTCTGTTCGAGGCCGACCCGGCCCAGCCAGCCCAGCTGCGAGTTGTCGAGGAACCCGGCGAACGTGCGGCCGGCGACCGGCCGGCTCCGGTAGTAGTAGTCGACCGCGACGTGGAAGTCCCGAGCGGCCAGACCCGCGCTGAGTCCCGTGTGGTCCTCCAGGCAGTTCGACCGCCGGTCCAGCGCCCAGAACTCGATGTGGCTACCGCGCCGCGCGGCCTCGACGATCGTGTTCCGTGCGACGCTGTCGAACGCGCCCGCGCCCTCCAGGATCCCTGGCTGGGCGACGAGCACCCGGTCCGCGTCGGCCGAGCGCGCCGGTCCGCTCGCGTGGCGGAACCGCAGGTACGACAGCCAGTCGCAGGCCGCCGGGTGCGGACCGGCGGAGGCCGGGAGCGGGACGTGCACCCGGACCGCGGTCTCGATCACCTCCGTGATGGGCGAGCCGGAGGCGACGGGTGTCTCGACCCGTCCGGCGGCCGCTCCCGCCGTCGTGGGCACGGCGGCGCCCGCCCCGAGCAGAGTCGCGCCCGCGGCGAGGGCGGTGAGTTTTCGCTTGACGTCCATATGGATTCCCCCGATCAGCAGTTCGATGTCGCCGGCAGGCCGGCGATACGGTCCTGGACGAACCGGAACGAGTCCTCGGCACCCGCGACGATGCCGATCACGTGCTCCCCGATGTACGTCTGCCACGTCAGGTTCACGCCCTTGGCGCAGTAGGTTCGCATCAGCGCCTCGGCCTGTGGCGTCGCGACGACCTCGTCGAGGGTCGCGTGGTACTGGAACACCGGCACCCGGATCCTGGTCCGCCCCAGCTTGTTCTCCGCGAGGCGGGCCTGCCATCGCGGTGTGGCAAGGGGATTGCTGGTGGTGAAGTCGCTGATCTTCTTGAACCCGTAGTTGACGATCAGCTCGGCGACACAGGCGTCCTGTTTGGCCTTGGCGATCTCGGTGCGTCCGGTGTCGTTGAGGTACGAGTCGAGGTCCAACTCCGGGTAGGCCGCGTCGAGTCCCGAGGCGGCGAAGGCGAGGACACCGAAACCGAGCCCACCGTCGAGCAACGTGGCCACCTCGACCAGATCACCCGGCACCCCACCAGCGGCCACGCCGACGAGGTTGAGTTCCGGCGCGTAGGTCGGGTGTTTCTCGGCGGCCCACAACGCGGCGCCGCCGCCCTGCGAGTAACCCTGGAGCGCGACCTTGGTGCCGGCGGACAACCCGGTCGCCGGCAGGCGCTGCGCGGCACGCACCGAGTCGAGCACCGCGGGCCCCTCGGACTGTCCGGTGACGTAGGTTGGTGTGGTGGTGGGGGAGTAGCCCTCGTAGTCGGTGATCGCGACCGCGAAACCGGCTTCTAGCAAGCGGTTCACGGAACCCTGGTCGTACAGCGTGCCGCGCTCGATGGCCTTGGACGCGGTGCACTTGAACGCCGGACCCTGTGTGCCAACGGCGAAACCGACGATCGGCGCGGTGGCCGGCGTGACGTTCTTCGGCACCAGGACGGTGCCCGTTACCGTGTTCCGCTGTCCGAGAGCGTTCGTCGAGAGGTACATCACCTGCCAGGCGTTGGCGTTGGCCAGGTTCAGCAGTGCCACGGAAGGCCGCCAGCGCACGATGTCGCCCGGCGCTCCCGAGGGCAGGGGTGACGGTGGCAGGTAGAATGAGTCGTCGAACGGGCCGGGTAACGCCGGGGCGGCTGTCGCGACCGGCGTGCTCACGACCACGCCGAACGCGGCCAGGCAAGCCGTGATCAACGCGGCGAGGAGTCTCCGGAACGTCCCGGGGGTCATCGTCGACCTCCTGTTACTCGTGGGTAATACAACCCGTTCGAAATTAGCGGGATCCCTTCCGGCCGCAATAGCTGACGGATAAGTTGGACGCTCGCTGACAAATTCCTGTCGCCGGATTGAGCTGAGGAGAGCGTTATGAAGGCCATCCGTTACCACTCCTACGGCTCGCCGGACGTACTGCGGTTGGCCGACGTGGACATGCCACCGGTCAACGAGAACGACGTGCTGGTCCGCGTGCGGGCAGCCGCGGTCAACCCGCTCGACTGGCACTACTTACGCGGCCTGCCCTACGCCGTCCGTGGGCAGGTCGGCCTCCGCAGACCCAAGGCGCATGGTCTCGGCGGCGAGTTGGCCGGCGTCGTCGAGGCCGTTGGCAGCGCGGTCACGACCTTCAAACCGGGCGACGAGGTGTTCGGCGGCAGAGGGGACAGGCTCGACGAGCGCGCGGCGGCGTTCGCCGAGTACGCCAGCGTGCCCGACTCGTGGCTGGTCGCGAAGCCGGGCGGGTGGACGTTCGAGCAGGCGGCGGCGACCCCGGTGGCCGGCGTGTCGGCACTGCAGGCCCTGCGCGACAAGGCGAACGTCCAGAAAGGACAGAAGGTGCTCGTCAACGGCGCGGCGGGCGGCACCGGCACGTTCACGGTGCAACTGGCCAAGGCGTTCGGCGCCGAGGTGACCGGTGTGTGCGGCACGGGCAACGTGGACCTGGTCCGCTCACTCGGCGCCGACGAGGTGATCGACTACACCACGGAGGACTTCACGAGGAGCGGCAAGCGGTACGACGTCGTGATCGACAACGCGGCCAGCCGATCGCTCGCGGACATCGCCCGCGTGCTGGCCCCGAAGGGCGTCCACGTGGGCGTCGGACTGGCGAGCACCGGCCGCTGGCTCGGCCCGGTCATCCGCCCACTCGCCATGGTCGTGCGGAACCTGTTCGTGGGCCAGCGGATCACGCCGATCCTGGCGCACAACAGCAAGGACGACCTCGCGGCGCTGGCGGCACTCGCCGAGGAGGGCAAACTCACGCCGGCCATCGACCGAAAGTACTCACTGACCGAGGTCCCCGACGCGATCCGCTACGTCGAGACGGGCCACGCCAAGGCCAAAGTGGTCATCACTGTCTGATCGTCCCGCCCCGCGCGGCGGGCGAATCCCGCGGGGTCATGTCCTGAAAGACGCGCTCATGTCGTTGAGCCCCAGATCCACCGATGGTCTTGATGGCCCGGTGGACTGCCGCGCGGTTTCGGGCGCTTCGCGCCCCGAAACCGCCTGAGGTCGCGGTGCGGTGGCGACGTCGGCCGGCAGCCGTGCGAGGAGGGCGTCCTTCATCACACCGTTCTCGTCGCGCTGGCCGCGCACGAATGGCGGTTTCACGCCACGGGTGATGTCTCGAAAGACGCGCTCGTGTCGTTGAGCCCAGATCCACCGATGGCCTTGGTGGCTTGCGGTGTGCGGCGGTGGACCCGCCCGTAGTCAGGGGCGGTCGCGTCTTCGGCCGGCGGCCATGCGAGGAGGGCGTCCTTCACCATACCGCTCACGTCGCGCTGGCCGCGCACGAATGGCGGTTTCACGCCACGGGTGATGTCTCGAAAGACGCGCTCATGTCGTTGAACGTCCCCATCGCGTCTTTCAGGACACCAACCATGTCCCAAACGCGTCCTTCGCGGCGCGGCACCCTGCGGGCGCGCGTCGGGCGCTGCGCGCCCGGCGCCCGCGAAGCGGGCACTGACCAGGCCTGCACCTCCTGCAAGGTGCGACACCCGACAAGATCATCGGTGGATAGAGGTTGACCGTTCCATCACGCCGTTCGAGACACCGGCCATGTCATCACAGCGTCTTTCATGGCACCGCACCCTGCGGGCAACTGCCGGACCCCGCAGCGCCCAGCTCCCGCGAAGCCGCCCTGCGGGGTCGCTCACGCCGCCGCGGCTGGCGGGTGTGCGGGGTGCTGGAGCCGTAGCGCGAGGAGTGGACACAGGGTGGCGGCTTTCTCCGCGTGGCGGATGAGGTTCTCCGGTACCTGGATCGGGCCGGGCGTGTGGGGGATCGGGTAGCCCCACGGGTCGCGGCCGAGGACTTCGGGGAGCAGCTCGACGCAGAGGCCGCGACCGTCGCAGGCGGTCCAGTCGATGTGGAGTCGGGCGGTCATGCGATCACTCCGGTGGTGCAGTGGCCGTGCCGGTGTGCGTCGACCTCGGCGGTGAACGTGGTGAGGGTGCTGCGGACGAACCGGACGGTGCCGTCCGGGTGGTGGCAGGCGCCCCGGCCGGTGACGAGGCCGGTCAGCCAGTCGAGTCTTCTGGCCTCCGCGCGTCCGGCGGCGAGCGCGGTCATGGTGGCGGCGATGGCCGGCAGGCCGTTCAGGCACGGCCCGCATTTCCCGGCGCTCTGCTCGGCGAGGTAGCGCGTGGTCTCGGCGGCGAAGCGGAGCGGGCACCTGCCGGCCGGCAGTGCGTGCACGATGCCGGCGCCCGGTGAGCCGCCGTACGGTGCGAGGCCGGCACGGGACAGCGGCGCCGGCCCGGCGGGCACCCACACCCCGTGATAGCCGCCGACGAGCACCGACCGCACGGACGGGGCCGCGCCGGCCATGGCGAGCAGGTCGTCGAGCGGGATGCCGACCGGCGC
Organism: Actinophytocola sp.; assembly: GCF_036378875.1. Taxonomy (GTDB): domain Bacteria; phylum Actinomycetota; class Actinomycetes; order Mycobacteriales; family Pseudonocardiaceae; genus Actinophytocola. Next base: position 20,497 of record NZ_DASUVO010000081.1, read on the forward strand.
CTCGTACACCCCTGGCATGGCAACGGATCCGCTGACCGTGGCGAGGAACGTGCCTGGCTCGTCCTGGGTTCCCGTGCGGCGGAACCAGGACGGTCCGTTCCGGGCGATCATCGCGATGTGGGCGAGGGTCTCCACGTTGTGCACCACCGTGGGCCGTCCGTCCACTCCGGACATCGCGGCCGGTCGGGTGCGGAAGCGGGGCAGCGCGTCGCGGCCCTCGACCGCGGCGATGACGGCGGACTCCTCCCCGGCGACGAACCTGTCCGGTGCGTGCACGACGGCCACGGACACCCGGTCTCGACGCTGGGCGAGCGCGGCGGTGATCGTGTCGGCACCCGGCCCCGCCGGCACGTAGACGTACGCGCGCGTGGCGTTGACCGCTTCCGCGGTGAGCGCGAGCCCGTCGAGCACGAGGTGCGGGTTGCGGAGCAGCAGCGTGGCGTCCTTGCGGCTGAGCGGTTCCCCCTCTGCGCCGTTGGCGATCACGACCGCCTCGCAACCGCTCAGTGCGGTGGTCGCCTTGCGCCAGGCGGGAAAGCCGGCACCGCCGCGACCGGTGAGGCCCGCGGCCGCCAGATCGGCGATCAGGTCGCCACCCCGCGAGGGCATGGGGCCCGGCGGTGTCGCGCCGAGCAGATCGGTGTCGATCGACGTGGTCATGGGTGGATCTCCAGAGGTGTCACGGCGTCGCGCTCGGAGAACGAGGCCGAGAGGCGCCAGGCGAGCGCCCCGGCGACGGCGACAGCGCAGGCGCCAGCCAGGACGAGGAACCAGCGGGTGCCGGCGTCGCTGCCGGAGCCGAGCGCGTGCACGAGCGAGATCGGCCACGCGGCGTAGGCGGTCCAGTGCACCGCCCGCCACGTGCGGTGGCCGATCCGCTGGCGCAGCAGGCTGGTGACGACCAGTGCCAGGAGCAGGTCGAGTGCCAGCGTGCCGAGCCCGACCCAGAAAGGCGCGTACCCGGCGAGGAACGGCAGCACGGTGTCGACGACGGTCAGCTGCGCGTAGGGGTCGAACAGCAGTAGCACGACGTGCAGTACGAGGAACACGGTCGCGAGCAGGCTCGCGTTGCGGTGCAGCGTGGTCACCGCGAACCGCGGCAACCACGGCGCCGGCCGCCCGGACCTGGTCCCGATCCCGAGCACGAGCGACGCGGTGAACAGGACGAGTGTGACCACGCCGGACCCGCGTCCGAGGTACCAGAGGGCGTCAGTGCTCATCGTGACCCTCCTGTGTGGACGGCCAGCCACCGACTTCGTGGACGTTGCCGTGGTTGTCGACCAGTCGTGCCGCGACCCCCGACCTGCCGAGCACGGTCATGGCTTGCGTGCCGCGGACGAGCGCGGCGGTGCTGTGGGTGTTGGCGATCACGCAGCGGTCGGCCGCCACGGTGACGCTGCGCCAGACCCGGGACGACGGCATGCCCGTGCGCGGGTCCAGGACGTGGTGGAGCAGCCGGCCGCCGCGGTGCCAGGTGCGGCTCACCGTGCTCGAGGTCGCGATGGCGGTGCCCGCCGTGACCCGGACCGTCACCGGCGGGTCGATCGGCCGGTCCTGCACGTGGATGGTCCAGCCGCCGGCCGGGCCGTCACCCGCGGTGGCGATGTCGCCGCCCAGCTCCACGAGTACGCCCGTGCCAAGGCGCTCGGTCACGAGCCGGGCGCACCGGTCCGCGGTCAACGCCTTCGCGGTCGCGCCGAGGTCCAGCCGAACCCCCGGCGGCACGGTCAGCGTCCGGCCCGCCAGTGACACGTCGCGCCACGAGACCGCGCGCCGGATCGGGACCGGGACCGGCGGGCCGTCCGGCTCGATCTCCGCGATGTCGCGGTCGTAGCCCAACCGGGCCAGGTCGGCGCCGAGCGTCGGGTCCACGTCGCCGTCGCTGATCTCCGCCGACGCCAGTGCGGCACCGACCAGTTCGGCCAGCAGCGGGCTGACCGTCACCGGCCTGCCGAGCCGCTCCGCCCGCGCCAGCTCGGAGTCCCGGCGGAACCGGCTGCATGCCACCTCGACGGCCGCGAGCTCCGCCTCCACGAGCTCACGCGCGGGGGCGAGCAGGTCCGGCTCGGTGACCACGACGCTCGCGCTCGTGCTCCACACCCGCCAGCGCGCGACGCTCCTGCCGACCCGGAGGGTGGCCATCACGAACCTCCCGTGCTCGCGTCGGCCTGCCCGCTCGACGAGCCACCGTCGGTGACGCTGCCGCTGTAGTCGCTGCCCGACGATGAGCTGTCCGAAGTGGACGAACTCGATGTGCTCGATGTACTCGATGTGTCGGTCGAACTGGACTGGTTGCCGACCGCACAGGCCACCAGCACCGTCCCGGCCACGCCGGCGGCCGCGAGGGCGGCGGTGATCCCGCCGACCCTGCGCAGACCGCTCTCGCGTGACGTCACCTCCCCTCCTGCCATGGCTAGTTGCCGCTACTCGAGCTGTCCTGCGACGTGCCGTCGGTGCTCTGGCCGGGCGGGGCCTGTCCCATCTGGCCGGTGGCGGTGCCTTCCTCGACGACGGAGTCGACGGTGGCGGTGTCCCCGTCCACGGTGGCGATGATCGTGACGTCGTCGCCGGTCGCGATGTCGGACAGGTCGGAGGACAGTGCGTCCGCGTCGATCGTGTACGTCTTGCTGTAGCCGTCCTCGCTCTTCGCCGTGATGGAGGTGTCACTGATCGCGGTGACCTCGCCGTTCTGCAGCACCTCGGTGGTGTAGCCGCCGTTGCCGTCGGACACCACGTACTCACCGTGCAGTGCCTGGGAAAGCGCCCCCATCCCGCCAGGACCGCCGCCCGATCCGCCGGGGCCACCCATCCCGCCGCCCGTGCCGCCAGGCCCCTGCTCGGTGGCCGACGTCGAACCACTCGCGGCGTACACGACCCCGGCGCCGGCCCCCGCGATCCCGAGCGCGACGGCGACGGCGATCGCGGCCTTCTTGGCCGACCGCTTTCCCTTCGGCTGCCGCGGCTGTCGTGCGGCACCCCACTCGGCACCGCCGTCCACAGTAGACGGCACGGTCACGGGCTGTTGCTGCTCGCTGGACATCCTGTCGCACTCCTCACTCGGTGGCGGCACTCGCGCCGCCGTTGACACCAGGTAAGGCGTGCGGCCTGTGAGCGGGCTGTGCGGACGTGCGGGCCGCGCTGTGACCCGTCAGCCGAGCGCGTTGATCCGTGCCAGGGTGCTCCCGGCTCTAGCCGAAGTAGCGGGTCAGGAGACGGTCGTTCACGCCCACGGCGCCGGTCCAGAAGCGGACCGGGTACTGCCAGTCGCTCTTCCGCTCGGGGTACTGGGAGTTCGCGAAGTCGTCGGTGTCCCGGACGATCTCGACAGCCTGCCGGACAACGTCGTCGTGGTGCATGGCGGTGATCATGCCAGCGCGGGATGGACTGTGAGCGCTCACAGCCGGCTTCCACTTCGCTGGCCAGGAGCTTCACCTCTTGACAGCGCTGCCTCGGGAGGCCAAAACTGGGAGCGCTCACAATTCCTCAGTCCACCGCAACGACGCGAAACGAGGCCGTGTGATGCGTTCCCTGCTTGCCGGTTTAGGCCTGGTCACCGCCCTTGTCGCCGGTTGTTCCGGCGGTTCGGGGGATTCCGGCGACCGGATCGAGCTCACGTTCTGGACCTGGGCGACCAACATCGAGAAGGTCGTCGAGAAGTGGAACGCGAGCAACCCGGACGTCCACGTCACGGTCAGCCGGCAGTCGCAGAGTGACGAGCTGGTGACCAAGGTGCTGACCGCTGCCAAGACCGGCAACGCGCCGGACCTGTTCCAGGCCGAGTACCAGGCACTGCCGACCTTCGTCAGCAACGACGCCACCGCCGACCTCGCCGAGTACGCCGGCGACGCGAAGGACGCGTTCGTCGACGGCGTGTGGCAGCAGGTCACGCTCGGCACCGAAGGCGTATACGCGATCCCGCAGGACAGCGGGCCCATGATGCTGTACTACCGCGCGGACCTGTTCGCCCAGTACGGCCTGACCGTGCCGACGACCTGGGACGAGTTCGCGCAGACGGCCAGGACGCTGCGGACGAAGACCACGACCAGCTACCTGACCACGTTCTCCGCCAACGATCCCGGCTGGTTCGCCGGGCTGGCGCAGCAGGCGGGCGCCGAGTGGTGGAGCATCGACGGCGACACCTGGACGGTCGGCATCAACGACGAACCGACCAGGAAGATGGCCGACTTCTGGGGCGGGCTCGTCGCCGAAGGCGCCGTCGACGACCAGCCGATGTACACCCCGGAGTGGAACAAGGCGCTGGGCGACGGCACCTTGCTCGCGTGGCCGAGTGCCATCTGGGCGCCGGGTGTGCTCGGCAACGTCGCCGCGGACACTCAGGGCAAATGGGCCATGGCGCCCCTGCCGCAGTGGACGGCCGGCGAGAACCGCACCGGCAACTGGGGCGGGTCGTCGACCGCCGTGTCGGCCGGTTCCGAGCACGTCGAGGCGGCCGCGAGGTTCGCGATCTGGCTCAACACCGGCCCGGAGGCGACCGAGGCACTCGTCACCGAGGGCGCGCTCTACCCGGCCGCCCGCGACGCGCAGTCCGGCCCCGGGCTCTCCGCGCCACCGGCGTTCATGCCCAACCAGGCCGACTTCTACGCCGAGGCCAAGGCGATCGCCGACAACGCGGTCGGCTGGACCTGGGGCCCGAACGTGAACGTCACCTACCAGGCGTACAAGGACGCCTTCGGCAAAGCCGTCACCGACCGGACCCCGTTCTCCGACGCCGTCGAGGAGATGCACGACTCCACTGTGGACGACATGCGGGACACCGGCTTCAAGGTGAAGGAATAGTGCGGCAACCCGGCCGGCGGGCGGTGCCGTACGTCTTCCTCACCCCCGCGATCGTGTTGTTCACGCTGCTCGTGCTGGTGCCGATCGGCTACACCGTCTACCTGAGCCTGCACCGGACGAAGGTCAGCGGGATCGGGCTCGGCAGTGGCGCGCGCACCGAGGTGTTCGCCGGCCTGAGCACCTACTCCGAAGCCTTGTCACACCCGGAGTTCTGGCGTGGCACACTGCGGGTGCTTGGCTACGGCGTGCTCCTGGTGCCCACGATGATCGGGCTCGCGCTGCTGTTCGCGTTGCTGCTGGACCGGCCTCGCGTGCGGCTCGCCCGGTTCAGCCGGCTGTCGATCTTCCTGCCCTATGCCGTGCCCGGTGTGGTGGCGAGCGTGCTGTGGGGGTTCCTCTACCTCCCGGCGCTCACGCCGCTACCCGTGCCGGACGGCCTGCTCGGGCCCGGACTGCTGTTCGCCGTGCTCAACATCGGGCTGTGGGGCGGTGTCGGGTTCAACATGGTGGTGATCCTGACCGCGCTGCGGGCGATCCCGGCCGAGATCTACGAGTCGGCGCGGCTGGACGGCGCCAGCGAACGCCAGATCGCGCTGCGGATCAAGACACCGCTGGTGATGCCGGCCCTGGTGATGACCGGCATCTTCACGGTGATCGCCACCCTTCAGGTCTACACGGAGCCGACCACGCTCCAGCCACTGACCAATGCGATGCCGTCCACGTGGACGCCGCTGATGAAGATCTACAGTGACGCGTTCGTCCGCGGCGACATCCACTCGGCCGCCGCGGGCTCGATCGTGATCGCGGCGGCCACACTGACGCTGTCGCTGGCTTTCCTTCGTGTGATCGCGAAGTGGGGCTTCACCGGGGAGGAACGGTGACGCGCCCCGGTCGCCTTGCCACCGTGGTACTGCTGATCGGCGCGGCGTACTGCCTGCTGCCGGTGGCGTGGGTCGTGATCGCGGCGACCAAGAGCAGTTCGGACCTGTTCAGCACCTCGACGTTGGTCCCTGGCGGCGCGCTGATCGACAACATCGCGCGGCTCTCCGGTTTCCGGGACGGCCTGTTCTGGCAGTGGGTCGCCAACACCGCGCTCTACGCGGGCGTCGGGGCCGCGCTGTCCGCGGCACTGTCCGGCATCACCGGCTACACGCTGGCGAAGTACACCTTCCCCGGGCGGGCACTGGTCTTCAACGTGCTGCTGGCGGGGATCCTCGTGCCGGGCGTCGTGCTGGCCGTGCCGCAGTACCTGTTGCTCGCGAGACTCGGGCTCGCCGACACCTATCTCTCCGTGCTGCTGCCGAGCATCGTCAGTCCGTTCGGGATCTATCTCGCGCGGGTGTACGCGGCGGCGGCCGTGCCGGACTCGGTGCTCGAGGTGGCGCGCACCGACGGCGCGGGCGAGTTCAGGATCTTCCTGACGGTCGGGCTGCCGATGATGGTGCCGGGCTTGGTGACCGTGTTCCTGTTCCAGTTCGTGGCCATCTGGAACAACTTCCTCCTGCCGTACATCATGCTCGGCGACGACCGGACGTTCCCGCTGACCGTCGGCCTGGTCACGATGCTGAAGCAGGGCAACGCACAGCCCGCGCTGTACAACCTGGTGATCACTGGCGCGCTGCTGTCGGTGCTGCCGCTCGTCGCGTTGTTCCTCACCCTGCAGCGGTACTGGCGGATCGACCTGATGACGGGAGCGGTGAAGGGATGAACGTGCACAGGCGCAGACGTCCCACCATGGACGACGTGGCCACCGCGGCCGGAGTGTCGCGGGGCACCGTGTCCCGCGCCCTCAACGGCGGCAGGAACGTCAGCGGGCCGGCACTGTCGGCCATCAACAAGGCGATCCGGCAGATCGGTTACGTGGTGAACCCGCACGCGCGAAGCCTTGCCACGCAACGGTCGATGTCCGTTGCGTTCGTGTTGTCCGAGCCGCAGGACCGCCTGTTCGAGGACCCGAACTTCCACATCCTGCTGCGTGGCTGCACGCAGGCGTTGGCGGACAAGGACATCACCGTCCTGCTCACGCTCGCCGGCACGCCGGAGGAGCGCAAGCGGGTGAGCCGGTTCGTCACCGCGGGACACGTCGACGGCGTGCTGCTGGTGTCCACACACACCGGCAACCCGTTGGTCGAGGAGCTGTCCGACGTACCGGTGGTCGCGTGCGGCCGGCCACTGGGGCACGAACGTGACGTGTCCTATGTGGCCGCCGACGACCGGGACGGCGCCCGGCAGATGGTGACGTACCTGCGTGCCAAGGGTTACCGCCGGATCGGCATGGTCACCGGTCCGCCGGACACCCCGGGCGGCGTCGACCGCCTCGCCGGGTACCGCGACGTGCTGGTGGACGTCGACGACGCCATGATCGTGCGTGGCGACTACACGCAGACGAGCGGTGAGGCGGCGATGACGCGGCTCCTGGCGCGGGTCCCCGACGTCGACGCGGTGTTCGTGGCGTCGGACCTGATGGCCGCGGGCGCACTCGCCGCGCTGCGCCGGGCCGGCCGCCGGGTGCCAGAGGACGTCGCGGTGGCCGGTTTCGACGACTCACGAATCGCGGCGGCCTGCCACCCGCCGCTGACCACGATCCGCCAGCCGTGGGCCCGGATCAGCACGGAGATGGTGCGGTTGCTGCTGCGGCTCGTCGACGGAGAGGAGCCAGCGGCGATGATCCTCCCCACGGAGTTGGTGATCCGAGAGTCCGCGTAGTCCACAAAGGAGTGACGATGCGCAGGCGTACCATTCTGGCCGCCCCACTGGCGGCCGCGTTCAGTTCCCTCGTCGTACCACCGGCGTCCGCCGCCACCGGGCCGCGAATCCGGGGTGGCGACATATCCTTCACCTTGCAGGAGGAGGCGATCGGCAAGGTCTACCGCGACGGCGGCACCACGGCGCCGATCGAACGCATCCTCACCGGCCGCGGTGCGAACTACGTGCGGCTGCGGGTGTGGACGGCGCCGCCCTCCGGCTACAGCACGCTGTCCTCCGCGCTGACGCTGGGACGCCGGGCCCAGCAGGCCGGCATGCGGATCCTGCTCAACCCGCACTACGCGGACTTCTGGGCGGACCCGGGCAAGCAGCCGACCCCGGCGGCGTGGGCAGGGCAGAACCTCTCCACGCTCGCGACGACCGTGCGCAACTACACCCGCGACGTGGTCGCCGCGTTCGCCCGGCAGGGCACCCCGGTGTCCATGGTGCAGGTGGGCAACGAGATCACGAGCGGAATGCTGTTCCCGCTGGGGGAGATCTACCGTTCCGACGGCGAGCACTGGGCGGAGTTCACGACGTTGTTGAAGGCGGGTATCGCGGGTGCGCGGGAAGCCGGCGCCCCCTCGATCATGGTCCACGTCGACCGCGGCGGCGACAACGGCGGCGCCCGGTACTTCTACGACCACGTGCTGGCACAGGGTGTGCAGTTCGACGTGATCGGGCTGTCGTACTACCCGTTCTGGCACGGTGCGTTGTCCGCCTTGCGCGGCAACCTGAACGACCTGTCCAACCGCTACCGCAAGGATCTGGTCGTGGTGGAGACGTCGTATCCGTGGACGCTCAACAACGGCGACAGCCTCGGCAACTTCATCACGACGCCGAGCCAGCTCCCGGACGGCGCCCGCTTCCCCGCGACGCAGGCCGGGCAGGCGGCGTTCTTCGAGGAGATACGTAACGTGCTTGCGGCCGTGCCGGGCGGGCGGGGCGCCGGTTTCTTCGACTGGGAGCCAGGTTGGCTGCCCGGCGTTGGCTGGGCCCCTGGCGAGGGCAACCCGAACGACAACCTGACGATGTTCGACTGGTCGGGCAACGCTCTGCCCTCCCTGCGTGCGTTCCGCGCCGGCGCGTAGGCTGTGACCTTGTAACTGACCGTTTTGTCAGCGCCTGGTAGGTCGGTGGTGTGCGCTGGCGTGCTTAGTCATGCCAGAAAGGAAAGCACGTCATGACCACCGACCACTATGTACCCGACCCCGAGGCGGAGACCGCCGCACTGGTCGAGGCCTTCCTGGAACACCTGGACGTTTCCGCGTCCCGACGCGCCGACATCCAGGCCCGGCACGAGAAGCTCGTGGCCGCCAACCAGCACCTGGTCGTGGACGACCTCGCGCGCCACAGCCTACGCCTGACGCTGGTGGTGGCGGCCGCGTACGAGCTGCTGCGTCCGTCCCTTGGGCAGGCCAGGGCCATGGCGGCCGTCGAGGCGGCGCTGGTCGAGCCGCTGGCCCCGTTCGTCCGTGCGGCGACGCGGGCCATGCTCGACCACGCGCCCGACCCGTACCAGGCGATGGTCGAGATGGCGAAGTCCCGCGAAACCGAGTCGTTCGGCGCGGGCTTCGAGTTCCGGCACGCCGTCGACGACGGTGAGCGCTTCCACCAGGACGTTCATCGTTGCCACTACCACGATGTGCTGGTGGCCAACGGAATGGCGGAACTCACGCCGGCCCTGTGCGCCTTCGACCGCAACTGGATCGACGTGATCGACCCGGCCCGCCACGGTTTCCGCTTCGACAGGGAAACCACGATCGGCACGGGCGGCACGCACTGCCCGTTCCATTTCACCAGGGTGCGGTGAGTTGACGACTGCCTCTGCCCACGCGGGCAGAGGCAGTACCCTGGATGGAGACGCACGGTATCTGGGGGTGTGTCGCCATGCGGGTCGACCCGTCGAACGCCGCGCAGTTTCGCTACTGGGACGGCGAGGAAGGCGCGTACTGGGCGAAGCGTGCCGCACGTTTCGACATGAGCGCCAACGACTACTGTCGTCCGCTCCTGGACGCGGCCGCGATCGAACCGACCCACGCCGTCCTCGACATCGGGTGTGGAACAGGCGTGATGACCCGCCTCGCCGCCCAAAGAGGCAAACTCGCGCTCGGAGTGGACCTCTCCAGGGCCATGATCGGTGTCGCCCGGCGCGAGGCCGCGCACGAGCACCTCTGGAACGCGATGTTCAGGCACGGTGACGCGCAGGTACATCCCTTCTCCGTCGGGCGCTACGACGTCGCGATCAGCCGGCACGGCGCCATGTTCTTCGGCGATCCGCATGTCGCGTTCACCAACATCGCCCGCGCCCTACGCCCCGACGGCCGCATGGCGCTGCTGTCCTGGCAGCCGTTGGCGCGCAACGAGTGGCGCTTGGTCATCCGCGACGCGCTGTCCGCCGGCCGGGAAGCGCCCGCACTGCCACCACAGCCGCCCGGTTCCCTGGAGGATCCCGACGACGTGTTCGCGGTGCTGACCCGAGCCGGCTTCACCGACGTACGCGTCTCCTCCGTCGAAGCCTGGATGTACTTCGGCTCCGACGCCGACGACGCGTGCCGTTTCCTCACCGGCCAGTACGCCCGCACCCTCAACGGCCTCGACCCGGAACTGAAGGCCCGCGCGCGCTACGCCCTCCACGACAGCATGGCCCGCCACCAGACACCCGGAGGTGTACGGCTGGGCTCGGCGTCCTGGCTGATCGAGGCCCGTAAACCGGCGCGTTAGCGTTCACGATTTCACGAATGCCCAGGTTCGTGAGGAACTTCAGGTAAGCCGTTGTCCGGTGTCGGGAGGTTGGTGGCGGACAACCTCTTTCGATGGGACGGTGATGTTCGGTCGAGGAACTGGGAGGTGACAGGGATGCCGCGTCCGGAGCAGCCCGTGGACCCGGCGGATGGGCCCGTCGCTCAATTCGCCGTGCGTTTGCGGGAAATGCGGCGGTCGGCAGGTGGTCCGGGGTACCGGGAGCTGGCGCGGCACGCGCATTATTCGCCGACGACACTGGCGCAGGCCGCGCGTGGTGTGAGTTTTCCATCGCTGCCGGTGACGCTCGCGTACGTGCGGGCGTGTGGCGGCGACGTGTCGGAATGGGAAGAGCGGTGGCGTGCCACGGCCGCGGAGCTCCATCCCCCTCTCGGCGACGTGCGGGAGTCGGCCGAGCGGGGACCGTATGTGGGGTTGGCGGCGTACGGTCCGGATGACGCGGAATGGTTCCGCGGCCGGGAACAGCTCGTGGCCACGCTGGTGGATCGCGTGGCACGACAGCGGTTCGTGGCAGTGGTGGGGGCGTCCGGGGCGGGTAAGTCCTCAGTGTTGCGGGCCGGGCTGCTGCCCGCGATGGCCGCGAAGAACGACCGAACGTCGACGTTGGTGGTCACGCCGGGAGCGCATCCGTTGCAGGAATGCGCGATCCGGCTCAGTACGCGGTTGGGGACCACCGCTGGGCGGTTGGCGGCTGAGTTCGCCGAAGGTCCGCAGCATCTCGGTCTCGCGGTGCGCCAACTCGTGGCGAACCGGCCAGACGGCGCCGACTTCCTGTTGATCGTGGACCAGTTCGAGGAGTTGTTCACCCTCTGCCAGGACTCGCACGAGCGCGATCGGTTCATCGACGCCCTGCTCGATGCGGCCGAGTCTCCGGACAACCGTGTCCGCGTCGTCGTGGGCCTGCGGGCCGATTTCTACGCCCACTGCGCACGGCACGCGAGGCTGGTGGCGGCGCTGCAGGACGCACAGGTGTTGATCGGGCCCATGAGCACCGACGAACTGGTCGAAGCTATCACGCAACCGGCGGCCCGGGCCGGTCTGATGGTGGAAAAGGCGCTGGTCGTCAGAGTCGTGAACGACGCGGCCGAACGGCCGGGCGCCCTGCCGTTCGTGTCGCACGCGTTGTGGGAGACCTGGCGCCGCCGGCACGGCAACGGTCTCTTCCTGGCCGGATACACAGCGGCCGGTGGGCTGGACGGCGCGGTCGCCCAGACCGCGGACCGCGTGTACGACGACCTCGACGAGCGGAAGCAAGGAATCGCCAGGGAGATCTTGTTGCGGTTGACCGCGCTGGGCGAGGGCACCGAGGACACCGGCCGCCGGGTATCCCACGAAGAGTTGCTGGACAGCCCCGACCGGGACGCGATTGTCGCCGTGCTGAGCAGGCTGGCGGCGGCACGCCTGGTGACCGTGGGAGCCGACACGGTCGAGGTGGCGCACGAGGCGCTGATCCGGTCGTGGCCCACGCTGAGATCATGGCTGGCGGAGGACCGGGAGACGGTGCTGGCACACAGAAGGCTGACCGAGGCGGCCGCCGAATGGACCCGCCACGACCACGACGACAGCCTGTTGTACCGCGGCGCACGCCTGGCAGGATGGCGGGACCGCTCACCCGACCGTCTCAACGACGCCGAACGCGCGTTCCTCGCCGCCAGCATCGGCGCCGAGAGCCGCGAACATCGCCTGCGCCGCCGCCGGATCCGGTGGACGATCGGCGGTCTCGGTACGACGACCGCCGCCGTCATCGTCCTCGCGGTGATCGCCCTGCTGATGGCTGGCCGTGCCGAGGACGAGCGGGCACTCGCACAGAACCGTCAACTGATCGCCGACGCACGCGCCCAACTCCAGGTTGACCCGGAACTCGCGCTGCTACTGGCTCGCGAGGCGTTCACCCAGTCGCCGAACGAGAACACCGAAGCCATGCTGCGCCAGGCCGCCGCCGACTCGCGCCTCCGCACCACGCTGCCCGCGCATCCTCGTGACTCGATCGAGTACCAGGACTCGGTCACCGGCGTCGTGTTCACTCCCGACGGGAAGCACCTGCTCACGAGCAATGCCTTCGGTTTGTTCCAGCTGTGGGACTGGAACGGTGGCCGTGTGGCTCCGTCGCCGTCGCGAGTGTTGCGCGGCCCCTACGACTATCCACGGAGCCTCGCCCTCAGCCCGGATGGTGACCACTTCGCGGTGGCCACGCCCAACGGTGTGCTGTCGGCGCGGGGTTGGGCTGGCGGTGCCCGGCCGGCGTACGTGCGAGGGCGCGGGGACGACCTGTGGTGCGTGGTGTTCAGCCCGGACGGGCAGCGCATGGCCAGCGGCGGTGAGGACGGCACCGTCCGGGTCTGGGAGGTTGCGGGAGGAGCGCCATCGCAAGTGTTCCCCGGCCACGACGGCGGGGTCTACGGAGTGGCGTTCAGTCCGGACGGCCGGCTGCTGGCCAGCGGAGGAGAGGACGGCACCCTCCGGATCTGGGACCTCGCGGGCGGCGGGAGTCCTCTCGTGCTGCAGGGCCAGGAAAGCGAGTTCCTGGACGTGGCCTTCAGCCCGGATGGCGGTCACATCGCCACCGCGGGTGCCGAAGGCGCGATCGAGGTCTGGGATCCCGCGGGCCGGACGTCGGTCGTGCTCGGCAACCACGACAACGTCGCGCAAACCGTGGCCTACAGCGCTGACGGTCATTCGATCGTCAGCGGTGGCAACGACGGCACCGTGCGGATCTGGAACGCGGACCGTCGCGGTGCACCGGTCGTGCTGCGGGGACACCGGAACGGGGTTGCGGCTGCCGTGTTCAGCCCGGACGGAAAGGCCGTGGTGAGCGCCGGCGGCGACGGCACGGCGAAGGTGTGGGATGTCGACGAGGTCGAGCAGTCGACGGTGCTCCGTGGCCACGACGGGATGGCTGGCCGCGCCGCGCCGAGCCCGGACGGGCGCCGCGTGGCGAGCGGCGGTCGAGACGGCACCGTCCGGCTGTGGGACACGAATGGGAATGGTGTGCCAACTGTGCTGACCGGCACCGGCCGGATCATCGACCAGGTGGCGTTCGGCCCCGGCGGGCGCCACCTCGTCGCCGTCGACGAGGCGGGCGCGGTGCTCGTCTGGGACACCGAGGAACTTCGGTTGCGGTCGTCGGACCTGGGCGTAGAAAGCGTGACGGTCAGTCCGGACGGCACTCGGCTCGCGGTCGCGACTTCCGATTCCACCGTGTCTGTATGGGACATATCGGCGATCGGCTCAGCTGACCCGTCCGCGACCCTGCAACTCCCATCCGGTAGCCATGGCCAGCTGTACGACGTCGCCTGGAGTGTGGACGGGCGCCACATCGCGGCCGCTTCCGACGAGTCCGTCGTGATGTGGGATCTCCTCACCCGCGCAGAGCCCGCCGTGTTCTCCGGGCACCGGGGGCAAGTCTGGACGCTGACGTTCAGCCAGGACGGCACGCGCCTCGCCGCCGCCGGCGACAGCGACTCCATCCATCTCTGGGATGTCGACAACCCCACCAGGCCAACCGTGCTGCGTGGCCAACAGGGCCGGGTCTCGAGTATGACCTTCAGCGAGGACGGGCGGCACCTGGTCACCGCCAGCTCCAGCGCCGCGGTCAGGATCTGGAAAGCCGACGGTGCTGCCGAACCGCTGGTCCTCGACGGGTTCGGCTCCTCGGTGCAGTCCGTCGCGGCACTCGGTGAAGACCGTTTTGTCACCGCTCACGGCGACGGCTCGGTGCGGATCTGGCGTTGCCCGGCCTGCGGCCCCATCGCGAACGTCCTCGCCGACAGCCGCGGGCACACCACTCGCCAACTCACCGAGGACGAACGGAGGATCTTCGGCCTGGCACGGCGGTAGCCCTAGCCCTTCAGGGTGCCCAGGTCGCGGGCCACCTGGGCGAGTGCGCGGGTCATCTCGTTCTCCTCGCGCCACACCAGGCCCCAGCGCAGGCCGGGCCAGTCGTGGATCGGGAGGTACAGGATGTCCGGGCGGGCGTGGTAGCGCGTGACGTGGGCGCCGAGGTTGTGGATGAAGTCCCCGGTGCTGACGTAGGTGAACATGTCGTCCAGGCTGGCCATGCCGGGTGGCAGGCGGTCGATCGGACGGCCGCTCGGAGATTGGAAGGGAGTGAACGCGTTCTCCCAGTACTGGGGGCCCGCCGGGCCGTCGATGACGCCGTGGTCCGCGAAGACCTCGATCGACACCGACTCGCGGACGGCCAGGCGGTGGTCCGGGGACATCAGGGCGACGCAGTGCTCCGTGTACAGAACTGGTCCGGCCGTCAGATCGGGTTCCTCGACCGGCAGCCACGCCACGAGCACGTCGATGTCGCCGTCCCGGAGGGGGCCGAACGCGTTGACGAACGGGTTGTGCCGAATGCGCAGGCCCCACTGGGGATGGCGTGCGCGGAACGCCTCCCAGAACGGACGCAGGTCGTGGGCGTTGCTCGGCAGCATGCCCACCCGCAGCACGCCGGTCTTACCCTCCGCGGCCAGACGGGCTTTCGCCATGCCGTCGCGCAGGCTGCGGTACGCGGGCAGCAGCTCGTCACGCAGCTGCTCACCGACCACGGTCAGCCGGACGCTGCGGCTGGTGCGTTCGAACAGCGGCGCGCCCACGGCACGTTCCTGTTTCTTGATCGCCTGGCTGACCCTCGCCTGCGACACGTGCAGCCGTGCCGCGGTCCTGCTGAAGTGGAGCTCCTCGGCCAGCGTCAGGAAGATCTCGATGTCCCGTAGCTCCACCGTGCTCCTTGATCCATAACCGCTGTGTTATGACGACTATACGAAAGCTCCCGTTGTTCGGGTTGCCGTCGCGGCCAAAGATGATCACATGTCACAGACAGTGAGTTGGGACAAGACGGGTAACTGGACGATGACGGGCGACGGAGGTCTGTCCACTGGACGAATGCGGGACGTGCTGGCCAGACATGTCGAGGTCGGCACCGTTCCCGGGCTGGTCGCGCTGGTCGGCCGGGGCGAGGAGGTCGAGGTCGTCGCGTTGGGGGCGCACGGGGACACGCCCATGCGCCGGGACACAATCTTCCGGATGGCGTCGCTCACCAAGCCGGTCACGGCCGCCGCGGTGATGATCCTCGTCGAGGAGTGCCGGCTACGGCTGGACGATCCGGTGGAGACGTGGCTGCCCGAGCTGGGCAACCGACACGTCCTCCGCACCATCGACGCGGAACTCGACGACACCGTGCCGGTCGCGCGGTCGATCACCGTGCGCGACCTGTTGACGCTCACGTTCGGGATCGGGCTGGTGTTCACGCCATGCCCGATCCAGGCCGCGATGCTGGAGCTGGGCATCGTCGGCGACGGCACCGCGAACTGGCCGACGCTCGACCAGGACGAGTGGCTGCGCCGGTTGGGCACGCTCCCACTGATGTACCAGCCGGGGGAGCGCTGGCAGTACCACGTCGGCTCGGACGTGCTCGGGGTGCTCGTCTCGCGGGCGGCGGGCCAGTCGTTCGAGGCGTTCCTGCGGGAGCGGCTGTTCGAACCGCTCGGCATGGTCGACACCGGGTTCCACGTGCCGGCCGGCAACCTCCACCGCCTGCCGCCGAGCTACGCGCACGACCCGCTGACCGGTGAGCTGACCGTCTGGGATAAGACCGACGGCAAGTACAGCAAACCCCCGTCGTTCCAGGCAGGCGGCGACGGGTTGGTGTCCACTGTGGATGACTATCACAGGTTCTTCCGGATGCTCGCCGACAAGGGCGGGCGGGTGCTGTCGCGGGCGTCCGTCGCGCTGATGACCATGGACCACCTGACCCCGGCGCAGAAGGTGGAGAAGGACCTGTTCGGCGACCACTTCGGCCGCCACGGTGGCTACGGCTTCGGCATGGCCGTCCGCACGCACCGCCGTGACCTGGCGTCCGTCGGCCAGTTCGGCTGGGACGGCGGCCTCGGCACGACCGCCTACGCCGACCCGGCCGAGAACCTGGTCGGCGTCCTGCTGACCCAGACGGCCATGGACTCCGCGGACACCCCACGTCTGCACCAGGACTTCTGGACCACCGCCTACCAGGCCATCTGAGGATCGGGCGGCGGGGTCAGGACGTTTCGCGGACGGCGCGGCGCCACGCGGACTTTCGGAGCAGTCGTAGGCCGTTGAGGCCCACGATGACCGTGGAGCCCTCGTGGCCCGCGACGCCGAGGGGGAGTGGCAGGTGGCCGACGAGGTCCCACACCACCAGCACCGCGATGAACGTCGCCGCGATGGCCAGGTTGGCGGTGACCACGCGGCGGGCTCGGCGGGACAGGGCGATGGCCGCGGGGATCGCGGCCAGGTCGTCGCGCACGACGATCGCGTCGGCCGTGTGCAGTGTCAGGTCCGCGCCAGCGCCGCCCATCGCGATGCCGGTGTGGGCGGCGGCCAGGGCCGGGGCGTCGTTGATGCCGTCGCCCACCACCGTGACGTGGTGGCCGCCGGCCTGGAGTTCTTGTACGGCACCGACTTTGTCCTCCGGGAGCAGGCCGGCGCGTACCTCGCCGATGCCGACGGCGGTGGCCAGCTGGTGTGCGGCCGTGTGGTTGTCGCCGGTGAGCAGCACCGGGGCCGCGCCGGTCAGCCGGGTCACCGCGGCCACGGCCGTGCCTGCCTCGGTGCGGACCTCGTCCGTGACGCCCAGCACCGCGACCGGGGTCCGCTCGCACAGCACGACCACCGCCGTCTGGCCCAGCTCACGCAGCGAACCGACCGCCTGCCACGGGGCCACGTCCACTTCGGACAGATAGGCGTCCGGCGAGCCCAGCTGGAGGTAGTGGTCGTCGACGCGGGCGGTGATGCCGCGGCCGGGATGGGCGGCGAACTCGTCGGCGTCGGCCAGGTCCAGGTCGCGTTGCCGGGCGGCGCGCACGACGGCCGCGGCCAGCGGGTGCTCGCTCTGCCGTTCCGCGGAGGCCGCGAGCCGCAGCAGCTCGTCCTCGGTGAAACGCGGGTCGAGCAGCCGGATCTCGGCCAGGACGGGGGTGCCGCGGGTCAGCGTGCCGGTCTTGTCGAACGCGACCCGGGTCGTCGCACCGAGCTGTTCCATCACCACCGCCGACTTGGCGAGGACGCCGTGCCGGCCCGCGTTGGCGATCGCGGCGAGCAGGGGCGGCATCGTGGCCAGCACGACCGCGCACGGCGACGCCACGATCATGAACGTCATCGCCCGCAGCAGTGAGTCCTGCAGCGCCTCGCCCCACAGCAGGGGGAGGACGAACAACGCGATCGTCGCGGCCACCATGCCGATCGAGTACCGCTGCTCGACCTTCTCGATGAACAGCTGCGTCTTCGCCTTGGTCTGCGTGGCCTGCTCGACCAGCGTGGCGATCCTGGCCACCACCGACTCGCCGGCCAGCCGGTCCACCCGCACCCGCAGCGCGCCGGTGCCGTTGAGCGTGCCCGCGAACACCTCGTCGCCGGGCGTCCTGTCCATGGGCAGCGGCTCGCCGGTGATCGTGGCCTGGTCCACCTCGCTGGCGCCGGACATCACCGTGCCGTCGGCGCCGATCCGCTCGCCGGGCCGAACCTGGATGACGTCGCCGACCGC
This sequence comes from Actinophytocola sp., assembly GCF_036378875.1. Classification (GTDB taxonomy): domain Bacteria; phylum Actinomycetota; class Actinomycetes; order Mycobacteriales; family Pseudonocardiaceae; genus Actinophytocola. The sequence goes on from NZ_DASUVO010000081.1 coordinate 38,324, forward strand.
CAGGTCCGTCACCGGCACGGTTTCCTCGCCGGACGGGCCGACGCGGGTCGCGGTGTCCGGCGCGAGGTCGAGCAGGCCGCGGACGGAGTCCTCGGTGCGGGCCGTGGCGAACGCTTCGAGGGCGCCGGAGGTCGCGAAGATCACGATCAGCAGCGCACCGTCGGTGACCTGGCCGATCGCCGCCGCCCCGATGGCGGCGACGACCATCAGCAGGTCCACGTCGAGGGTCTTCTCGCGTAGCGCCGCAAGCCCGGCGAGCCCCGGCTCCCAGCCGCCGGCCGCGTAGCAGGCGAGGTACGCCGCCCACCACGACCAGGCCGGCGCGTCCAGCAGTTGCAACGTGAGACCGACGAGGAAGAGCACCACGGCGGCCGCTGCCCAGCGAACCTCGGCCAGGGCGAAGAGGCGTGTGCGCGTCATGCCATGGAACATATCAGAACATATGAAGAGGTCTTCAAGTGTTCTGGCGCACGGTAGGGTGCGGGCATGGGTCACGGGACCGAGAACCGGCCGGTCGCGAAGCTGGACGCGGAGAGCGCGGCGACGGTAGCGGCCACGCTGCAGGCGCTGGCCACGCCGAGTCGACTGCTGATCCTCACCCAGTTACGGCAGGGGCCGCTGCCGGTCTCGGAACTCGCGGAGGCCGTCGGTATGGAGCAGTCCGCGGTGTCCCACCAGTTGCGACTGCTGCGCAACCTCGGCCTGGTGACCGGCACGCGCCACGGCCGCAGCATCGTCTACAGCCTGTACGACAACCACGTGGCGCAACTGCTGGACGAGGCGGTCTACCACGTCGAGCACCTAGGCCTCGGCCTCACCGACTGAGAGCGCGTCCACCTCCCGCAGGGCGTCCGCGCTGACCCGGAGGAACTCCCGCAGCGCCCGCGCGTTGAACACGAACTCGAACGGGTCGTACCGGCCGCCGAGACTGAACTCGATGTCCTCGTTCCCGGTGACGCGGAACTTCATCGGGCAGCCCTCGCGAATGATGACATACGAGCTGACTTTCAGGCTGGTGTGCAATTGTCGCTCCCTTCTCGAACGGTTGTCGGCCAGAAGCTACGCTCCTTCGAGAAATCGCGTCATGACTTGCCAGAGGTGACAGAAGATGAGCAGGAACGCCCCTCGTGCGCGCGATCGGATCATCGGCGCGAAGGTGCGTGCAATCCGCACGGAGCGGGCCGGAATTTCCCTCGAACGCGCGGCGGAGTTGGCCGGTTGGGCGCCGAGCAAGCTGAGTCGCACCGAGCGGGGACTGCGTCACATCACGACGGACGAGGTGGCTACTCTCCTTACGGCGTGGCAGATCCCGGTCGCCGAGCGGGAGGAGGTCGTCGCGGAGGTGCAGGCCGGCTCGTCGTCGGGTTGGTGGGATCGCCCATTGCCCGGAGTGCCGGCAGAGGTGGGTGCCCTCGTCAGTTATGAGGCCGACGCACACGAATTGGTAGACGTATCTGTCACAATTGTTCCAGGATTGCTCCAAACCTATGGGACGGCAATCGGAGCCATGTGGTCGGATGGTGTTCCGCGGACGGATTTGGAAACCCGTTGGATGGCTCGCCTGCGTAGGCAGCAGATTCTCGGGACTGTCGACTACACCGCATACATCGGCGAGGCCGCGCTCCACACTCCCTATGGTGGAGCCGACGCCTTGCGTGGCCAACTGGAGCACCTTCTGCTCGCTCAGGACAGAGCGATCCGGGTTCGGATCATCCCCGCTCACCAGCCTCGGGTCTTCCTCACGCACTCGTGGTTGTTGATGCGCTTCCCGAAAACCAACCCCGTGGTGCATGTCGAGCTGACCGAAGCGGCGTTCTACGTCCACGACGACGGTGTGGCGCCCTACTTGGCAGCCCTTGAGCGGCTGGACAACGTTGCCCTGTCCCAGGGCGACAGCCGTAGGCTGATGAGTGGTCTGTTGAAGGGATGCGAGCATGTGGCGCAAGTCGAGCAAGAGCAACTCGGGCGGCACCTGCGTTGAGGTGCGGCATGACCTGGCCGCTCTTCGGGACAGCAAGCAGCCGGAGGGTCCGCGGCTGGCGGGGCCGGTGGCCATGTTCGTCAAGAACATCAAGGCCGGCCGTTTCGATCGCTGATCCTCCGGGGTAGTAGTAGGGGGTGGACGTTCCTCACCAGTGGTGGCGTGACGCCGTCGTCTACCAGATCTACCCGCGCAGTTTCAGCGACGGCACCGGTGACGGGGTCGGTGACCTCGCCGGCATCCGGTCCAGGCTGGGCTATCTGCGCACGCTCGGCGTCGACGCCGTCTGGCTCACGCCCTGGTACCGCTCACCCATGGTGGACGGCGGCTACGACGTGGCCGACTACCGCGCCATCGACCCGCTGTTCGGCGGGCTCGACGACGCCGAGGCGCTGATCGCCGACGCGCACGAGCACGACCTGCGGGTGATCATCGACCTGGTGCCCAACCACACCTCCGACCAGCACGCCTGGTTCGGAGAGGCGCTCGCGGCCGCGCCTGGTTCGCCGGAACGGGACCGCTACATGTTCCGGCCCGGCCGTGCCGCCGGTGAACCGCCCAACGACTGGCGCAGTGTCTTCGGCGGCCCCGCCTGGACACAGCTGCCGGACGGCGAGTGGTACCTGCATCTGTTCGCGCCGCAGCAACCCGACCTGAACTGGCAGAACCCCGAGGTGCGGACGGAGTTCACCGACATCCTGCGGTTCTGGCTGGACCGCGGCGTGGACGGCTTCCGCATCGACGTGGCACACGGGCTGGTCAAGGCCGACGGGCTGCCCGACCTCGGCACCGACCACGAGGACCTGATCGAACCACCGGACCGCACCGACCACCCGCACTGGGACCACCCCGACGTACACGAGATCTACCGCGAATGGCGGCGCGTCGCGCAGGAATACGGTCCGGACAGGATCTTCGTCGCCGAGGCGTGGGTCGCGCGGCCGGACCGGCTGGCCCGCTACGTCCGGCCGGACGAGCTGCACACCGCGTTCAACTTCGACTTCCTGCGCTGCTCGTGGCAGGCGTCGTCGTTCCGGGCCGTGATCGACTCGAGCCTCCGCACGCTCGGGGCGGTCGGCGCACCCGCGACCTGGGTGCTGTCCAACCACGACGTGACCAGGCACGTCACCCGCTACGGCCGGCCACACACACGCGGCACGGGTCCACAGCACGAGCCGCGGGAGCCGGCCGACCGGGCACTCGGCACCCGCCGGGCCCGTGCGGCGCTGCTACTGATGCTGGCGCTGCCCGGCGGTGTGTACCTCTACCAGGGGGAGGAACTCGGACTGGAGGAGGTGGAGGACCTGCCGGCCGAACTGCTGCAGGACCCCACCTGGCACCGGTCCGGGCACACCGTCCGCGGCCGCGACGGGTGCCGGGTGCCGTTACCGTGGGAGGGCGCCGCGTCACCGTTCGGCTTCTCACCCGGCGGCGTCGAGCCCTGGCTGCCGCAACCCGCGCACTGGCGGGACCTTTCCGTGGCAGCACAGACGGACAAACCCGACTCCATGCTCACCCTGTACCGCGACGCCCTCAAGACCCGCCGCCACCACAAGGCCCTCGGCGACGGCGACCTGACCTGGCTCGACTCGCCACCCGAGACACTGCTGTTCCGCCGCGAGCCGGATCTGCTGTGCGCGGTCAACCTCGGCAGCACGGACTGGACCCTGCCGGTGCACAACCGGGTCGTCCTGGCGAGCGAACCACTCCGCGACCAGAAGCTGGCACCGGACACAGCGGCCTGGCTGGCGACCTGAAAGACGCGTTCGGGACATCGCCGAAGCCTCGAAAGACGCGCTGATGGCGTTCAACGACCTGAAAGCGTCTTTCGAGACAGCGCCGGTGGCACGAACGCGCCGTTCGCAGCAGTGGGCTTCACTGGCGACGTCGTCCTTCATCGCACGGACACCGCCCGCGAAGCGGGCTTCGCCCGCCGGATCCGCAGAACCGCACGTGGGCAGCACTTTCATCGGTGGATTCGGGTTCAACGTCCTGAAGGGCACCTTCAGGGCATCGACCAGCGGGACACCGTGCAGGCCCGGGTGCGCGGCCAGCACGGCCCGAGCGTGTGGCGAAGGACGCTCACGCTGGCGGTGCGGCGATCACACCTGCACGCTCACCGGCACCTCGCGCCAGCGGTGGCAGCGGACCTCGTGCCCCGGCTCGATCTCCACCAGCGGCGGCATGACGGTCCGGCACTGGTCGGCCGCGAGGGGGCACCTCGGGTGGAAGCGGCAGCCGGCCGGCGGGTTGATCGGTGACGGTGGCTCCACGGCGCCCGTGTCCGGTTCGCCCGTGACCCGTCGAGGGGTCGCGGCGTCCAGCAGCGCCAGCGTGTACGGATGGCGAGCGCCGGTGAACAGGTCGTCACGGGCCGCGGTCTCCACGATCTGCCCCAGGTACATGACCGCGACCCGCTCGGCCATGACCCGCACCACCCGCAGGTCGTGGGAGATCATCACCATCGTGAGCTGGTGCTCGCGGCGCAGCCTGCGCAGCAGGTTGAGGATGCGGGCCTGCACGGAGGCGTCGAGCGCGGACGTCGGCTCGTCGCAGATCAGGACCTTCGGCGCGAGCAGCAGCGCGCGTGCGATCACCGCCCGTTGCAGCTGCCCGCCGGAGCACTCGCCCGGCACCTTGTCCAGGTACGTGCCGTCCAGGCCCACCTCCTCGAGCGCGGACGACACGGTCGCGGCACGTTCCTCGCGGGTGCCGATCCGGTGCTGGGCCAGCACGGCGGTGAGGCTTTCGCCCAGTGTCATGCGGGGGTCCATGGCCGCGTGCGGGTCCTGGAACACCAGCTGCGCCGTGCGCGCGAGCTGCCGGCGGCCGGGACCGGTCAGGCACGTGGTGTCCAGACCGTCGACCCGGACCCGTCCCGACGTCGGGCGGACGAGCCCGAGGATGATCCGCGCGAGCGTGCTCTTCCCGGAGCCGGACTCGCCGACCAGGCCGAGCACCTCGCCGGGCGCGACGTGTGCGCTGACGCCGTCGACCGACCGCACGTGCTCGCGCCGGCGTAAGCCACGGCGGGCCAGCGGGAAGTGCTTCACCGCGTCCTCGACGGAGATCATGCGGGCTCCAAATCGCGGTCGGAGATCGTGTACAGCTCGCCGGAGTCGTTCTGCCGCAACAGGGAGCACGCGATGAGCGCCCGCGTGTACGGGTGTTCCGGGGCTTCCAGGATCTGGCTGACCGGTCCCTGCTCGACGATCCGGCCGGCGTACATGACCGCGATCCGGTCCGCGATCGACGCCACCACACCGAGATCGTGCGAGATGAACAGCACCGACATGCCCAGCTCGGCCTTCTTCGCCGCGATGAGGCGCAGGATCTGCGCCTCGACCGTCGCGTCGAGGGCCGTCGTCGGCTCGTCCGCGATCAGGAGCCGGGGCTGGCCGGCGAGCGCGGCGGCCAGCATGACGCGTTGGGCGATGCCGCCGGAGAGCTGGTGCGCGTACGCACGGGCACGGCGGGCCGGTTCGGGAATGCCGACGTCGCGCAGCAGGTCGACGACCGCGTCCCTGGCCTCATGGCGGGACATGCCGCGGAACCGGCGCAGCGGTTCGGCGACCTGTGCGCCGACGGTCGCGGTGGGGTCGAGCATTCGTTTGGGCTGCTGGAACAGGACGCCGACGCGGCCGCCTCTGATCGTGTTCATCGTCGGCTCGGACGCGGTGAGCAGGTCGACGCCGTCGAGGGTCATCGTCGTGGCGTCGACGACCAGGGGCCGGGGGAGCAGGCGCACCACCGACATCGCGGTGAGGCTCTTGCCGGAGCCGGACTCGCCGACGAGCGCGAGCACCTCGCCCTCGGCGATGGTCAGCGACACACCGTCGAGCAGGGCGACGTCACCGGCGGAAACGGTCAGGTGCTCGACGGTGAGCATGGCTCCCCCCTTTCTCTCAGTCCGTGGGGTGTTCGTGGCGGTGGTGGTGCAGGGTGGTCATCGCGTCGCCGAAGTGCCGGTCGAGGGCGGTCAGCAGGGCGTCCCGGTCACCCGCCGCCAGCAGCCTCATCAGCTCGTCGTGCTCGTCCACCAGCTCGGTGCGGCCCTTGTAGGTGCCCAGCATGATGTTCAGGCACAGCCGGGTCTGGTCGGCGAGCGACGCGTACATCGCCGACAGCCGTTCGCTGCCGGCCGCGTCCACGACGTGGCTGTGGAAACCCAGGTCGGCCACCGCCACGTCGACCCACCGGTGCTCGTCGACGGCCAACGCCATCCGCCGCACGTCCTGCTCCAGCGTCGCGAGCAACGCGGCAGGCGCGCCACGCTCGGTCAGCCGTGTCACCGCGGCCCGTTCCAGTGCTGCGCGGGCGAAGTACAGATCGTCGAGGTCCTCGCTGGTCATCGCGCGGACCGTGATGCCCTTGTGCGGCGCGCTCAGCAGCAACCCGTCCTGGACCAGCCGTTGCAACGCCTCCCGCACCGGGCCTCGGCTGGTGGCGAACCGCGTGGCCAGCTCGACCTCGTTCATCTGCGTGCCCGGCGGGTACGTGCCGTCGAGGATGCGGTCCCGCACCTGCGCGGTGACCACCGCCGCCAGCGTGGGTTTGGGCACGTCCTTGCGTCTCGTCGATGTCCTCATGTCTCACGCTCTCCGGTTACGGCGGACGTTGATGCCCTGTCCTATCAGCGTGACGCTGAGCGCGGTCAGGAAGATCGCCAGACCGGGGTAGAGCACGAGCCCAGGGTCACGGGTGAGGTACGGCTGTGCCGCCGCGAGCATTGATCCCCAGTCGGCGTCCGGTGGTTGTACGCCGAGACCAAGATACGACAGCGCGCCCACGGTGATCAGCTTGTGGCCGAAACGCAGAGCGGCGTGCGCCAGCAGCGGGCCGAGCGCGTTCGGCAGGATGTGCCGGAACACGATGAACCACCGCCCGCAGCCCAGTGTCCTGGCCGCCTCGACGAAGTCGCGGGCCTCGATCTCCAGCGTGACCCCGCGGGCGAGCCGGGCGAACGGCGTCCACCCGGTGATCACCAGCGCGAGGATCAGCGTCAGGTAGTTGGTGCCGAGGATCGCCACGAGGAACATCGCGACGATGATCTCCGGGAAGGCCAGCAGCACGTCGCACATCCGCGTGACCAGCTCGTCCAGCCAGCCACCCCGGCGGGCGCACACGATGCCGACCAGGGTGCCCGTCACCGCCGAGATGGCGAGCGTGGTCGCGGCGATCGAGACGGAGAACCGGCCACCGTCCAGCAGGCGGCTCAGCACGTCCCGGCCGAGGTGGTCGGTGCCGAACAGATGCGTGCCGTCGGCCGGGGCGAGCCGGTTGTCCAGGTCCTGCGCGGCCGGGTCGAACGGGATGACCCATGGCGTGACCAGCAGGACCAGCAGGATGACGGCGAACAGGCCGGTGCCGACCACCAGGCTCGGCGGCCACGGCCTTCGCCGCGTGCGCTCAAGCAGCACCATGACTGGACCTCACAGCCGGGTTGACGAGCCGGTAGACGACGTCGGTGACCGTGGTGATCAGCACCGCCAGCGCCACCAGGCACACGATGGCCGCCTGGATCGCTGGCACGTCGTTGTTGACCACCGACTCGTACATGAGCCGGCCCATGCCGGGGATCGAGAAGATCACCTCGACCACCACCGAGCCGCCGAGCAACCCGGCGAGCCAGACCGAGAACAGCGTGATCACCGGCAGCAGCGCGTTGCGGATGCCGTGCCGCAGCATGGCGACACCGAACGGCAGACCGCGAGCGCGTGCCGCCGTCATGTGCGGCGCGGCGAGCACGTCGATCATCGACGCCCTGGTCACCTGGGTGAAGTAGCTCATCGGCCGCAGCGCCAGCGTGAGGCACGGCAACACCATCGACGCGGGCCCGGCCCAGCCGGCGGACGGCAGCGCGCCGAGGTGCAGCGCGAAGACGAGGATCAGCACCGGCGCCAGCCAGTACTCGGGAAGCGCGACGAACCCCTGCGTGACGGTGGTGATCGCGGTGTCGGTCGGCCTGCCGTGCCGCACGGCCGCGAGCGAGCCGAGCGGAACGGCCACGACGATCGCGATGAGAAGCGCGGTGGCCGCGAGCATGGCGGTGATGGTCAGCGCGCTACCGATCATGTCGATGACCGGGGTGCGGCTGGTGTAGGAGAGCCCGAAGTCGCCGCGGACCGCGTTGCCGAGCCAGTCCCAGTACTGGCTCAGCAGCGGTCGGTCCAGCCCGTACTCGTGGCGCAGCGCTTCGAGCGCGGCGGGGTCGACGTCGAGGTCACCGAGCCGGGCGCGGAGGATCTTGCGAGCCGGGTCGCCGGGGGTGAGGTAGGGAATCAGGAACGCCACGAACGACACCACGAGCAACGTCACGGCGAGCACACCGACCCGCTTGAGGACGAACACTCACCCACCTCCGCCCGGGTGTTCCCGAAAACGCAACTCGCGGGGGCCGAACGCGCGACTCGCCGGGGCCGAACGCGCGACTCGCGAGGTCATGGGGGACATGGGCCTCAGCTCACCCGGTCGAGGAACTTGAAGAACGCGCCAGCCGGCGGCAGGAACCACGGTGGGCCGAAGTGGCCCGGGACGGCGCGGAAACGAAGGTCCTGCCAGATGTTCGCGCTGGCGTCGCCGCCGAGCATCTGTGCCATGACCTTTCCCATGTGGGTGGCCATCTGCACGCCGTGACCGCTGTAGCCGACCGAGTAGAAGACGCCGTCGTGCTCGCCGGCGTGGACCATCTGGTCCAGGGTCATGTCGACCAGGCCGCCCCAGCAGTAGTCGATCCCCGCGCCGGCCAGCTGGGGGAACACCTTCACCATGCCGCGGCGCAGGATTCGGCCGCTCTTGAGGTCGGAGTCCCGGTTGGACACGGCGAACCGGGCTCGGCCGCCGAACAGCAACCGGTTGTCCGGGGTGATCCGGAAGTAGTACAGGAGGTGGTTCGAGTCCGAGGCGACCCTCCTCTTCGGCAGCAGCTCCGCCACCACGTCCTGGTCGAGTGGTTCGGTGACCACGATGAAACTGCCGATCGGCACGATGCGCCTGCGTAGCCATGGGGTCGCCGAGCCCGTGTAGCCGCTGGTGGCCATCACGACCTGGCCGGCGCGGATCGTCCCCATGTCGGTCCGCACGTCGTGGGAGTACCCGTCGCGCCGGACCAGCTCGACCACCCGGCTCTGTTCGTGGATGGACACTCCGCGTCCCGCCGCCGCGGTGGCCAGGCCGGCGGTCAACTGTCCCACGTGGACGGCCGCGCCCAGCGGGTCGACCATGGCGCCATGGTAGTACGGGCTACCGATCTCTTCGGACAGTCGCGACCTCGGGACGAGCTGGACATCCTGACCCGCCAGCGAACGCATCTGCTCGGCCGACCGTTCGAAACCCCGGTAGTGGGACGGCTTGCACGCCAGCGTGAGCCGGCCGGTTCGCTCGAACGAGCAGTCGATCCCCTCGGTCGCGACGACGTCCTCGACCGTGTCGATGGCGTCGTTGTACGCCTGGAACATCGCCACGGCCCGGTCCGCGCCGTAGCGGCGGACCGCCTTGGGGAAGCTGATGGCCAGGCCCGGGGTGGCCATGCCGCCGTTGCGGCCCGACGCACCCCAGCCCACGGTGTTGGCCTCCAGCAGCACCACGTCCGCGCCGTCGCGTGCCAGGTGCAGCGCGGTCGACAGCCCGGTGAGGCCGGCGCCCACGATCACGACGTCCGCTCGCGCCGGCAGCTCCGTGCGGCGGAAGTCGCCGGCGGGTTTGGCGGTGTCCAACCAGTACGAGACCAGCTTCACGGCTTCCCCTAACGGGTTGCTACAGGCCCAGCAGGGCGGGAACCCCGGTGAGGTCGGAGGTTTCGGCGTACTCGTAGTACGGCGTCGACGGGTCGTAGCCTCGGTTGACGTACACCTTGTGCCTGATCCTCAGCTCGTGCGCGGGGATCAGGTCGTACCAGATGTGCGACGACACGTGCAGGATCTCGTCGGGCCGTGCGCCCAGCTGGTCCAGCATGTACTCGAACGCGGCGAACCTCGGCTTGTAGGCCCGTGCCTGCTCTGCGGTGAACACGCGGTGGAAGTCGACGCCGAGCCGCGCCACGTTCTCCTCCAGGATCGCGTCGACCGCGTTGGACAGGATCACCAGCGGGTACGCCGACGCCAGCTTCGCCAGCGGTTCCGGCACGTCCGGGTGGGGGCCCCACGTGCCGAGCGCGGCGACGATGGCATCCACATCGGACTGTCGGAACTGGATCCGCCAGCGGTTGCAGGTCCGCTGCCACGCGTCCCGCAACACCGTCGGGTAGAGCTTGAACTCACCGAGCACCTCGTCGATCCGGTAGGCGCGGAAGTCCGCCAGGAACACCTCGACGTCCGACGGCGCGACGCGGTCGGCGATCAGCGGTCGCACGGTGTCGTTCATCTGGAAGTGGGTGAGCGTGCCGTAGCAGTCGAAGGTGATGTACTTCGGGGTGTAACCGAGAAGTTCCATGATCCTTTCCTAGCCGATCGTGACGGTCGGGGTCGCCGCGTAGCGGCCCAGCGGGTCGTCGACGAAACCCTTCACGGTGTTGGCGTGCGCGGCGACGGTCTGCTCGTGCACGAGGAACACGGTCACCGCCTCGTCCTGCAGTTGGCTCGCGACCTCGGCGTAGAGGGCGTTGCGGTCGTCCGGCTCGGTCATCTCGTTCGCCGACGCGATCTTGGCGTCGAGGGCCGGATCGCAGAAGTGGCTGAGGTTGAAGCCGCCGTCGCAGGTGTAGTCGGCGGTCAGGAACCCGATCGGGTCGGCGATGTCGGTCAGGTGGTTGCGGGACAGCAGCGCGAGGTCGAAGTCGCCGGCCAGCAGCGCAGGCTCCATCGAGGCGTACTCGCCGGTCTGGATCGTGACGGTGACGCCGATCTTCGCCAGGTCGGCCTGGATCACCGTGGCGAGGTCGGCGAACTCGGGCCGCTCGTTGTAGGCCAGCAGCGTGAGGTTGAGCTGTCCTGGTTGGACACCCGCCTTGGTCAGGAGGGTCTTCGCCGCGTCGAAGTCCTGCTTGGCCGGTTCGGCGTTCTTCGGCGCCCACGGCTCGTCGGGGGCGAACGGGCCCGTCGCGGGTTGGGCGCCGCCGTCGTAGACGCTCTTCGCGATCGCCGCCAGGTCGATGGCGTCGCGGATGGCTTTCCGGGTGTCCGGGTTGTCGAACGGCGCCTTGGTCACGTTGAAGTACAGGCCGGACGTGCGTGGGATGTAGGACTTGGTCACCGAGAGGTCGGCGTCGCTCTCCAGTTCCGGCAGGCTGGTCGCGGGGATGCCGAGGGCCACCTGGGACTCACCGGTCCGCACCTGGGTCGCGCGGGTCGCGCCCTCGACGATGAAACGGCCATCGACGTGGTCGAGCGCCGGCCGGCCGTTCCAGTAGTTGTCGTTGCGGTCCAACGAGATCGACTGTCCTGGCGCGACGGACGCCGGGGTGTACGGACCCGTGCAGTGCCGGATCGGGTCGATCTTGGCGCCCTGGTACGCGGCGGGCGCGAGGATCCCGGTGTTGACGCTCGCGAGGCGGAACGGCAGCAACGCGCTCGGCGCCGGCGTCGTGATCCGCACCGTGGTCGGGTTCACCGCCTCGACCTTCGACACCACCTTCGGCGTGAACGCCCGAGGTGGGGTCGCCGCGGTGAGCACGTGGTCGAGCGCGCCGGCGACCGCGTCGGCCGTCAGTTCCGTGCCGTCCTGGAACTTCACGCCGTCGCGCAGGGTGAAGTCCCACGTGGACGGTGTGCTCTGGGTCCATTCGGTGGCGAGCATCGGCTGCAGCTCGCCGGCCTCCTCGTCGTAGGTGAGCAGCGTCTCGAGACAGCCGACCTGGCTGAGCACGTACGCGTCGTCGGTCTCGAGCGCGAAGTCGGCCTTCGGGGTGAACTGGAGACTGATCGTCAGGGTCCGGCTTTCCGAGTCGCCGGAGCCCCCCTGGTCGAAGGTGCTGCACGCGGACAGCGCGAGCGCGACAGTGATCGCGAATGTGCTCGTGCGAATGGATCGTGAGTTTCTCATGGGGAACCCGCCTGTGCCGCTGGGCCGGTGGTCGTCGAGGGACGGTGATGTCCGTCCATCATTGGCAAGGCTCACCGAAGTTGTCAACAATCGTTCTAGCTGATCATTTTGTTGACACTGCTGAAACATCACGACCGGTCATGGCCATCAGAGAATGTGCATGTAAACACGGATGCATACATCCGAGTAGCCCATTGACGGCAGGCGTGTCGACTTGCAATGGTGATTGTTAACAATCGACTGCTGAGGAGCGTGCGATGGTCGTGCTGACGCGCGTGGTCGACGGAGCGCCTACTGCCGTCCGGAACGGACTGTCTACTGTAGATGGGCACGAAGTGGCGGCGAGGGGCTGATGGCGATCATCCGGGAGTTGGCGGTCGAGGACGTCCCCGAGGCACGCGAGGTCATGCTCCGCACCGTCCGCGAGGACCTCGGCGACCGCTACGACCCGCGCATCCACGCCGACATCGACGACCTCGTCTCGTGGTACCTCGAGCCGGCGGGCCCCTTCATGCTGGTCGCGGTCGACGGACCGGTGATCGTTGGCACGGCCGGCATCCGCGGCGGCGCGCTCAAGGAAGGGCTCAGCCCACCCCACCTGGTCGAGCGCTACCGGGACGGCCGCACCGGCCAGTTGGTTCGGGTGTACGTGCTGTCCGAGCACCGGCGCCGCGGCATCGCCCGGCAGCTGGTGGACGCGGTCCTCGACCGGGCACGGCGCGAGGGCCACTACGACACGATCGCCCTGCACACCTACCGGCACTCGCCGGGCGCGGTGCCGTTCTGGCTGTCGTTCGGCTCGGTCGTCGTCGAGGACGACTCCGACGGCGCGTCCCGCGCGCTGTTCATGGAGATCGCGTGACCTCCAACAGCGCCGACGCGGACGTCGCGGTCGTCGGGCTCGGCACGGTCGGGTCCATGGCCGCGTGGCGGCTGGCGGCACGCGGCCAGACGGTGCACGGCTACGAGCGGTTCGGGATCGGGCACGACCGCGGCGCGTTCTCCGGCCAGACGCGGCGGTTCTCCGTGCAGAGCCAGCGTGAGCCGAGGTGGACCCCGCTCGCGCTGGCCGCGCTGGACCTGTGGCGGGAGTTGGAGGTCGCGACCGGCCGGCCACTGCTGCACCTGGTCGGCGGCGTGATCCTCGGTCCGGCGGACGCGCCGGCGCTGCGCGCCGCCCTGCGGTCCGCTGTGGATGGTGGGCTCGCGCACGAGTACCTGGACGCGGCCGCGCTCGCGGACCGGTTCCCGCAACACCTCGTCAGACCGACCGACGCCGGCGTGCTCGACCCGTTGGCCGGGTTCGTCCGGCCGGAGGCCGCCGTCGTCGGCGCGGCCCGGCAGGCGCGGGAACTCGGCGCGACCCTGTTCGAACACACCAGGGTCCTCGACGTGTCGGCCGACGCCGGCGGGGTCGTCGTGCGGACCGAGGCGGGGACTCGCCGGTACCGCACGGCGATCGTGGCGCCCGGCGCCCGGGCCAGGGACGTGCTGGCGCACGCCAAGGCGACCGTGTTGCCCCGCCGGCTGGTGCAGGCCTGGTACGTGCCGCACGACGTCGACCGCTACCGCGCCGAGGTGTTCGGCGTGTTCGAGCGGGTCGGGGACGTCAACGTCTACGGGTTCCCCACGGTCGACGGTGCCACCGTCAAGGTCGGCGTCTACACCGAGGGCCACCCGGTCGTGTACGACACCGACAACGTGCCCCTGACCGTCGGTCCGGCTCTGCTGAGCCATTTCCGGGACACGGTCGCGGCGTACCTCCCCGGCCTGCACCCGGAACCGGTCGCGACGACGGTCAACCTGGAGGGCTACACGACCGACGGCCAGCCGTTGCTCGGACCGGCGCCCGGGACGGACCGGATCATCCTCGCGTGCGGGTTCTCCGGAGCGGGCTTCAAGTTCGCCCCGGTCGTCGGCGACGTGCTCGCCGACCTCGCCATCACCCGGCACACCAAGCACGACATCGGGTTTCTCGCGCCGGACCGGCCACTCGCCACCTGGCCGGCCGAGGTAGTCGTACCAGCATGAAAGGACAGCATGTCCCACCCCACTGACCACAAGGGACTGTTCATCGGCGGCCGGTGGAGCGACTCGGCCGACGGCGCCCGCATGCCGGTCATCAACCCGGCCAACGGGGAGACACTGTGCACGGTCGCCGACGGCACACCGACGGACGGCCGGGCCGCGGTCGCCGCCGCCGTGGCCGCGCAGGCGTCGTGGGCGAAGACGCCGCCCCGCGTGCGCAGCGAGATCCTGTACCGGGCGTACGAGGCGATGGTCGCCGACATCGAGCAGTTCGCGACACTGATCACCCTGGAGATGGGCAAGCCGCTCGCCGAGGCACGTGGCGAGGTCCGGTACGCCGCCGAGTTCTTCCGCTGGTTCGCCGAGGAGGCGGTGCGGCTCGACGGCGACTTCGGCCACACACCGGACGGCAGCACGCGGGCGATGGTGCTGGCACAGCCCGTGGGGCCGTGCCTGCTGATCACCCCGTGGAACTTCCCGCTGGCCATGGGCACCCGCAAGATCGGCCCGGCGATCGCGGCCGGCTGCACCATGGTGCTCAAGCCGGCGCCGCAGACCCCGCTGTCCAGCCTGGCGCTCGCGGCGGTCCTGACCGAGGCCGGCCTGCCGGACGGCGTGCTGAACGTGGTGCCAACGAGCCGTGCCGCCGCGGTCGTGGAGCCGCTGCTCAAGGGCGGCGACATCCGCAAGCTGTCGTTCACCGGCTCGACCGAGGTCGGCAGGCTACTGCTGGCGCAGGCCGCGCACGCGGTGGTGAAGACGTCGATGGAGCTGGGCGGCAACGCGCCGTTCCTCGTCCTCGACGACGCGGACCTCGACCGTGCCGTCGACAGCGCGATGACCGCCAAGATGCGCAACATGGGGGAGGCGTGCACGGCGGCCAACCGGTTCTTCGTGCACGAGGCGGTGGTCGACGACTTCGCCCGCAAGCTGGCCGAACGCATGGGCGCGCTGGTCGTCGGCCCAGGCCTGGAGGCGAACACACAGGTCGGCCCGCTGATCGACCCACCCAGCCTGGCGAAGGTCACCGCACTGGTCGACGACGCGGTGTCCCGGGGCGCACGGGTGGTGACCGGCGGCAAGGCGGACCGTGGCCGCGGCTACTTCTACCGCCCGACCGTGCTGGTCGACGTGCCGGCGGACGCCAACCTGTGCTTCACGGAGATCTTCGGCCCGGTCGCGGCGATCCAGTCGTTCAGCGACCTCGAGGACGCGGTGCGGCGCGCGAACGACACCGAGTGGGGCCTGGTCGGCTACGTGTTCACGCAGGACGTGGACAAGGCGTTCGCCGTGTCGGAGGCACTCGAGGTCGGCATGGTCGGCCTCAACGTGGGCATCGTGTCCAACCCGGCGACCCCGTTCGGCGGCGTCAAGCAGTCCGGCATCGGCCGCGAGGGTGGCCGGTACGGCATCGAGGAGTTCCTGGAACGCAAACTGATCGTGATGCCCCGGCGGGCGTGACGGCACCGGTCAGGTGCGGGTCTTCCCGGTCAGCACGTAGCGGTCGCCGTCGAGTTCGTCGAGGTCGACCGCGACCAGGCGGTCCTCGTCGGCGGTGACGAGGCGCCACCACTCGTCCGAGTCCGGAGTGTCCAGCAGCGCGCGTACCCCGAAACGGCGTGCGAGCGCCGCGGCGGTCTGCACGTCGGTGGGGCCGGTGACGGTGTCGTCGGCGCCGATGTCGACGCGCCACAGGAACTCGCCGCCGTCGAGGTCGATGTACGTGCAGCTCACCGTCGCCGGTGGGCCGCCGGCGTCCTCGTACAGCTTGCCGACGTGCACATTGGCTGGCGGCACCTTGAACACCTCGGCGACGGCGCGGTGCAGCTCGTTCGGGTCGGGCAGCTGGTCCAGGAGGAAGCTGTAGCTGAGCATGTCCTTCTTCTATTTCTTGTAGTGCTGGTAGACCTGGCTGGCCTTGTCGAACGACCCGGGCGGGATCCCGGGATCCCGCGAGACGCTCGCCTTCGCGGCTTCGACGTCTCCATCAAACCGGATCAGCGCCTGCAGTGCTTTGTACTCCGGCCGGTTCAGCTGCACGAAGCCCGGTCCGTCCACCGGGAACACGGTCCCGTTGGACTCCACCTTGTAGCGGCGGCCGCTCTCGGTGACATAGCTGTTCGTGTCCGGGTCCCAGCGTGCCTTGCCCGCCTGGATGTCGGCGACGTCCTGTCGGACGGCGTCCCTGGCCTCCGGCAGGATGATCGTGTTCTCGGCCTTGGCGGGACTCTTCGGGCTGACCCGGTTGAGCTGGTGGCGGTCGCTCGGCAGCCGCAGCTGGATCTTCCCGGCCGGGCCGGGGACGCTCGGGTTGACCGGCGTGCCCGAGCCGGAGCCGCCGGCCCGCCCGGCCTGTGCGTGCTGGTCGATGGCCTGGTGCGCGCTGGAGACGCCCTTGCTCGCGTCGACGCCGCCCGACACCTGGGAAGGCCGCTTCCCTGTGGTGCCGTCACCCCCGGTGCCGCCACCACCGGGCTTCTTGGGTTTGGGGGTCATGACCGCCCTATCCGTTGAGGAGCTTGGTGAGGTTCTGCAGGCTCGTGGTCAGGGCGGTCGTGTAGGTGAGGATGCGCCCGGCCCACTTGACCACCGCGGCCCCGATCTGCGTGATGATCGCCGGGATCGTGAAGACGAGGAGCGCCTCGGCCGCCCACACGATCACGCGCGCCACGAGGTCGGCGATGAGGTCGCGGACGAGCTCACGGGTGAGCTCCACGAGGCCCCCGGCGCCTTCGGTGGCCGCCCCCATCGCCGCCGCGGTCGCGCCGAGCCCGCCGATCGCCTGGACGTTGTTGGCCATCATGGCCTGGTAGGCGCTCGAGGCCTGCCCGGACCAGCCCGGCAGGTCCTTGCCGAGCGCGGCCTTCAGGTCCGCCGAGATGCCGGCCAGCTCGGTGGCCATGTTGTTCCAGGTCGCCGCGTGCGACCTGACCACGTCCGGCTTGCCGGTCACCTCGTCGAGCATCTTGCGCAGCGGCTCGAAGTACTCCATGGCCCAGCCCAGCCCGTTGGCCAGCAACGCGCTGATCGGGTCCAGCGCGGACGCGGCGAGCTCGACCCCGAGTCCGGCGCCGGCGAGCGCGTCGTCGACCCAGCCGTCGGTCTTGATGGCGTCGACCAGGCCCTCGATGCTGTCCGCGAGGCTCGACCCGGTCCACACCTCGCGGGACGACTGGACCGGCGCGACGAGGGTGTTGTCGGTCATCGTGGTGCTCCCCGTCCGGTGAGTTCGCCCTCGATCTCACCCATCACGGTCGCCGCGCCGCCGTCGGAGTCCTCGTAGTCGTCGGCGCTGTCACGCAGCGACCGCGCGGCGAGGGACAGGTTCTCCTCGACGTAGGCGACCAGCTCGTCCTGCCGCCGGTGCCGACCTTCCAGCACGGCGGCGATCCACCCGCACAGCAGCCCGTACGCCTGGCTGTCCTGGGTGATGTGCGTGCTCGCGGACTTGACGGCCGCGAAGCGATCCCTCAGTGCCTCGAGTTTCGCGGCGTGGGCACGCAGCTCGTCGGGTTTGACCGTGTAACCGTCGCCCATCGGGTCACCGCCAGATGTTGGGGTCGTTGTTGTCGTCGTCTTCGTCGTCGCGGGCCCTGGGGCGCGGTGCCGCCTGTTCGGCAGGCTGGCCACGCAGGTGCTGGCCGACCCTTTCGGCGATGGCGCGTGCCGCGGGGGATTCCGTGCCCATGGTCTCCGCGATGATCTCCTGTGACCGGTCGGCCAGGTCGGACTTGGCATCGCGGATCGTGCTCATGATCGTGGCGGCGAGAACGTCCGGCGAGGACCGGTCGATCTCCCGGGACAGTTTCAGCGCGAGGAGCGAACCGGAGGAGTCCACGGTGACCTCGACCAACCCGTCACGGTCCTTCCTGGTCACCTGGAGCTGCTGGAAGCGGTCGCTCATGGTCTTGGTGTCCGCGGCGAGCTGGTCGATCCGCCCCTTCCACGCGGCAATGCGCTCCTTGGCGTCGTCGGGGTTCAAGACGCGGTCATCCATGACCCCGGACAATAGCCAGAAGGCACGGGCAAAAACGGCGAACGAAAAATCATTCACGACCGCGAAGACATCGCGATCAACGCAACGGACCACCCACCAATACGGACCAACCGGCGTCCACCCGAATGGCCGAACCGGTTGCCGTCCGCAGGTCGTCGCTCGCCGCGGCGGCGATGGCCGCCGCGACGTCCGCCGGTTCCAGTACTCTGCCGAGGACGGAGTTCGCGGCCAGTTTCTCTTCCGCCGCACCGGTGATGACGTGTGCGCTGGCCTCTGTGCGCACGGCGCCGACCACGACGGTGAGCACGGTGATGCCGTCCCTCGCGGTCTCGGCGGCGACGTGCCGGGCGAACGCGGCGAGTGCGTTCTTGGCGATGCCGTGTGCCATCCGCCCGCCACCGACATAGTCCGCCGCCGTGCTGCCGACGAACACGATCCTCCCTTTTCCGTTGGCACGCATGACTTCCACGACCCGCTTGGTGACGTGGAACGCGCCGGCCAGCTCACCGGTCACCTTCGTGTTGAACTCGTCCCACGTCAGCTCGGCGAGACTCGTGAACCGCGGCTGCACCGTGTTCGCGTTGACCACCAGGACATCGATTCGACCGTGCTCGGCGAGCACCCGGTCGACCATCCTGTCCACGTCACCCGCGTCCGTCACGTCCGCCTGGACGGCGCTGCCCACCTCCGCCGCGACCTCCTTGGCGCGGGCGGCATCCTGGCGATAGTTGACGACCACGTGGTGCCCGCGTGCGGCCAGTTCCCTCGCTGTGGCCGCACCGAGCCCGCGACCGCCTCCGGTGATCAAAGCGACTGTCATGGCGCCAAAGTAGGGTGGGCGCGCCGGGGGCGTAAGGGACTCACCCGGAGGTGAGCAGCGAACCGGCGGGTGAGCGCACAGGCCGGGCGGGAGGGCGGAGCGTGCGACGTGACGTGTTCAACACCGACTGTCCGGCGCGACATGTGCTCGAACACATGTCGAGCCGGTGGGCGGTGCTCGTGTTGCGGGCCCTGTCGGCGCGACCGCACCGCTACCACGAGCTGCGTGCCGAGGTGTCCGGCATCAGCGACAAGATGCTGGCGGCCACGCTCCAGACGCTCGCGGGTGACGGGTTGGTGCGCCGCGAGGTCGGTGACGGGCAACCGCCGTGGGTCACCTACTCGATCACCGAGTTGGGTCGGGGCGCGATGACAGCCCTGCAACCTTTTCTTGACTGGATCAGGGGCAACGCGGACGCCATCACCGCGCACCAGGCGACTTTCGCCAGGTCGTGAGGTCCGTGTGTGCGTGCGCGGCCGCGCGTCCCACTGTGGACGGTCACTCGCCCGATCGGGGTACTGTGGCCGGCAGAAACCCCTTTTCGTGAGGAAGGTCCATGGCAGAAGGACGCAGGACGCCCAGGCTCAAGGTCGCACAAGTGGACCGCGTCGAGCAGCTCACCCCGCACATGACGCGGCTCGTGCTCGGTGGTCCGGGGCTGGCGGACTTCGGCGCGGGTGAGTACACCGACCACTACGTCAAGCTGCACTTCCCTGTCGACGGCGTCGAGTACCCGCGACCGTTCGACCTCCAGCGGATTCGCGAGGAGCTGCCCCGCGAGCAGTGGCCCCGCATGCGCACCTACACCGTGCGGCGCTGGGATCCGGAGGTCCGCGAGCTGACCATCGACGTGGTCATCCACGGCGACGAGGGCGTCGCCGGGCCGTGGGCGAGCCGGGTGCGGCCGGGGGAGGACGTCTACTTCGCCGGCCCTGGCGGTGCGTACGCCCCGTCGACGGACGCCGCCTGGCACCTGCTCGTCGGTGACGAGAGCGCGCTGCCGGCCATCGCCGCCTCGCTCGAGCGGCTACCGGCCGGCGCGCGTGCCCACGTGTTCGTCGAGGTCAGCGACCCCGACGAGGAACAGAAACTGGAGACGGCCGGCGACGCCACCATCACGTGGCTGCACCGGGGCGACGCGCGGGTCGGCGACCTGCTCGTCAAGGCGGTCACCGAACTGGAGTTCCCGCCCGGCGCCGTCCACGCGTTCGTCCACGGCGAGGCCGGTTTCGTCAAGGAACTGCGCCGGCTCCTCTTCAAGGAACGCGGTGTCCCGCGGGACCAGGTGTCCATCTCCGGCTACTGGCGACTCGGCCACGACGAGGACGGCTGGCAGGCGACCAAACGAGACTGGAACCGCCAGGTCGAGGAGGAACAGGACAGCTAGATCGCGGGCGGGTCGAGGTAGAAGACCTCCTCGCGGGTGATCACGCCGCCGGCCACGGTGTAGAGGGACATCTTCGCCGAGGTCGTCCGCTGTCCGGTCGGCTTGTGGGTGACGTCGAAGGAGAACCGCACCGCGAACCGGTCATCCTGGACAAACGGCCCGTCGACCGTCACCCCGTGGATGTCCAGGTCCCGGTTGAGCCGTTCGGCGTTGGCCATGATCTCGGTCAGTCCACGCAGTTCGACGTGCTTGCCGTCGTTCTCGAGCGGCGCCACCCGCACCACGTCGGACGCGGCCAACCGGGTCGCCGCATCCATCCGGCCGGCACGGAAGGCCGCCACGTACTGTTCGGCGACCTCGCTCGCCGGTAGCGGGCGGAAGTCGTCGGCGTGGTCGTGGGCCCACTGCGTGAACGACCGGGCCGGGCGACCCGTGAGCTCCTCCACGGTCGGCAGCACCGGCTCGGGCGTCTCGATGATCGACTGCCAGTAGTCGAGCGCGGCGTCGGCCATGTCGCCCCAGCCGGCCATCGCGGCCCTGGCTTCCTCGCGGGACATCTCCTCGACGGTCGCGGGTCGTCCCACCGCGGTGCCGATGATGTGCACCTGTTCGGCCTGCGTGATCGCCGAGGGCCCGGTCAGCGGATACGTTCTGCCGGTGTGCCCGTCCTCGGTGAGCGCCAGGATGGCCACGTCGGCGATGTCGCGCTCGTGGATCAGCGAGCGGGACGCCTGTGTGTAGGGCATGCGCGCGGGCTGACCGGCGCGGATCGCGGACGCCCATTCGAAAGTGTTGGTGGCGAACCCGCCCGGTCGCAGGAACGTCCACTCGAGACCACTGTGGCGGATCAGGTCCTCCACCTCCTTCCACACGCCGCCGTTCTCGGCGCTGAGCGCCGACACGTACACCACGCGCCGGGCATGTCGCGCGACGACGTCGA
Source organism: Actinophytocola sp. (assembly GCF_036378875.1). Classification (GTDB taxonomy): domain Bacteria; phylum Actinomycetota; class Actinomycetes; order Mycobacteriales; family Pseudonocardiaceae; genus Actinophytocola. The sequence goes on from NZ_DASUVO010000081.1 coordinate 59,455, forward strand.
CCACCTCGGCAGCCCCATCCGCGGACATGAAGGGCCACAACAGAAACACCGTGTCTGTTCCCGACAGTGCACTGTGGAGTGTCGCGGGGTCGGTCAGGTCTCCGGTCACCGAGTCCGGTCCGCCAGGGAAGCGGGACAACGTGCGTAGGGCGTGGCCACGCTCGCGCAGCCCGGCCACCACGTGGCGGCCGATGTTGCCGGTAGCGCCAGTAACGAGGATCGTCATGTGTCCAGCCTCAAACTTAAACAAAGGTTCAAGTCAAGCTAGGCTGGTGTCGTGGTGACCGAGATCCCTTCCGAGCTGACGATCGGTCAGCTGTCCGAACGCAGCGGCGTGCCGACCTCCGCGCTGCGGTTCTACGAGCGCGAAGGGTTGATCAACAGCCGTCGCACCACCGGTAACCAGCGCCGTTACCACCGGACCACGTTGCGGCGGGTCGCGTTCGTCCGCGCGTCGCAGAGCGTCGGCATCCCGCTCGCGCTGATCCGCGAGGTGCTCGGCTTCCTGCCCGAGGACACGCCGCCGACCAAGGAGTTCTGGGCCCGCGCCTCCCACTGCTGGACCGAGGCGATCAACGACCGCATCACGAAGCTGGAACGCATGCGTGACCGCTTCACAGCCTGCGTCGGCTGCGGCTGCCTGTCGTTCACCGAGTGCGCACTGATCAACCCACAGGACAAACTCGCCGAACGAGGCCCGGGCGCCCACCTGCTCGCGTGAGCTGGTCATGTCTGGCGGCCGTGTAGCCAGGTCCGGTACGCGGGGGAGGAGTCCACGGCGGCACGGTGTGTGTCGATCAGGGCGTCCCGCAGTTTCGGGGCGTGCTCGGCCTGTGGGCCGCGTGTTGGCCAGATCAGGCGTTGCCGCACCCACATGGGGTCGCCTGCCAGTGGGCGGATGGCCACGTTGTCCCGCGCCGCCGCGAGGGGGTGGCACAGCGACACCCCGTGCCCCTGTCCGATCAGCGGGAAGCTGATGTTGTCGTTCATCCGTTGCACGCGGCGCGGGCTGAACCCGGCGCGCCGGCACGCGTCGTGGAACTGTGCGCGCATCCGGACGTCCTTGCCCTCGCCGGGAAACCACTGCTCCCCGGCGAGGGCTTCCAGTGGCACCTCCGCACGCGCGGCCAACGGATGGTCCTTGGACAGCAACACGAACACCGGTTGGACGGCGAGCACGGCCTCGTCCAGTCCGACCGGGATCGGGAGTTCGTAGCCGGGGTAGTCCATGCCCAGTCCGAACTCCAGCCTGCCGGTGGCGAGCAGTTCCAGTAGCTCCTCTTCGGACCCGTTGACGTGCAACGAAACCTCGGACACCAACTCGCGCGCGGCGGTGACCATCGCGGCGGTGAGCGGGCTCGGGGTCGACCCAAGACGGACCTCCACGAGTGCTTCGTCGGGGTCGCGGCGGCGCACGTCCCGCATCAGGTCGTCGTGCATGGCCAGTATGTTCTGCGCGTGGGTGAGGACGATCGTGCCGAGTGCGGTCGGCCGGGCGCCGCTGCCGTCGCGGGCGAACAGCGGGTTGCCGAGCGCGCGCTCGATTCGCTGCAGCTGCGCGGTGATCGCCGGCTGGGTGTAGCCGAGCGCCGCCGCGGCCTTGCTGATGCTGCCCGCCTCCGCCACCGCGGTCAGCACCCGGAGATGACGGATCTCCAGATCCATAACATGATCGTACGTGCCGCCGGGCACATCAACTGGAGCCGGCAGGTAGGAGGACTTTCCTTCCGGGCGTCGGCCGCGTGGCCGAGTACGCGCGTCCCACACGGACCAGCCACTCGATGTCGTCGTCGAGGTCGGTGGTCTCGAGCCGTTCCAGTTGGCTGGCGCCCGATTCCTCGTTGGGGCCCAGCCGGCGGACTTGGCGGCCATGGTAGGGGCGCTGGGCACCCGATGCTGGTGCATCTGGCCACCAACTCGGGCGGTGTGCTCGACGCGTAGGGTCAGTAGGTGACGACGGACCAGGGTCCGCGTCTGCGACCAGGCCCCACACCTCGATGCCGCACCGGCGACAGAACCGGAACTCGCCCGCTCGACGTCTCGATCGGTCGATCCGCATGACGCCCGCAGGGAAGGTGATGATCATGGACGACGTACCTGCCCCGAATGCCGCCCGACGCGACCAGTACGCCCAGATCGAAGCACGGTTGGTCGACGAGTACGGCGCCGGCCGTGCGGCTGCCGTGCGCCACGTGATAGCCGAGGAGCGACGCCGGTTCACCGACGCCCGGATACATGCGTTCGTTCCCATCCTGGTGGAACGCTCGGTGCGAGTTCGGCTCGGGCACCGCGCGGCGGTCGTGGCCGACAGCGCCCCGTGACAAGAAGCCGGTTCGTGTTCGCTTGGGCGCGCGGATCAGAGTGTGGAGGACGGTCGTCTGAGGGATTTGCGGCGGACGGCGCCGATCACGGCGGTTCCGACGAACAGAACGATGCCGACGATTCCCAGCCAGATCAGTCCCTCCATGGCGAACCCGACTATCGAGACGATGAGCCACGCGGCCAGTAGTACGACTACGAGTATGAGCATGTCTGCCTCCACAGTTTTCGGTCACTTCGTGTTACCGGCCGTGACGGGGCCTCCGCCGAGGTCTGGGGCAGCCTTTCCGGATACCCGTTGACCGTCGCGCCAAACGTGTACGACTCGTCGAGTCGCTGGACGGTGAACGAGGCGTGGGCCGTCGTATTTGGCGGTAGCCATCGGTGCCGCGGGGTAGTAGGTTCGTGTCGTTACCCCGGACCTCGGTGGCGCAGCCGACGAGTCTGGGGTCTTTTGCGCTCCGGGTGTCCTCTCTGTTCTTCGGGAAGGGAAGGCGCGCCATGCGACGCACCCCCGTCGGTTAGTCCCGTGTTGCGCGCCAACGACCGTTTGCGCGCGGGCTGGTCAATGCGGGGAAAGGTTCACATTCGTGCCTGCCATCGAAACCGGGCAGCTAGGAAAAGTGTTCGTCGGCCTGGCGCGACGGCATTGCGTTCCATCCGCCCAACTCGCCATCCATGTGGACGGCCGGACAGTGGCCATGACAGCCGGTGAGGTCAGCGCTGACGCCAAGTTCCCGGTTGGGTCGATCACGAAGGCGTTCACCGCCTCCTTGGCGATGCTTCTGGTAGCCGACGACGACCTCGATGTGGACGATCGGATCGGTACCCACCTCGCCGAGCTCGGAACCAATGCGGACAGTCTCGGCGGCAAACTGACCGTACGCCAGATCATGAGCCATACCAGTGGGTTGCCGTCGAGCTTCGGTGAGGGTCTCCAGGAGGCCGCGTCGCGACGCAGGTATCTGCTCGACTGCCGTGAGCAGAGCCTCGTCCACCCTCCCGGCTCCGGGTTCTCCTATTCCAACGTGGGATTCGTGCTCGTCGGACGGATCGTCGAGGAGATCACCGGGATGAGCTGGTGGGACGCGATCGATGCGCTCCTGCTCAAGCCGCTGAGTATCGTGCCGGCGTTCGTCGTGCGGCCGGACTCACGGTTTCCGCTCGACTCCTTCGTTTCCGGACATGCCGTGAGCGAATCGACCGGCAAGGCTCTCGCGGTCGCGCAGACGATTCGGGTGACTGATGCTCCATGCGGCGCGCTTGCGTTGAGCGCCAAGGATCTCGTCGCGTTCGGGCATGCGCACGTGACCGGCTGCACGGATCCTTCGGTTTCCGCGCCGCTCGATCCTGACGTGTTCCGAGAGATGCGGCGAGTCATCTCCGTCGCTGAACCGTTCGGTCTCGCCGATGGTTGGGGGCTTGGTTTGGCGGTGTTCCGGGGGCCCGACACAGACTGGTTCGGTCACGACGGCAACGCCGACGGCACGTCATGCCATCTCCGTATCGATCCGACGAACGACCGGGTGGTCGCGCTCACCACGAACGCGAACACCGGTGCGGCCTTGTGGGAGGACCTGGTCGATGAGTTGCGTGCGCTGGATATCCCGGTGGGTGACTACGTCGCTCCCGAACTGAAGCAGCGGATGCCGGCCTCCGGCGACGTGTTGGGCAGATACGCGAATGGCGACATAGAGTACGCGGTAGACGCGGGGGATGACGACAAGATCATCCTCAGGATCGACGGCGAGACCTACCCGGAGTTGATCCTGCACGAGGACTGGCTTTTCTCGGTCCAGCAGCCTGCTTCCGGACGTCGGATCCTCGGCGGGCGTTTCCTCAGGGATCCGTCGGGAGGACGGGTGAGCGGGATCCAGACCGGCGGTCGCGTCGCCAGCCGTAGGAAGAGTTCTACTCACGCATCTTGACGCCACGTTGCCGGTGCTGCCCGAAGGGCACTGGTCGCTCGACCACGCCCGGAAGGTTCGAGATCTGCCATGGCCCATCACACGCTGCCGCACGAGACGGTGACGGCACGGACGTACGGACTGCCTGTTCCCGCGGGCCTTGCGGAACTTCTGGACGCCAACGTGATCGACATAGTCATCGCCGCCACGGCGATCGTGCGGTCCCGTTGGACGGGGCAGCGCGACGTCGGAGTCGGTGTGCTGTTCGACGACGACGGTGGGCCCGACACCGCCGCTGACGCGATCGCGACGGTACGGTCCATAGTGGACGACACGCGCGAGTTCGCCGCTTTCCTGGCTCAGATAAGCGGCTCGGCGCACGAAACAGATCCGCACGACTCACCGCCGGCCGTGGTGGTCGTCTCGCGTCGGATCGCTGGTTCTCCCGCGTTCGCGGGACTGCGTCTCGCCGATCTCGATCCCCTCGCGGCGGAAAGGTTCGCCGGGCACCTGGCCCGAGTGCTCGAGCTCGTCGCCGGCAACCCGACTGTCCCGTTGGGCGGCATCGACATCCTGACCATGGACGAGTGTGATCAGATTGTGTTGGCGTGGAACGACACTGCTCGGGACGTGCCCGCGCTGAACTTGCCGGAGTTGTTCGAAGCGCAGGTGGCACGGACGCCGGAGGCTCCGGCCGTGGTGTTCGACGGCGGGTCGTTGAGTTTCGCGGAGTTGGACGCGCGGGCGAACCGGTTGGCGCATGTGCTGATCGGGCGTGGTGTCGGGCCGGAGGGGATCGTCGCGTTGGTCCTGCCGCGGTCGGTGGACATCGTGACGGCGCAGTTGGCTGTGACGAAGGCCGGCGGCGCCTACCTGCCGGTGGATCCCGCCTATCCGGCGGAGCGGATCACGTTCATGCTGGCGGACTCACGTCCGGTGTTGGCGATCACGACGGCGGAGTTCGCCGGTGTGGTGCCCGATGTCGACAGTGTCCTGCTCGATGACCTGTCGGCCGCTGTCGGTGTGGATCGTCGACCGACCGAAGCGGATCGGTTGACTCCCTTGACGTTGGCCAATGCCGCGTACGTGATCTACACCTCCGGTTCGACCGGACGACCCAAGGGCGTGGTGGTCCCGCATCAGGGGCTGGCGAGCTTCTCCGCCGCGGAGGCTGACCACTACCGGGTGGGTCCGGGAGATCGGGTGTTGCAGTTCTCGTCGCCGAGTTTCGACGCGTCGGTGTTGGAGCTGTGCATGTCGTTGCCGGTGGGAGCGGCGTTGGTGGTCCCACCGCCCGGGCCGTTGCTGGGCGAGTACCTCGCCGATGTCGTGGCGTCCCATGGCGTGACGCACGCGCTGGTGCCCCCGGTGGCGCTCGCGACCGTGCCGGAGGGCTCGGAGTTACCGGGTTTGCGGATGCTGACAGTCGGTGGGGACGCGTGTTCGGCGGAGTTGGTGGCGCGGTGGGCGCCGGGCCGGCGGTTGGTCAACTCGTATGGTCCGACCGAGTCCACGGTGGTGTCGACGTGGAGTGAGCCGTTGTCGCCGGGGGATGAGCCCACGATCGGCGGGCCGATCTGGAACACCAGGGTTTACGTCGTGGACGAAAGGTTGCGTCCGGTTCCGGTTGGTGTCGCGGGTGAGTTGTACGTGTCGGGCCTGGGACTGGCCAGAGGTTATCTGGGTCGACCGGGTCTGACGGCGGAACGTTTCGTGGCCTGTCCGTTCGGGCCGGCCGGGTCCCGGATGTATCGGACCGGGGATCGGGTGCGCTGGAACTCGTTGGGGGAGTTGGAGTTTCTCGGGCGGATAGATCACCAGGTGAAGGTCCGCGGGTTCCGGATCGAGCCCGGTGAGATCGAGACGGCGCTGCGCCGGCATGCGCTGGTCGTCGACGCCGTCGTCGTCGCGCGTGAGGACCAGCCCGGCGTCAAACGACTGGTGGCCTATGTGGTGGCGCCGGCCGGCGGTGAGGGCCTGGCGGGGGATCTCCGGGCACTGGCTGACGAGGTCCTGCCTCAGCACATGGTTCCTTCCGTGTTCGTGGTGTTGGACCGGTTGCCGTTGAGTCCCAACGGGAAGCTGGATCGACGTGCATTACCCGAACCGCCCGCGATCGTGTCGGGCACGGCACAGGTGGAACCAAGATCCGACACCGAACAGGTTCTGGCCGGGATCTGGGCTGATGTGCTTGGTCTGCAGCGGGTCGGGGTCGACGACAGCTTCGTCGGCCTCGGCGGCGACTCGATCCTGAGCGCCCAGGTGCTGGCACGCGTGCGTACGACCTTCGGGGTCGAACTGTCCGCGCGTGCGGTGTTCGACGCCAGCACCGTGGCGGAGCTCGCCGAGTTGCTGCCCGCCGCCGAGCACTCGACGGACATCGTCCCCGTCCGGCGAGACCGTGCCCTACCCCTTTCCTCCGCACAGCAGCGGCTGTGGTTCCTCGACCACCTGACCGGTGGGGGAACGGAATACAACACGGGTGTCGGACTCCGCCTGTCGGGCCGGTTGGACATCGCCGCGTTGCGCGCCGCGCTGACCGCGCTGAGTGCCCGCCACGAGTCGCTGCGTACCACGTTCCAGACAGTGGACGGTCGCGGAGTCCAGGTCGTGGCGGCGGAAGCCGAGCTGCCACTGCGGACCGTCGATCTGTCTAATGTGGACGACAGGCTGCGGGACAGTGTGCTGCGGGAGGAACTGTCCGGCGAGCTGACCCTGCCGTTCGACCTCGGGCGCGGCCCGCTGACCCGAGCGGTGCTGGTGCGGCTCGCGGCCGCCGACCACGTGCTGATGCTCAGCCAGCACCACATCGTGACCGACGGCTGGTCGGTCGGCGTGCTCGTGGCGGAGTTCGGCCGGCTGTATGCCGCGCAAACCCGAGGCGGCACGGCCGCACTGGCCGACCTGCCGATCCAGTACGCGGACTTCGCGGCGTGGCAACGATCTGCGCTGTCCACTTCGACCACGGCCCGTGACCTGGACTACTGGCGGCAGAAGCTGGCCGGCATCCAGGCGCTCGAACTCCCGACCGACCGGCCCCGCCCGCTGCTGCGGACCAGCTCCGGCGCCATCCACCGTGCGTCCCTGCCGCCCGGACTGCTCGGGCAGCTGACGGCGATGAGTCATGAGCACGGTGCCACCGCCTTCATGGCCCTGACCGCGGCCGTGCAGGTGCTGTTCTCCCGCTACAGCAACCAGCAGGACATCCCGGTGGGCACCGCCGTCGCCGGTCGTGGCAGAGCCGAGCTGGAGAACGTCGTCGGGTTCTTCGTCAACACCCTTGTCCTGCGTTCCCAGGTCGAGCCAACCCAGCCGTTCACCGAGTTCCTCGGTGCGGTCCGCGAAACCGTGCTGGCGGCGTTCGCCCACGGAGAGGTGCCCTTCGACAGCGTGGTCGAGGAGCTGCGACCCGAACGCGACCCCAGCCGGACGCCGCTCGTCCAGGCCCTGGTCGTGCTGCAGACCGCGATGGTCCGACCGCACGAGGCAGGCGGATTGCGGATCACCGAGCACGACCTGCCGCGCCCGTCGGCCAGGTTCGACCTCGTCGTCGAGTTCTGGCCCCGTGGCGACTCGATGGACGTGGCGATCGAGTACAACACCGACCTGTTCGACGCCGCGACCGTGGAGCGGATGACCGGCCACCTCCTGGTGCTGCTGAAGGGCATCGTCGCCGAGCCGGAACGGCCCCTCGCCCAGCTCCCGCTGCTGAGCGACGCCGAGCTGCATCGGGTGGTGGTGGAGTGGAACGACACCACACGGTACGCGCCCGTGGTGACGTTGCCGGCCCTGTTCGAGGCGCAGGTGGAGCGGACGCCGGAGGGCATCGCCGTGGTCTGCGACGACGTCCAGCTCACCTACGCGGAGGTCGACGAACGCGCCAACCGGCTCGCGCACCTGCTGATCAGCCAGGGTGTCGGTCCTGAGGCATGTGTGGCGTTGACGCTGCCCCGATCGGCCGATCTCGTCGTCGCGGCCATGGCGGTGCTGAAGGCCGGCGCCGCCTACCTGCCGATCGACCTCGCCTACCCGGCGGAGCGGCTCGCTCTGATCATCGACGATGCGCGGCCCGTGCTGGTGCTGACGACGACCGACGCCAGCGACCGGACGGACGTGGCTCAGCTGGTCCTCGATGAGCCGACGGTCATCGACGCACTCGCGGGGAGTCCGACCGGTGATCCGACGGACAGCGACCGGGTGCGTCCGCTCTCGCCGGCCAACGCGGCTTACGTGATCTACACGTCGGGCTCGACCGGCCGCCCCAAAGGCGTCGCCGTCGAGCACCAGAGTGTGGTCGACCTCGCGGCCTGGGCGACGGCCGAGTTCGGTCAGGCCGGCCTGTCGCGGGTCGTGGCGTCGACCTCGCTCACCTTCGACGTGTCGGTGTTCGAGATCTTCTGCCCCTTGTTCGTCGGTGGAACCGTCCACATCGTGCGTGACCTGTTGGCGCTCGGCGAGGTGGCCGGTCGCGTCAGCCTGATCAGCGGAGTTCCTTCGGCCTTCACCCAGCTGCTCGCGCACGGCGCGTTGCCGGTGACCGCGGACACCGTGGTTCTCGCCGGCGAGGCGGTGCCAGCGAAGCTGGTTCGGGACATCCACTCCGCCCTGCCCGGCAGCAGGGTCGCCAACATCTACGGTCCGACCGAGGCGACGGTGTACGCGGCCGCTTGGTACTCCGACGGCGGCGACCAGCGCCAGCCTCCACCCATCGGGTGCCCCATCGCCAACACCACCGCCTACGTGCTCGACGCGTCGCTGCGACCCACCCCGGTCGGCGTCTCCGGCGAGCTTCACCTGGGTGGTCGGGGCCTGGCCCGCGGTTACCTGGACCGGCCGGGCCTGACCGCGGACCGCTTCATCGCCGACCCGTTCGGTGCGCCGGGGGCGCGGATGTACCGCACCGGAGACGTGGTGCGCTGGAACGTCGCGGGCGAGCTGGAGTACCTCGGACGCCTGGACCACCAGGTGAAGATCCGCGGCTTCCGGATCGAGCTGGGTGAGATCGAGGCCGCGCTGCTCGGCCACGGTGACGTCGCGGACGCGGTCGTGACGGTGCGGCAGGAGGAGTCCGGACACAAACGCCTGGTCGCCTACGTCGTCGCGCCGGCCCTGGACGTCGCCGACCTGCGCGGGTTCCTCGGCCGGACGCTGCCGGACTACATGGTCCCGTCGGCGTTCGTCGCCCTCGACGAACTCCCGCTCAACACGAGCGGGAAGTTGGACCGCGCCGCGCTACCGGCGCCGGACTTCGGCGCGGGCCGGACCGGCTACACGGAACCCAGGACCGAGGTGGAGCGTGCGCTCGCCCAGGTCTGGGCAGACGTGCTCGGCCTGGAGCGGGTTGGCGTCCAGGACAACTTCTTCGGGCTCGGCGGCGACTCGATCCTGAGCATCCAGGTCGTGTCCCAGGCGCGCCGAGCGGGTCTGACGCTGCTGTCGAGGGACCTGTTCCTCCACCAGACCATCGCCTCCCTCGCACCGCACGTGACGGAGGCACCGGCCGCCGAGGTCGACCAGGGGCCGGTCGCCGGCCCCGTCCCGTTGACACCGATCCAGCACTGGCTGTTCGAGACCCGGACGACCCGACCGGAGCACTTCGACCACTCACTCGCCGTGGAGCTGGCCGACAATGTCGACCACGACACGCTTCGGCGCGCCCTGAACACCGTGATCGCCCACCACGACGCGCTGCGGATGCGGTTCGACCTCGTGGACGGTCAGTGGTCGCAGCACAACGCGGTCGCCGAAGAAGTGGACGTTCTCGAGGTGCGGGAGCACGCCGAGGTGACCGGCGCCGGACCCGCGATCTTCGACCTCGGCAAAGGGCCGTTGCTCAAGGCGGTGCTGTTCGGCGGTGGCGAGCGGCCCGTGTTGTTGTTGACCGTGCATCACCTCGTGGTGGACGGCGTGTCGTGGCGGATCCTCCTGGAGGACATCGACACCGCCTACCGGAACGTCGCTCTACCACCGAAGACCACCTCGTTCCAGGAGTGGTCGCGCAAACTCACCGAGCACACGCTCGGCGGCGGGTTCGACGACGAGCAGGCACACTGGGACACCTTCGTGCCGACGGACGGTGCCGAGCCGGACGTCGTCGCCTCGACCCGGACGGTGTCGTTGGGGTTGAGCGCCGACGAGACCACGGCGTTGGTGCAGGACGTTCCCGAGGTGTACCAGACGCAGATCAACGACGTGCTGCTGGCGGCGTTGGGTCGGGTTCTCGGTCGGTGGACCGGCCGTGACCGGGTCGTCGTGGATGTCGAGGGGCACGGTCGCGAGGACGTGCTGGCGGATGTCGATCTGTCCCGCACCGTGGGGTGGTTCACCAGCATGTTCCCGGTGTCACTCGACGCGTCGGCCGGCGACTGGGGCACGGCGGTGAAGGCTGCCAAGGAAGGGTTGCGTTCGATACCGCGCCGTGGCCTGGGATATGGCGCCCTGCGTTACCTCGCCGACTGGCTGCCGTGCCTTCCCGCGTCGCCTGTGCGGTTCAACTACCTCGGTCAGGCCGACTGGGTAACTGATGGTGGCATCTACCGTGGAATCCACAGTGGACTCGCGTTGGACGAGGACCCCGCAGCGACTCGTACCCACCTGCTCGACATCGTCGGCAAGGTAGAGAAGCGGTCCTTGGAGTTCACCTGGTTCTACTCGGAGAACGTGCATGACGAGGGCCTGATTCGTGCGATGGCCGAGGATTTGGTCGCGGCGCTGCGAGAGATCATCGCGCACTGTGCTCTGCCCGGAGTGGGCGGACGCACCTCGTCGGACTTCCCCCTGGCCCGCCTCGATCAGTCCACTGTGGATCTATTGGTCGGCGACGGTCGTGCGATCGAGGACGTCTACCCGCTCACGCCGGCGCAACGCGGAATGGTGTTCCACGGCGTCGCCCAGCACGACCAGAGCGTCTACTTCCAGCAGCTGACGTTCGTGCTCGACGGGGTCTCCGAGCCGAGGACCCTGGCGCGGTCGTTCCAACGCATGGTCGACCAGAATCCGGTCTGTCGCAGCAACGTCGTGTGGGACGGCGTGGACGAACCCCTACAGGTGGTCAGGCGCGACGTCGACCTTCCGGTGACCTTCCTCGACTGGACTGCATTCTCCCAGACTGATCGCGAGCAGGAACTCGCCCGTTTCCTGGCCGCCGATCGCGCCGAGGGACTGGACCTGAGCGCGGCTCCGTTGATGCGGCTCGCATTGGCTCGGTTGTCCGCCACCGAGGTCCAGGTGATCTGGACCTTCCACCACGTGCTGCTGGACGGGTGGAGCATCTTCGGTGTCCTCTCGGACGTGTTCGCCGCCCACGCGGCGCTTGCCGACGGACAGCAGCCGGAGCCGGTGGGCCGCCGGCCGTTCCGCGACTACCTGCGGTGGCTGTCCGAACAGGACCACGACGCGGCACAGGCGTACTGGCAAGACATCGTCGCGGACCGCGACTCACCAACACCATTGCCGTACGACCGCCAACCCGTGGATGCGCACCATGCCGAGTCCACCGAAACCGTGGGGACGACTCTGCCCGCCGACACGACCGACCGGTTGCGCGCGGTGACGCAGCGGGGCGGCCTGACGTTGAGTTCGGTCGTCCGGGGTGCGTGGGCGCTGGTGTTGTCGGCCTACAGCGGCCAACGAGACGTCGTGTTCGGGACGACGGTCTCCGGTCGCCCCGCCGAGCTGGTCGACGTGGACTCGATGGTCGGCATGTTCATCAACACCATCCCGACGAGAGTGCACGTTCACCCGGGCCAGCGTCTGCCGGAATGGTTGGGAGACGTGCAGTCCGGGCTCGCCGAGGCTCAGCGGTTCGGCTTCGTCTCGCTGGCTCGGCTGCAGAAGGGCGGCCGCGCCAACCTGTTCGACAGCATCGTGGTGGTGGAGAACTACCCCATCGACGACGAGGCCGCCGCCTCACACGGGTTGCGGCTGCGCGACCTGTCCGCTGTGGAGACCACGAACTACCCGCTGAACGTGATGGTGAGCCCGGGACAGCGGCTGTCGATCGACGTCGGCTACGACCCGGCGTTGTTCGACCGGACCACGGTCGAGCGCCTGGTCCAGCATTTCGTGTTGGTGCTGGGTGGTATCGCCGACGACGTGGATCGTCGGGTGTCGGAACTCCCGGTGTTGACGGCGGCCGAACGGCATCGGGTGGTCGTCGAATGGAACGCCACCACCCGCGCACTGCCGCCGGCCACGATCTCGGGCCTGTTCGCCGAGCAGGTTCGGCGCACCCCACAGGCGACCGCCCTGACCTCGGACACGGGCTCACTGAGCTACGCCGACCTGGACTCGCGGGCGAACCAGCTGGCGCATCGGTTGATCGGCCTTGGCGTGCGGGCGGAAGGTCTCGTCGGTGTGCTGATGGAGCGGTCGATCGACGTCGTGGTCGCCGAGCTGGCCGTGGCCAAGGCGGGCGGGGCGTACGTTCCGGTGGACGTGCGGGCCCCCGCCGACCGGATGCGTGCCATGCTGGCCGGCGTTTCGGTGCTGCTGGTGGACACACGGTGGAAGCACGCCGGGGATGAGATCCACAGTGGACACCGCATCGTGGTGGATGGTGACAGGTCGCTGTCCGAGGAACCGGTCGACCAACCCGACGTCGTCATCGATCCGGACAACCCCGCGTACGTCATGTACACGTCGGGGTCGACCGGGACCCCGAAGGGCGTGGTGGCACGTCAACGGGACGTGGTCACCTTCGCCCGGGACCGCCGGTTCCGCACCGGCGGGCACGAGTGCGTGCTGCTGCACTCACCGCTGGCCTTCGACGCCTCGACCTACGAGTTGTGGGTGCCGTTGCTGGGCGGCGGCCGCGTCGTGCTCGCACCGCCGGGCGACGTGGACGCCGACGTGCTGCGGCGCATGATCCGCGAACACGGGGTGACCGGGATGTTCCTCACCTCCGGGTTGTTCCGGATGGTGGCCCAGGACGGACCGGAGAGCCTGAACGGCGCGCACGAGGTGTGGACCGGCGGCGAGGTCGTGCCGGCAACCGCGCTTCGGCGGGTGGCGGCCGCCTGTCCGGGCCTGGTCGTGGTCGATGTCTACGGGCCGACGGAGACGACCACGTTCGCCACGCAGCGCAGCATGGTCGGCGCGGACACGGTGCCCGACATGGTGCCGATCGGGCGACCGCTGGACAACATGCGCGTGTACGTGCTCGACGACGTGTTGCGGCCAGTGCCGATCGGTGCGCCGGGAGAGCTGTACATCGCCGGCGCCGGGCTGGCCCGCGGCTACCTGGACCAGCCGGGCCTGACGGCGGACCGGTTCATGGCCTGCCCGTTCGCCGCTGCTGGTGAACGGATGTACCGCACGGGTGACGTGGTCGAGTGGACCACGGACGGCGAACTGGAGTTCGTCGGGCGGACGGACGATCAGGTGAAGATCCGCGGGTTCCGGATCGAACCAGGTGAGATCGAGGCCGCGCTGCTGTGCCACCCCGATGTGGCCGACACCGTCATGGTCGTGCCCGGCGACCCGACTGGCCGCAAGCGGCTGGTCGCCTACGTCGTGCCCTCGCCAGGGTCGGTACTCGAGACCCGCGTGTTGCGGGAGTTCCTGAGCGCCACGCTGCCCGACTACATGGTGCCCTCGGTGTTCGTACTGCTGGACCGGTTGCCGCTGAACGTCAACGGCAAGCTCGATCACCGCGCACTGCCCGAGGTCGACTGGGCCGCACTGGCGAGCGCCGGGAACGTGGCGCCCCGCGATGCCGCGGAGACCGAGTTGGCGAGGATCTTCGCCGAGGTCCTCCGGGTGGAACGAGTGGGCGTCGAGGACGACTTCTTCGAGCTGGGCGGTGACTCCATCCTCAGCATCCAGGTGGCGTCCCGTGCGCGCCAGGCCGGTCTGAACGTGCTGCCGAGGGACCTGTTCCGGCATCCGACCGTGGCGACGCTGGCCGTGAGCGGCGTCAACACCGAGGTGAAGGCCGTCGACCAGGGTCCGGTCACCGGGAATGTGCCGTTGACCCCGATCCAGCACTGGTTCTTCGAGACCCAGACCGTGCACCCCGAGCACTTCAACCAGTCGGTCCTCACCGAGCTGGAGCACATCGTCGAGCACGGCGCGCTGCGTGATGCGCTGGCCGCGGTGATCGCCCACCACGACGCGCTGCGGATGCGGTTCGACGTGGCCGGCGGTCGGTGGACACAGCACAACGCTCCGGTAGACCAGGTGGAGGTCCTCCAGGTCCGCGATCCGTCCACTATGGACGAGACGATCGCTGAGATCCACCGGAGTTTCGACCTGAGCCAGGGGCCGTTGCTCCGGGCGGCGTTGTTCGAGTCCGGCGCCGGTGAACGGCCCCTGCTCTTCCTCGCGGTGCACCATCTCGTGGTGGACGGCGTGTCCTGGCGCATCCTGCTGGAGGACCTCGACAGCGCCTACCGCAAGGTTGCCCTACGGCCGAAGACGACATCGTTCCGGGACTGGGCGTCGCACCTGACCGAACACGCGCTCGGTGGCGGGTTCTCCGGCGAGCTGGCGTACTGGGCAACGGTGACGGCGGACGCCGAACCCGCGCTACCGACCGACGACCACGGCGACAACACGAGCGGGTCGACGCGCGAGGTCGTGGTGCGGCTCGAGGGCGACGAGACCAGGGCGTTGCTGCAGGACGTTCCCGCCGTTTATCGCACGCAGGTCAACGACGTCCTGCTGAGTGCGTTGGCCCGGGTGCTGTCCGAGTGGACCGGCCGTGACCGGGTGCTCGTCGACCTCGAGGGACACGGTCGTGAGGAGCTGTTCGACGACGTGGACCTGTCCCGCACGGTCGGGTGGTTCACGACCATGTTCCCGGTGGCGCTCAACGCCGGATCGGGTGACTGGGGTTCGGCGCTGAAGGCCGTCAAGGAACAGCTACGCGCGGTTCCCGGACGTGGCCTTGGTTACGGTGCCCTCCGTCATCTCGCGGGCACCGCTGTCGCCGGGGGACCACCGCAGATCAGCTTCAACTACCTCGGCCAGTTCGACTGGACGACCAGCGGCGACAGCGTGTTCCACGAGATTCGCGGCGGCGTCGGCGGATCGGAGGGGCCGGAGGCAGCCCGACCACACGTGCTCGACGTGGTGGGCAGAGTAGAGCACGGAACACTCGAGTTCACCTGGTACTACTCGAAGAACCGGCACCACGAGGCGACCGTTCGGCAGTTGGCCCATGGCCTGCTCCACGCACTGCGCGAGATCATCGAGTACTGCGCGACACCGGGAGCAGGTGGCCGTACCCCGTCCGACTTCCCGCTGGCCGGACTCGATCAGTCCGCTGTGGACCAGTTGGCGGGTGACGGACGTTCTGTCGAGGACGTCTACCCCCTGACCCCGATGCAGGCCGGCATGGTGTTCCACAGTCTGATGGACACCGGCTCGGGCGCCTACTTCAACCAGGTGCGCCTTCAGCTCTCCGGTGTCGCCGACCCGCGAGCCATGGGAGCCGCCTGGCAACGGGTCGTCGACCGCACCCCGATCCTGCGCAGCAGCGTGCTGTGGGAGGGGTTCGCCGAACCCCTGCAGGTCGTCCGGCGAGACGTGGAACTGCCGGTTCGGTACCGCGACTGGACACAGTGGACACTGGTGCGGCGGGAGCGCGAACTGGCCCGCGTGCTCGCTGACGACCGTGACCAGGGACTGGACCTCGCCGAGTCACCGCTGATGCGCCTGACCGTGATCACGACCTCCGCCGACGAGGTCCTGTTGGTATGGACCTTCCACCATGTGTTGCTCGACGGGTGGAGCGCCGCCCAGGTGTTCGCGGAGGTGTGCGAGCAGTACGCGGCGATCGTCGCCGACCGCCCGCCGGAACTACCGGCCAGGCGCCCGTTCAGCGACTACATCGAGTGGCTGTCCGAACGGGACCTCGACGAGGCACAGGCCTACTGGCGGGCCGTTCTCGGCGATGTCAGCGCCATCACCCCGTTGCCCTACGACCGCCCACGCGGCGAGGAACACCAGACCCGGTCGTCGAAGACCGTGCGCATGACGTTGTCGACCGAGGAGTCCACGCGCCTGCGTGCCGTGGCGCAGCGGAACGGTCTGACGTTGAGCACGGTGGTTCAGGGGGCGTGGGGCATGCTGCTGTCGGCGTACAGCGGGCAGCGGGAGGTCGTGTTCGGGACGACGGTCTCGGGCCGGCCCGCCGAACTGCCCGGCGTCGAGCCCATGGTGGGCATGTTCATCAACACGGTGCCGACGCGACTGGACGTGCGGGGTGCGAAGAAGCTGATCCCGTGGCTGCGTGACCTCCAGGCCGGCCAGGCGGAGTCGCGGCGCTTCGACTTCGTGTCACTGGCCCAGCTCCAGAAGTGGTGCGGCACGAACCTCTTCGACAGCATCGTGGTGTTCGAGAACTACCCGTTCAACCCGCAGGACGCGGCAACGCACGGAATCGGTCTGGTGAAGTCGCAGGACGAGGAACCGACCAACTACCCGCTCACCGTCGTGGTGAGTCCTCATGGCGAACTGTCCGTTCGGCTCGACTACGACCCGACGTTGTTCGACGTCACCACGGTCGGCCGGATGGCGGCGAACCTCGAAGCCCTGTTGTCGAGCATGGCCACCGACTCCGACAGAGATGTGCGCGAGTTCGGCGCGGTGTCGCCGGCAGAGCGGCACCGGGTGTTGGTCGAGTGGAACGACACCGGCCACGGGACCGCGCCGGCGAACGTGCCGGAGGTGTTCGCCGTCCAGGTGACTCGTACGCCGGACGCGGTTGCGGTGGTGTCGGATGACAGGTCACTGACCTACGCGGAGCTGGACGCGTTGTCGAACCGACTGGCTCACCGGCTGGCGCGGCTCGGGGTTACCCAGGAGCTGCGCGTAGGTCTGCTGATGGAGCGGTCCGTCGATGTCGTTGTCGCCGAGTTGGCGGTACTGAAGGTCGGTGGAGCGTATGTCCCGGTGGACCTACGCGCGCCAGTCGATCGAATGCGGGCGATCCTGACCGAGGCCGCTGCCTCGATTCTCATCACAGACCAGGCGTGGCAGGAGACCGCGTCGTTGGTACACAACGGATCCGTCATCCTCACCACCGACCTCGACGACGAGCCGGCGGCGCCTCTCGCCGTGACGGTCGATCCGGACGCCCTGGCGTACGTGATGTTCACGTCGGGGTCCTCCGGGGTGCCGAAGGGCGTGGCGGTGTCCCATCACGACGTCGTCGGCCTTGCCGGGGATCGCCGGTTCGCGGGCGGTGCGCACAGTCGGGTGTTGCTGCACTCGGCGGCGGCCTTCGACGCGTCGACGTACGAGGTCTGGGTTCCGCTGCTCGCCGGTGGCCGGATCGTCGTGGCGCCCGAGGGCGATGTGGACGCCGACGTGTTGCGTGGGGCGGTTTCCCGCCACGGCGTGACGGCGGTGTGGCTGACGGCGGGGCTGTTCCCGGTGATGGCACATGATGATCCGTCGTGCTTCACGGGCGTGCGCGAGGTGTGGACCGGTGGGGACGTCGTTCCCGCCGACGCGGTACGCCGGGTGCTCGACGCCTGTCCTGGGCTGGTGGTCGTCGATGGCTACGGCCCCACCGAGACGACCACGTTCGCGACCGCCTATCGCGTGCCGAGCATGGTGCCGGACCTGGTGCCCATCGGGCGCCCACTGGACGGCATCCGGGTGTACGTGCTGGACGGTGGCTTCGGGCCGGTGCCCATCGGCGCCCCGGGGGAGTTGTTCATCGCCGGCACCGGCGTCACTCGGGGATACCTGGATCGTCCCGGGCTGACCGCCGAGTCCTTCGTCGCCGACCCGTTCGGCCCGGCCGGGGGTCGGATGTACCGAACCGGTGACGTGGCGCGGTGGACGGTTGACGGGAACGTGGAGTTCGTCGGCCGGGTCGACGACCAGGTCAAGATCAGGGGTTTCCGGGTCGAGCTGGGCGAGATCCAGGCCGCGCTGGTCGGACACGATGCCATCGGCAAAGCCGTGGTCGTCGTACGCCAGGGCCGATCCGGCGTCAAGCGGCTCGTGGCCTACCTCGTACCCGCCACAGAGGACGGTATCGACACCGAGGAGCTGCGGCGGGAGGCGGGCGTGCTGCTGCCCGACTACATGATCCCCTCGGCTTTCGTGGTCCTGGACGAACTGCCGTTGACCCGCAACGGAAAGCTCGACCGAGACGCGCTACCCGCGCCGGACTTCCAAGGCACGCCGGAAAGGCACGTGGCGCCGCGCAACGACGCCGAGGCGGAGCTGGCGAGGATCTGGGCCGAGGTTCTCGGGTTGGACCGGGTCAGCGTCGAGGACGACTTCTTCGAGCTGGGCGGCGACTCGATCCTGAGCATCCAGGTCGTCTCCCGAGCGCGCAAGGCCGGCTTCGGCATGACACCGCGAGACCTGTTCCGCTACCTCACCATCGCGGTGCTGGCGGCCAGCGTCAGCGAGGTCGTCACCGAGACGATCGACCAGGGCTTGGTGACCGGCCACGTGCCGCTGACCCCGATCCAACACTGGTACTTCGAGACCAATCCCGATCACCCCGATCACTTCGACCAGTCGGTGCTGGTCGAGCTGCGCGGCGGACTGAGCAGGGATGCCTTGCGCGGTGCGCTGGCCGCGGTGGTCGCCCACCATGACGCACTGCGGATGCGGTTCTACGAGGTCGACGACCAGTGGACACAGCACAATTCCCAGGCAGAGCAGGCCGAGCTGCTCACGGTGCATGGCCTGTCCGGTGTGGATGGTGGCAGGTCGGATGCGGCGATCGCATCGGTAGCGGCAGCGGTGCACACGAGCTTCGACCTCGCCTGGGGGCCATTGCTCAAGGCAGTGCTGTTCGACTTCGGTGGTAGTCGGCGGCCCGTGTTGTTGCTGGCCGTGCATCACCTCGTCGTCGATGGCGTGTCGTGGCGGATCCTGCTCGAGGACCTTGACACGGCCTACCAGCAGGTGGCTCGCGGCGACACCGCCGTGCTCGAGCAGAAGACGACCGCGTTCCGGGACTGGGCGTTGCGGCTGTCCGAGTTCACGCGGGGCGGCGGGTTCGACGACGAACTGACGTACTGGGCAGACGTCACGAGCCAGAGCGATCTCGGGTTGCCGGTGGACTATGCCGGTCCCAACACGGCTGCCTCGACGCGGTCGGTGTCGTTGGGCCTGAGCGCCGAGGAGACCGCGGCGTTGCTGCAGGACGTTCCCGGCGTGTACCGGACGCAGATCAACGATGTGTTGTTGGCGGCGTTGGGTCAGGTGTTGGGACGGTGGACCTGGCGCGACCGGGTCGTGGTTGACCTCGAAGGGCACGGCCGCGAGGACGTGCTGACGGGCGTGGACCTGTCCCGCACCGTGGGGTGGTTCACGACCATGTTCCCGGTCGTGTTGGACGTTGGTTCGGACGACTGGGGTTCGCTGCTGAAGGTGACCAAGGAGAGGTTGCGCTCGACACCGCGGCGCGGTGTGGGCTACGGCGCGCTGCGCTACCTCGCCGACGGCGAAGGCCCGGCGGGAACCTCCCTGCCGGCGGTCAGTTTCAACTACCTCGGCCAGTTCGACTGGACCAGCCTCGGCAAGGGCCTGTTCCACGAGATGCTGGGCGGCCTCGGATCCGACATCAGCGACGACGCCGCTCGCGGCCACCTGCTCGACATCGTGGGCAGTGTCGAGAACAAGCGGCTGGAGTTCACGTGGTACTACTCGGAGAACGTCCATGCCGAGGCCACGGTCCACGTTCTGGCCGAGCAGCTGGTGGCAGCACTGCTGAACATCATCGAGCACTGCGCCGCGCCGGACGCGGGTGGCCGCACCCCGTCGGACTTCCCGCTGGCGAAACTCGAACAGTCCACAGTAGACGCGCTGGTGGGTGACGGGCGTTCCGTCGAGGACGCCTATCCCCTGACGCCGATGCAGGCCGGCATGGTGTTCCACGGAGTGTCCCAGCAGGACCAGGGCGTCTACTTCGAGCAGGCGACCTTCGTGCTGGACGGCGTACCCGACTCAAGCGTGCTCGCCCGTGCGTTCCAGCATGTCGCCGACGCCACCCCGATCCTGCGCAGCGGGATTGTCTGGGAAGGCGTTGACGAGCCGTTGCAACTGGTCCACGGCGAGGTCGAGGTGCCGGTGACCTTCCTCGACTGGCACGGATCTTCCGAGGAGGACCGGCAGCGAAAGCTCGCGGAGCTGCTGGAGGCCGATCGGGCCGAGGGACTGGAACTGGACGCGGTCCCACTGACGCGGCTCGCGGTGGCACGGCTGTCCGCCAGCGAGGTCCAGGTGCTGTGGACCTTCCACCACGTGCTGCTCGACGGCTGGAGTGTCTTCCAGATCCTGTCCGACCTGTTCGCCGCCCATGCCGCGCTGTCCGACGAACAGCGGCCGGCGGCGCCCGTTCGCCGCCAGTTCCGGGACTATCTCCACTGGATGTCCGAACAGGACCACAGCGCGGCGGAGACGTACTGGCGCAAGACACTCGCGGGCTATGACTCGCCGGCGACCCTGCCGTACGACCGGTCACCGGTTCGGCAGTACGCCACCCGCTCGTCGGCGTGGCTGTCGTTCGAACTGGACGCCGAGCGCACCGGTCGGCTGCGTGACGTGGCCCAGTCGAACGGGTTGACCGTCAACACGGTCGTCCAGGGGGCCTGGGCGCTGCTGCTGTCCAGGTACAGCGGCCAACGTGACGTGTGCTTCGGCGCGACCGTGTCCGGCCGTCCCGCCACCCTTCCCGGTGCGGACGACATCATCGGCATCTTCATCAACACACTGCCCGTACGGGTATCGGTCGACGACGAGAGTCGCCTGATCGACTGGTTGCGGGAGGTGCAGGCCGGTGAGGCCGAGTCGCGACTCTTCGACTTCGTCTCACTGGGGGAGCTGCAGGGGTGGAGTGCCCTGCCGGGCGGGACGAGCCTGTTCGACAGCATCGTCGTGTTCGAGAACTATCCGATCAACGACCAGGCAGCCGCCACACACGGGTTGGGACTGCGTGCGCTGTCGGCCGTGGAGACGACGAACTATCCGTTGAGCCTGGTGGTGTCTCCCGGTGAACGGTTGTCGATCGAGTTCGGCTACGAGTCCGCTCTGTTCGACACCGCGAGCATCGAACGGATCGCCGGCCACTTCACCCGCGTGCTCGAGCTGGTCGCCGAGAACCCGATGGTTTCACTGGGTTCCGTCGACATTCTCGCCACGGCCGAGCGGGACCAGCTTCTGGGGGCGTGGAACGACTCCGGTCGCGAGGTGGCCGAGCTGACGTTGCCGGAACTGTTCGAGCAGCAGGTGGCCCGGTCGCCCAGGGCCTCAGCGTTGATCTTCGACGGCGGGTCGATCCGTTTCGCGGAGCTGGACGTGCGGGCGAACCGGTTGGCGCACGTGCTGATCGGACGTGGTGTGGGGCCGGAGGGGATCGTCGCGCTGGTGCTGGGACGGTCGGTGGAGATCGTGGTGGCGCAGTTGGCCGTGGCGAAGGCAGGCGGTGCCTATCTCCCTGTCGATCCGACCTATCCGCCCGAGCGGATCGCGTTCATGCTGGCCGACTCGCGGCCGGTGGCGGTGGTGACCACCGCGGACCTCGCCGGGACGCTACCCGACACGCACGCCGCCGACGTGGTGCTCGTCGACGAGATGTCCACAGCCGACGGTCGGGACGACAGTCCCACCGACGAGGACCGGGTGACTCCGTTGGCGGTGACCAACCCCGCCTACGTCATCTACACCTCGGGGTCGACGGGGCGCCCGAAGGGGGTCGTGGTGTCCCATGCGGGGCTGGCGAGCTTCGTCGCTGCCGAGGCCGACCACTACCAGGTGGGTCCGGGAGACCGGGTGTTGCAGTTCTCGTCGCCGAGCTTCGACGCGTCGGTGTTGGAGCTGTGCATGTCGTTGCCGTTGGGGGCGGCTCTGGTGATCCCGCCGGCGGGGCCGTTGCTGGGCGACGCCTTGGTGGAGATCGTGGTTTCCCAGAGCGTGACGCACGCGTTGGTCCCGCCGGTGGCGTTGGCCACCGTGCCCGAGGGCGTGACACTGCCGGGGCTGCGGATGCTGACGGTGGGCGGAGACGTCTGTTCGGCGGAGCTGGTGTCCCGATGGGCGCCCGGACGGCGGTTGATCAACTCCTACGGTCCGACCGAGTGCACGGTGGTGTCCACGTGGAGTGCTCCGCTGTCGGCGGGGGAGGTGCCCTCGATCGGCGGGCCGATCTGGAACACCCGGCTGTTCGTACTGGACGGCGGGCTGCGTCCGGTTCCGGTCGGCGTCGCGGGCGAGCTGTTCGTCTCGGGTGCGGGGTTGGCTCGCGGATACCTGGGGCGCGCGGGGTTGACGGCGGAGCGGTTCATGGCGTGTCCGTTCGGCCCGCCGGGCTCCCGGATGTACCGAACCGGGGACCTGGTGCGGTGGACCGCACACGGTGCGCTGGAGTTCGCCGGGCGGGTCG
The DNA here is from genome assembly GCF_036378875.1 of Actinophytocola sp. Taxonomy (GTDB): domain Bacteria; phylum Actinomycetota; class Actinomycetes; order Mycobacteriales; family Pseudonocardiaceae; genus Actinophytocola. The sequence goes on from NZ_DASUVO010000081.1 coordinate 82,039, forward strand.
ACCAGCAGGTGAAGATCCGCGGGTTCCGGATCGAACCCGGCGAGATCGAGTCCGTGCTTCGATCCCACGCCGAGGTCGATGACACCGTGGTCGTCGCGCACGAGGAAACGCCTGGTGTCAAACGGTTGGTGGCGTATGTCGCCACCTCGAGCGCCGACGAGAGTCTGGTCGAGACACTTCGGACGATGTCCGGCGAACGCCTGCCCGAGTACATGGTTCCGTCGACGTTCATGGTGCTGGACCGGTTGCCGTTGAGTCCCAACGGAAAACTGGACCGACGGGCACTACCCGAGCCATCCGGGGCGATGTCCGCGGTTGGCTATACCGAGCCACGCAACGACACGGAACGGGCTGTGGCCGAGATCTGGGCGGAAGTGCTTGGCGTCGACCAGGTGGGTGCCGAGGACAACTTCTTCGCCCTCGGCGGCGACTCGATCCGCAGTCTCGGCATCGCGGCCAGGACCAAGGTCGCGTTCGAAATCCCACTGACTCCTCGTGACGTCCTGGTCGCGGCAACGGTCTCGGCACTGGCCGAGCTGGTCGAGGAACGGGTCCTGCGCGAACTCGAAGAGCTTGTCGGAACGGAGTCTTCATGACGAGGCAGAGCCGCATCGACGCGTTGTCTCCCGAGGTGCGGGAGTTGTTGCGGCGTCGGCTTGCCGGACGTACCGGGCAGCCGGATGTCATCCCGCACGCGGACCGCGGCGGTTCGTTGCCACTCTCCTTCGCCCAGCAGCGGCTGTGGTTCCTCAACGAGCTGCGGCCGGAGGACTCCGAGTACAACAGCGCGGTGGGGCTTCGGCTGACCGGAGCGTTGGACGTCGACACACTCGCGGCCGCGCTGACGGCTCTGGCGGCACGCCACGAGTCCCTGCGGACCACGTTCGAGGACGTCGACGGCCATGCCGTCCAGATCGTCCACCCCGAGGTCGACTTCCCGTTGACGGTCACCGAACTGGGAAGCGACGAGCTGGACCGGCTGTTGTACGAGGAGTACTCCCGTACGTTCGACCTTCGGCGCCGGCCGCTCTGGCGGGCGCTGCTCGTTCGCGTCGCGACCGAGGAACACGTCCTGCTGGTCACGGCGCACCACATCGTCACCGACGGTGTGTCGATGGGTGTCGTCGTCGATGAGCTGAGCACCCGGTACGGGGCGATCGCCCACGGTGAGCCGGCCGACCTGCCGGCGGCCTCTCCGCAGTACGCCGACTTCGCGGTGTGGCAGCGGGCCAGGCTCGCCGGAACCGTCATGGACCAGCACCTCGACTACTGGACCACGCAACTCGCCGACATCGTCCCGCTGGCGTTGCCGACCGACCGGCCACGACCGGCCGTGCGCACCTCCGCCGGCGCGGTGCACGAGTTCACCGTCGGCGCGGACGCCCTCACGCGCCTGGCGTCGCTCGCTCGCGCGTACAACACGACGCTGTTCACCGTCCTGGTGGCCGCCTGCCAGGTCCTGTTCGCGAAGTACACGGGCCAACGCGACATCGCGCTCGGCACGGTGGTCTCCGGACGGGACCGGCCGGAGCTGGAGCGGATGGTCGGCTTCTTCGTCAACACCATCGTCCTGCGGTCCACTGTGGAGCAGTCGACGCGGTTCTCCGACTTCCTCGACGCGGTCAGGGACACCGTGCTCGACGCGTTCGCGCACGACGAGGCTCCCTTCGAGAAGCTGGTCGAGGCGCTGCACACCGACCGCGACCCCAGCCACAACCCCCTGTTCGACGTCATGGTGCTGCTGCACGGCACGCAGGGCGCGTCACCGCGGTTCGCCGACCTCGGCGTCGACCGGGTCGACCTGACCCGCAGGACGACCAACTTCGACCTCACCGTGGAGTTCCAGGAGTCCGGGGGCGTTCTCGGTGGCTCGATCGACTACAACACCGACCTGTTCGACCCCGCGACGATCGAGCGGCTGGCCGGGCACCTGGTGCGGCTGGTCGAGGCCATCGCCACCGACCCGGGACAGCCGATATCGCGGCTGTCGTTGATGTCCGCCGCCGAGCGGGACCTGGTGACGGTGGAGTGGAACGACACGTACCGCGAGTGTCCTGCTGGGACAGTGGCCGGACTCTTCGCCGAACGGGTCCGGCAGGCACCGAATGCGACGGCGATCGTCGCCGACGGGGTGTCGCTGACCTGTGCGGAGTTGAACGCGCGGGCGAACCGGCTGGCACACCGGCTGGTCCGGCTCGGCGTCCGGCCGGAACACGCGGTAGGCCTGCTCATGGAGCGCTCGGTCGATCTCGTCGTGGCCGCGCTGGCGATCGTCAAGGCGGGCGGCGCGTACGTGCCGTTGGACGTACGCGCACCCGCGGAACGGATGCGGATGCTGCTGCGCGAGACCGGCGCGAGGCTCCTGCTCGCCGACCGCGTCTGGCGGACCGTCGCCAACGAGATCCACAGTGGACAGGTCGTTTCGGGTGATGACCACCTTCTGACCGGCCCGGACACCGATCCGGAGGTCGCGATACGCCAGGACAACCTGGCCTACGTCATGTACACCTCGGGCTCGACCGGAGTCCCGAGAGGGGTGGCGGTCCGACAGCGGGACGTGGTCACGCTGGTCGCCGACCACCGCTTCGAAGGCGGCGGGCACGACCGTGTCCTGCTGCACTCACCGACCGCGTTCGACGCCTCGACCTACGAACTGTGGGTCCCGCTGCTGAACGGCGGCCTGGTGGTCGTCGCACCGCGAGGTGACCTCGGCGTCGACACACTGCGACGGGTGATCGCCGAGCACGGGGTCACCGGGGTGTGGCTGACCGCCGGGCTGTTCCGGATGGTCGCCCAGGACGGACCGGACTGTCTCGTTGGTGTGCGGGAGGTCTGGACCGGCGGCGACGTGGTACCTGCCGCCGCCATCCGTCGCGTGCTGGCCGCCTGCCCCGGCGTGGTCGTCTCGGACGGCTACGGGCCGACAGAGACGACCACGTTCGCCACGTCGCACGAGATGTCGGACGTCGGGTCGGTGCCGGACTCGGTGCCGATCGGGCGTCCGTTCGACAACGTCCGGGTCCACGTTCTCGACGGCGCGCTGTCACCGGTGCCCGTCGGCGTGGCCGGCGAGCTGTACATCGCGGGCGCCGGACTGGCCAGGGGATACCTGAACCGGCCCGGTCTGACCGCGGACCGGTTCGTGGCCGATCCCTTCGGCACGCCGGGTTCGCGGATGTACCGGACCGGGGACGTGGTGCGGTGGACCGCCGACGGCCTACTGGAGTACCGGGGCCGCGCCGACGACCAGGTGAAGATCCGCGGGTTCCGGATCGAGCCGGCCGAGATCGAGGGCGCGCTCACGCGGCATCCCGACGTCGCCGAGGCGGTCGTGGTCGTGCTGGACGACCAGGGACGCAAGCGGTTGGTGGCCTATGTGACGTCCACAGTGGCGGACGTGGGAGATCTGCGTTCCTGGCTGAAGCGGAGCCTGCCCGACTACATGGTGCCCTCGGCGTTCGTGGTGCTCGCCGAGTTACCGTTGAGTGCCAACGGCAAGGTGGATCGCAAGGCGTTGCCCGCGCCTGCCAGGGACGAGGAAGCGCGTTACACCGCACCCCGCGGCGAGGTGCAGACCACGCTGGCCGAGATCTGGGCCGACGTTCTCGGCGTGGACCGGGTCGGGGTCGAGGACAACTTCTTCGAACTGGGCGGCGACTCGATCCTGAGCATCCAGGTCGTGTCCAGGGCCAGGCGCGCCGGCCTGCGGCTGACCTCCCAGGATCTGTTCCTGCACCAGGTGATCACCGAGCTGGCGACGAGCGTCGAGACATCGGCGGTGGCGGAGAGCGACGATCGGCCGCTCACCGGCCCGACCCCGCTGACGCCGATCCAGCACTGGTTCTTCGAGACGGTGACGGTCGCTCGTGAACGTTTCGCCATGTCCATGCTGGTGGACCTGCCGGCCGAGGTCGACGAGAAGGCGTTACAGGACGGCCTTGACGCGGTCGTAGCGCATCATGAAGCACTGCGGACCCGGTTCTCACTCGTCGACGGACAATGGCATCAGGAGATCGCACCAGCCGAACAGACCGTGCTCCACTGTCGTGATCTGTCCACACTGGACGTCGAGGCGCAGCGGGTCGCGATCGAGACCGACGCGTTGGCCGCTCAGGCGGCCCTGAACCCGAGTGCCGGCCCGCTGATCAGGGCCGTGCTGTTCGACCTGGGCGTCGAGCAGCGGCCACGTCTGTTCCTGACCGCGCATCACCTCGTGATGGACGGCGTCTCCTGGCGCATTCTGCTTGGCGACCTCGAAACCGCCTACCGCCAGGCGGCATCGGGCGAGCCGGTGGAACTGGAACCGATCGGTACCTCGTTCGCCGACTGGGCGCGACGGCTGGCCGAGCACGTCGAGTCCGGCGCGTTCGACGAGGACCTCGCACGATGGACCGCCGTCTCAAGTGCGGCCGATCTTCCCATCGACCACGACGGCACCAACACCGTCGGCTCGCTGCGTACCGTCACCGTCCGGCTCGATCGGCACCACACCGACGCCTTGCTGCGCAAGGTTCCTGGCGTGTACCGCACTCACGTCAACGACGTCCTGCTCAGCGCCCTGGGCCGCACCCTGTCGAACTGGACAGGACGCGACGGTGTGCTCATCGACATGGAGGGACATGGGCGGGAAGATCTCTTCAGTGGGGTCGACCTGTCCCGAACTGTCGGGTGGTTCACGACCATGTTCCCGGTCGCGCTCACGGTGTCCCGTGAAGGTGGTTGGGGCCCGGTTCTCCAGTCCGTCAAGGAACAACTCCGTGCCGTGCCACACCGGGGACTCAGCTACGGCGCCCTGCGCTACCTACGTCAGAGCACGTTGAGCGCCTCACCACGGATCAGCTTCAACTATCTCGGCCAATGGGACATGGCGCAGGCCGCGAACTCGTTGTACCAAGCCACAAGTGACACCGTTGGACAGGACCATGCCCCGGAGCAACTCCGCGCCCACGAGCTGGACATCTCGGCCATGGTGCAGAACGGGGAACTGGAGCTGAGTTGGCTCTACTCCGACCAAGTGCATGACGACGCCACGGTGACACGCCTGGCCGAACAGATGCGCCAGGCGCTGCTGGAGATCGTCGACCACTGTGCCCACCCGGGCGCGGGCGGACGTACGCCGTCCGACTTCCCCCTCGCCACGCTCGACCAGTCAACCGTCGACCGGTTGGTGGGCAACGGAAAAGCGGTGGAGGACATCTGTCCGCTGACACCGTTGCAGGCCGGGATGGTGTTCCACAGCCTGATGGACGCGACGTCCGGCGCCTACTTCGACCAGGCACGGCTGAGGCTGACCGGTGTCTCCGATCCCCGGGCGCTCGGCGCGGCCTGGCAGCGCGTGGTGGATCGCACCCCTGTGTTGCGCGGCTCCGTGGTGTGGGAAGGCGTGGACGAGCCGCTTCTCCTGATTCATCGACAGGTCGCGGTACCCACGACGTACCACGACTGGCGTGATGTGTCCGATATGGACAGTGAACTTGCCTGGGTGGCGGCTGAGGACCGCGCGGCAGCCAAGGACCTGACCAAGGCCCCGCTGATGCGCCTGACCATCGCCCGGCTGCCCGCCGACGAGGTGATGCTCGTCTGGACCTTCCACCACGTCCTGCTGGACGGCTGGAGTCTTGGCCAGGTCTTCGCCGAGGTGTGCGAACAGTACGCGGCGATCGTGCACGGCCGTCGGCCGGAACTGCCCGTCCGGCGGCCTTTCCGCGACTACCTGCACTGGCTGCGTGGTCAGGACCAGTCCCTGGCCGAGGCCTACTGGCGGCGGCTGCTGGCCGGGTTCGAGTCACCCACGCCGCTGCCGTTCGACCGGCTGTCGTTGGAGGCCCACCGCACCGAGTCGTCCGAGTCGGTGCACATCGCCCTGTCCGCACAGATGTCCGGACAGCTGCGCCAGATGGGCAAGCAGAACGGGTTGACCGTGAACACGGTCGTCCAGGGCGCGTGGGCGTTGCTGCTGTCGCGCTACAGCGGCGAACGGGATGTCGTCTTCGGTACCACCGTGTCCGGCCGTCCGGCCGAGTTGGCCGGTGTCGAGTCGATGGTCGGCATGTTCATCAACACGGTGCCGACTCGCGTCCAGATTGACGACACCCAGCAGTTGGTGGGCTGGTTGCGGGAACTGCAGACTCAGCAGGCCGAGTCCCGGCGGTTCGAGTCGGTGTCGCTGGCCGAGCTGCGGGGCTGGAGCGACCTGTCCGGCGGTAACAATCTGTTCGACAGCTCGGTCGTCTTCGAGAACTACCCGTTCGACGACACGGCCACCGCGGGAGCCGGTATCCGGGTGGCCGAGGTGCGGGCGGTGGACACGACGAACTTCCCGCTCAGCGTCCGTGCCCACCTCGACGACCGGCTGCACGTCGCGTTCTCCTACGACCCGCGGTTGTTCGACGCCACCACCGTCGAGCGGTTGGCGGCGCACTTCGAGGTGTTGCTGACCGGGTTCGTCACCGACCCGGCTCGGTCCGTGGCGGACTCGCCGATGCTGACCGAGGCCGAGCGACACCAGGTGCTGGTGGAGTGGAACGGCTCTGCCCGCGATCTCCCCGCCGGCACCCTGCCGGAGCTTTTCGCGGCGCAGGTGGGCAGAACGCCGGCGGCGATCGCGGTCACCTGCGAGGGCGACAGCCTGACGTACACGGAACTCAACGCACGGGCCAACCGGCTTGCTCACCGGTTGATCGAACTGGGGGCCGGGCCCGAGCGGTTCGTGGCGTTGTCCTTCCCCCGCTCGATCGAGATGATCGTGGCGATCCTCGCGGTGCTCAAGGCGGGGGCGGCGTACCTGCCGTTGGACCAGGACCTCCCGCTGGAACGTGCCAGGGCGATGATCGACGACGTCCAGGCCATCACCTGGCTGAACGAGATCGGCGACAACGAGCGCTACGCGGACACTGATCCGCCGCTGTCGGCGTCTCCGGCGAACCCGGCCTACGTGATCTACACCTCCGGATCGACCGGCGTGCCGAAGGGAGTGGTGATCCCGCACAGCAACGTCACGCGCCTGTTCGCGGCCACCCGCGACCTGTTCTCGTTCGACGAGCACGACGTGTGGACACTGTTCCACTCCTACGCGTTCGACTTCTCGGTCTGGGAGATCTGGGGTCCGCTGCTGCACGGCGGGCGGCTCGTCGTCGTGCCACAGGCCGTGTCCAGGTCGCCGCGTGACTTTGTGAGACTCGTGGTGGACGAGCGGGTGACGGTGCTCAACCAGACCCCATCGGCGTTCTACGAACTGATGGACTCGCCCGAACTCGACGGCCTGCGGTACGTGATCTTCGGCGGCGAGGCGCTCGACATGGGACGGCTGAGGACCCGGCCCGACGGACCGGTGTTGGTGAACATGTACGGGATCACCGAAACCACCGTGCACGTCACCCATGCGGTGCTCGCGAGGGAGTCGGCCGGCACGATCGGCGTCTGCCTGCCCGACCTGAGGGTCTACGTGCTCGACACCGGCCTACGCCCGGTTCCGGTGGGGGTGGCCGGCGAGATGTACGTCGCAGGCGCGGGTCTGGCTCGCGGCTACCTCAACCGCCCCGGCCTCACGGCGGACCGGTTCGTCGCCGACCCGTTCGGCGTGCCCGGCACCCGGATGTACCGCACAGGCGACGTCGCCAGGTGGTCTACCAAGGGCCAGCTGGAGTACCTCGGCCGCGCCGACCGCCAGGTGAAGATCCGCGGGTTCCGGATAGAACTCGGCGAGGTGGAGGCCACGCTGCTCGCGCTGCCCCAGATCGCCTCGGCCGCGGTGATGGCACGCGAGGACGAGACCGGGCACTACCGGCTGGTGGCCTATGTCGTGCCAGTCGCCGACGGGGACCTGCCGAACTTCCGTGCCGAGCTGATGCGTTCACTACCGGACTACATGGTGCCGTCGGCTTTCGTGTCTCTGACGGAGTTCCCGTTGACCCGCAACGGGAAGCTGGATCGGCAAGCACTGAGTGCCGTGGACGTCGACGCGGTCGCCAGCAGCGGGTATCAGCCGCCTCGCACCGATGCCGAACGAACAGTCGCGGACATCTGGGCCGACGTGCTGGGTGTCGAGCGGGTCGGCATGGCGGACAACTTCTTCGAGCTCGGCGGTGACTCGATCCTGAGCATCCGGGTCGCCTCCCGGCTACGCGCGGCCTTCGGCACCGAGGTGTCGCCGCGTGCGCTGTTCTCCTCGCCGACACCCGCCGCGCTGGCCGCCGACCTACCGGCGGACCCCGGGGGACATGTCGCGCCGACGATTCCGGCAGTGCCCCGCGACCAGCATCTTCCACTGTCGTTCGCGCAGCAACGGTTGTGGTTCCTCAACGAGTTCGAACCGGACAGTGCCCAGTACATCACCGTGTTCGCTGTGCGTCTGCGTGGCGAGCTGTCCGTCGACGCCCTCAGCCGCGCGCTCAGCGCGCTCGTCGCCAGGCACGAGTCACTACGCACCACCTTCGTGTCGGTCGACGGCCGGCCGCGGCAGCTCGTACATCCGCCGTACGAGCTGGCCGTGGCCGTGTTCGACGCAACGGGGGAGGAGCAGCTCCGCGGGATGGTCCAGGACGACACCACCCGCCCGTTCGACCTCGGGCACGGCCCGCTGGTCCGCGTCATGGTGGCCCGGGTGGCGGCGGACGAGCACGTACTCGTCCTGTCCATGCACCACATCATCACCGACGGCTGGTCGATGGGCGTGCTGGCCGAAGAGCTGAGCGCGCTGTACAACGGCTCCGGCGAGCTGCCGGCGCTGCCGATCCAGTACGCGGACTTCGCCGTGTGGCAACGGGAACGCCTGGCCGACGACTCGATGCGTGAGCAGATCGAGTACTGGCGCCGCCAGCTCGACGGGGTTGCCGCCCTAGAGCTGTTGACCGACCGCCCCCGGCCGCCGGTCCAGACCACGGGCGGCGCCTCGCGTGAGTTCACCGTCCCCGCGGAGGTGACGGCCGGACTCCGGGAGTTGGGACGCCAGAAGGACACGACGCTGTTCATGACGCTGGTGGCCGCCTGCCAGCTGTTGCTGCAACGCCTGTCCGGTCAGGACGACATCGCCGTCGGCACCGTGACCTCCGGTCGTGAGCAGCCGGAGGTGGAGCGGCTGGTCGGCATTTTCGTCAACACGCTCGTGCTGCGGTCGCACATCGACGGCCGGCGTGGTTTCCGCGAGTTCCTCGCGGAGGTTCGTGGGACCGTGCTGGACGCCTTCGCCAACCAGGACCTTCCCTTCGAACGGGTGGTGGACGAACTTCGCCCTGACCGCGACACGAGCCGTTCGCCGCTGTTCCAGGCCATGGTCACGTTGCAGAACGCGGGCAACCGGCTGCCCGCGCTGAACGGTCTCGCCATCAGTGAGTACGCACTGCCGATCACAGCGGCCGCCTTCGACCTCGGCTTCGAGTTCGAGGAACACGACGGCGGTCTGCGCGGAGTGGTCGACTACAACACCGACCTGTTCGACGCGTCCACGATCGACCGGCTGGTCGGTCACCTCGGCGTGTTGTTCGAGGCCGTCGTGGCCGATCCCGACTGGCCCGTGGCACAGCTCGACCTGCTGGCGGACGAGGAGCAACAGCAGCTCCTGTTCGCCTGGAACGACACCGATGTCGACGTGCCAGAGACGACGTTCCCCGAGCTGTTCGAGGCACAGGCCGCACGGACCCCCGACGCCACCGCGTTGGTGTTCCAGGACACGGCGTTGAGCTTCGCCGAGCTGAACGCCCGCGCGAACCGGTTGGCCCGGCACCTGATCGACAACGGTGCGGTCGCCGAGCGGTTCGTGGCCGTGGCACTGCCCCGCTCGGCCGAGCTGGTCGTGGCGATCCTCGCCGTGCTCAAGACGGGAGCGGCCTACCTGCCGCTCGATCCCGAGCTGCCACCGGACCGGATCGACTTCGTGCTGCGCGACGCACGGCCGGTCCTGGTCATCGACGCGACCACGCCCCCGGCGCTCGACGGCTCCGAAGCCGACCTGACCGACCGCCCGCTGGCGGCCGACAACGCCGCGTACGCCATCTACACCTCGGGTTCCACCGGGCTGCCGAAGGGTGTGGTCGTCGACCATCGGGCCCTGACACACCTGTGCCACGACCACCGCGCCGAGTTCGGCGTGGCCGAGGGGACGGACCGGTTGCGCGTGGCCCTGACCTCGGCGTTCTCGTTCGACGCGTCGTGGGACGGCCTGCTGATGATGGCCGACGGCCACGAGCTGCACCTGATCGACGACGTCCTGCGGCTGGACCCCGAGGCGCTGGTGGACTACCTCGCCGGCCGGCGGATCGACGTCGTCGACTCGACCCCTTCCCATGTCCAGCAACTACTCCTGGCCGGCCTCCTCACGGGCGAGCGCCATCAGCCATCGATCCTCATGCTGGGCGGAGAGGCTGTCGACCACGTTTTGTGGCGTGAGCTGTCGGCCCTCGACGGCACGGTTTGCTACAACTACTACGGGCCGACCGAGACCACCGTCGACGTGGTGTGGACGCGGCTCGACGCCCACCCGAGTCCCATGATCGGCCGGCCGGGCCACAACGTGCGGGCCTACGTGCTCGACGAGACTCTCTGCCTGGTGCCGACCGGCGTGGCAGGCCAACTGCACCTCGCGGGCAGCCGGCTCGCCCGCGGCTACCTGAACCGGCCGGGCCTGACCGCGCAGCGCTTCCCCGCCAACCCGTTCGGCCCGCCCGGCAGCCGCCTGTACGGCACCGGTGACCGGGTGCGCTGGACGGCCGACGGGTCACTGGAGTACCTGGGTCGCGTCGACGAGCAGGTCAAGATCCGCGGCTACCGCATCGAACCCGGAGAAGTCGAAGCTGCCCTGCGTGGGAACCCGGAGGTCGCCGAGGCCGTCGTCGTCGCCCGCACGGACGACGGGCGCCTGCGGCTGGTGGCCTACCTGGTGCCCAGCGGTGACACAGCACCTGGCACGTTGGGACTGCGTGCCTGGCTGAAGCAGAGCCTCCCGGACTACATGGTCCCGTCGGCGTTCGTCGTGCTCGACCGGCTGCCCATGGCCTCCAGCGGCAAGGTCGACCGGCGTGCACTGCCCGCTCCCGTGCTCGGCCAGGAGCCGGGAGAGAGCGGGCGGGCCCCGCGAACGGCGGTCGAGCAGCAGCTGGCCGACATCTGGGCACAGGCGCTCGGCGTCGAGAGAGTGGGCACGGAGGACAACTTCTTCGCCCTCGGCGGCGACTCGATCCTGAGCATCCAGGTCGTGTCCCGTGCCAGGCAGGCGGGTATGCGGCTCACCTCGAAGGACATCTTCCGGCACCAGACCGTCGCCGAACTGGCGGTCGTCGTGGCGGGTTCGGCGCCCGAAGAGGCCGTGCCCGACCTGGTCACCGGCCCGGCACCCACCACCCCGATCCAGCGCTGGTTCCTGGAGACCGAACAGGACGATCCCCACCACTTCACCATGTCGACGCTCGCCGAGTTGCCCAGCGACCTCGACGTGGACGCGCTGTCGTCGGCGGTGGACGCGCTCGTGGCGCACCACGACGCACTACGCACCCGGTTCACCTGGACCGACGGGCACTGGCAGCAGGAACCCGAACCGGCCGAGCACATTTCCCTGACGCGGCACCACGATCTGTCCGCAGCGGCCATGAACGAGGCCGCGACCGCCGCCCAGTCCACTCTGGACATCTGCCGTGGGCCGCTCGTCGCTGCGGTGTTGTTCACCTTCGGCGACGGACGAGCACCTCAGCTCTTCCTGACCGTTCATCACCTCGTCGTGGACGGCGTCTCGTGGCGCATCCTGCTCGGTGACCTCGAGGTCGCCTACCACCAGGCGAAGGCAGGTCACCCGATCGACCTCGGCCCGAAGACGAGTTCCTACGGGCGGTGGGCGCGGCAGCTGACCGACCACGTGCTGGCGGGCGGCCTCGATGACGACCTGGCGCACTGGGTCGGGACCGACGCGTCACCCGGGCTGCCGGTGGACCGGCACGGGACCAACACGGTCGGCTCCACCCGCACGATCTCGACGCGGCTCGACCGGGACACCACCGACGCCCTGCTGCGCAAGGTTCCCGAGGTGTATCGCACGCAGGTCAACGATGTGCTGATGAGCGCCATCGGCCGGGTGCTGACGCGGTGGACCGGTCGTGACCGGGTCCTGGTGGCCATGGAGGGGCACGGCCGCGAGGAGATCCTCGACCAGATCGACCTGTCGCGGACCGTTGGCTGGTTCACCGCCGAGTTCCCGGTCGCCCTGGCGATGCCCGACACGGGGAACTGGGGCGAGGTCCTCAAGTCCGTCAAGGAGCAACTGCGCGCCGTCCCCACCAAAGGGCTCAGCTACGGCGCACTGCGCTACCTGAGCACCGCCAGCCCGCTGCGTGCCGACCGGTCGCCGGAGATCTCCGTCAACTACCACGGCCAGTGGAACGCCACGGCGGACGCCCACGGGTTCTACCGGTCCTGGGGCACCGGCCTCGGCCAGGACGCGGCCGCTGACATGGTCCGCACCTACCTGGTCGACGTGATCGGCGTCGTCGAGGACGGCGAGCTGGAGCTGGGCTGGACGTACTCCACCGCCGTGCACGACGAGAACACCGTGCTGCGACTGGCGGAACAGGTCATGGCGGCGCTGCGGGAGATCGTCGAGCACTGCGCCTCACCGGAAGCGGGTGGGCGCACCCCGTCTGACTTCCCGCTCGCCGCGCTGACCCAGTCCGACGTGGACGAACTGGTCGGGGACGGCCGTTCGGTCGAGGACATCTACCCGTTGACGCCACTCCAGGCCGGCATGCTGTTCCACACACTGGTCGACACCGAGTCGGACGCCTACTTCGAGCAGATCCACGTCCGGCTGTCCGGCGTGTCCGATCCGGACGAACTGGGTGCGGCGTGGCAACGGGTGGTGAACAGGACCCCGGCCCTACGCACCAGACTGGTGTGGGCAGGCGTCGACGAGCCCGTGCAGGTCGTCGACCGGGACGTCGTGTTGCCCGTCGTCCAGCAGGACTGGCGGGGCCGGTCCGGATTCGACCTGGACGGCCTGTTGGCGTCGGATCGTGCCGACAGGTTCGATCTCGCCACCGGACCGCTGACCAGGGTGACGATCGTCGCGCTGTCTGACGACGAGGTGCTGCTGGTGTGGACCTCGCACCACGTCCTGCTCGACGGGTGGAGCGCCGCGCAGGTGTTTTCGGAGGTCTGCGAGGAGTACGCGGCGGCCGTCGAGGGCAGCCGACCCGAGCTACCCGCTCGCCGGCCGTTCCGCGACTACCTGAGCTGGCTGTCCGACCAGGACGCGGGACAGGCGCAGGAGTACTGGCGGCGAGTGCTGTCCGGCTTCGAGGCTCCGACGTCGCTGCCCTACGACCGGCAGCCCGTGGCTGCCCACCGAACGCAGTCATCCGAGTCGATCCGGGTCGAACTCCCGTCCGCAGGGACCAGCCGGCTACAGGAGACCGCCAAACGCAACGCGCTCACCGTCAACACGATCATCCAAGGCGCGTGGGCGCTGCTGCTGTCCCGCTACAGCGGCGAACGGGACGTCCTGTTCGGCACCACGGTCTCGGGCCGGCCGCCCGAACTGCCCGGCGTCGAGTCGATGCTCGGCATGTTCATCAACACCGTGCCGACCCGCGTGCTGATCGACAGTGGCTCGACCGCGAACCGATGGTTGCGTGAGCTGCAGGCCGGGCAGAGCGAGGCACGGAACTACGACTTCACATCCCTGGGGCACTTGCAGGCGTGGAGCGACGTGCCCGCCGGGCAGAACCTGTTCGACAGCATGGTCGTGTTCGAGAACTATCCGATCACCGAACCCGCGACGGCGGGGGCACCGTCGGTGCTCGAGGTGGGATCGTCGGACGCGACGAACTTCCCGCTCTGCCTGCGTGCTTCCCTCGGCGACCGGCTCGCCCTCGACCTCGCCTACGACCCGAGCCTGTTCGACGTCCACACTGTCCGCACGATGGCCGATCGGCTGCGCATCCTGCTCGACGGCATCGCCACCGATCCGGACCGCCCGGTGCTCCTGCTGCCGTGGATGACCGACAACGAGCGTGTCGAGGTCGTCGCGGAATACCAGGGCGGCTGGCGTCGCGTGCCCGCGGCGACTGTTCCCGAGCTGTTCCGGGACCAGGCAGTTCGCACGCCGGACGCCCCAGCGGTCAGCCAAGGGACAACCACCCTGACCTACGCGGAGCTGGACGCACGCTCGAACCACGTGGCGAACCGGCTGGTGGCGGCCGGTGTCCGGCCAGAGGACCGGGTCGGCCTGCTTGCCGAGCCCTCGATCGACCACTGCGTGGCGGAACTGGCGGTGCTGAAGGCCGGCGGTGCCTACGTGCCGCTCGACATCCGCGCGCCACGGCCACGAATGCGCTCGATGCTGGCGGAGGCCGCCGCGTCGGTGCTCGTCACCGGCCCGGCCTGGCTGGCAGTGGCCGAGGATGTCCACGATGGACAGATCGTGCTGGTTGACACCGCCGAGTCGGCAACCGGTCCGGACGTCGTCGTGCACCAGGACAACCTGGCCTACGTCATGTACACCTCGGGATCGACCGGAACGCCGAAGGGCGTGGCGGTACGCCATCGGGACGTGGTGGCGCTGGCCTTCGACGGCCGATTCCTGGGTGGCGCTCACGAGCGGGTGCTCGCCCATTCGCCGCTGGCGTTCGACGCCTCGACCTACGAGCTGTGGGTGCCGTTGCTGGGTGGCGGTCAGGTCGTGCTGGCGTCCACCCCTGACCTGACCGTCGAGTCGTTGAGCCAGGCCATCTCCGAGCATGAGGTGACCGGACTGTGGCTGACGTCCGGCTTGTTCCGGCTGGTCGCTCAGGACGCGCCGGGCTGTTTGGCCGGCGTCCGCGAGGTGTGGACCGGCGGCGACGTGGTCCCGGCGGCGGCGGTGCGCCGCGTCATGGAAGCCTGCCCCGGCCTGGTCGTGGTCGACGGCTACGGCCCCACCGAGACCACCACGTTCGCCACCTCCCATCGGATAACCGGGCCGGTGGCCGAGCCCGTGCCCATCGGGCGTCCGCTGAACAACATGCGCTGCTATGTGCTCGACAACGACCTGCGGCCGGTGCCGCGAGGAGTGCCGGGAGAGCTGTACATCGCCGGTCTCGGACTGGCGCGTGGCTACCTGAACCGCCCCGGCCTGACCGCGGCGCGGTTCGTGGCCGATCCCTTCGGTCCGGCCGGTGAGCGGATGTACCGGACCGGGGACGTCGTCCGGCGGTACGCGAACGGCGCACTCGCCTTCCTCGGACGGTCCGACGAGCAGGTCAAGCTGCGCGGGTTCCGGGTGGAACTCGGTGAGGTGGAGGCCGTGCTGACCGGTCACCCCGGCGTGGACGAGGCGGTGGCGGTCGTCGGCGAGGGCAGACTGATCGCCTACGTCGTACCGGCGACCGTTGACCTCGCGGAGGTACGGGTACACGCCGAGGCCGCGCTGCCCGAGTACATGGTGCCGTCACTGATCATGGTCCTCGACCGGCTCCCGTTGAGCCGCAACGGAAAACTGGACCGGCAGGCGCTCCCGGAACCCGGCGCTCCCGCCACAGACGACTATGTGGCGCCGCGCACCGAACTCGAACGAACCGTCGCCGCGATCTGGGCGCAACTGCTCGGGGTAGCGCGGGTCGGCGTCGACGACAACTTCTTCGCACTCGGCGGCGACTCGATCCTGAGCATCCGCCTCGTGTCGAGGCTGCTCGCCGACCTCCGGGTGAACGTGTCCCCGCGGGCCGTGTTCACCAACCCGACGGTCGCCGGCCTGGCCGCCGCGATCGGCGCGGACCACACCGACGACCGGATTCCCGTGCTGCCCAGGGACGGGGTCGCGGCCGCGCAGTCGTTCGCCCAGCAGCGGCTGTGGTTCCTCGACGACTTCGAGCCCGGTGGCCTGGACTACGTCACCTTCACCGCCGTGCATCTGGTGGGGGAGTTGGACGTCGACGCGCTGTCCGAGGCGTTCACGGCACTGGTCGAGCGGCACGAGTCGCTCCGCACGACCTTCGACTCGGTCGAGGGTCGTGGTGTCCAGATCGTGCACCCGGCCGAGGACGTCGAGGTTCCGGTTGTCGACCTGGCCAGGTTGTCTCGCCCGCGCACCATCCCCGAGCTCGCACAGCTACTGGATCAGGAAGGCCGGCGCCCGTTCGACCTGCGCCGTGGTCCGCTGATGAGGCCAGGACTGGTCAGGCTGGCGCCCGACGAGCACGTCCTGACCCTGGCCATGCACCACATCATCACCGACGGCTGGTCGAACGGGGTGATCGCCGGCGAGCTGAGCGTGCTGTACGGGGCCGCCCTGCGTGGCGAGCGTGCGGACCTGCCGCCGCTTCCGCTGCGGTACGCGGACTATGCCGTCTGGCAGCGAGAACACCTGTCGGCGACCGTGCTCGACGAGCAGCTGTCCTACTGGCGCGGGCAACTCGCCGACGTACCACCCCTGGAACTGCCGACGGACCGTCCGAGGCCGCCGGTGCACTCGACGAGCGGCGCGGTGTGCGAGACCGTGATCCCCGCACCGGTCACCACCAGGCTCAGAGAACTGAGCAGGGAACGGAAGGGCACTCTCTTCACGACGCTGGTCGCGGCCTGTCAGGTCCTGTTCGGACGCCTGTCCGGGCAGGACGACGTGGCCGTCGGCACCGTGGCCTCCGGCCGTGAGCGCGCCGAGCTGGCCGGCCTCGTCGGGTTCTTCGTCAACACGCTGGTGCTGCGCTCCCACGTCCGCGGTGATCTCCCGTTCACCGAGTTCCTCGACGTGGTGCGCGGCACCGTCCAGGACGCCTTCGACCGCCAGGACCTGCCGTTCGAACGGGTCGTGGACGCCGTCCAACCCGACCGCGACACCAGCCGCACACCGTTGTTCCAGGTCATGGTCGTGCTGCAGAACACGCCGCGGGAGCCGGCGCGGCTACCCGGTCTCGAGGTCGAGGAGATGCCGCTGGCGGTGACGACGGCCAGCTTCGACGTCACGGTCGAGTTCCAGGAGGCCGACGGCGAACTGCTGGTCGCGTTGACCTACAACACGGATCTGTTCGACGCCACCTCGATCGACCGGCTGGCCGAGCAGTTGCGGGTACTGCTCGGCGACATCGCGGAGGACCCGGAGCAGCCAGTGTCCCGGCTGACGCTGCTGGCCGACGCAGAACGCAGGCGGCTGCTGGTCGACTGGAACGACACCGACCGGGAGGTGCCCGGTGGCATGCTGCCGGAGCTGTTCGAGGCCCAGGTGTGGCGTGATCCGGACGCCCCGGCGGTGTTCTCACGCCCGGCCACCGGCGTGGACGAGCTGGTGCGCTTCGTCGAGCTCAACTCGCGCGCCAACCGGTTGGCCAGGTTGCTGGTCGACCGGGGAGTCGGCCCTGAGCAGATCGTCGCGCTCGTCCTGCCACGGTCGGTGGACATCATCGTCGCGCAGCTGGCGGTACTGAAGGCGGGGGCGGCGTTCCTGCCGGTGGATCCGGTCTACCCGGCGGAGCGGATCGGCTTCATGCTGGCCGACGCCCGACCCGCGCTGGTACTCACTCGCCGCGACATGGTCGAGAACCTGACCGACACCTCGGACATCACCGTGCTGGTGCTCGACGAACCCGACTTCATGTCCGAAATGGACAGCATGCGGGCCGACAACCTGACCGACACCGACCGGATCTCACCACTCCTGCTGGACCACCCGGCGTACGTGATCTACACCTCCGGATCGACGGGACGACCGAAAGGAGTGGTGGTCTCGCACACCGGACTGGCGAGCCTCACCACGGCCGTCATCGAGCATTTCGACGTCCGCCCAGGCGATCGCGTTCTGGAGTACGCCTCGCCGAGCTTCGACGTCTCGGTGTGGGAACTGTGCATGTCGCTGCCGGCCGGCGCGGCGCTGGTCGTGCCACCGTCCGGTCCGTTGTTGGGTGAACAGCTCGCCGAGCTGCTGGCTGACCGCGGGGTGACACATGCGGAGATCCCGCCCGCCGCGCTGGCCACCATGCCGACGACACCACTGCCGGACTTCCGCACCCTCGTCGTGGGTGGCGACGTCTGCTCCGCCGACCTCGCGGCCCGCTGGGCGCCCAGCCGGCGGATGATCAACAGCTACGGGCCGACTGAGTCCACCGTGACGGCGACCTGGAGCGGGCCGTTGACGGGAAAGGGAAATCCACCCATCGGCCGGCCGATCTGGAACACCCGTGTGTACGTGGTCGACGCCGAGCTGCGGCCGGTGCCTGTCGGTGTTCCCGGTGAGCTGTACATCGCCGGCAAGGGCCTGGCGCGCGGTTACCTGAACCGGCCAGGGCTGACCGCGGACCGGTTCGTGGCCAACCCCTTCGGACCTGCCGGGTCGCGCGTCTACCGCACCGGCGACGTCGTCAAATGGACCACGGCCGGTGAGCTGGAGTTCATCGGGCGGACGGACGACCAGGTGCAGATCCGCGGCTTCCGCATCGAGCTGGGTGAGGTCGAGGCGGCGCTGCTACGGCACCCCGACGTCGGCGAGGCCGTCGCGGTCGTGCGGGCCAACCGCATGGCCGCCTACGTGGTGCCGGTGCCGGGTACGGCCGCACCCGACACACCTGCCCTGCGTGCGTTCCTGAGCCGGACGTTACCCGACTACATGGTGCCCGCCGCGTTCATGTCGTTGGACACGCTTCCGCTGAGCACGACCGGCAAGGTCGACCGGGACAAGCTGCTCCCGATGACCGCCGCTCCCGAACTGGCATCGTCCTATGTGGAACCAAGCAGCCCGGCCGAGCGTGCGCTCGCCCAGATCTGGGCAGACGTGCTCGGGTTGGCGCGGGTCGGGGTGCGTGACAACTTCTTCGACCTGGGCGGCGACTCGATTCTCAGCATGCAGGTCGTCTCCCGCGCCAGGCAGGCGGGTTTCGGGCTGACGTCGAAGGATCTCTTCCTGCACCAGACCATCGACGTGCTCGCCCCCGAGATCACCGGCGCGGAGGCGGTACAGAGGCAAACCGGACCGGTCGTCGGTGCGGTGCCGCTCACGCCGATCCAGCACTGGTTCTTCCAGACCCACACGGTCAACCCGCACCACTTCAACCAGTCGATGCTGTTGGAGCTGACGGCCGACCTGGACGAGAAGGCGTTCGAGCTGGCGCTGGCGGCGTTGTGGGAGCACCACGACGCACTTCGGATGCGGTTCGAGCGCGTCGAGGACCAATGGCGGCAACACAACCACGCCCCCGAGCCGGCCAGGTTGCTCCAGCGGCACGAGATGTCCGATGTGGATACTGACGGGCACATGGCCGCGATGGAGGAGGTGGCCGACGAGGTCCACGCGAGCTTCGACCTCGGACACGGCCCGCTGCTGAAGGCGGTCCTGTTCACGATGGGTGCGGACCGGAAGACGTATCTCCTCCTCGCCGCACACCATGTGGTGGTCGACGGAGTGTCCTGGCGCATCCTGCTCGACGACCTCGACGTGGCCTACCAGCAGGCAGTTCGGGGCGGACCCGTCGATCTCGGCGGGAAGACGACGTCGTTCCTGGACTGGGCCAACCGGCTCGGTGAGCACGTGGCGGCCGGCGGCCTCGACCACGAGCTCGACCACTGGGCCGGCTCGTTGGACGTGTGGGACCTACCGGTGGACCGCACGTCGCGGCAGTCCGAGTCGCCTGCCGACATGGTGTCGGTCGTGCTGAACGCCGAGGACACCGACACGTTGCTGCGCTCGGCGCCGACCGTGTACCGCACGCAGGTCAACGAAGTCCTGCTCAGCGCCTTCGCGTGGGCGTTGTCGAGGTGGACCCACCACGGCAGCGTGTCGATCGACCTCGAGGGCCACGGCCGGGAGGACATCCTCGACGACGTCGACCTGACCCGCACCGTCGGCTGGTTCACCACCGTCTTCCCGATCGTGCTCACCGTCCCGGACGGGGACGAGCCGCGCTGGCGGGAGCTGATCAGGTCGGTCCGCAAGCAGATGCGCGGCATTCCCGGCAAGGGGTTCGGCTTCTCCGCCCTGCGCTACCTCGGTTCACCGGCGACACGCGAACGGCTGTCCGGCAGTGGTGTCTTCGGAGGTCCGCAGATCTCGTTCAACTACCTTGGTCAATGGGACGGAACCGCGTCGGAGACCGGGGACGGGCTCTATCAGACGTCGTACTCCTCGCTGGGACAGGACCACGACGCGAGGGAACGCAACGGCCACCTGGTCGACGTCGTGGGTGCCGTTCAGGATGGCGAGCTGTCGTTCTCCTGGCTCTACCGGCCAGACCTGCACGATCAGTCCACTGTGGAACGAGTCGCGGCTGACTTCGCCGATGCTCTCAGAGGCATCGCGCTGGACTGCAGGGTCCGATGAGCGTCCCGCTTTCCCGAAACCGTGACTACCGCCTGCTGTGGGTCAGCCAGGCGTTGTCGGGGGCCGGTTTCAACGCCTCGATGATCGCTTTCCCGCTGCTGGTGCTCGCGGTCACCGGCTCGCCCGCGATGACCGGGCTGGTGCTGGGGGTGGGGGCGATCGCACAGGTCGTCGTCGGCCTGCCGGGCGGTGCGCTGGTCGATCGCTGGAACCGCAAGAGGATGATGCTGGTCGCCGAAGGAGCGCAGGCACTCGCCGTCGCCAGCCTCGTCCTCGCGTTGTGGCTGGACATCGTGGGCGTGCCGCACATGGTGGCGGTCGCGGCGGCGATGGGTGTGTGCAACGCCCTGTTCGGGCCGGCCGAGGACGCGGCGCTGGCCCGCATCGTGCCGCCCGGCCAGCTGTCGACGGCGGTGGCGATGAACTCCGCCCGCGGCTCCGTGGGACAACTGTCGGGCACGACGGTTGGCGGCTTCCTGTTCGCGATCGGAAGACTGGTGCCGTTCGCGTTCAACGTGGTCACCCACACGTTGTCGTTCGTGGCACTGTTGTTCGTCCGCGTGCCGCACACTCCCGTGGCGCGGCAACCGGGACACCACCTGGGCAAGGAGATGGTCGAGGGTCTGCGCTGGGTATGGCGGCAGCGCCACGTGCGGGTCACGGCGATGTGCGCGGTGAGCCTGAACTTCTTCTTCAGCGCCTACTACGTCGTCATCATCGTCCTGGCCACGGAACGGGGGGTGTCGTCGGGCGAGATCGGCGTCATGGTCGCGATGCTCGGGGTGGGCGGCATTGTCGGCGCCCTGCTCGCGCCCTACCTCCACCGCGGGATCACCCCGTACGTGTCGGTCATCGGGGTGTTCTGGGGACTGGCGGCACTGATCCCCGTGGCGGTGGCCATCGACAGCGGCTACGTGATGGGCGGGCTGTTCTTCCTGATGGCGTTGCTGCCGCCAACGGCCAACACGACGATCAGCACCTACCAGCTGCTGCTCACACCGGACGGGCTGCGCGGCCGGCTGACCGGGGTGATGGGGATGGTCTCGGGCGTGTCCGCGGCGGCCGGCCCGGTGTTCGGTGGCCTGCTGGTGCAGGAGGTGTCCGGCACCGGCGCGGTCCTCCTGATCGCCGCGGCCATCGCGGTGATCGCGGTGATCGCTACCTGTAGTCCCACCATGCGCACGTTCCCCCGCGACGAGAGCGTCGCGATAGACAGATCCGAACCGCAGACGACGAAAGGACGGCAGTGACATGGACGAGGACGTCAGGTACCAGGTCCTGATCAACGACGAGGAGCAGTACTCGCTGTGGCCGGCCGACCAGGACGTGCCCGCCGGCTGGCACAGCACCGGCACCGAGGGGAGCAAGGAGGACTGCGTCACCTACGTCGACGAGGTGTGGACCGACATGAGGCCGCGCAGCCTCCGTGAACGCATGGCAGCCGACCGGGCGACATGACGGTGACCCAGATCTGCCGACACGGCCCAGATCGTGCTCCTACCAGCAGAAAACGCTGACGGAGACACCAAGAACCGATGCCCCGACCGCGTCCCGGTTGGGGCATCGGTGCCAGGTTGTTCTCGTGTAGCGCGTGCAGGACGAGTTTTGCCCCGATGAAAGCCCAGGATCGCCGCCAGCCGTAGGTCCAGCCCGAGCTGGGTGGCCGCGGCCATCAGCTGTGCCCGGCCGGTCGGGATCGGTCGAGATGCTGTCCTGTCGGTCAGGTGTGGGGTTGCGCTCTTGGCTTCGGGTTCGGGCCCTTGCGGACTTGGTCGTCGTCGAGTGTTCCGTCGATGATGTGTGCGGCGACGTCGCTGAGGCGGCGGTTGTGGCTGCGGGCGTAGGCGCGCATCACCTGGAAGGCTTCGTCCATGCGGAGGCCGGCGCGTTGGGCGAGGACGCCTTTGGCTTGTTCTAGTTGGACGCGGCTGCTGAGTGCGGTTTGTAGTTGGGTGGCGAGTTGTTCGCTGGCGGCGATGGCGCGTTCCTGGATCAGTCCGACGGTGGCCACGTCGGCCATGGCCTGGCCGATGCTCAGATCGGTCTCGGTGAGTTGGCCGGGTTTGAGCCGGAACAGGTTCAGCGCGCCGATGGTCTCGGCGCGCAGGCGCATCGGGAGTGCTTGTGCGGAGTGGAACCCGAGGGCCTGCAACTGGTCGGTGAACGCTGGCCAGGAGGTGCGCATCGCGGGTAGGTCGTCGCGGGCCACGGGGCGTCCGGTCCGGTAGCAGTCCAGGCAGGGGCCTTCGTTGTTCTGCAGTTCGTAGAGTTCCAGCAGGCGGGCCTCCTCGGCGGAGGAGGCCATCACGTGCAGGCCGCCGCGCGGGTCCGCCAGCATGATCCCGGCGGCGTCGGCGTCGAGTAGTTCGACGCTGCGGGTGGCCAGGGTGTGCAGGAAGTCGATGACGTCGAAGCCGGCCACCAGGGTGTCGGCAAGGCTCACGAACGTGCTGGCGAGGAGTTGTTCCCGGCTTGTCATAAGCCCACCGTCTGTGTCTTGTTGGGGGTCATGGCTGGTCGCGCTGCGTGGTGGCGCCGGGCTCGCTGTCGTCGAACTGCAGGCGTCGGTTGACCACGTCGGCGGCGACGGCCGACACCGTCTGGTCCGTGGCGTATGCGTGCGCGCGCAGCCGCAGCAGCGCCTCGGCGAGGCTGACCCCCAGCTGGATCGTGATCATCCCGGTCGCCTGGTGAACCTCGGCCCGGCTGTCGATCGGCCCGGTCAGTGCGGCGCTCGCATCACCGTGCTCGTCGTGGTCCTGCAGGTGTAGGACCACGACGGTGGCCGCGTCGGCGAACGCCAGCGCGTCGGCGAGGTCGATGGCGCTGAGAGATCCCGGGGTGTCGCGGTAGAGGTCCAGGACACCGACCTGGATGGCGCCGACCCGCAGCGGGAACGCGAAGATGGCACGCACTCCGGCATCGAGCACGGC
Source organism: Actinophytocola sp. (assembly GCF_036378875.1). Lineage (GTDB taxonomy): Bacteria > Actinomycetota > Actinomycetes > Mycobacteriales > Pseudonocardiaceae > Actinophytocola. Next base: position 105,232 of record NZ_DASUVO010000081.1, read on the forward strand.
GGCCCCGAACCGCGGCCACCGCGCCGACCCGGCGGTCGCGAGGTCCGGTTCCAGCACGGGGCGCCCACTGCCGGACGCCTCGACACACGGCCCCTCACCGAGGGCGAACTGCAGTTCCTCCAATTGCCTTGCGCGCCCGTCGGTGGCGGCGAGCACCACCCCGCTGGGTCCGTCGGGGGTCATCAACGCCACCCCGACTCCACTGACCGTCAACGCGGACAAGCATTCCACGCACAGTCGGGTGGGCAGCGTGCTCTGCTCACCTCCTCGGTCCGCGATCACCGACAGGATCTCGGCCACTCGGGGGTTGCGCATGGCGGGTTATCCGTCTGGACCGCAGCCGACACGGAACAGGGCGTGGGTGAGGTCGGGGCTGATGTCGAACACCCTGTCCAGGCCGGTGATCGTCAGTGGCAGCAGAACCGGGCGGGTGGATGCGACCAGGCAGAGCGTGGTGCCCGCCACCGTGGCCGCCTCTCTGGCGTTCACGAGGACGGTGAGACCGGCGGCGGCGAAGAACCACACGCTGGTGAGGTCGACGATCACGTGCCCGCCGGTGTCCCGCATGTGCGGGAGCAGATGGTCGCTCAGCTGAGTGCTGGTGAGCGCGTCCACCTCGCCGCGTACCGTGAGCACGATCGCCGCGGGTGGGGCGGTGTGCGTGGTGATGGTCAGTAACCGCGAGGTGGAGCGCAGGTCTGGCGGGGCGATGTTTGCCGGTGGGGAACGGTCGGTCGTTGCGTAATCGAAAATGGTGGTCACGGTTTCATCCCTCTTGTTGGGCAAGGAGAGTGCCAGAGCCGAGCTCACTGTTCGTGGCGGGCACACCGTCCGGAATGGACAGCGACGACGCGACCGGTAGCGCGGTCAGGTGCGCGCTGATTCTGGCGATCATCGCGTCGGCTTCGGCCGCGGTGAACAGTCCGAGCTTCACACCGCGCAGGATGGTCGCGACCGTGCTCTGGTGGGGGCCTGCGATCCCGGCGACCGGGGCGGCTCCGAGAAATGGATCGATATGCGCCATATGGGTTGGTCCCTCGGTTGGCTGAGGTCATACCGGGGGCCCGGGCATCTACCCCGAAAGGATACGCGCTCACCGGAGGTGATGCCTCGCGGCCACTCCAGGACGGCGCGCTACGGCTCTAGCGCACGGCTGCGCCGGCCGGTCATCGCCGAGCCGGCCAGACACCGCGCCCGCGTCTGGATCTACGGTTGGCTCCGCGGCCGCGGTTGGTGATCGCGTGGTGGATCAGCAGCAGGACGACCGCCCCCACGATGGCGATGAGCGTGGAGACTTCGAAGAAGTCACCGGTGGTTTCGAGGTCGAGGAACTCCGTGGCCGCCCAGCCGCCGACCAACGCCCCGGCGATGCCGACCAGGATCGTGACGGTGACGCCGTGTTTCGCCCGGCCGCCCAGCAGCGACTTCGCGACGATGCCGGCGATCAGACCGAGCACGATCCAGCCGATGACGCTCATGCTCACGGGGACTCCTTGATGCGCTAGATCGAGAGTCGTGACTGGGCCAGATACCGGGGACGGCGATTCCCAGCTACACGGCCGCCGACCGACCGCGTATGTCAGCTGGAACGGTTCGGGAGAACATGCCCGCGACCTCCTCGTGGCGTCGACAGGCGCGACATGTTCTTCGCCAAGGTCCGGGGCGATGCCCGATCGCACCAGATCGGTTCCGGTCGAACCATCAAGGACTTCGACGGAACGTGGTGACCCGGGTGCACCATCAGTCTAGACCCCTAGGGGACCGCAGGACAGGACCAATGCGAGACCGATACCCACAGGCCGGTCGTCACGGTGGCGAAGCCGGCAAGAACTACGATCGATGTCAGCCGCACCAGCCCGTCGGGTTCAGGAGGTTCCACCGCCGCCGGTCTGTGGGGCCCCAACGGGCTTCACGACTTTCGTCGGCGGACCGCCGACGATAAGGACTGTGTCAAGGGATTCCCCGATGCGCATGGAACAGTCACCAGCGAACAGTCCGATTATGACCTTCTTGTGTTGCATGGCTTTCCCACCGGTCGAAACGGCCACCGCAGGTGATCAGACGCAGTTCGGGAACAGGTGTCTCGCCACACACTTCTTCGGTGGGGAACTGCGCCTTGGGAACCTGGTCCACTTTCCGTACGACGAACCTGGCGACTGATCCGTCCACTCTTGAGATCTCGACACTCTCGCCTGGTACCAGTTCGTGGAGGCGGTAGACGATGCCGGGTTTCCGGTTGCCGTCGAAGGTGGCTGTTCAGATGGTGCGGCGCAGGCGGCCAGCATTGCCATGGAAAACATTCCGAGCACGACCCGCATCACGACAACCACATACTCGTCACGGTAGACGCCAGAAGTGCGGGCTGAGCATTCAGTGGCGGACTCTTGTTTCCAGTGTGCGGCGGCGGGTGGCCACGTCGTCGGGGTCGTCGCCGAACACGACCAGTTGGAGGGTGCTTTGTCTGATGGGGTTGTCGGTGTGGACGGTGTCGTGGCCGGCGACGACGAGCAGACCGCCGGCGGCCAGGGCCGGACGCAGGTCGGCGAGGAGTTCCTCGAGCGGCGCGGGCACTGTCAGGTTCACGGACTCGGCGGGGCGGTCGAGGGCGTCGGGTCGGACCGACTGCAGCGCGAGCAACGGGATCGAGCCGCCGGTGATCCGGAAGTTCAGGTCGAGCACGACCAGTTGGCCGTCCCTCGTTTGGGCGCAGTCCAGGCTGCACATGCCCCGGTATCCGATGTCGGCCGCGCGCCCCGCGATCGCAAGACACTCGGTGAGTAGTGCGGCCGGCGGCGAGCTGACCAGTCCGAACAGGCCGCCGGTGTAGAGGCCGGCTGTGTCGATTCGTTGTTCGGTGACGGCCAGTAGCCGGGCTGTCGCGTCCGGTCCGATGTAGAGCTGGATGCCCCAGTTGCGAAGGATGTGGAGGTACTCCTCGACCACGAACTCGCTGAGCACGTCGGTGAAGGCCGGCAGTGTGATCGGCTCGCCGGCCCGGTGTAGGTACACGTCGAGGTTGCCGCGGTGTGCGTCGTTGGTCGCGGCCTTGAGAACCCAGGACTTTTCCTCTGGTGTCGCTTCGGCGAGGTCCTTACGGGTCACGACGCTGCGGCGCGCCTGGAAGACCGGGTCGACGAACGTGTCGATGCTGGCCTTGTTGTTCAGGTAGCCGACGAGTTGTGCGCTCTTGACCATGTGTTCTTCGGGGCACAGCGTGGCCGGTTGCGGGTACTCCATCGAGATCAGCAGGCCGTCGTCCATCGCCGCTGCCACGCGTGCCGTGAACTCCGCCTCGCTGCGGAACTCGCGTAGGTCGGTGCCGACCGGGAGGCCGCCGTCGCGCAGCTGCGCCAGCAGTGACGGGTCTGTGCCGCCGGAGCTGCAGATCAGCGGGGTGTCCGCGGCGACGGCGATCGGTCTGGCGGAGAACACGTCGCGTGTGTGGCGGTGCCTGCTCACCGGCGCGGTGGCTTCCAGCGGCGGTCGGGCGCAGACGGCGACACCAGGACCGTACACATCGCTGAGCGTGCGGGGAGCGACTATTGACGGCGAGAAAGGTGTGGAAAGAGTAATGGAGGATCTCCCGAGAGGTGAGTACAGCCCGCCACGTTCCAACGGGTACGAAGGGCGTGACGGCTTGGGCTCTGCCGAGCAGACGAAAATGGGCCGTGGCGGTGGCGTCCACTAGCTGGGTCCGCTCGATGCGCGCGAGCCGGATACGGGGTAACCGTGGGCGAACAGCCCGGATGCGGGCCGTATGGCCTGATCGTCTCACGTTTCGACCGACTGACCCAAACACGGTCAGGTGAAATCTTGGCGGTGAGCTGAGCCTCACATGAGGTACAGCTCGTGCGCACCGCCCGCACCCCGTCGGGTGCGGCTGAGGCTCAGGTCGCGTTCGCAGGGGTTGTACCAGCTGTTGCGCCCGGTCGTGGGGCAGGTCGTGGAGGGCGGTTGGACTTCGAGCCGGTTGTGCTGCTCGCCGCCGTGCGTGACGGGTTCCCCACGTCCTTCGATGGCGCGGGGTTTGCCTGAGTTGGGCCTGAGGCGGCTCTCCCGCACTCCCGGCTGCGTGATCGTTGCTGTCAGCCAAAAGTATGGTGGTTCCGCAAATCGTCTGGCGATTCGGTCCCAGGTTTTTCGGGTTCGCGAGGATGGGTACGACGGTGCCCGTGGTGGGGCGTTCCCCACCACGGGCACCGTGATCAATCAGCAGTTGACCAGGGTTTCGAAGTTCATGCAGGTTTCGCCACCGACGCCGCCGCCGGTGCCACCGAAGCCGGTGTCGTTCCCCGCGCCACCGTCGATGTCGTCGATGCCGTCACCGCCGAACACCCTGTCGTCGTGGTCATTGCCGCGGACGATGTCGTTGTTGTCGCCGCCGCGTACTTCGTCGTCGCCGCCGGTGACCATGTCTTCGCCACCTTCGCCGTCGACCACGTCGTCGTTGTCGTTGCCCGCGAGGTCGTCGTTGCCCTCGCCGCCGAACACGTTGTCCACGCCCTCGTTGCCCGACATGGTGTCGTCCTCGGTGCCGCCCGCCATCGCGTCGTCGTCGTCGCCGCCCGTCACGGTGTCGACACCCTGACCGCCGGCCGCGGTGTCGTTGTCGGCGTCACCGTTGACGTTGTCGTCGCCGAGGTTGCCGGCCACGTTGTCGTCGCAGTTCTCGCCGGACACGTAGTCGTTGCCGGCCCCGCCGTCGATGGTGTCCTGTCCGTTGCCGCCGAAAAGCACGTCGTTGCCGTCGCCACCGAGAATGACGTCGTTGCCGCCTCGGCCGTTGATGATGTCGTCACCGTCCCCACCGGTGAAGATGTCGTCGCGCGGAGTTCCGACCAGAAGGTCGTCGCCGTCCGTGCCGGGGAAGTTTTCGCCTGTGCCTTGCGATAAGCACCACTCGGCGTCCGCCTGTGCCAGCGGCCCGCTGAACGTCGCCAGTCCGATGGCGGCCAATCCGGTGGCCACCGAAATCGCGATGGTTCTACGCGCACTCATTGAATGTTTCCCCTTTGAGTATTGTCGGGCTCCGCCTGGAGGTCCCCGTCCGCCGCTCGGCGATTCCCTCATCCTTCGGACGGGGCGTTGCCCGAGCGCTAACCAGATCCGCCAGCGCGCCCTGTGGGACACGGGATGCGTCCGAGGAGGCCCTTCTGATGAGGCTGTCGTATGTCCGGGAGCTTGATGAGTATCCGGAAGGTCTGCGCCGGCTGTGGCTTCTGGCGATGGCGGTCCTGGCGGTTCTCGTCGGGTCGTACGAGGCCCAGATCGCCCCGGTCGTACCGCTCCTGCTCACCGATCTCGACATCGACCTGACCACCTACGGTTCGGTGTCGGCCGTCGCCGCGGTCGGTGGCGCGGTCGCGGCAGCCCTCGGCGGCCGGCTCACCGATCATCTGGGCAGGGTGCGGCTGCTCGTCCCGTTGATGCTGCTCACCGCGCTGTGCTGTCTGGCCATGACATTGGTTCACTCCACGCGCGACCTGCTGATCGTCCGGGTGCTGTTGGCTTTTGTCGACGGCATGGCGCTGGCGAGCACCGCCCCGCTGGTTCGGGACTTCTCTCCTCGGTTGGGGCGAGCGCAGGCGTTCGGGTTCTGGACCTGGGGGCCGATCGGGGCGAGCCTGCTCGCTTCCGGGCTGGCCGCCTGGACGTTGCCGATCTTCCACGACTCGTGGCGCTCGCAGTTCGTCATCATGGCCGTCATCTCGCTGGTGCTGTCGGTCGTGATCGCTATCAACATCGCCGATCTGTCCCCGGGTCTGCGGGCCCGGATACGGCAGACCGAGCGGGAGGTGGTGGGGACGGCCGACTCGACACGCCCGGTCCGCGGACGTGACCTGCTCGCGCGACCGCGACTGTGGGCTCACGCGGTGGGGATTTCGATGTGGCTGGTTCTGTATCTCACGCTCGCGTTGTACGGGCCGGCGATGCTCGTGGACAGCTTCGGGGTGAGCGCAGCGAGAGCGTCGATGATCATGTCCGCGTTCTGGGTGTTCGACCTGGTCGTGCTGGTCGCCGTCGGTCGCGTGTCCGACCGGCTGCAGCTGCGCAAACCCTTCGCGCTCGGCGGAACTCTCGCGGGTGTGCTCGTGGCCGGCTACCTCGCCGTCCTGATGGGACGTTCGTCGGTGCCAGACGGTCAGCTGATGCTGACCGGGGCGTTGCTCGGTGCCGCGCTCGCGACGGCTTTCGGCCCGTGGATGGCCAACTACTCGGAGGACGCCGAGGATGTGGACCCGAGGCTGCAGGGCACCGCGTGGGGGATCTTCGGCTTCGCCAGCAGAACCGTGGGGGTGCTCGTGCTCCTGGTGGTGCCACCGGTGGTGGCGGCTACCAGTTGGCGGACGTGGTTGTTGGTTTCGGGGGTGTGCCTGCTGCTTTTCGTGCCGGCCGTGTTCGTGTTCGGCGGACGTTGGCGGCGTGTCCGGGATTGACGTTCATCGCCGCTGTGCTGGGGGCAGCGCTTGGCGGAGCAGGATCGCGGTGGCGGCGTCGGGAGGCGCCGCGAGCTGCCGCAACGCGGCCAGGACTCGCCGACGGGCCGTCGCGATGTGGGCGGCGTTGTGGCTGCGGAGCGCGGTGGCGAGGGCGAGGCGGTGGCCGCGCGGATCGAAAGGTTCCAGTGACAGGGCGCTGTCGGCCAACCGGCCCGCCTCCGCCGCCGCACCCGCCACGAGGCGCAGCTCGCCGAGGTCCAGTAGGTCGCGGACGTGCCGGGTGCGGACCCGGTCCATCTCGATCGCGATGTCCGGGTCGGCCAGGCTGTGCAGATCGGACAGTGGGTCGCCGCGCCACAGCGCGATCGCGTCGCCGAGCAGTTCGGCGACGCGGTCCATGTCTCCACCGGCACGCGCCCGGCCGACGTCGACATCCAGTTGGTTGAGGGTCCACAGGTCGATGGACAGCGAGCCGGAGGGGACGAGTCGGATCATGTCGCCGTCGGTGCGCAGGTGGAAGCTCGCGTCACCGCCGGCCCGGTCGGGTTCGAGGAGTCGACGAAGGTGGGTCAGGGTGACGCGCAGGTTCCTGGCCGCCTTCGCCGGGTCCAGTCGCGGCCACAGCAGGTCGATCACCTGGTCCCGTCCCAGCACCGGGCGGAGTGCCAGCACACCGAGCAACTGTCGAACCCGCATCCGCCGTAGCTGCGGTGCGTCGACCGGCACCCCGTCTCGCGTCAACCGCATCGTTCCCATGACCTCGACATGGGTCCGATGTGCGGGAGGCGCCGGGAGCACGGCAAGCAGATGTGCCGCACCCGCCGCCACGGAGCGTTCGGTTGCCCGCGCCGTCAGGCGGAACTGCCGGTGGGCCGCCGGCCCGAGAACGTCGGCCAACAGCCGAGCCAGCTCGAGCCCTCCGCGATCACCGGCGGCGGTGAGCCGGGCAGCCAGCTCCACCGACCACGGCAGCGGCAGAAAACACAGCACGTGCGCGGGAACCGGTGCGACAACCGCCGTTGAGTCGCCTGCGCGGGCCTGGAGCAGAGCACGGGCGGCCGCTCGTGCCGCGCGGTGAGAGGGGCCCAGCGCAACGCTGTCCCAGTGCGTCCGTAACCGATCGCTCAGGACGTAGCCGAGAGCCAGGAACCGACGCAGGTGCCGTTCGCCGAACCGGACCTCGATCGGCCACCTGGCAAGGTGGCCGGCGTAGGCCTGCCGGGCGGAACCCTCCTCGCCACGGGCGACCGCGACCGCGGCCTGAGCCACACTCGCCAGTACGGAGTCCCGAGGATTGTCATGATCGGCCGGATCGCCGCAGGGCCGAGAGGAGAACAACGGCGTGTCGCCGCACGAGGACGCGATCACCGCCGCCAGTGCCGTCGCCACGAACGCTTCCCGTGCCGTTGCCGTGGCCGGTTCGACGGTCGATGAAGGGTCGATTCTCGCCGCCGCGCGTCCTTGCCCGCGCAGTAGCTCCAGATCCGAGGGATCACCGTCGAGCCAGCGCGCCACGGCACCGGAGAGCTGGACCCGGATGTCGCTCGCGTCGCCAAGGGTCCTGTCGGCCAACGCCGCCGCCTCCCGGCTGTACCCGCACATGTTCAGGCAGTGGTAGTGAAACCGCCAGGTGGACAGCGCGAGGGCGGGAGGTACGTCGAGCACCGACGACTTGACGAGGTGGGCGAGCGCGGCTTCCGGGTCGCCGTCGAACTCCGCGTCCATCGCGGCGACGTTGTGCCCCAACAGCGTGAGCACGGAAGAGGAAGGCGCGTCGACCCGGTCTGCCCACTCGGCGAGCACGACCAGTCGGGCGGGATCGGCTCGGGAGTGTGCGGTGATCACCGCCTGACCGAGGGCAGCGGCGGCGCCGGCCTCGTCGTGCCGGTCGAGCATGCCGTGCCATGCCTGGTCGATCATGGCGTCGATGCGCGAATCGGTGAAATCGCTGGCGTGCATGACCGCGGCCCGCAGCAACACGAACGCCGGCTCGTCGGCGACGTGCGCCGGGACGGCTCCGAGCCAACGCTCGGCGATGGCGCGGGGGAGCGCCGAAAGTGTGGTTCGCACCAGGTCGACGGCCAGACCAGCGAGCAGGCGCCAGTCCTGTGCCTGGTAGGCCAGGAGCCCGGCCCTGGCCGCGTCTCCGCGCGCTGCCAGGGTGGCGGCGGCGCGCTCCCGCAGGGTTCGCGTCTCCTGCGCGGTCATCATTCGTGACAGAGCGTCGGTCCACAGGTCATGCGCGTGATACCGGCCGCCATCCAGAACCCTCACCAGAGGGATCCGTCGCGCGAGGTCGTCGAGGGCGACCGGCCCGCCGGTGACGGCCGCGACCTCGCCGGCGGTGGCCTTGCCCAGTGCCGCCAGTGCGGCCAGTGCCCGCAGCTGTGGACCGGGCAACCGGCTGAGAATCTCCTCGCGGGCGTACTGCCACGGAGCAGACGCTCCGGCCGCGAAGACGAGCCGGACCAACGCGGGCCATCCCTGCAGCCCCGCGGCCGCGGACCCGTCCCGCCCGAGCCGACGGGCCAGGGCCGCGACCTCGACATCGGTGAAGGCCAGATCCTCGCTGGTGATCGTGACCACCTCGCCGGCAGCCTCGCGGCGTGCCAGGGCCAGATCCGGCACCTCCCGCCCGCACAACACCAGGTGAGCGGTCGCGGGCAACGCCATCACCACCTCACGAAGCAGCGCCGCCCCCGGCGAGCCCACCCGGATCTCGTGCACATCGTCAAGCAGCAGACATACCTCCAGCGGTGCCCAGCGGATCACGGCATCGACGACATCACGCATCCCCGGAGCGGCCAGGCCAGCACGCCGGCACGAACGAACGGGCCCGGTTGCCATGGCATCGAGCAGAACCTGTGCGAGCTGGACCGGATCCTCGTGCGCCGACTCGCAACTCACCCAGGCCTCGACCCCGCGAGGCGCGAGGACGTGCGCCCGCATCGTTTGAGCGAGCGCCGTCGTCTTGCCGAATCCCGCTCCAGCGACAACCAAGGTGACCGGCCGCTCCCACCGTTTCTCGAGGCGCTGGACAAGCCTCGGGCGTAGCAGCTCGACGTCGAGAGGCCGCGGCGAACCCGGGGAGTCGCCGAGAACCGACAGCGCGGCCCGCGGATCCGCCTTCATCGGGTATCCATGCCCACAGGAGCGTTGCCTGCTGACCCAGATACACACCCAGCCCGGAGGCGGCGGGCAGATCGTCATGCGGCGCGCAGCGCGATCGTATAATCTGGACATTTCCTGGCACCGTCGGTGCCCATCCGCGTTGCGACGCTTGTTCGAACCGCCCCGGCCCCGGCGGCAACTCGACTCGGTGGTTGACCCGTCCACAAAGGCCGGTGATGAGGTCATGACCGTTCTCACGGCGAGGTTGTCGTCGTACGCCATCCCTCGGCAAGGAGGACCCGATGGCCGATGAGCCAATCGCCAGAGGAGGGATCGAGGGCTATCCCACCGGGCTGAGCTGGGGCCAGCACCATCGGGTCGCCCGAGTGGTCGCTTCGGCGTCGACCGATGCCGAGGACTGTGCACTGCTGCTCGCCATCCTGGGAGTTCACCCCGCTGACGGGCTCCCGGTCTCGTCACCGAGCGCCGAGTCGGGTGAGCCTGGCCCGCTCGCGAAGGCGGCCGGCCTGGATCTGGTCGATACCGAGCGCGGGATCCGTCGTAGGCGGAGAAGTGCCAGGTGGACGCGAGACTGACGCTCTCCCGACCACCCGAAAGACCAACCTGACGCCGCGCATAGACCAGGCCGTGCCAGGAATGTTCCGGTGCCCGATAACGTGATGTTATGCCCGATCAGAAGTACCGCACAGCCATGCCGTAGGCGAAGAGTGACGACCGGACCACAGTGAAGGGAGACGGCCGGTGCGTCGCTTGTTCGGCTCTGTGCTGGCAGCGGTTCTGCTGACCAGCCTCGTGGGCGGTGCCACCCCGGCCGCCGCGGACACCGCGGGTTGGCGGGTCGACGGCCCGGCCAGCATCGGCGCGTGGGTGACGTTGCTCACCGGCGACCGGGTCTTCGTGGACGGTGACCGCCTCGCGGTGGAGCCGGCGGTCGGTCGCGAGGGGATCGGCTTCAGCACGTACACAGAGGACGGTCGCACGTACGTCGTGCCCAACGACGCGTTGCGCTCGGTGTCCTCGGGACAGCTCGACCGGCGCCTGTTCGACGTCGCCGGGCTGGTCGCCGTCGGCTACGACGACGCGCACACCGCCGTGCTGCCCACGATCGTCGAGGGTGCCGGCGCGAGGATCAGCGCGGGTGTCGAGAAGACCCAGGCGCTGCCCGGTGGCGCCGCCGTCAAGGTCGACAAGGCGGACGCGGACGAGTTCTGGGCCGCCGCCAAGGGCGCCGGCCGGATCTGGCTCGACGGCAAACGCCAGGTCAGCCTCGACGTGAGCGTGCCGCAGATCGGCGCGCCGACCGCGTGGGATGCCGGGTTCGACGGCACCGGCGTGACCGTCGCCATCCTCGACACCGGCATCGACGCGACCCACCCGGACCTGGCGGACCGGATCGTCGAGACGGAGAACTTCACCGACGCCGCCGACACCAACGACACCGTCGGCCACGGCACGCACGTCGCGTCCACAGTGGCCGGTAGCGGCGCCGCGTCCGGCGGGAAGTACCGGGGTGTCGCGCCCGGCGCCGACCTGATCATCGGCAAGGTCTGCCCGACCCGGAACTGCACCGAGTCGGCGATCCTGGCCGGTATGGAGTGGGCGGCCACCCGAGCCGACGTGATCAACCTGAGTCTCGGCGGCCAGGACTTCCCCGGCATCGACCCGCTCGAGGAGGCCGTCAACCGGCTCACCGCACAGACCGGCGCGCTGTTCGTGATCGCGGCCGGCAACGAGGGCCGCACCGGCACGGTGGGCTCGCCGTCGAGTGCGGACGCCGCGCTCGCCGTCGCCGCGGTGGACAAGCAGGAGAACCTCGCGGACTTCTCCAACCGGGGCCCGCGGCTCGACGGCGCGATCAAGCCGGACATCAGCGCGCCCGGCGTCGGCATCGTCGCCGCACTCGCCAAGGACAGCGACTACCCGGTCAGCAGCCCGGGGTACAGCCAGCTCAGCGGTACCTCGATGGCCACCCCGCACGTGGCCGGGGCGGCCGCGCTGCTGGCGCAGCAGCACCCGGACTGGGTGGCCGGCGATCTGAAGGCCGCGCTGACCGGTTCGGCGAAGACCAACCCGGCCATCGGGTTGTTCGGGCAGGGCGCGGGACGGGTCGACGTGGCGCGGGCGGTCACACAGACCGTGCGGGTGGACGTGTCCGGCCTGTCGCTCGGCTCGCAGGCATGGCCCGCCGACGACGACGTCCCGGTCACGAAAACCGTGGCCTACCGCAACGACGGCCCGACTGACGTGACCCTCGACCTGGCCGCCCAGGTCGCTGGTCCGGACGGTAAGGCGGCGCCGGCCGGAATGTTCACCGCGAGCCCCGGCAGGGTCACTGTGCCCGCGGGTGGTTCCGCCAGCGTCGCCTTCACCGCCGACACGCGGGTGGCGAGCGCGACCGGCACGTTCACCGGCGCGCTGGTCGCGACCGCCGGCGAGAACGTGGTGCGCGTGCCGGTGGCCATCAGCAAGGGCCACGAGGTCAGGAACCTGACCGTCCGCGTCATCAACCGTGCCGGTGCGCCGGCCGCCGACTACTACGTCAACATCTTCGGGGTGGACGAGGCGGTGTTCGCCGCGCCCTACCACGCGTCCGGCACGGCCGTCGCGCGGTTGCGGCCCGGCCTGCGCTACCACCTCGTCGCGTCCGTGGTCAGCCCGGACGGCACCTCGACGTTGCTGGTCGATCCGGTGTTCACGTTCACCGGAGACAGTGAGATCGTGCTCGACGCGCGGCAGGGCACCCCGGTGTCGGTGACCGTGCCGAACCGGGAGGCCCGCAGCCGCATGGCCAGCGCCGGCTACTACCGGCGGATGCCGAGCGGGTACACGCTGTCCGAGCGGATCATGAACAGCGGCTTCGACAAGCTGTACACAGTGGACCTTGGAGACCAGGTCCCCGCCGACGCGGGCACGCTGGTCTCGGAGGTACGTGGTTTCTTCGCCCGCCCGACGGAGGACGGGACGTTCTTCGACTCGCCGTACGAGTACGACCTGGTGTGGTTCCAGCGGGGCCGGTTCCTGACGAACTTCAGCCGCGCCGCGAAGCAACGCGACCTGGCCACGGTGGTGAACCGGTCCTACAAGGTGGCCGACGGCGCACAGCAGGCGTTCATGCACAACTGGGGCTTCCCACCCGAGGGTGGGGCCGCGCTGTCCGCGCCGATCAGGTTCACGGTCCCCAGCACCAGGACGATCTACTACATGGCCGACGACGTCCGCTGGGAGAACCGGTGGGAGCAGTCCGGGCGGTCTCAGGTGCAGCAGCTGTCGGCGCCGTTCACGGTGCGCGCCGGCAAGCGGTACGAGGTGCGTTGGAACCAGGGCCCGGCCGCGCCGACGTTCAACAACCGCACCTTCGTGTGGCGGGACGGCGACACGATGTTCATGAACGTGCCGCCGTTCGGTGACCAGGCCGGCCACACGGGCTACTCCCAGCTGGACACCGGCCGGATGGCGTTCTATGTGGACGGCACGAAACTGGTCGAGGTGCCGAAGTACTTCTACGACGCGGCGGGCCCGGTGCCGGCGGCGGAGCGCTCGTACCGCCTGGAGTACGAAGTGGACCGTGCCGGCACGTACACCAACTCGACGGCGATCAGCGGCTCGTGGACGTTCCGCTCCGCGACGGCGCCGACCGGTGCGTGGACCGCGATGCCGTTGTCGAGCATCGGTTTCCGGCCGCAGCTGGACATCGACAACACCGCACCGGGTGGCCTCCCGTACCTGGTGCCGGTGAGCCTGACCCGCCAGCCCGGCGCGGCGCCCTCCGCCGTGCGGAGCCTGACGGTGGAGGTGTCCTATGACGACGGTGCCACCTGGCGGCCGGCGCCGCTGCTACCGGTTGGCGGGTCCAACTGGCTGGCGTACGTGAAGCACCCGAAGAAGGGCTCGGTGTCCCTGAGGGCGGCCGCCACCTTCGCCGACGGCGGCACGGCCGACTACACGGTCATTGACGCGTACCAGCTGCGTTGATCTAGCCCGGCTGTCGCGGCGACCTCCCGGTCGCCAGGCGAACCAGCACATCGCGGGTGGCCGCGGTGATGGTCGGCTCGATACCGAGTTCGGTGAGCATGTCCGTCGCCGCGGCCATTTCGTCCGCTCGGCGTACCGCGTGTTGGTGGGTGCCCGCCACCAGTCGCTCTACAGTGGACGTGTCGGCGCGGGTCAGCTCCTCGGTGATGTTGTCCCGCAGCCACTCCTCGCAGCCCGCCGCTCTGCCCGCCGCCAGGGCCTCGACCACCGCGGCCGCGAGTCCTTTGAAGAACACGCTGCGCAGCAGCTTGCGCTCGGCCGCCAGCCCGGCCGGGCCGTCCAGTGGCCGGACGGACGCGCCCAACGAGCCGAGCAGGGCGGCCACCCGTCGCGCAGCGGGACCGCTGGCCAGCATCGGGGTGCGCAGGCCGCGGCCCGGCACCGGCGCCATGATCGCGACGTCGGCGAACGCGACACCGCCGGCGATCTCCGCCAGGTGTCTTTTCAGGCCCGGGGAGGCCGTGTTCAGGTCCGCCCACACCCCGTCGCCGACCGCCGACACCCCGGCACGCAACGCGTCCGTGGCGGCCTTCCCGCTGTTGACGCTCAGCACCAGATCGGCGCCGGACGCGGCGTCCGCCTCGTCGCGTGCCGGGAACATGCCGGCCGGCGCGGGGACCGCCGGGTCGTAGGCGCGGACCACCGCCCCGGCGTCGAGAAGGTCGCGGGCGATGGCGCCACCCGCCTCCCCAAGGCCCAGTACGGCAACGGTGAGTGTCACGACGTCGCTCCCTCGCATTCGGACGCTACACTACGTTAACAAAATTGGTGACAATTCCGGTTAAGGAGAATCGCGGTGACGGTCGGCGATGAGCGGGTCGACGGGCGGCGGTCGGTGGTGGCCGAGATCCGTGAGGCCATTGTGCGCGGTGACTTCGTGCCCAACCAACGGCTCGTCGAGGCCGACCTGTCCGAACAGTTCGCGGCCAGCCGCGCAACGGTCCGGTCCGCACTCGTGGAGCTGGCCAACGAGGGACTTGTCGAACGCGTGCAGAACAGGGGCGCCCGGGTGCGCGCGGTGTCGTTGGCCGAGGCCGTCGAGATCTCCGAGGTTCGCATGGTCCTCGAAGGACTCTGTGCCGCCAAGGCCGCCGAGCACGCGACCAAGGACGAGGTCAAGCGGCTCAAGGCGATCGGCAAGCAGATGCGGACGGCCGTGTCGAAGGGCGACGTCCTCGGCTACTCCCAGCTCAACCAGGAGCTCCACCGGCTGGTGCGGGAGATCAGCGGGCAGAGCACGGCCCGCGACGTGCTGGAGCGCCTGCGTGCGCAGAGCGTGCGGCACCAGTTCAGGCTCGCCATGCACCCCGGCCGGCCGAACGTGTCCCTGCCGGAACACCTGGCCATCATCGACGCGATCTGTGCCAACGACCCCGCCGCCGCGGAGGAGGCCGCCCGTGCGCATCTGCGCAGCGTGATCGCGGCGTTGAAGGAGGTCGACCAGTCCGGCGTGCGGCACCTGCCCGGATGATCATTGACACTCGCCGACAGAATTGTTAACAATCTAGGCGCAGATCCTGTTCGCAAAGGAGCGCCATGGCTGATCACCCGCAACCGTCCGGTCACGCCCGCGAGCTCGTCCGCGGCGCCTATGACGTGCACATCCACGTCGCCCCGGACGTGATGCGCCGGCGGGTCGACGACGTCACGCTCGCCGAGCGGTTCGCCGAGGTGGGGATGGCCGGGTTCGTGCTCAAGTCCCACTACGTGCCGACCGCCGAGCGGGCCGAGGTCGTGCGCCGGGCGCGGCCGGAGGTCGACGCGCTCGGCGCCATCACCCTGAACGCCTCGGTCGGCGGGATGAACCCGATCGCGGTGGAGATCGCCGCCCGGGGTGGCGCGAAGGTCGTCTGGCTGCCCACTGTGGACAGTGCGAACCAGCGCGAGTGCCAGGCCGTGGAGCCGGAGGGCGCGACTCCGCCGATGTGGGCGAAGCTGCAGGACGACCTGCGGGCCGCCGGCATGGCCGCCGACCCCGTGGACGTCCTGACACTGGGCGGCGAGGTCACCGAGCGGACCCGGCAGGTGCTGCGGCTGATCGCCAAGCACGACATGGCGTTGGCCACGGGACACCTGCACCAGGACGAGTCGGCGCGCGTGATCGACGCGGCCGTCGCGGAAGGAGTGCGGCGGATCGTGGTCACGCACCCCGAGTTCACCTCGCAACGCATCGGTGTCGAGCGCCAGCGCGCGTTGGCCGCCAAGGGCGGGTTGCTGGAACGGTGCTTCACCACCCCGTACACCGGGAAGGTCTCCTGGGACGTGTGGTTCCACAACATCCGAGCGGCCGGCCCGGAGAACTCGGTGCTGTCGAGCGACCTCGGCCAGCCGTTCAACCCACCGGTCGAGGACGGGCTCGCGCTGTGCGCGGACCGGTTGCTGGCGGAGGGCTTCACCGACGAGGAGGTCCGCGTGATGGCGGTGCACAACAGCAGGTGGCTGGTCGGCGCGGATCCACTGCCGGACGCGCCGGTTCGCGGTGAGGCGGGAGCATGAGCGTTCACAACGAGTTGGCCGAGGCCGGCGTGGCGACGGTGTACGAGGCGTACGGCCGCCGCGGCCTGCTCGACGTCGAGTTGTTCCCGCTCACCCCGGGGAGCCGGGTGGCCGGACCGGCGCGGATCGCGCTGTGCGGCCAGAACGACAACCGGGCCGTGCACGAGGTGATGGCACACGTGCGGCCGGGGGAGATCCTGGTGCTGACCATGCCCGAGCCGGCGCCGGTCGCGTTGTTCGGCGACCTGCTCGCCACACAGGCACTGACGGCCGGTGCGGCCGGTGTGCTGGTCAACGCCGCGGTGCGCGACAGCGCCGACCTGGCGAAGCTGCCGATGCCGGTGTGGACGCGGTGGCGGCGTGCGACCGGCGCGACCAAGAACGAGCGGGGGAGCGTCAACGTCCCGGTGACCATCGGCGGCACCGTGATCGCGCCCGGCGACGTGCTCGTGCTCGACGACGACGGCGCCACCGCCATCGCGGCCTCCGAAGTGGACAGCGCGCTGCTCGCCGTGCGGGAGCGGATAGCCAAAGAGGACGGTCTGCGGAAACGGTGGGCGGCTGGCGAGCTGAGCTACGACGCGTACGGCATGCGCGCGGCGGACCAACCATGACCGCGGTACTCCAGGTCGACGGGCTGACCAAGCACTTCGCGAAGGACGACACCGCGGTGGTCGCCCTGCGGGACTTCTCCCTCGACATCGCAGAAGGCAGCTTCGTCACGGTGCTCGGCCGCAGCGGCTGCGGCAAGTCCACCATGCTGAACCTGCTCGCCGGACTGGCCGAGCCGACCACGGGCACCGTGCGCTACCGCGACCACCCGCTGACCGGTCCGCACACCGAGATCGGCTACCTGACCCAGTCGGACACGCTGATGCCGTGGCGGGACGTGCAGCGCAACGTCGAGATGCCGTTGGAAATAAGCGGGATCGCCGCGAAGGAGCGTCGTGCACGGGCCGCCGAGCTGATCCGCCGTGTCGGCCTCGCCGGGTTCGAGAAGCACTATCCACGCGAGCTGTCCGGTGGCATGCGCCGCCGCGCGAGCCTGGCCCGAATGCTCGCCGGCACGCCGTCGACACTGCTGATGGACGAGCCGTTCGGCGCGCTCGACGCGCAGCTGCGGACCGAGCTGCAGGCGGAGCTGCTGCGGCTGTGGCAGGGCAGCGGGCAGACGGTCGTGTTCGTGACCCACGACATCGAGGAGGCGCTGCTGCTCGGCGACCGGGTCGTGGTGCTGGGCCGAATCGGCCGGATCGTGCTGGACCGCGCGATCGAGCTGCCCAGGCCACGGGAGATCGACGAGCTGCGTGTCGACCCCGCTTTTGTCGGCATGCACGGTGAACTGGCCCGCGCGCTCAAAGGGGAGGCACCATGAGCATCACCGAGGTCCCACTCGCCGGCCCGGTCGTCATCGCCCGTGACCGGACGTGGTGGCAGCGGCACGGCACCACCACGTCCGTCTGGGGCGTGCGGGTGGCGCTGGTCGGCGTTCTGCTTGTGCTGTGGGAGATCGCGGCGGACCGCTGGATCGACATCACGTTCATCAGCCGGCCAAGCGACATCCTCGGCCGGCTCGGGGACTGGGTCGCGGACGGTACACTGTGGACGAACACGTGGATCACCGTCCAGGAGATCGTGTACGGCTTCCTGCTCGGCGCGGCGGCCGGCGTGCTGGTGGGGTTCGTGCTGGCCTCGTTGAACTTCGTCTACCGCGTGCTCGACCCGTTCATGATGGCGCTCTACTCGATCCCGAAGGTGGCGCTGGCGCCGCTGTTCATCGTGTGGTTCGGGATCGGCATGCACATGAAGGTCCTGCTCGCCGCCGCAACGGTGTTCTTCCTGGTGTTCCTCAACACCGCGGCGGGGGTGCGCGAGGTCGACCGCGGGCTCGTGGACGCGGTGCGGCTGATGGGCGGCAGCCGGTGGCACGTGATCCGCAAGGTGGTGCTGCCGTCGTCGATGACCGGCGTGCTGACCGGGCTCAAGGTGGCCGTACCGTACGCGTTGATCGGTGCGGTGATCGGGGAGTTGGTCGCGTCCAACAAGGGCCTCGGTTACCTGATCAACGACGCGGCCGCGCAGTTCGACACGGCCGGCGTGTTCGCGACGCTGGTGGTGCTGAGCGTCATCGCGGGCCTGCTGAACGTCGTGGTGAACCTGATCGGTCGCCGCGTGAACCGCTGGAAGCCGGTCGAATGACCGGCCGACGAACCATCCTCAAAGGACTCCTCGCCGCGCCGGCGCTGCTGGTGGCCGGCTGCGCGCAGCGGACGTCGACCACCCCGGCCGGGGTGCTCAACGTCGGGCAGATCAGCAACTCGGTGGCGTTCTTCCCGCTGTTCGTCGCGGAGACGCGGGGCTACTTCACCGACGAGGGTCTCACCCTCGGCGACCGGCCCAGGCTCGGTACCGGTGCGAAGGTGGCCGCCGCGCTGAAGTCCGGCAGCATCGACGTCGGCGCCGGCGTGATCACCGACGCGTTCAACCTCGCCAAGATCGACGACGGCACTCGCGTCGTGTCCAGCCTCGTCGCCGAGTACTACGTGGACATCGTGGTGCCGCCGTCGTTCGACGGCCCCGACGACGACGCCTCCCTCGACAAGAAGGCCAAGGCACTCGTCGGCCGCACCATCGGGATCACCGGCCCGGCCAGCGGCACCGAGGCGCTCGTCAAGTACCTGTTCGGCAGTGTCGGCCGCGACGCCGCGACCGACGCCACGCTGGTCAACCTCGGCGCCGCGGTCTCGGCCGCGGTCGGCGCGCTCAAGGCGGGCCGGGTGGACGCGCTCGCGTTCTTCCAACCGATCGCGCAGATCGCCGAGGCGACGGGTGTCGGCCGCACCTACATCTCGCCGGCACGCGGGGACGTCCCGAGCCTGCGGGGCGCGTTGCACGGCGTCACGTTCAGCACGCGCAAGCTGTTGGACCGCAAGAAGGACGAGATCGTCGGCTTCCAGCGGGCGATGACCCGCGCGCTGACCGACATCCACGGCGACCCGACGCAGGCCAGGGACCTGCTCGGCCGCTACCTGAAGGAGACTGACCCGAAGGCCCTCGACGCCCTGATGCCCATACTCACCAAGGAGATCCCCGCCTCACCCGACCTCGACGAGCGCGCCTACCGGACCGCGCTGCGGTTCCACCTCGACAGCGGCCTGGTCCGGGAGGCGCCGGCGTACGCCGACGTCATCCCGGAGGCGTTCCGAAGCTGAGCCTCAGGGCTGTGGTGGCAGCGGGATCGGCACCGGTGGGCGTACCGGAAGCCGGATCGGGAGGCGGAGGCTGCGGGTGAGCAGCGGCGGTTGCCAGCCTTCCAGCGTCAGTGTGACGGAGACCGAGCACGCCTCGGTCTCGACCGCTTCGATCGCGCCCCGGCGGACGGCCACGGCCGTGGAGAACATGCCGAACACGATGGTGACGTCGAAGGTGACCCGGGCGAACTCCGACTCGTCGACGACGAGCGCGATGTACGGCTTGTGTGTGGAGGTGATCTCGTACGGGTCGACCAGGGTGACCAGCACCTCGGCCTGGTTCGGGTCGGCCAGCGTGTCACGGGCGGCCTGGGTCAGCGCGCGGTACTTGCTCAGGCCGGCGAGGAAGGGTGCGCTGATGTCCTCGCTGAGGAAGCCCAGCGCGGTCTCGAGGATTCTGCCGTTGAGCAGCCGGTAGGACGCCGGCTGCATTTCGCGGCGGTCACGAAGCCTGGCCTCGGCGATGCCGCCCGGGGGCATGTTCGCACGCATCCGGTTCAGCAGCGCCTCGTCGCTGCCGTCGCCGAACACCACGGACCGCGCGGTCGCGCCGCGGCCGAGCTCAGTGGGGACCATGGGGAACCTCCTGGACGGTCTGTGTGCCGGGATCGCGGCCCACCACCAACCGCAGGGAGAAGGCGGGGCCAGGGTCGCCCTCCGGGTACACGGTGGTCGTCGACTCGGCGAAACCCGGCCGTACCGCCACCCCCTCGATCGTCGGCTCGTCGTCCTTGGACGATCTGGACGATCTGGACGGTCGAGGTGGCCGCGGCGGTTGTTGTGGCGTCCAGGGCGGCGGCACCGGCGGGGGCGTCGGCGGCGTCGGTGGCTGGTTGCTCTGTGCGGTCATGACCGCGACGGTCGCGACCGCCACCCCGCCGGTCACGGTGGCGATCGTCCCGATGGTCCAGCCGGTGTTCTGGCAGTCCTCGGGGTTGATGAAGATGTCGCAGTTGTCGGCGACGGCGACGGGTGCCAACGTCACCGTCGCGGCGAACGCGATGGCGAGTGCCGCCATGATCCGCCTGATCATCGTGGTTCACCGCCTTCCCGCAGCAGCAGGACCGTGCACGCTCCCGCGAGCAGCGTGGCCAGGAACATCGGACCGGCGAGGCCGGCGGGGGACTGGGGAGTGGAGGTCTGGCCGCCGAACAACGCCGGGATGTCCGAGACGGAGCCGTGCACGACGAGGAACGCGATCACGATGCCCAACACCGGCGCGAGCACCATCCGAAGGCCCCGGGCCAGAACCCGGTCACGTGCGGCGTAGAAACCCGTCAACCGACTGTCGATCTCCTTGCCGAGGAAGATCACCGCACCGGCCACCATCAGGGCGGCGAGCACCACGACGACGCCGGCGCCCGAGGTGCCCTGCCCGCGGAACAGGAAGTAGAGCAGCGGCGCCAGTGACACCAGCAGCTGCCGAACGCGCGGTGGCGTCTTGTCCCACACTTCGACGAACTGTCGAGCCCATTCCGCCGACATGATCGCCTTGCCGATGCGGGACTTGTACAGCGCCGCGGCGATGAGCCCGCCACCCACCACGATGACGAACACGACACTGCGGTGGGTGATCCAGTCCAGCCAGGCGATGAAGACCACATAGATCGCGAACACCAGGACGCCACGTTTTCCCATGTGTCACCCTCCAGGCCGTGGTCGTGCGTGGCGCTGCGCCACCGCCCCGACGACCGAGCCGTACAGCGCGTGGCTGATCAGGCTCACGATGACGAACGGGGCCAGCGCGGGCGGGCGCAGAATGGCGCTCGACGGGTAGATCACCAGCATCGCCGTCTCGAGGACCAGGCCCCACAAAAGCCCGAACCACCAGCGGGCCGGCCCGGCGACCAGCGTGTAAATGATCGCGAACGTGACCCCGTTGCTCACGTGGTAAAGCCATCCCGCGACGCCCGCCGCCAGCGTGTCCTCAGGTTTCCCCGTGATCAGCGCGCCGAATATGTAGATGGAGTAGAACGGCGACGTGTGGAGCGACAGCAACGCACCGACCACCCAGCGGGTCGCGTTGTAGGCCAGCAAACCGGCAAGACCCGCCACAAATCCGACACGAAGCCGGTTGACGATCAGCGGACGGTCCACGCGGCCCGTCCAGATCGTCATACACAGCAGGAACACCATGCCTGGCGCGGTCAGGAAGGACAGTGTGTACGGCATCCGGATCAGCCCGGACAGATGCACCAGCAACGCGGCGATGGACGTCGCCGCCGCGCCCAATGTCAGCAGGAAAAGAAGAGGGTCCTCCCGGTAGCCGGCCAGCCGGATGCTCTGTTTCCGCACGCGCTCACAATGGCACGTGAAAAGCGGTGACAATATAGGCCAAAAGGCTCTTGTTTGACCCGAGTTGAAAAATGGCAACTGGATTTTTGCTCGGTAGGAAAAAACCCAATTTGGCCGGCGATTGAGGCTTGGTCGTTTTAGCGGTTCTGGGTAGTTTGGTTGCGTCGCCGGAGTGGTGTGGGCGACCAGCGCCGTGCCTCGCCGGCAGCTTCCGAGAGTGGAGCCACTAAGCTCGCCGTGGTGAGCAAGATCGTTCGCACCATCTGTCGTTTCGTTGCCGAGCCGGACGGGCGGGCCGTCGACTCGTTGGCGGAGCTGTCCGGGCGGCTGCGGGGCTTGGGCTACGAGATCCAGACGACCCGGGTGTGCGGCGGCCGGGGTGACATCGCCGAGCTGGCTCGGACGGTCGACGGCACCGACGTGTTGGCAAGCGTCGGTCGACTGCCGTTCGACTCCGCGCTCGCGCAGTTGCCCGCGTTCTTCGCGGCCGGCAATGTCAGCTTCAACGTCGACCTGGCCGGCCAGGAGATCGAGCCGGAACACGTCGACCTCGTACGGCGGATCATCGAGGAACGGCCCGGACACACCTTCAACTTCTGCTACACGTTCAACAACCGGCCCAGCAGCCCGTTCTTCCCGTCCGCCACCTACGCGGAGGACGGGTTCGCCGTCGGGCTGCAGGCGGTCGACCTGGCCGACGGTCTGACCACCCTCGACGACTGGCTGTCGGCGATGGCGGCGTGCTGGCGTGAGATCGCCGACGAGTTCCGCGACGAGCCAGGTTTCCTGGGGATCGACGGTTCGCCGGCACCGTTCGGCGCCGGTAAGGGGAGTCTGGTCGAGTTCGTGCGGCGGCTGGGCATGACGTTCCCGGAGTCGGCCACCTCGACGATCTACCTCACCATCACCGACTTCCTCAGGGAGCACAACCCGAAGATCGTCGGTCTCAACGGTCTGATGCTGCCCTGCCTGGAGGACGCCGCGCTGGCCGCCGAGTACGAGAGCGGCGAGTTCACCGTCGAGCGCAACCTGTTCCTGTCGCTGCACAGCGGTCTCGGCATCGACACCTACCCGGTGGGCGTCGACGAGCGCCCAGAGCGGATGCTCCAGGTGTTGCGGCTGGTGCGGGCGTTGTCGAACAAGCACCGCAAACCGCTGTCGATCCGCTTCGTGTCGGACGGCAGGGCGCGGATCGGTGAGCGGACCGACTTCAGGAGCCCGTACCTGGTCGACTGTGTGGTCCGCCCGCTGTAAAAGTTGATCACACCGCCCTTGACAGCGCGTGTCCGGTCAAGCACGCTGCGGCTGTCGTGGTCTGGACCAGCAGGGCGGAGCTCCCATGTCGGTGCGCGGCAAGGCTATGTCACTCGTGGCGTCACTCGTGGTGTCCCTTGTGGTCACCCTGGCCTCGTTCCACCTGGCTGAGGCGGCCACGCCGCTGCCCACGGTGTCACCGACACCGCAGGACATCCGGCGCGCCGGCCAGGACGTCACCCTTCCCGACCAGGTCCGCCTCGCGGTCTCCGACGCCACCGACCCGGCGGCACTCGACCTGCTCCGGCAGACACTTCGGCAGCACGGTGTGCGGGTCGCGCGGCACGCGCCGCTGACCGTCCACCTGGGACCCGCCACCCGGCCCGACGTGGCCAGGGCCCTCGGCGACACCACGGTCCCCGACCACGCGGAAGGTAGTGCGCTGCGGGTCACGAAGGGCGCCATCGCGATCGGCGGCACCGACGCCGCCGGTCAGTACTACGGCGTCCAGACGTTCCGGCAGCTGTTCGTGCGGCGTCAGCGGGTCGCCGGTGCCGCGGTGAGCGACTACCCGGCCATGCCGTTGCGTGGTGCCATCGAGGGCTTCTACGGCTCCCCGTGGACACACGCCGAACGCCTCGACCAGCTCGCGTTCTACGGCGAGGTCAAGGCGAACACCTACATCTACGCGCCGAAGGACGACCCCTTCCACCGCGACCGCTGGCGTGAGCCATACCCGGCCGACAAGCTCGCCGAGCTGGACGAGTTGGTCGATGAGGCCACCGCCCACCACGTTCGCTTCACCTACGCGCTCTCGCCCGGTGTGTCGATCTGCTACTCGAGCGCCGAGGACCGGGCCGCGCTCACCGCGAAGCTCCAGGCGATGTACGACCTCGGGGCACGCGCCTTCTCCATTCCCCTCGACGACATCAGCTACACGCGGTGGAACTGCGCCGCCGACCAGACCACCTACGGCGCGCCCGGTCGGGCGGCGGCCGGCCGCGCGCAGGTCGAGCTGCTGAACGACGTGCAACGGAACTTCGTCGCCACCCACGCCGGCACCTACCCGCTGCAGATGGTGCCCACCGAGTACGGCGACCTCACCGACACCGCCTACAAGCAGGTCCTGCGGGCCACGCTCGACCCGGCGGTCCTGGTGATGTGGACCGGCACCGACGTCGTGCCGCCCAGCATCACCGTCGCCCAGGCCGAGGCCGCGTCCACGCTGTTCGGGCGGAAGATCTTCGTGTGGGACAACTATCCCGTCAATGACTACGGCCAGGCCGCTGGCCGGCTGCTGCTCGCGCCCTACGACCACCGCGAGCCGGGCCTGTCCGACCACGTCGCCGGCATCGTCGCCAACCCCATGAACCAGGCCGCGGCCAGCAAGGTCGCCGAGTTCACCATGGCCGACTTCTCCTGGCACGACCGTGCCTACGACCGTGACCGGAGCTGGCGCGAGGCCGCCTCGTACCTCGCGGGCGGGGACCGCCGCGGCACCCAGGCCCTGCTGGACTTCTTCGACCTCAACCACCTCGCGCCGACGTTCGGGCCCCAGCCCTGGCAGCCGCAGGCGCCGGCGCTGAACGCCGAGATCGCGGCGTTCTGGCCGCACTACGAGGCCGGCGAACCAGACGACCTGCGCGCCCATGTCCGCAGGCTGAACGCGGCACCGGCGGTCATCCGTGCCACGGTCGACGACCAGGGCTTCCTCGACGACGCCGCGAACTGGTTGCGGGCCACCGAACTGTGGACCGGCGCCATGAGCCGCGGCTTGGACGTCCTGTCCGCCGTCCGTGCCGACGACGCGGAGGCGGCGGCAGCGGCGCGCGACCGCATGGACGCGCTCGAGGGCCAGGCCCGCCAGATCCGCTCGGTGCCCGGCGAGAACCGGGTCGAGGGCGTCGTGCAGATCGGCGACGGCGTGATCGACGTGTTCCTCGACCGCGTCCGCGCCGCCCACGACGCCTACCTTGGCCTGCCGCCGCTCGTGAACGTGTCGCAGGGCAAGGCCGCCAGCCAGGTCTCGGACTGGTCGACCGACTACGTCGCGGCCCGCTCCGTCGACGGCGACCTGTTCAACTTCTCCACCACGTCCGGCGGCGAGCCGCAGCCGTGGTGGCAGGTCGACCTCGGCGCGCCGGTCGCGGTCGAGACGGTCGAGGTCCACAACCGTGTGGACTGCTGTGCTGAACGGGTCGCGGACTACTACGTGCTGGTGTCGAACGACCCGTTCCCGGCGACCCTCGCCGAGGCGCTGGCCGCACCAGGTGTCGTCAGCCACCACGAGACCGGGCAGGCCGGCAGGCCCACGACGATCGACCTGCCCGCCACCGGCCGCTACGTCCGGGTATGGCTGGCGACCACCACACCGACCGAGCTGAACATGTCCGAGGTGCGGGTACTCGGCCGCGGGTGACAGTGCACGTTGGTGCACAAGGGAGTTCCCGCCTTTGCGGTGTCTACTATGGCCGGTAGGGTCGAGGCCATGAGCGGTGGGATCGGCGTGAGCACGGGAGTGGCGGCCGGGCCGGTGGCGCGGCTCGCGGCACCACCGGAACTACCCGAGGACAGCGGCCAGGAGCCCGACCCGGCCGGTGCGGCCGAACGGGCGTCGGCAGCGCTGGAGGCGGTCGCGGCCGAGCTGGAGTCGCGGGCCGAGCGAGCCGGGGACACCGCGTCGGCGGTGCTGTTCGCACAGGCCATGATGCCTCGGGATCCGGCGCTGCAGAGCAAGATCGCCGACGAGTTGGCCGCGGGCCGTTCGCTCCCGCACGCGGTGGCTGCGGCGTTCGGCGGGTTCCGCGCCGCGTTGGAGGCGGCCGGTGGCTACCTCGCCGAACGGGCCGCGGACCTGGACGACGTGGCGAACCGGGTCGTGGCGAACCTGCTGGGCCTGCCGATGCCGGGAATCCCCGCCCCGGGCCACCCGTTCGTGCTGGTCGCCGAGGACCTGGCGCCGGCGGACACCGCGATGCTGGACCGGGAGCGCGTGCTCGCCATCGTGACCGAACGCGGCGGCCCGACCAGCCACACCGCGATTCTCGCGAAGTCCCTTGGCATTCCGGCGGTCGTGGGCTGCCCGGCGGCCCGTGACCTGACCGACGGCACGACGGTGCTGGTCGACGGTGGCACCGGCGCGGTCGTGATCTCGCCGTCCGTGGACGAGGTGGCACGGGCACAGGAGCGGGCGGCGGCGCTCGCCCGTGCGCTGGCCGGAAGTGTCGGCCCGGGTCGCACGGCCGACGGCGTGGCGGTCGCCCTGCTGGTCAACCTTGGCGCGGAAGGTGAACTGGCGGCGGCCGCCTCGGCGGACAGCGAGGGCGTTGGCCTGCTGCGCACGGAGTTCCTGTACCTGAACCGAACCACGGTGCCCACAGTGGACGAACAGGTCCACGCCTACTCGGCCGTGTTCGCCGCGTTCGGCGACCGGAAGGTCGTGGTACGCACACTGGACGCGGGCGCGGACAAGCCACTGGCGTTCGTCGATCACGGTGACGAGCCGAACCCGGCGCTCGGCGTTCGCGGCTACCGGCTGGCGAACCGTCACCCGGCCATGCTGACCGACCAGCTGACCGCGATCGCCACGGCCGCGTCGAACCATGACGCGGACGTCTGGGTGATGGCGCCCATGGTGTCCACCCCGGCCGAGGCGGCGGCCTTCGCGGAGCTGGCACACACGCACGGCCTGGCGGTCGCGGGCACGATGGTGGAGGTCCCGGCGGCGGCCCTGCGTGCCCGGCAGGTGTTGGAGGAGTGTGACTTCGCCAGTCTGGGCACCAACGATCTTGGCCAGTACACCCTCGCCGCCGACCGTATGGCGAGCGAGCTGGCTGGTCTGCTCGACCCGTGGCAGCCGGCACTGCTGGACCTGGTTGCCATGACCGCACGCGCGGGCCGCGAGGTCGGCAAACCAGTGGGTGTCTGCGGCGAGGCGGCCAGCGATCCTTTGCTGGCACTGGTTTTCGCCGGCTTGGGCGTGACGAGTCTGTCCATGGCCCCGACGGCCCTGCCCGCCGTCCGACTGTCCCTGGCCGCCCACACCCTCGCCGACTGTGAACATCTGGCCGAACTGGCTCTCACCGCGCGCGACGCGACGGAGGCCCGCCAGCGGGTGGCGGAAGCGGTCCACTGAGCGCCGTGAACTCTAGCGCACGCGAGCCAGTAGCGCGCGGGCCAGAGCCGTGTCGCAGAGCAGCACATCCAGCACCCGTGCACGCAGTGCGCCGAGCACACCACCGGCCTTCTCCTGGCCGACGGCAACACCCGCGACAGTCGGGATGGCCGCCAGATCGGCGAGGGAAACGGCCAGCACGCGGTCGTTGACCGGGCCTGTCACGGGGGAGCCGTCCCCGTCGAAGAAGCGGGCGCACACGTCACCAACGGGGCTGGCCGCGTCGAAGTCCGCTCGCTCCTCGGCGCTGAGGTTCATCGCGTCCAGAAGGGCCGCCGACGAGCCGTGGCCCACCGCGCCGATGCCGACCAACGCGATCTTCGCAAGTTTCGCGGCGTCCAAAGTGGACTGGATGACCGGCTCGGCAAGCAGCACGTCCCGGCCGGCCTTCGACGTGACGACCGCCGGCGCGAGGAGTCGCTGGGAGCGGCCACCCAGCCGTGCGGCCAGGTCTCGCACCAGTTCCTCGCCGCTGATCGCCGAGTCCACCGCGGACAGCCCGCCCACGAGCGGGAGCACCTCGATGTCGTAACCGCCATCGTCCGGGATGTGGCGGACGACGGCCTGCACGCCCTGGCCCCAGGACACGGCCACCTTCTGGCCCGGCTTGAGCCGTTCCAGCAACCACCGGGCGCCGAGGTCGCCGACCCTCCCCAGTGGACGGTCGGTGCCGCGCACCTCGGCCACGCGACAGTCGCGCAGGCCGAAACGCTCGGTCAGCTCGCCTTCCAGGTCGAGGTCGCGGCCCGCGGGGTCGTTGATCTGGATCCGGACGATGCCGCGTTCCCGGGCGGCGGTGAGCATCCGGGACACGCTAGACCGGCTCACCTGCAGTGTCGTCGCGATCTCGTTCTGTGACCGGCCCTCCTCGTAGTACAGGCGTGCCGCCTTGACGAGGATCTGCTGGTCGCGTGGGGGAGGCATGTCAATCAGTCCACTGAGGACAGCAGGGTGGACAGTTCGTCGAGGGCCTCCTGGGTGCCGTTCAGCACGACCTCCTCGCCGTGGCTGATCGCCAGGCCCAGCACGGAGAGCATGCTGCGGGCGTCCACCGGTTCCGCCCCCGGCCGTCCGATCGAGACCGGGCCGGGGTGCTTGGCCGCCGCCTTCACGAACAGGCTGGCCGGGCGGGCGTGCAACCCGACGGGCGAGGCGATCTTGACCCGGATCTCCGGCATGTGAACTCCTTCGTTCGTCTGAGGGTCTTGCCGCGACTTTGGACGGCATGTTACACACATCACTCATCAACGTGAAGAGCGTGTGCACATAAGTGCAAACAGATCAAGCAGGGGGCCCGAGAAGGAGGCCACGCGAATGCAAGTGCTTGCTGTAATGGCGCAGCAGCCGGCCGAGCCGGGAGGTGAGTCGAGCGGAGGTGTGCTCGGCGTCCTCGAATGGCTCGGTTCGCATTTCATCGGTTTGTTCAATGCTTCAGGACAGCAGTTCGTCGGCCTGATCACCGGGATCCTGCCAACACTGATCGTCCTGCTGACCTTCATGTACGCACTTACGATGTTCATCGGCGAGCAGCGCGTCACCCGGGCCGTCCAGTGGTCGGCGCGCTGGTGGATCACCCGCTACACGATCATGCCGATGCTCGCCGTCCTGATGCTCACCAACCCGATGTGCTACACGTTCGGCCGGTACCTTCCTGAGCGGTTCAAGCCGGCCTTCTACGACTCCGCGGTGTCCTTCGTGCACCCGGTGACGACCTTCTTCCCGTACGCCAACGCGGGCGAGCTGTTCCTGTGGCTCGGCATCGCCAACGGCGTCACCCAGCTCGGCGAGTCCACGGTTCCCTTGGCACTGCGGTACTTCCTCGTCGGCATCGTGGTGATCTTCATTCGCGGCGTGGTGACCGAGCAGATCACCGCCCTGCTGATCAGGCGGACCGGCCGGTCCGAGGTGTTCGCCGACTATGACCGCGAGTTCGAGAAGGCGGGTGTGCGGTCATGACATCCTTTGTGCCAACCTCGGAAGCGAGATCAGGTCGAGTGCTTCGCAACCGCACCTCAGGGGAACGTGACGCAAACCGGCCACAAGTACGTGACCAAACAGAACTCTTCTTCCCCAACGTGACCAACACATTGAATTCCGGGGAGGCGGGACAGTCATGACCGAGACCAACGTGACGCCGGCGGTGCTCGTCCGGCCCGGCTCCAACGGCTGGGGGCGCGGGCTGCTGCTGCGGCGGGACGACAAGCGCACCAAGGTGGTCTCCGTGACCGGCGGCGGGATCCACCCCGTGGCCACCAGGATCGCCGAGCTGATCGGCGCCGAGGCCGTCGACGGCTTCACCAGCAGCGTGCCGGACGACGAGACGATCGCGGTGGTCATCAACTGCGGTGGCACCGCCAGGATCGGCGTGTACCCGCGCAAGGGCATCCCGACCGTGGACGTCTACCCCGGCGCGCCGGGTGGGCCGCTGGCCCAGTTCATCACCGAGGACGTGTTCGTCTCGGACGTCGGGGTGGCCGAGGTCGAGATGTCCGAAGTGGAGGCAGTGGAGGCGGCGCCGGTCGAGAAGCCCGTCGTGCCACCGCGGTCGGAGCGTCCGTCCTCTCGGGAGGTCGCGTCGACCGTCACTGGCAACGGCAGGTTCGGGCAGGCGTTCAACCGGGTCACCGGGGTGTTCGTGTCGTTCGGGTCCGGCGTTGGCAAGTTCGTCAACACGATGCTCGCCGCCGGCCGGCAGACGATCGACCTGACACTCAAGACGATCCTGCCGTTCATGGCGTACGTGAGCCTGCTGCTCGGCATCGTCACCTACACCGGTGTGGCCAGGTGGATGGGCGAGGTGCTGTCGCCGATCGCGACCAACCCGCTCGGGCTCGTCGCGATCAGCCTCGTCGTCGCGTTGCCGTTCCTGTCCCCGATTCTCGGTCCCGGCGCGGCGATCGCGCAGGTGATCGGCACGCTGATGGGCAGCCAGATCGCGATCGGCGCACTGCCCGTGCAGTACGCGCTGCCGACGCTGTTCGCGATCAACGGCCAGGTCGGCTGTGACTTCATCCCGGTTGGACTGGCGCTCGGCGAGGCCAAACCGGAGACTGTCGCGGTCGGCACGCCCGCTGTGCTCATCAGCCGGATGATCACCGCACCCGTCGCGGTGATCATCGCATGGGCCGTGAGCTTCGGGTTGTAGGGGAGGAAACGTGAAGGCGTACTACGAGAGCACGGTCCTGCGGGCCGGCGACGAGGCCGAGATCATGATTGACGGCGGCGTGGTCATCCTCTACGCCGACCCGATCCCGGACGCGCTGGAGAGTGTCAGCGTCGTCCACAGCCCGGGTGGCCGACCGGACCGGGAGATCCGCGTCGGCGACGAGTTCGTGCTCGGCGAGCACCGGGTGGAGGTGACCGCCGTCGGCGACCGCGCGGACGAGAACCTCCGCGCGCTCGGCCACATCGTCGTCTACCTCAACCCGGAGGACGGCACGGCGCTGCTGCCCGGCGCCGTGCACGGCCGAGGCACGATCGGTGTGCCGGCGGCCGGGGACGTGCTCTCGTTGCGCGGGAGTACCTCATGAGCGGAGCTTGCGGAGCGAATCATCGATATTCAGGACGGCACCGTGCCCGCGGAGGGCGCCGGTGGAGCGGAGCCTGCGGAGCGTTCCGGCGCCACGTAGCGGGTGAGGTGCTGTCATGACGTGGCAGGGGCTCGTGTTGCTGCTCGGCGCCTTCGCGGTGGCCGGGGTGCTGACCTACCGGCAGCACATGGGTTACCAGCGGGCCGTGAACGAGCTCGCCGCCGAGGAGAACCGCAGCGGTGTGCTGCTGGTCTCCGGCCGGGCCAAGCACTGGCGACGCGGCGCGATCGTGTTGCTGGTGATCGACCGGCGGCGCGGGCAGGTGCTGAGGGCCCGCGCCATGGAGGGCGCGTCCGTCTTCGCCCGGTTCCGGGAACGGCCCGAGCTGGCCGGTCCGGTCGAGGCGGCCGAGCAACGAGCGGGTTCGAAGGCACTCGCGAAGGCCGTGCACGAGGCACTGGGCATGGCGAGCCGACTCAACGCCGGCGCGCTGCGCACCGCCGCACGATAACTCTCAGAAAACTCGAGGCGCTCTGGGTGAGTCCCACCTGGGGCGCCTCGACTGTTTTGCACATCTGTGCAGGTCGCCAGGCTTGTGTGCGGCCAAATTGCTGTGCTACCAAGGAAAGCACCGCAGTGCATATCGAGTGCACGAATGTGCAAACCAACGGAGGCTGACGGGATGAGCTACGTCGATCGGCTGCTGACCAGGGAGCGCGAGCTCGGCCGTCCCGTTCGGGTTGGCCTGGTTGGTGCCGGCCAGATGGGCCTCGGCTTCGTGGTCCAGGCGAGCCGCATCGGAGGCATGGAGGTCGCGGCCATCGCCGACATCGCGCCGGAGCGAGGAGTTCGTGCCTTCGCGCAGGCCGGTCGGGACGACGTGGTGACCGGCGCGGACCCAGCGGCGCTGAGCGCGGCGGTCGACGCGGGCCGGGCCGTGGTCGTCGAGGACGCCACCGCACTGACCCGCCTGCCGCTGGACGTGCTCGTCGACGCGAGCGGGGTGCCCGAGGTGGGTGCCCGCGTGGCGTTCCACGGTCTGCTCGCCGGCAAGGACATCGCGATGCTCAACGTCGAATGTGACGTCACCGTCGGGCTTCTGCTCGCCACCCTCGCCACCCGCCTCGGTCGCGTCTACACCGTGTGCCGGGGCGACGAGCCCGTCGAGTGCAAGGCCCTCGTGGACTACGTGCGGGACATCGGGTTCGAGGTCGTCTGCGCGGGCAAGGGCAAGAACAACCCGCTCGACCCGGCCGCGACCCCCGCGTCGGTGGCCGAGGCGGCCGAGGCGAAGGGCATGAACCCGCACATGCTGGCGAGCTTCGTCGACGGCTCGAAGACGATGATCGAGATGGCGGCGCTCGCCAACGGCGCGAACCTGAAGGTGCCCTCCCGCGGGATGTCCGGCCCGCACTGCACCGTCGAGGCCCTCGCCGAGACCTTCAGGCCGGCGGCCGACGGTGGCGTGTTGCCGGAGGCCGGCGTCGTGGACTACTGCACCGGTCCCGTCGCCCCGGGCGTGTTCGTGATCGGGCGCAGTGACCACCCCGTCGTGGTCACGGAGATGGCGTACCTGAGCGCGGGCAAGGGCCCCTACTACGCGTTCTACCGGCCCTACCACCTGGCGAGCATCGAGGCGCCGCTGTCCGTGGCGGAAGCCGTGCTGGACCGGACCCCGTCGCTCGCGCCGACGGCGTGGAACGCGGAGGTCATCTCGGTGGCCAAACGAGATCTCGTGACGGGCGAACTGGTCGACGGGATCGGCGGGGACACCGTGTACGGCGTCACGGACAGCGCGGAGAACGCGAAGGCCGGCGGGCACATCCCGCTCGGACTCGTGAGCGGCGCGCGGGTGGTGCGGGACGTGCCGGCGGGGACCGCGCTGACCGCGTCGGACGTCGCCATCGACGAGACGACCACGATCGCCACGCTGCGCCGCCTGCAGGACAGCCTGGTCGGGGTGTGACATGGACCTGGTCAAGGACGCGGACACGGCCGCGAACGTACTCCGGACAATGTGGACGATCCGGTTGTTCGAGGAGGCGGTGGACGACCTGTTCGCCCGAGGGCTGATGCACGGCACCATGCACCTGTCGATCGGGCAGGAGGCGGTGCCGGTCGGGACGTGCCTCGCCCTTCGGGACGGCGACTACATCACGTCCACCCACCGCGGCCACGGGCACTGCATCGCGAAGGGCGCCCGGCTGGACGCGATGATGGCCGAGCTGCTGGCGAAGGAGACCGGCTACTGCCGGGGCCGCGGCGGGTCGATGCACATCGCCGACGTGGCAACGGGAAACCTGGGTGCCAACGGCATCGTGGCCGGGGGAGTGCCGATCGCGGCCGGCGCGGCGCTCGCCGTTGCGTTGCGGGGCGGCAGCGAGGTCGTGGTGAGCTTCTTCGGCGACGGCGCGATGAACGAGGGTGCGTGGCACGAGGGTGTGAACCTGGCCGCGATCTGGGACCTGCCGGTGGTGTTCGTGTGCGAGAACAACCAGTACGGCATGTCGATGGCGGCGAGCAGAGCGGCCAAAGTGGAGCGACTCTCGGAACGGGCGGCGGCGTACGGGATTCCCGGCGTGACGGTGGACGGCAACGACCCGCAGGCCGTGCACGACGCCGTCACCGACGCGGTGCACCTGGCCAGGGCGGGGCAGGGGCCGTCGCTGGTCGAGGCGGTGACCTACCGGTGGAAGGGACATTCCAAGAGCGACAAGAACCTCTACCGGACCAGGGCGGAGATCGAGTCCTGGCGCGAGGCCGACCCGATCGCCCGGTTCGAGGGGGCATGCGTTCTGTCCGAAGAGGACATCGCGGAATGTCGTGCCACCGCTCGCAACGCGGTACGCGAAGCCGTCCGGGTGGCACACGAGGCGCCGGACGCGAGCGCGTCGTCGTTGCTCGCGGCGGTGTACGCATGACGGCGGTCGCCGAGCGGTTGTTGACGTACGCGGAGGCCGTGCGGGAGGCACTCGCCCAGGCGATGGCGGCGGACGAGCGGGTGTTCCTGCTCGGTGAGGACGTCGGCGTCTACGGCGGCGCGTTCGGCGTGACCGGCGACCTGGTGCACCGGTTCGGCGCGGACCGGGTGCGGGACACCCCGATCAGCGAGCTAGGCATCGTCGGCGCCGCGGTCGGTGCCGCGCTGGCCGGGATGCGCCCGGTGGTGGAGATCCAGTTCTCGGACTTCACCGCCCAGGCCATGGACCAGATCGTGAACCAGGCCGCGAAGATCCACTTCATGCTGGGTGGCGCGGCGACCGTCCCGATGGTCCTGCGGGCGCCGGGCGGCTCCGGCACGGGCGCGGCGGCACAGCACTCGCAGAGCCTGGAGGCGTGGTTCGCGCACGTGCCTGGTCTGAAGGTGGTCATGCCGGCCACCCCGGCGGACGCGAAAGGCCTGCTGCTGTCGGCGATCGACGACCCGAACCCGGTGATCGTGCTGGAGCACAAGCTGCTGTACAAGCAGAGCGGCGAGGTGCCGTCGTCGGCCGAGCGCGTGCCGCTCGGGCAGACGGCGGTCCGAAGGACCGGTGCGGACCTGACCATCGTCGCGACGGGTGTCATGGTGAGCCGCGCGCTGTCGGCGGCCGAACAGCTTGCCGCTGACGGGATCTCGGCGACCGTGCTGGACCCACGCACGCTCCGCCCGCTGGACGCGGCGCCCATTGTGGACAGTGTGACGGCGACCGGTCGGGTGCTGCTGGTCCAGGAGGCGCCCAGAACCGGCGGTTTCATGGCGGAGGTCGCGGCACAGATCGTGGAGTCCCCGGCGTTCGGCCATCTGCGGGCGCCGGTCTCCCGGTTGTGCGGGCTGGACGTGCCGATCCCGTACGCCCCGCAGCTGGAACGTGCCGCGGTGCCGCAGGTGGACGACATCGTCGCGTCGGCCAGGGAGCTGGTGGCGCGGTGGTAGCCAACGAGATCCCGCTGGTCATGCCGAAGATGTCGATGACCATGACCGAAGGTGTGTTCCTGACGTGGCACCGGGCCGAGGGCGACCGCGTCGAGGCGGGCGACGTGGTGTGCGAGGTGGCCACGGACAAGGTGGACATGGAGGTCGAGGCCACGGTCGCCGGCACACTGACCCGCCTGCTCGCGGCTCCGGAGGACGTGATCCCGGTGGGAGACCCGATCGCCTACGTCTCCACGGAAGCGGACGAGCTGCTGGGAGGCCTGTTCGAGACCGAGCCGCCGCGACGGGAACCGCCACCTCCCGAGCCCGCTGCCCCGCCTGAGCCTCCGCGTGCACCCGCCGTGCCCGCAGCCCGGCGGCTCGCGGCCGAGCGGGGGATCGACCTCGCCACCATCACGCCCACCGGGCCGTGGGGCACGGTGAGGCTGTCCGATGTGGCGGTCATGCCCCGCAAGCCGAACCGCGGCCGGGCGGCGGTCGCGCGTCGGATGGAGGCCAGCGCGAGGGTGCCGCAGTTCGTCCTCCACTGCGATCTCGACCTCGAGGACGTCCGCCGCACCCACGGGTGGACGGTCCTGCTCACCCACGCGTTCGCCAGGGCCCTGCGCAGGCACCCCGAGCTCAACGCGAGCTGGGTCGACGGCGCGCTCCGGTATCACGAGCACGTGGGCGTCGCGCTCGCCGTCGACACGAGCCACGGGCTGCTGGCGCCAGTTCTCACCAATCCCGACCGCGCGAGTCCGGGCGAGCTCGCCGGCCGCATCGCCGACGTGGTCGAGCGGGCACGGGGCGGGCGGCTGAGCCTGGCCGAGCTGTCCGCACCCGCCACGACCACGGTGTCCAACCTGGGCGGACTCGGCGTGACCGGGTTCCACGCCCTGCTCACCCCGCCGCAGGCCACGGCACTCGCGATCGGGACTGTCGAGCCGAGGGTGGTCCCGATCTCCGGCGGCGTCGGCGTCCGCCTGCGGTGCACGGTCGGGCTGACCGTCGACCACCGCGTCGCCGACGGCGCGGCCGGCGCGCGGCTGCTCGCGACGCTCGCGGAACTCCTATGATCCAGCGGGTGCGGAGGAGAACGGCCAGGGCGCCGTACGCGGCGGGTGTGGTCCTGGCCGGCGGGTCGGGCGCGCGCATGGGCGCGGGCATGAACAAGGTGTACCTGCCGCTGGCCGGTCGCCGGCTGGTGTCGTGGTCGCTGGCCGCGTTCGGCAGGGTGCCGGAGATCGGCGTGCTGGTGCTGGTCGCCCGGCCGGAGGACAGCAAGCTCGTCGACTGGGTGCTGGACCGGGAACTGCCCGACACGCCGGTGGAGGTCGTCTACGGCGGCGACACCCGCATGGACTCGGAACTCCAGGCGCTGCGCCGCCTCGCGAGCCGCGTCCACGACGGCACCGTCGACGCCATCCTCCTGCACGACGCCGCCCGACCGCTGGTGAGCCCCGCACTCATCGCCGGCGTGCTGCACGCGGCCCGCGAACACGGCGGCGCCATCCCGGGGCTGCCGGCCGACGACATCGTGACCGTCGCCGGTGACGGACACGTCGTGAGCGGCGCACCGCTCGACGCGGCCATCCGCGCACAGACCCCGCAGGGCTTCCTGGCCGCACCCCTGATCGACGCCTACGAGCAGGCCGCGCGCGAGGAGTTCGTCGGCACGGACACCGCCTCGTGCATGGAGCGGTACTCGCGCGTGCCGGTGCGCTGGGTCCACGGCGACCAGCACAATTTCAAAATCACCTATCCGCACGACCTGACCATCGCCGAACAGTTCCTCGAATCGTCGGAGTACCGGACATGAGCGCCGTGGAGAACGCCGTTTTACTGTGCCAGTCCTGCGGCGAGGAAACCGACCACCGCCTGGCGTACGCCGGTCGCCTTCTGGTGGTGACCGAATGCCGGCACTGCGGTCATACCATTGTGAGAGATGTCCGCGCCCGTTACCTGGCCGATCTGAAACAGCGAGTTGCCACAAAACCCGTTCGCATGTTGCGACGGTTCGTCCGCCACCCGGTCGGGTTCACGAGTTCGCTCCCGCGCACCACGATGCGCAAACCGTCTGAGCTGCTGGACGAGGTGCGCCTGGTGTGGGGCAGCCGCCGCGCCTGACCGGCCAACAAAGTGGTAACGGAAATGTGCGACATGGCGTTGTCCACTCGCCGTCCGCTGGCGCCTTCCCCCTCGGCCTAGTATGAGTGGTGTGGGGCTTGACCACGCCTCGACTGGGACGTCCGAAAATGGTGAAGGGTAGCGCCTGTGCTTGTTCGTCCTGTAACGGACCACCAAGTCGGACGCGACACATTGCCTGGAAAGCTGTTCACCGTGGGTGACCCCACACCGGTGTTCGGCGGCCTGCGAACCAGACCGATGCGTTACCGGCCCTCTCGTCATCGCTGCACGTCGAGGTGACCAAGTGCCCCACGAGACGACTGATGGCAGGCACCGACCGGGGCTGACCATCGCCGACAAGGAGCGCCTCATGGAGGCGCTCAACGCCGTTCCGGTGCTGCGTGATCCGCAGCAGAGGCAACTCGTCCTCGATGAGCTGCGCGACGAGCTCGGCAGCCAGTTCGACCCGCTCCGCCACAACGGCACCAACGCCGACAACTGGGCGATGGTGAGCACGTGCATCCGAATCGATGCAGTGCCGACGTTGGTGAGCATCCTGAAGCTGGTCGGAGGCCCGACCACCCAGTGGCACCGGCTCCACCTGCTGGTCGAGGAGCTCTTCGCGCCCCAACCGGTGCTGGTCCCCGCCGAGCTGGTGCCCGTCGACCCGCCGCTGGACCGCAAGATCAGGGCTCTCCTGGTCTCGGTGTCGGGCGACGTCGTCTCCGACGCGTTGCGACACGAGATATTCGACAGCAACCTGTTGGCGCTCAGTCGCAACGGAAATGCCGAAGACATCTATTCGGCGCTGTTTTTCAGTGAACGGTACGTGCCACTGCTGACTTACCTGGAAAGAGTGGCGCATCATTTGCCCGAATACGACATGGTCGAATTACATCGACTCATCGACGAACTGGCGCAGCATTACGATCTGGGGAGTGTCGCCGCCGGTCTCTGTCGAAGTTCGCGGCAAGCCGAAATCGTCACCCCGTTGAACCAACTCGCCGAATCGGTCGTCGACACCGAGGAAGGCGACGCCGAGGAAGACGACGACCCAGTGAACCGTGTGATGCCCATCCGGGCCGTGGCCGTGTCCGTCCCCCAGGTGTGGGGCGGAGTGCCGCCCCGCAACAAGCACTTCACCGGTCGGCAGGACATCCTCGCCCAGGTCCAGCGCACTCTCGGGCAACATTCCCAGTCCGCCCTGGTACCTCAGGCCCTGCACGGGCTCGGCGGCATCGGCAAGAGCCAGCTCGCCATGGAGTTCGCCTACCGCTACCAGGACGACTACCAGCTGGTGTGGTGGATTCAGGCCTACGACGAGCGGTCGATCAAGCGGTCGCTGGTGTCACTGGCCAAACGGCTCGGCCTGCCGGAGAGCGGCGACGTCCAGGACACCGTCGACAACGTCCTCGACGTGCTGCGCCGGGGAGAGCCCTACGGCCGCTGGCTGCTCATCTACGACGACGCGCCAGAGCCGGGTCTTGTCGGTCCGTACCTGCCGTCGGGCGCGGGCCACGTCCTCATCACGTCGCGCAGCCGCACCTGGGCGAGCGAGTCCAACGCGATCGAGGTGGACGTCTTCAGCCCGGACGAGAGCATCGGGCTGATCCGCGGTCGCTGGGAAGGGCTCAGCGACGAGGACGCCCGCGTGCTCGCGGACAACCTGGGACACCTCCCGCTGGCGCTCGAGCAGGCCGTGGCCATGCACGAGCAGACCGGCATCCCGCTGGGCGAGTACCGACGCGCCCTGCACGACAACCCCAGCCAGATTCTCGCCGAGGGCAACCCGGCCAACTACCCGGAGTCCGTCGCCTCGACGTTGTCCCTGGCCTTCAACAGTGTCCGGGAGATCTCCCCGGGCGCGGCCTATCTGCTGCGCCTGTGCGCGTTCCTCAGCTCCCAACCGATCGCGTTGCCGCTGCTGACCCGTGGCCGGGCCGCGCAACCGGACGACTCGACCATCGACCTCGGCGACGACCTCAAGGTCCGCCGTGCTGTGCGGGACCTGGGTCGGTTCGCGCTGGTCCAACTGGACGCCGGACGCGACCTGCTTCGCGTGCACAACCTGGTGAGCGCGCTGATCCGCGCGGCCACCCCGGAGGACGAGCGGGCCGGGATGGAACGCCACGCGCACGCGGTGCTGGCCGGCGCGAACCCGGGTGACCCGGACAAGCAGGAGAACTGGCCCGCGCACTCGCTGATCGCGCCGCACGTGAACTCGGCCGGCCTGGTGTACTCGTTGGAACCCTCGGTTCGCCGGGTCGTGCTCGACCAGATCAGGTACCACTTCATGATCGGCGACTTCGCGGAGAGCCGCCGGATCGGCGAGAGCGCGGTCGAGGTCTGGCGGGCGGCGTGCGGTGAGGACGACGAGCTCATGCTGGTGGCGAGCAGGCACCTGTCGATCTCGCTGCGCTCACTCGGCCACTATGCGGAGGCCCGCGCCCTCGGCCAGGACACCTTGGACCGAATGGTGCGTACGCTCGGCCCGGACCACGAGCACTGTCTGGTCACCGCGGGCGGTCTGGCCCAGGACATGCGGCTCGCCGGCGAGTTCCGGGAGGCGCTGGCGCTGGACGGGCAGACCCTGGACCTGCTCCGCGTGCGGCTCGGGGAGCTGGACCCGGACACTCTCCGGGAACTGTCCAACCTCGCCGTGGACTACCGCATGCTCGGTGACTTCGCCGAGGCCGCCAAGCGCGACCAGGAAGCCATCCGGCTCAAGGTGAACGTGTACGGCGAGGACAACATGAGCACGTTGTTCTCGTACGCGTGCCTGGTGCGCGATCTGTACGGGCTCGGCGAGTACGCGGACGGACTCGCTCTGGCCACGGAAAAGCTGCCGATGCACGAACAGGCACTGCAGCGCCCCGACCATCCACACCTGCTGATCGCCAAACGGGGCTACACGATCCTGCTGCGCAAGCTCGGCCGCAACAAGGAGGCGCTGCACAACGCGCACGAGCTGCACGACGCGTGCCGGCGCAAGTTCGGTCGCTCACACGAGCACACGCTCTCCGCGCTCGTCACATTGAGCAACTCACTGCGGGTGACCGGCGACCTGGACGCCTCGTTGCGTTACGGCCAGCGAGCGCTCAAGATCTACCGTGAGGTGTTCCGCGAACACCCGTTCACGCTCGCCTGCCAGGTGGACGTCGCGATCACGCTCCAGGCGCTCGGTCGGGTCGAGGAGTCCAACGAGCTCAACGACGAGGCGCTCAACGCGATGACGGCGATCCTCGGCGAGGAGCACCCGCACACGTTGTGCGCGGCCACCACCAAGGCCAACGGGCTCGCCGCCGCGGAGCGGCACGAGGAGGCGCGCGAGCTCAGCGAACGGATTCTCACGATCTCCCGCCGGGAGAACGTGCGCGGCGTCGATCACCCGTACACGCTCGCGTGCGCGGCGAACCACGCGCTCGACCTGGAGGCCACCGGGGACAGCGTCGCGGCGATCGAGTTGCGCAAAGAGATCTTCCCGCTGTTCCGGTCGAAGCTCGGCCGTGACCACCCGGAGACGTTGAACGCCAACGCCTACCGCCGGATGGAGGCCGACATCGAGGTGCCGGCCTCGTAGCGCGACATCAACGCCAGCAGCGGAGCGGTGTCGTGGGCCGGTGAGATCGCGGCGAACGCGGCTCTGACCAGCTCCGGCGAACGCACGAGCGGCGATCGTTCCGGCACCGCGCAGGCGTGGCCGTGTGCGACGACGAGTGTCGCCCAGGTGCGGTCGTCGGTGGCGCCGCCGGCCACCCTCGCGAGTGCGTCGTCACGTGCGGCCGGGTAGTCGCCCATGACCAGGTCGAGGTCACCGGGTGTCGCGCCGGGGAACCGCTTCGCGAACAGCTCCTCGTCCGCCGCCAGAGCCCGCACTTCGGACGCGTTCTCGAGCCAGGCCATCGCCACCCGCGTGAAGGGGTTGTCTCCGCTCGGGTCGGCATGCCTCGGCGTGCCCGCGTGTTCGACCAGGTCGTCCAGCGCGGATCCGCTGCCCCGCCATGCCAGGACGGCCGCACGCGTGGCGCTCTCGTCCGGAACCACGTTGCACAGCCGCCAGCTCGCTCGATGCTCGGTGACGAGGTCGTCGGCGATCCGGCGGACCTCCGGCGGCCCGATGTCGACCGGTAGGGCGTCGACCGCCTCGCCGAGCGCGTCGACGAGTGCGGCGCCCAGCGGCGTCAGCTCCGTCGCTCCGGCGGCCACGCGATGGGCGACCCGCAGCTGCCGCACGTGTCGTGCGTACTCCAGCTCGGTCGTCGGGCCGGTGCGCTCCCGCGACCAGAAGTCGGCGACTCCGAAGAACGCCATGAGTCCGTGCACGACACCGGACAGGGGTCGGGGGTCGTTGCGCCACGGTGAATAGAGGAGTTGCCGGGACGGCGTCGTGTACAGCGGTTTGAGATCGTGCAACGTGGCGAGCCGGTGGTGCTGCGACTCGTGGATCAGCGTCGCGGCAAGCCGTTCCGGGCTCACGGGCTCGGTGAGCACGGTGGCGCCCGGCGCGTCCGAGGAACTCGCGCTCACCCCGCCCAACTGGCCGGCACGCGCCACCGGCACCAGACAGCGGATCGCCGCGGCCATCGTGTGCAACCGGTGCGAATGCCGGTCGGCGAGCACCTGCCACGCGGCGTCCAGCCGGGTGCGCCAGGTGTCGAGCTCGTCGTCGGTCAGGCGGGTGACCGGAAGCCTGAACGAGTCCCAGTAGGGATCGACGTCGTCGACGTGGACGCGGAGTGTCACGCCGTCCGCCTCTGTCCGAAGTAGACGGACTGGCTCCCAGGACATGGGCGGCTTTCCGTCCAGCAGAATGCCGTCCGGTCCCGTGACGCACTCCACCAACGCGGGTCCGGGCTG
The DNA here is from genome assembly GCF_036378875.1 of Actinophytocola sp. Classification (GTDB taxonomy): domain Bacteria; phylum Actinomycetota; class Actinomycetes; order Mycobacteriales; family Pseudonocardiaceae; genus Actinophytocola. The sequence continues at coordinate 146,718 of NZ_DASUVO010000081.1, forward strand.
GGAGCAGAGCGCGCGGCCGAGCGCGGGGAAGTGGACGGCACCGGAACGCACGGGCACTCGCACCCGCACTCGAAGCCCTTTCTGCTGTGCGGCCGATGCCGCCACCGAGCCGAGATGGGCGAGGTGGATCCACAGTGGAGTCTCGGTGGAGACTGGTTCGGTGGACAGATGCCGGAGGCACTGCGCGGCCCAGGCCCCCACCTGTGGACCGCTGAGCAACTCGGCGACCCAGTGTCGTTGCTGGCGCTGGACATCGGCCAGTGCTCGATAGTTCTCCAGCAGGTGCGCGCGGTGTGCCGTGTCGGGGTCGACGGTGTCGAGGATGGCGCGGAGCTGCGCCATCCGCTTGCTCACGTGCGCGGCCTGCCACATGTCCTGTTCGGACCGATCGCCGCCACCGCACAGCGAGTCCAAGATGGACGTCGGAAGACGGTGGTACCCGCTCAACGAGCGGTCCGAGCGGCCAGGTCCGACCGGACTCGGCCGGAGATGTGGCTGATGAGCCGGGTCAGGTCAGGACAGTACACGGACGGGTGCCGGAAACCGTGGTCCTGGCCGAAGCGGTGCGTGTAGTTCCCGCCGCCGCAGACCCGCATCAATACGCAACGCTGGCAGGCGTCCGCGAGCGACGCGACACCGGCCTGCCGCGCGCGCACCTCCGGGTGCGTGAGCACGGCGTCCACTGTGTGGTCGAAGACGTTGAACCCGGTCTCGGGTTGGCCGTGTGCGGCCGACTTCAGCATGTCGGCCTGCTGGAAGGAGCCGTCTGTGTCGATGACCAGGTAGGCGACCGGGCTCAGGCCGACCTGGTCCGAGCTGCTCTGTCCGCCGAGCAGTAGGTGGATGATCTCCTGGAACAGCCGGACGCCGGTCTCCTGCCGGGGCGCGCCGTACCACCGGTCGAACACGGTGATCAGCCAGTCCGCGTACGGCGCGGCCGCGCCGTTGCGAGGCGGGGGAATCAGCCAGTTCGCCTGTGGCAGCAGGAAGTCGACCACCGGGGGACTGAACTCCAGCAGCGACTCGTACACCTCGATCGGATCGTTGGCGAGGTCGATCACGCACAGCAGACCGGAGAACACGTCGGGGTTCTCCCGCAGCAGCCGCAGCGCTCTGGCCGTGTCGTCCCAACTTCCCCGGTCGTCGTGGTAGCGACGGTGCCGGTCATGCTGTGTCCGGCCGCCGTCGACGCTCACCCCGACCCGCACACCATGCGAGCGGAAGACGCGTATCGACGCTTCGTCGAGCAGCACGCCATTGGTCTGGACCCGTGCCTCGACGGAAGTACCCGCCGGGCACGCGTTTCGAATGGCCTGGACCACTTCGGCGATGAGCTCCGCGCCGGCGAGCAACGGCTCGCCACCGTGGAACGCGACCGAGACATCGGCGAGCCCGTGCGTCCGCACGTGCTCGCCGATTCTTCGCGCCGTGACCGCCACGGTTTCATCGGAGGGAAAACGCGGGCGGGTTCGCCAGCTCTGGTCGGCCATCGTGTAGACGTAGCAGTAGTCACAGGCGAGGTTGCACCGGCTCGCCACTTTGACCACGTACTCGTTGATGGGAATCATCGGGGGACTCAGATGTGCGTGTCGTGGCCCGCGACCACCGAGGCGTTGCCGTCCTTGCTCTCCTCCAGAATCCTGCGGATGGAATGCGCGAGTGGGGTGTCCTCGACGGTGCGGAGGTCGTCCAGCAGCACGTCGGTCAGGTCGGCGAGATCGCTCCCCAGATCGATGGAGGTGTGGTCCACCGTGCCCCCTTCGGTATTCGCCGAACGGATGTTTCACCTAGACGATACGTTGCGAGGTCAGGTTTGCCACACCCCGTGACCGACAAAGTGATGATCTCCGCAGTGGCAGGTCAGGTCGCCGGTGGCTCGATGTCACACTCGATCCACCGCGACTCCGCGCGGCGAGCACGGCCGGATGGCCAGAGCCGAGCTCGGCCGCGAGCGCCGTCGAGGCCTCGGTCAGCGCGGCCTGCCCGGCACCCGAACCACGTACTCGGGGTCGTCGGCGCCGACGCGGGACAGGTCCACCGCCAGCCATATCAGTGACGCGCCCGCGACGACGTGGACGACGCTGGTGAGCGGTGTGTCAGGCAGCCGGGCGGCGACGGCGAGCACCGGGAACGCCGCGGTGTAGGCCACCGCCGGGACGCGGGGGTGGACACCGGAACGGACCATCGACACGCCGAACAGCACCGAGCCCACCGCGAAGACCAGCGCGCTGCCCAGCAGCGCCACCATCGTCGGGCCGTCGAGGAGGGTGGCGACCGTGGCGTCGTCCAGGTAGAACAGCGCCATGTTCAGGGTGAACGCCGCGCCGCCGAACAGGCCGAGGCCGATCGCGTTGACGAGGTAGGCCAACGCGCCGCGTTGGCCCTGCCGTCGTTGGAGCGCGGGCAGCAGCGGGACGGCGAGTGCGGGGGCGAGGCCGATGACGAAGCTGGTCGCCGCGGTTTCGCCGGTGGCGGCCTCCACCGCGCCGGGGAGCGCGATACACAGGCCGGCGGCCACGCCGGACCACGCGGCGAGTTTGGTCAGCATCAGGATCTCCTTGGGAAGTAAGGACTTCGTGGCTCCGGACGGTAGGGACGGCGCCACGCGTGGCGGAAGTGCCGGCCGGCCAACGATCAGCCGGCCGGACGGCACGTGCCGTCCGGCCACACTTGGCGCGGTCGGCGCGGTCGGCGGGGGTCGGCGTCGTAGGCTCGCCGAGTGACGCGGATCGTGTCCTGGGCGGTGTACGGGATCGTGCTGCTGGCCGGGCTCTACTACGCCCTCACCGGGCTCGGCCCGGCCGACCCGGTGCGGCTCGGCGGTTTCGTCGCCGGGATCGCCGCCCTGTTCGTGCTTGAGGCGGTCGAGGCACGCATGCCGGTCATCCTCCTGGTCGCGCGGCTCGCGCTGTACGTCGCGGTCGCCGCGCTCGACGAGTCCGGGTTGTCGCGGGTGCTGTTCGTGCTCGTGCCGTTCGCCGCGTACCTGACCTTCGGACGTGCGGTGGGTCTCGTGCTCGGCGCGGTGTGCCTCGTGGCGCTGGCCGGTGGCTTCGCGGTGTGGGTGCCCGACTGGTACCGGGACGTCAACTACGTCTCCGACGTGCTCATGTTCGGTTTGGGGCTGGTGCTGGCGCTCGCCATGGCGGACGTGGCCGTACGGGAACGGCGGGCCGCCGAACGGATCGCCGACCTAACCGCCGTGGCCGAACGCAACCGCCTGGCCCGCGACATCCACGACAGCCTCGGCCACCACCTGACCGCGATCTCGATACAGCTGGAGAAGGCGGCCGCGTTCGCCGACCGGGACTCGACGGTCGCCGGGCAGGCGCTGACCGACGCGCGGCGCTCGGTCGGTCGGGCGCTGGCCGACGTACGCGCCTCGGTCGGCACGCTGCGTGCGGAACCGGTACGCCTGGTCGACGCGCTCACCGAGCTCGCCGCCGAGGCACGGGCCACGCTCGCGGTCGACGGCGAGGAGCGGCATGTCGACGCGGCAACGGTCACGGCGCTGTACCGGGCCGCGCAGGAGGCGATCACCAACGCGCACCGCCACGGCAAGGCCGGCCAGGTCACCGTGTCCGTTGCGTTCGGCGCGGCCGACACCAGGCTGGTGGTCACCGACGACGGCCGCGGTTTCGACGCCGCCGAGCCGCCGGCCGGCTACGGGCTGCTCGGACTGCGTGAACGGGCCGCGCTGCTCGGCGGCACGGTGACGGTCGACAGCCGACCCGGCGCCGGCACCCGGGTCGCGGTGTCCGTGCCGACAACAGGGGGTGTGCCGTCGTGACCCCCGTTGTGTCGGTGCTCGTCGTGGACGACCAAAGACTCGTGCGGGAGGGCATCGCGTCGTTGCTCGACATCCAGCCCGGGATCTCGGTGGTCGGCACGGCGGCCACCGGCAGGGAGGCCGTCGAACAGGTGTTGGCGCTCACCCCGGACGTGGTGCTGATGGACGTGCGGATGCCGGAGATGGACGGCGTCGAGGCGGTCGCCGTCCTGCGTCGCCGCGCACCGGGCTGCCGGGTGGTGATGCTGACGACCTTCGACGACGAGGAGTACGTCGTGCAGGCGTTGCGTGCCGGCGCCGCGGGCTACCTGCTCAAGGACCTGCCCGCGGCGGAACTGGCCGAGGCGGTCCGGCTCGCGCACGCCGGCGTGACACAGCTCGACGACGCGGCGGCCCGGCACGTGGCGGCCGCCCTGTCCACCCACCCCGCACCGGCCCCCGCGGACGCGTTGACCAGCCGCGAGACCGAGGTGCTGCGCCTCATCGCGGCCGGCGCCACCAACCGGGAGATCGCCGCCCGGCTGTTCCTCAGCGAAGGCACCGTGAAGAACCACATCTCCCGCATCCTCGGCCGCCTCGGCCTGCGGGACCGCACCCAGGCCGCGATCTACGCCCGCGACCGCGGCCTGCTCTAGCGCCGCCGCAGCGGGTTCGCCTCCACCAGTTGTTCCGGCGCGGTCAGGCGCCACGCCTCGTAGACCAGTTCGGTCAGCTCGTCCGCGTCGATCCGCTGCAGGTAGACCACGACCCAACCGAAGCCGCCCGCGGTGAACTGGACCTCGAAGACGTCAGGGCGTTCGGACACCAGCGCCAGCTGCTCGGACAGGGTCTGCTTCAGTCCGACGGTCTTCGTGCGGGGCCAGTAGTAGCCGAACCGCTTGCCGCCCACGCTGAACGACGTGTAGTCCCGCGCCTGTGCCCGCGTCACCTCGGCGAGCTTGTCCACCATCCGCAAGAACTGTCTGTCCGGCACACTCACGTGGCTCATTCTGGCAGGCGACCCGGCGACCCGTGCCGCTACTCTCGGCACCCCGAAGCAAAGGAGAGGCAGTGCGGGAGATCGCCGTTTTCAGTGGTAGCGCGCATCCGGAACTGGCGGCGGAGATCTGCCAGCACCTGGAGGTGCCGCTGCGGCCGGTGCGGGTGACGCGCTTCGCCAACGACTGCCTCGAGGTCCAGCTGCAGGCGAACTGTCGAGAGCGGGACGTGTTCCTCATCCAACCGCTCGTCACGCCCGTCCAGGAGAACCTGGTGGAGCTGCTGCTCATGCTCGACGCCGCGCGTGGGGCGTCGGCCGCGCGCACCACCGTGGTGCTGCCGCACTACGCCTACGCCCGATCGGACAAAAAGGACGCGCCACGCATCTCGATCGGTGGGCGGCTGGTCGCCGACCTGCTCGTCACGGCCGGCGCGAGCCGGGTGCTCGCCATGACGCTGCACTCGCCGCAGGTACACGGTTTCTTCAGCGTGCCCGTCGACCACCTGCACGCCCTGCGGGAACTCGCCGCCTACTTCAGGCGCTACGACCTGTCGAACACCGTCGTCGTGTCGCCGGACCTCGGCAACGCCAAGACCGCGTCGCACTTCGCGCGGCTGCTCGGGGTGCCGGTGGCGGCCGGGGCCAAGCAGCGGTTCAGCGACGACCGCGTGGAGATCACCTCGATCATCGGGGAGGTGACCGGCCGCGACGTCATCGTGCTCGACGACGAGATCGCCAGGGGGAGCACGGTGCTGGAACTGCTGTCGAAGCTGGGGGACCGGAACGTGCGGTCGATCCGGGTGGCGTGCACGCACGGGTTGTTCGCCGCCGGAGCGCTCGGCCGGATCGGGGGCCGGGCAGACGTCACGGAAATCGTCTGCACCAACACCGTTCCGATGGCCGAGCGCTCCGACAAGCTGACCGTTTTGTCTATCGCACCCGCGCTGGCCGAAGCCATGCGCCGCATTCACAACGGCGAATCGGTCAGCGCGTTGTTCGACGCGACTAGCGTTGCGGGTATGGGCGTTGTTGGTTGACGATCGCGGTCGCGCTCTCACCGCTGTAGGCAGGGCTTTCCGTCGGCTCCGGCACGTTGGTGCCCTGTGCGCGCATGGCCGCCTCGTTGGCCACTCGGCGTGCCTCCCGCTCGTGGTTGACTTCCTCGAAGTTCTCGCGTTCGCGGATACGGGCCAGTGCGGACACCGCGATCCAGTGCGCGATACCGAGAACGATCAGGATGATGCCGAGCCGCAGGACGATGCCCTTGATCTCGGTGTCCGTGGGGAAGTCGATCGTGGAGAGCAGCGCCAAGACACCGAGCGTGCCGAGATGGAACAACACTGACACGAGCGTCGTCAGCGACTTGGCCGGTGCGTTGGGCGTGGCCTGCTGCAGGAAACGGCGGCCGTTGCGGTGGATGATCTGCCCGTCGAGCAGGACCAGCATGGTCCCGATGACGAGGAACGCCACATAGCTGTTGCTGTCCATGGCTTATGCACCTTTTCCCGTCCGGTGTTCCGGACCGTGGTTACCCGTTTACGTTGGTGGAAAACCGCCCCCTCGTGGCGTTTCGTGTGTCTATTCCCCGGGTAACACCATTTGCGGGCACACAAGAGAAAGGCACGTCAATGCTTCCCCTGGTTCTGGTCCTGTTACTGATACTCGTCCTCTTCGGTGTCGGGTTCGCGGCAAAGGCACTCTGGATCGTGGCCGGCGTGCTGCTCGTGCTGTGGCTGCTCGGCTTCGTCATCCGCCGGCCTGCGGGCGGCGGGACCGGCGGACGTTGGTACCGCTGGTAGCGGACGGGTTTGACAGGTGGCGGTCGGGCGAAGCCCGGCCGCCACCGCCATGTTTGGCGACCGGCTTCCGGGGGCACCCTGCGAGTGATTGTGTAGCCGAGGGGAGGGCAAACGATGCGGACCGAGGATCCGGAAGCCCGGGCCACCGCTCACCAACTGGTCCACTGTGTACTCGAAGCCGACTCGAGCAGGCTTACCGAGACGCTGGGCACGGTCGTCGACCATCCGACTGGTGAGCTGCGCCCGTACGTCCGGGAGGTCGTCGCCGAGCTGATCAACGTCGCCACCGCGGCCGTGCGGCACACCGCCGGCCGGTTCGAGGGCAATGCGGCCTTCGCGGTGGACCTGCGCGACGACGACAACGACCGAGTCGGCATCGACGAGCTGGACCCACCGGTCCGCGCCACGATCCGGGCGATGCTCGCCGAGCTGAACGGGAGCCCGGACGACGCGTCGTTCCAGCTCGACCTGGCCGTGCGCGGTGTCGACCGTCGCAGCGGCCTCGACACCGTTCGCCGAGCGCTCACCATGACGATCGGATTGCTGCACTGGAGTGAGCAGTCGGAGGGACTGGAAGAGATGGAGCACGACCCCTTCGCCGACGAGGCGGATGTGATGGAGCAGCAGGCCGAGGTGGTGCCGGAGGACGAGGACATCCTCGGCCCGGTCGGCACACTCGAGGCAGACCCGGCGGACGTGCGGGAGCAACAGCGCGCGGTCCCGGAGGACGAAGCGGAGCGTTAGAGCTACCAGACGTCGCCGTTTCGCCAGTCGCACGCGAGCCCGGCGGTGAGGTCCACCGGCACGACCGGCAGGACGAAGATCCCGCCGTCCTCGTCCTCCGTGCGGGTGAGGCCGTCCACGGCGACCACCGACGACGGCCCCTGCCACTGCTGCCAGCCGCGCGCCACGTAGAACGGGACGGCCATCTCCGACGAGGCCAGCGCACCGAGGTCGTAGGCCGCGCGGATGATGCGTTCCACCGGCGACATCACGAGCCCGCCGATCCCGTGGCGGCGTCGGTCGGGATGTACGGCGACGGCCTCGACGTAACCGGTGCGCAGCGCCGTGCCGCGATGCAGGAACTGACGCTGGACCACGCAGGCGTGTCCGATCAGCTCAGCGCCCGCCCAGGCCGTGGCGTGCATGCCACCGAGTGCGTGCGCCCAGTCGTCCTCGTCGAAGTCGCCCTCGAACGCCGTTTCCAACAGGTCACGGATCGCCGCGATGGTCACGGCATCGAGGTCGGCGGTATGTGCGACGCGTACGGTGGTCACGATCATGACCATATCTCGAAGGGCTCGTCGATTCGCTCGCCGGCGAGGAACGCGGGCAGCAACTCGGGCAACCGGCCCGGGTAGCAGCGCTCGGTTGTCGCGGCCAGGTCCGCCGCCGGCCACCAGCGGGCGGACAGGTAGGCGTCGAGCTCGTAGTCGAGCTGGCCACTCACGGTGATCGCCGGCGCCACGCCCGCCACCGGGGCCGTGACCACCACCTCGTCCTGGACGCGGCGACGGCCGCGGCTCAGGAAGGTGGCCGTCCTCGACCAGTTCGGGGGGCCGATGCCCGTGGCCGTCAGGCCGGTTTCCTCACGCAGCTCGCGGACGGCGGCGTCCACGTAGGACTCGCCGTCGTCGATCCCGCCGCCGGGCAGCTCCCACCACAGGCCGAACTCCGGGTGTTCCGGGGAACGTGTGTGGAACAGGAGAATCTGGCCATGCTCGTCGAGCACCACCAGCCGAACGGCCGCACGGCGTTCGACCGGCAGGTCGTCGGGGAGGTCCACTAACCGGACTCGCCGGCGCGGCGTATCAGCGCGGTGCGGGTGGTGGCCCACCGCTCGTTCTCGGCGATCTCCTTGGTGGCGTGGAAGTCCATGGGCCGCAAGGGAATGCCGAGCGAGTCACGCTTGTAGTACACGAGATGGCAGGTATAGACGGTGAAGTGGTCGTGCTCCTCGGTGTCGTGCACGCGCAGCTTGGCGTAGTGCGCGGCCGCCCCGTCCGCCGCGATCAGGGTCGCCACCCCGTTGCGGTCGAGGTTGGCCCGCGCGTTGGCGCTCACGATCGCGACGAGCAGCGCGCCGCGGTCGTCGGTGGCGAGCAGCTCGGCGTTGCAGAGCAACATGACGTGCGGGAACCCGTCCGCGTCCACCGTCACGAAGGGGAATGCCTGCTCGTCCCGGTCCGGTGCGGGCCAGGTCGCCAGCAGGAGCGCGAGCTCGACGGGTACGCTGATGACGTCCACAAGGGAACTCTAGCGGGCGCTGTGCCAGCGACTGATTTTCCCGGTCCGTAAGTTAGAAAGTTTCAATCTGTCGGCACAATGAGTTATCGTGGTGCGATGCTGCGTCGTCGGGTGCTCATGGCGCTGCTCGGTGTGGCGCTCGCCGGGGGTGGGGCCACAGCCGCGGACAACCAGGACGCGGTCGCTGTGGCACGGCAGGCGGCCGGCCAGCGCATCATCTACTCGTACCCAGGACTCGTCCCGCCGGAGAGCCTGTTCGCCCGCATTCGCGCGGGGGAGGCGGCCGGGGTCATCTTCTTCGGTGAGAACGTCTCGAGCCCCACGCAGATCCGCGGTGTGGTGCAACAACTCCGAGCCGCGGCGGCACAGAGCCCCAATCCGAGGCCGCTGTTGTTGATGACCGACCAGGAGGGCGGCATGGTCCGCCGCCTGCCCGGCGAGCCTGCCTTGTCCCACAAGGACATCGGGTCGTCGGCCAACCCGGCGGACGCCGCGACGGCCGCCGGCAGGGCAGCGGGGGAGAACCTCGCCGGGGTCGGCATGAACGTCAACCTCGCGCCGGTGCTGGACGTGTTCCACGCGCCAGGCGATCTGATGGACCAGTTCGAGCGGTCGTTCAGCGCCACCGCGTCGGTGGTCGGCGACCTCGGCGCGCGTTACGTCACCGCGCAGCAGGCCACGGGTGTCGCGGCCACCGTGAAGCACTTTCCGGGGCTGGGCAAGGCGAACGCGACCGACAACACCGACATCCGGCCGGTCACGCTGACCGTGCCGCTTTCGACGTTGCGGAGCGTCGACGAGGCGCCGTACCAGCGGTCGATCGCGGCGGGCGCGAAGCTCGTGATGCTCTCGTGGGCCACCTACCCGGCGCTCGACCCGGCGCGCCCGGCGGGGCTGTCCGCGACCGTCGTGCAGCAGGAACTGCGCTCCCGCAACGGTTTCACCGGTGTGACGATCACCGACGCGCTGGAGGCCAACGCCCTGCGGGACTACGGCTCCGCCGGCGACCGCGCCGTGCTCGCCGCCACGGCCGGCAACGACCTCATCCTCGCCTCGGCCCGAGACGTGACCCAGGGCGACCAGGCGGCGGACGCCCTGGCCACCGCCCTCACCAACGGCACCCTCGACAGCGACGCCTTCGGCGCCTCACTGACCAGGATCAACACCCTACGCACCAGCCTCACCTGACCAACCCCCGCGAGTCTCGCGTTCAGCCCCCGCGAGTCTCGCGTTCGGCCCCCGCGAGTCTCGCGTTCGGCCCCTGCGAGTTGCGTTTTCGTGAACGCTCGCCTGCGCCCGGATCGGCGCGAGGAAGGCGTCCTTCACCGCATTGCCCGGCCTGGGCGGATCCGCTGGGCGCCTCGTTCTCGGTGGTAGCTGAGTCGGGTTCATCCTGATGCTTCATCTACTTCCCCCAAGGCTGCGACCAAAAAGCTCCTATGAACTATATAGATGTCCGATTTTGTTGAAGGGCAGCAGCGGGCGAGGTGGGGCGGGCGGGCAGCGGCGGGCGGCTGGGCAGGCAGGGCAGGGGCGGAGCGGGCAGGGGCGGGGCGGGCAGGGTAAGAGCGAGGCTCTGCTTGTGTCGGCAAGCTGGCTCTGCTCGCGGCCGGCGAGCCGGCACGGTCCTCGCACCGCGAGGACAACGAACGGCTTGGCCATGGGATGTCCATCGACAGGTCGACGGACATCCCACCCCCGGTCAGAAGCCTGTACTCGCCAGCGGACTGACGCCTCGGTCAGGCTGGCACGGGGTCCGGCCTGTTGACGAGTGCGACGTTCATCCAGAAGCCGGCCGAGGCGAGTATCACCAGCAGGGTGGCCATGGCCTTGTCGTCGTAGTGTTTCGTGGCCTCGGCGAACAGGTCGTCCGGTACGCGTTCCGTGCCGCGTGCGGCGGGCTGGAAGACGGCGTCGGTCAGTGCCAGTGCGGCTCGTTCGGCGTCGGTGAAGTAGGGGGCGTCCCACCAGGTGGCGACGGCGGCGATCCTGGCCTCGGACTCACCCGCCTTCCGCAGGTCGACCGAGTGTCGCATCACGTGGTAGGTGTTGCCGACGATCTGGCCGGCACGCAGGTAGACCAGGCTGCTCGTGGTCGCTGGCACCGCGCCGTTGGTGACGGCCTTGACCAGTGTGCCGGCCAGCTCACGGAACTGGGGCAGGTGTGTGTTGACGTCGGGAATCCGTGGTCCCACGGTGTCCTCCATGGTGCTGAAGAATGTTGTCGCCCCTATGAGCCCTCGCGCGCAGGCGATGTGACAGGCGGCGGAGAAAAACCCGCGGCGTCGGCGAACTGGCGGACCCGGCGGGGGTCGCGGAGCCCGTCGATGGCGACGATCCGGTCCCTCACGACGGTGAAGACCAGCACGGCGAACGGCTGGTCGTGGACGGTGATCAACGCGCCGACCGCGCCGTTGACCAGCACCGGATGCAGGCGCCCGTCGCGCGGGCCGCGGGCTTGTCTGGCCACGGCCGCCGCGCCGCGGATGACGACGCGCTGTCGGTCTGCCCCCAGGTCGGAGGTCAGGACGACGTCGGGGTCGAGGACCTGGACAAGGGCGTCGAAGTCGCCGGCCCGTGAGGCCGCGTAGAAGGCGTCGACCACCTGCCGCTGCCGCGAGAGATCCGGGTCGGGCGAGGGGATCTCGGCGCCGTTCACCCGGCGTCGTGCCCGGCTGGCCAGCTGGCGTGCGGCGGCGGGCGTGCGGCCCACGATCCCGGCGATCTCGTCGAACGGCAGCTCGAACATGTCGTGCAGCACGAAGGCCAACCGCTCGGCCGGGCTGAGCCGGTCGAGCACCACGAGCAGGGCCAGTCCGACCGAGTCGGCCAGCAACGCCTCCTGCTCGGGGTCGAGATCGCTGTCCATGACCACGACCGGCTCTGGCAGGCGCGGTTCCTCCCGCCGCTGCCGCCGGGAACGCAGCATGTGCAGGCACTCTCGGGCCACGACGGTCGTCAGCCAGCCGCCGAGGTTGTCGATCTCGTCCGTATTGGACCGGCTGAGCCGAAGCCAGGCGTCCTGGACGGCGTCATCCGCCTCGGCCACCGAACCCAGCATCCGGTACGCCACCGCCCGCAACCTGGGCCGATGCTGCTCGAAACGCTCGGCCAGCCACTCTGTCTCGTCCATCGGTCACATCATCCCCTCGTCAAGGCTCATGGACATGAGCCCGCGCGGGCGCCGAACGTGACAGGGGCGTCGATTGGTGTGAACCACTGCTGGGCGGTTGCCCGTCTCCTGGGTTGACGCGCAGGAACGACCTTGAGGAGTGGTGCATGACCCGGATCGGAACCAAAGGCCGGCACAAGAAGCGGGCGACGTTCGGGCTGGCCGCGTTGGTCGCGGCCGCGGGGATCGCCGTTGGCGCGATCGCGTTGAACGGTGGGAACGACGAGGCGTCGGCCGCGGAGTCCTGCCAGGGGCTGGACACCGCTCTGCAGAACAACCTGAACTTCATCGCCGGCCAGCAGGCGAATCCGGATGCGCAGTCGGAGGCGCGGATCGCCAACCGGGAGGCGGTCGTGGCGCAGATCCAGCAGCGTCGTGAGGTGGCCGGTTGCACGGGCGAGGTCGTCGCCCAACCCATCGACACCGGCGGCGCCGGCAGTGCCGGCGAGTCCTGCGAAGGGCTGGACACGGCACTGCGCAACAACCTGAACTTCATCGCCGCTCAGCAGGCGAACCCGGATGCGCAGTCGGCGGCCAGGATCGAGAACCGGCAGGCCGTGGTCGACCTGATCGAGCAGCGTCGGGACGCGGCGGGCTGCACCGCGGTCATCGAGGCGGGCTGAGCTACGTCGGGAGGTACAGCCAGTCGACGTGCTTGAAGTCGTCGACACGGCGGTCACGGAACAGTTCGTCGCGTAGGGTGCGGGCCAGCCCGTCGACGTGCCAGATCTCGCCCCAAGCCCTGGCGCGGGTCTGGACCTCGGCCGTGCGTCGCGTCCGTACGGTCTCGTACTCGGCGAGTCCGGCGGCGCAGTCGTTTGTGGACAGCGACGAGGCGAGTTGGGCGGCGTCTTCGATGGCCTGGCACGCGCCCTGCGCGAGGTACTGCAGCATCGGGTGGGCCGCGTCGCCGGTGAGCACCAGCCGGCCGGCGACCCAGCGGTCGATCGGCAGGCGGTCGTACATCGGCCAGCGGCGGTCGCGCCACAGCGATCCCAGGCCGAGCCGCACCTGCTCGCACGCGCCCGCGAACGCGGCGTCCAGCTCGTCGGGACCGCCCCAGTCCGGTTCGCCGCGCCGGTAGGCGGGGGAGGCGAACACCGCCACGGTGTTGAAGATCTCGCCGCGCCGCAGCGGGTACTGCACAAGGTGGCAGCCGGGGCCGACGTAGACGACCACGTCGTGGCGGGCATGTTCGTCGAGGTCCCGGCCGAGCTGGTCCACCGGCAGCGCGCCCCGGTAGGCGACGTACCCGGCGCACACCGGCTCGTCCGCGCTCAGGTGCGCCCGCAGCCGTGAACGCAGGCCGTCGGCGGCCACCGCGAGGTCGGCACGGTGCTCGCCGGAGGCGGTGCGCACCACCGCGGTGTCGCCCTTGGTCACGACGTCCTCGACCGTGCTGTTCGGCACCAGCGTCACGCCAGCGCGCTCGCAGGCACGCACGAGGATCGTGAGCAGGTCGCTGCGGTGGATCAGCACGTACGGCGCGCCGTAGCGCCGCGTGAACACCTCGTCGAGATCGAGGTGGGTCAGCGGCGAGCCGTCCAGTGCGCTGCGGAACACGAGCCTGCGTGGGCGGACACCGGCGTCCAGCACCTCGTCGAGCAGACCCCACCGGCGCAGGATCCGCGTGGCGTTCGGTGCCATCTGCAGGCCGGCGCCCACCTCGGTGAACTCGGCTTCCCGTTCGAGGACCCGGACGGTCTGGCCCGTGCTGGCCAGGGCATACGCGCACGCCAGACCGCCGATGCCGCCGCCGGCGATCACGACGTCTAGAGCCATCGGCCCAGTGTCGGGGCTTCGGCGGTGCGGCCGGTGAGCCACGCGGCGAGGGCAGCGGTCAGGCCGTGCGCCCGCTGTTTGTCGATGGCGTCGGCGACGAGCGCGGCGGTGAGATCCTCCGGCAGGTCGGCGAAGCCGACGCCGGCGTCGAGGTCGACGGAGTGGACGGCGACCTCACGGGCCCGCATCCACGGGATCTCCGTGGCGGGCACCGTACGGCCCTGTGCGGTCACCACGAGGTGCGTCCACGCGTCGGGCGCCAGCGCGTCGAGGTCCGCGGCCAACGCCTCGGCCGATCGCACGACCAGCTCGCGGAGCGTCGCGGCCGGGAGCTGAGCGCTCGTCTCGATCTCGGCGTTGCGTTGTTCGGGGCCGGCGTACATCCGGTTCTCCACACCGGTGGCCGCCCAGCTCACCAGCCGGCGCAGTGCCTCGGCGTTGTGGTGGACGTGCGCCACGACGTGCTTTCGGGTCCAGCCGGGCAGCAGGCTCGGGCCGTCGAGGTCGGCGTCGGAGAGCCGGTCGAGCGCACCGTGGAACAGCTTCGTGCCGCTGTCTGTCCACTCGCGACTGTTCACATGGACCTCGCGACGTTCTCCAGACGGCCGATGCCGGCGATCTCGGTGACCACCACGTCGCCGTCGGCGAGGTAGCGTGCGGGTTTGCGGGCGTGGCCGACACCGCCCGGAGTGCCGGTGGCGATGACGTCGCCGGGCCGCAGCGTGGTGATCACCGACGCGTAGCGGACGAGCGCGACCGGGTCGAACACCAGGTCCGAGGTGTCCGTCTTCTGCATCACCTCGCCGTTGACCGTGCACGTCATGGCGAGTTTCGGGCGGACCCCGCCGGGCAGCTCGTCGGGGGTGACGAGCACGGGGCCGAGTGGTGTCGTGCCCTCGAACGTCTTGCCCTGCAACCATTCCTTCGTGCGGAACTGCCAGTCGCGCATGGTCACGTCGTTCATGACGGTGAAGCCGGCGATCGCGGCGGCGGCCTCCTGTTCGGACGCCCGGCGCACGGTCGACCCGATCACGATCGCCAGCTCGGCCTCCCAGTCGACAGCGGCCGACTCGGGCGCCAGTTCGATGGGCTCGCGGGCGCCGATCAACGCGTCGGCGAACTTGGCGAACAGCGTCGGGTACTCGGGTAGTTCCCGGCCCATCTCGAGGATGTGGTTGCGGTAGTTCAACCCGACACACAGCACCTTGCCGGGGTGGGGCACCACGGGCGCGAGGCTGTCCGGACTCAGCGGCTCACCCGCTTCGACAGTCGCCCAGTCGTCGCGGGCCAGTAACGTGCCGACGTCGGGCTCGCCGAGGTCGGCGTAGCCCTCCGCGGTGACGCGGACGGCACGGGTACGGCCGTCGATCCTGGCGGTCGCGAGCCTCACGGGCGGGTCTCCTTCTCGGTGCGGTGCAGGTGAAGCCGTTCCAGGACCGGGGAGTCGCTGAAGCGGAAGAGGTCGAGGCCGCCGTCGGTGGCCACGGTGAGCGGTTCCCATGACGGGACCACGAACAGGTCGCCGCGCTCGACGGTCCACGTCTGCGTGCCGACGGTCACCTCACCGACGCCGTCGAACACCTGGTACACCGACGATCCCGCCTCCCGTGCGGTGGCGGTGGCGGTGTCGGGCGCGAGCCGGTGGAACTCGGTGCGCAGCGTCGGCAGCACGTCGCCGCCGGTCGTCGGGTTGGTGTAGCGCACGGCGGCGTGCCCTGGCTCAACGGTGGCGCGGTAGCCATCGGCCTCCAGCGCGAGCTGGTCGGTCAGTGCGCGGTCGGTGTGCTCCCAGCGGTAGGCCAGCAGCGGGGTGGCGGGGGTGGGTTCGAGATGGGACAGCGGGCGCAGCCCGGGATGCCCCCACAGCCGCTCGGACCGGGAGTGCTCCGGCGCCTCCCGGCTCTCCACCTCGTCCGGGCCGAACTCGAAGAACGTGGACTCGGCGAAGTACTGGAACGGGATGTCGAGACCGTCGATCCACGCCATCGGCCGGTCGGAGATGTTGTGGTGGCCGTGCCAGTGCCAGCCGGCCTGCGGGAGGAAGTCGCCGCGCCGCATGGCGACCGGGTCGCCGTTCACCACCGTCCACACGCCCTCGCCCTCGACGACGAACCGGAAGGCGTTCTGGGTGTGACGGTGCACGGGGGCGTCCTCGCGCGGGTTGAGGTACTGGATCGCCGTCCACAGCGTCGGGGTGGCGAACGGCCGCCCGCCCAGCCCGGGGTTGGCCAGCGCGATCGCCCGGCGCTCCCCGCCCCGGCCGACCGGCACGAGCGCCCCGGCCTGTTCCGCCATCGGTAGCAGGTTCCGCCAGCGCCACAGGTGCGGGAGTGCCTTCGAACGCGGCCGAGGCGGCATCAGGTCGCCGATTTCCGTCCACAGTGGAATGAGCAGCTCGGCTTCGAAGCCACGGTAGAGCGCCTCGAGCTCCGGGGTGCGCGTCGGCTGGTCGGGCGCGTCGGTCGCGGTGATGGTGACGGGTGTGGCCATACCTCGATCCTGGCCCGTATTCCGTCCTCCGGTCGAGAGTTTCTGTTATGTGGAATGTAGGTCGCGTTCGATGCGGGCCGCGGTCGCTGCCAGGTGCTGGGTCAGCTGAGGGAGCCGGTCCCGGCGGTACCGGGCCGTTGGCAGTGCGATCGAGATCGCCGCCGGGGGCAGGCCGTCCGGGCAGCGCAGGGCGTGTCCGATGGCCGTCACCCCGTGCTCGGTGGACTGATCGTTGACCGCGAAGCCCTGCCGGCGCACTCGGCGCAGGTCACGCAGGAGGGCGGGGAGGTCGGTGACGGGGGAGCCGGGCCCTGCGTACAGGTCGATCACGTCGTCCTCGGCGAGTCTCGCCAGCACGGCGCGGCCCCCGGAGGCGAGGTGCGCGGGGAGCGTCCGGCCTTCGCGGTTGCCGACGCGCAGCACCTGGGTGCTCTCGGCCGTGGCCACGAAACGCACCTCGGTGCCCAGTACGACCGCGAGGTTGACGCTCTCGTTGACGCGGGCGGCCAGCGCCTGGAGATGGGGCAACGCGACCCGGCGGAGGTCGGTGGTCGGCTCGGGTGCCGACGTGTCCCGCAGCGCGGGCCCGGCCACGTAGCGGCGGTGCTCGTCCTGCTCGGCGAACCCGCGGTACACGAGCATCGCCAGCAGCCGGTGCGCGGTGGAGGGCGCGACCCCGAGACGCCGTGCGGCGTCGACGGTGCGCAGCGGCCCGTCCTGCCGCAACGCCAGCGCCAGTTGCAGCGCGTGGTCGACCGACGCGAGCCGGTAGGTGGGCTCGTTCTGCATGACAGAATCCTACCTTCCGCGTGGAGGAAGATAGGATTCTGTCATGTCAGGATGCTGCCCGCCGTCGCGATCCGAGCAGTCCGTCCACACCGGAGTCCCGGCCGGCGAACGGTCCGACCTGGACGGCCTGATCGCCTTGCCGGGCGGGGTGTTCCGCATGGGCACCGACGACGAGGACGCCTTTCCGGAGGATCGCGAGGGCCCGGTACGCGAGGTCGCGGTCGCACCGTTCGCGATCGACGCGCACTGCGTGTCCAACGACCGTTTCGCGGAGTTCGTCGAGGCGACCGGCTACGTCACCGAGGCGGAACGGTTCGGCTGGAGCTACGTGTTCGCGAGGTTCCTGCCTGGTGCGCTGCGCAGGGACTCGCCCCGACCGGACGGCGCACCGTGGTGGTGTGGGGTGTCCGGGGCGTACTGGCGGCACCCGGAGGGCCCGGACAGCGACGTCGCGGGCCGCGGGAACCACCCGGTCATCCACGTGTCCTGGCACGACGCGGCCGCGTACTGCGCGTGGGCGGGCCGGCGCCTGCCCACCGAGGCCGAATGGGAGTACGCCGCCCGTGGCGGGCTGGACCAGACCCGCTTCCCGTGGGGCGACGAGCTGACGCCCAATGGCGAGCACCGGTGCAACATCTGGCAGGGCCGGTTCCCGGTGCGGGACACGGCCGAGGACGGCTACTCCGGCACCGCACCCGTGGATGCCTTCCAGCCCAACGGTTTCGGGCTGTACAACGTGGCGGGCAACGTGTGGGAGTGGTGCGCGGACTGGTTCGACGACACCGAGGCGAACCGCGCCATGCGTGGCGGCTCCTACCTGTGCCACGACTCGTACTGCAACCGCTACCGCGTCGCCGCCCGCACGGCCAACAGCCCGGACAGTTCGACGGGCAACCTGGGCTTCCGCACCGCCGCCGGCATCGCGTAGCCGTCAGGCGGGTGCGAGCATGATGTCGAACCGCGCCTGGGACCACGTCCCGTCGATCACCCGGCCGTCCGGGGTCGGGGTGCCGGCAGCGTGCTGCTCGAAGTCCTTCACCAGTGAGTCCTTCACCCCGAACACGGCGTCCGAGTCGAGCAGTTCGTCGCCGCGGACGAAGATGTGGGTGATCAGTGGGCGGTGGTCGGGGTGGCGCACCAGGAAGTGCAGGTGTGAGGCGCGCATGGGGGAGCGGCCGACCGCGGCCAGCAGGTCGCCCACCGGGCCGTCGTGTGGGATCGGGTACGGCGTGGGAGTGATGGCCCAGAAGAAGTAGCGGCCATCGTCGTTCGTGTGGAGGTGGGCGCGGGCGGCGACGCGGTCGTCGTCGTACTGCACGTCGTAGTGGCCGTCCTCGTCGGCCTCCCACACCTCCAGCCGGGCACCCGCGACCGGTTTCCCGTCGGCGTCGGTGACGGTGCCCTCGACCCAGCACGGCTCGCCTGGCGCGTCGCCGGCGATGTCGCCACCCAGCGGCGTTTCCGGGGAGCCCTCCACGAAGAACGGGCCTTGCACGGTGGCCTCGGTGGCGTCGCCGTGCGCCTCGTTGTTGACGGTGATCGTCTGCATCGAGACGCCGAGCACGTCCGACAGCAGGATGAACTCCTGTCGGCGGTTGTCGGTGATGTGACCGCAGCGGGTGAGGAAGTCGATGGCCGTGGCCCACTCCCGTTCGGTGAGGCGGACCTCGCGCACGTAGGCGTGCAGGTGGCGCACCAGACCGGTCATGAGCTCCCGCAGTCGAGCGTCGGGGCACGCGTCGAACGAGCGCACCACGCGCTCGACCAGTTCGTCCTCGCGGGTGCGCTGCTCGGAGGTCATCGAGGCAGGTCTCCTTCCCATGCGGCACGCAACAACGCGGTCAGGCTCACGAGGGTGACCGGCGCGGGGTTGCCGGCCGGGACGGCGGCGAGCACGGCCCCGGCCGCCGTTTCGATACCGTGCTCGGGCATGGCGTAGTCACGCAACGCCACCGGTGCGTCCACTTCGGAACGCAGTGCGGCGAGTCCCTCGTTCGCCGACGGGGCGCCGAACGCCGCCGCGATGCGCCGTTCGGCCTCTGGCGCGTCGGGCCCGTTGAACGCCAGGACATGGGGGAGCACGATGGCGTGGGTCTGCGCGTGCGGCAGGTCGAACATGCCGCCGAGCACGTGGCAGATCTTGTGGTGCAGGCCCGAACCGGCCGAGGCGAACGCGACGGCGGACAGGTAGGCGCCGTACAGCGTCTGTTCCCGCCCGGCCAGCCCGACGGGGTCCGCGAAGACCTGGGGCAGCCCGGCGTTCAGTGCCCTGATCCCCTCCTCCGCCAACGCCGCGTCGATCGGGTCGGCCCGCGGCGCCCACATCGAGTCCACGCAGTGCGCCAACGCGTTGAGCCCCGACGCGACCGACATCCCCACCGGCAGCGTGCGCGTGAGCGACGCGTCGTACACCACCGTTCTCGGCAGCACGCGGTCGTCGACCCCGGTGGTCTTGCGGCCCTCCTCGGTGATCCCCCAGACGTTGGTGGCCTCCGAGCCGGCGTAGGTGGTGGGCACGGCGACGATCGGCAGGCCGGTGGTCAGCGCGACCGCCTTCGCGAGCCCCGTCGCGGAGCCGCCACCGATACAGACCAGGGCGTCGACGTCGTGCTCGGCCGCCACCTCGCGGGCACGGACCGCGGTCTCGACCGGCACGTGCATGACCACGTCGTGGTGCCACACCGCCACCGGCAGCCCGCCGGCGACCTGCTCGGCGAGCCATTTCCGGGCCGCGACGACCATCAGCCGGGAGACCCCGAGCTCCTTGATTTCCTCGGCAAGCTGCCCGGCCGCCTCCCCGGAGGCGAACCGAACCCGCTGCGGCAGGGTGTCGTGCACGAAACGAGCCACGGACACGCCCGAAGTCTACCGACAACTCGCTCTCGGCACGGTCACGGTCGCAACGCGTGCCACAGCAACGACCACGCGTGGTCGGCGGTCCGGCGGCGCTGCTCGGCGGGCGTCTTCGCCACGAGCGCGGCCACGAGACTGACCGCCAGCATGACGTCCGCGGTGCGCACCGACCGGCGGACCTCGCCCGTCCGGCGAGCCCGGCGCAGGGAAGAGGCGATCGTGGCCTCGACCCGCCGGACGATCGCCGCGATCCTGGGGTCGTCGCGGGCCGGCGTGACCATGTCGACGAACGCCACGGACTCGGTCGTCCGCTCCGTGATCAACGCGACCAGATCGTCCAGTGTGGACGACGGGTCGGCGGCCACGGCCTCCAGCTCGGCGACGTTGTCCTCGAAGACCGCGATCGCGAGGCTGATCCGGTCGGGGAAGTGCCGGTACAGGCTGCCCTGCCCGACACCGGCCTTCTTGGTGACCGCGGACAGCGGCGCGTCGAAGCCCGCGTCGGCGAAGACCTCGCGTGCCGCGGCCACCAACGCCCGACGATTGCCGGGAGCGGCCACGGGTCCACGATTCTCTCGACGCGGTGCGGGCACCGGTCTACTGTAACCGGACATCGCTGTCCGGTTGGGTTCCGAGAGGACGTTCATGAGCAACACATGGGACACCGAGGTGGACGTTCTCGTCGTGGGCTCCGGCGCGGCCGGGCTGTCCGCGGCGATCAGGGCCGCCGATGCCGGGCTGCGCACGGTGGTGCTGGAGAGCACCGAGAAGTGGGGCGGCACCACGAACCTGTCCGGTGGTGGGTTGTGGATGCCGACCAACCCGCTCATGAAGGTGCCCGACTCCGTCGACGACGCGTTGACCTATATGGACGCCGTCATCGGCGACGTCGGACCGGCCAGTTCCCCGGAACGCCGGCGCGCGTACGTCGAGTCGGTGCCGGAGGTCGTCGGGTTCCTCGCCCGGCACGGAGTGCGGTGGGCGGTCGCGAAGGACTACCCCGACTACTACCCGGACCGGCCAGGCGGCAAGATCGGCCGGAGCATCGAGTCCGAGCCGTTCAACGCGAAGTTACTGGGGGACTGGGTCGAGCAGTCGCGGTGCGACGAGTCGGTGCCGCTGCCGCTGAAGACCGACGACGTCTGGCTGCTCACACGCGCGTGGTCGACGTGGAGCGGCTTCGCGCGGGGCGTGCGGTTCTTCTTCCGGACGCTCGGCGGGGTGGTGCGTGGGAAGAAGCTGTACGGGATCGGCGCCGCCCTGGTGCTGAGCCTCATGCACATCGTGCGCAAGCAGGGCACCGAGGTCCTGCTGAGCACTCCGCTGAAGTCCCTCGTCGTCGAGGACGGCGTGGTGGTCGGCGTGGTGGCGTCCCGACCGGACGGGTCGACGCTGCGGATCCGGGCCACGGACGGGGTGGTGCTCGCCGCCGGCGGGTTCGCCCACAACACGCAGTGGCGCCAGAAGTACCACGGGGTGCCCGGGTACAGCTCGGCCGCCGCCGGCGACCTCGGCTCCGCCATCGAGATCGCCGAGGAAGCCGGCGCGCGGCTCGCTCTCATGGACGACGCCTGGTGGGGCGGGTCGGTGCCGAGTCCCGACCCCGACGGCAAGGCCATGTTCGCCGTGGCCGAGCGGTCGATGCCGTTCGGCATCGTGGTCGACTCGCAGGGCAGCCGGTACACCAACGAGTCCGCCAGCTACATCGACTTCGGACACGCCATGCTGGAGCGGGACAAGACGGTGCCGGCCGTGCCGTCCTGGCTCATCGTCGACGCGCGCAACCGCCGCCGCTACCTCAACTCCGCGCTGGCGCAGGGCGGTAAGAAGCTGCGGGAGGCCGGCATCGTCCGCAAGGCCGCCACCATCGAGGAACTGGCGACCATGCTGGACATGCCGAAGCTGCGGTCCACTGTGGACCGGTTCAACGGGTTCGCCCGCGACGGCGAGGACCTCGACTTCGGCCGCGGCCGCACCGCCTACGACCGGTACTACGGCGACCCGAGGGTGAAGCCCAACCCCAACCTCGGCACGCTCGAGAAAGGACCGTTCACCGCGATCCAGCTGGTGCCCGGCGACCTCGGCACCAAGGGTGGCCTGCTCACCGACGCCGACGCGCGGGTGCTCGACACGTCCGGGGCGGTCATCCCGGGGCTGTACGCCGCCGGCAACACGACCGCCTCGGTGATGGGGCGTACGTATCCCGGTCCCGGTTCGACTATTGGGCCCGCGGTCGTATTTGGTTACCGGGCCGCTGAGCACGCGGCGACTCGGCACGACCGCTGAGCGTCTCGTGTGCCACCAGGACGCCGCCAACGAACGCGATCGGCATGACGATGATCGCGGCCAGCGGGATCATGCACAGGAGTGACGCCGGCAGTCCCAGACCGATCGCCAGACCACGTCGCTCGCGCAGTGCCGTTCGCCGCTGCCGCAGGTCCATGCCGCGGCGGTAGAACGGCACCGCGACGAGTTCGAGCGCCAGGAACCACGCGGTCACCAACGCCAGGAGCACCGGCACGACGGTCTGCCCGACCACCGGGATGAAGCCCGCCACGACCAGCGGGATCGTGAACAGCAGCGACCGGAGCACGAGCAGCAGACCGTCCCGGATGCCCAGCCACAGCAGCCGCCACCACGGCAGGTCCACCACGCCGGGCGGGCCGTCGAGGTCGTCCTCGACCTTCTCCGCGATCATCTCGTAGAAGGGGCCGCCGATGGCCAGCGTCAGCGCCGAGAAGGTGATCATGCCGATGACCAGCGACGCGCCCACCAGCCCGATACCGGCCACCACGCGGACGATCGCCTGCCAGGTGTCCGACCAGTCGTCGGCGAACGGGGTGACCGCCGCAGCGACGTCGTCGATCAAGTAGACCAGCGCGATCATGCCGCCCAGCAGCACCAGCGTGGTCAGCACCGCGGGCAGCGCGCCCAGCAACAGCAGCTTCGGTTTGCGCAGCAGGATGCCCAGACCACGCCCGAACATTCGAACACCAGAGAAGAAGTCCCGCACGGAGTACTTCTACCAGCGAGCCCTACGCCGCCGTGAAGCCGCCGTCCACCGGGTAGAAGCCGCCCGTGCAGAACGACGCGGCGTCCGAGCACAGCCATGCCACCAGCTCGGCCACCTCCCTCGGCTCGCCGAGGCGCTTGCTCGGGTTGCCCGCCGCCAGGGCCCGCTTGCCGGCCTCGTCCTGGTGCGCGTCCACCAGCGGCGTGCGGATGACACCCGGGCCCACCGCGTTGACCCGTACGCCCTTTGTGGCGGAGTCGAGTGCCGCGGCCCTCGTCAGGCCCAGGACGCCGTGCTTGGCGGCGACGTAGGCGGGCAGCGACCACTGGCCGGCCACCGCGAAGATCGACGCCATGTTCACCACCGCGCCCTCGCCCGCCGCGACCATGTGGCCGAGCTCGGCGCGCAGGCAGTAGAAGACGCCGTCCAGGTCGACCGACAGCACCCGCCGCCACACGTCGACGTCGTAGTTCTCCACCGGGGCGTGGTCGCCGCCGATGCCCGCGTTGTTGACCGCGATGTGCAGGCCACCCAGCTCGGTCACCACCTGTTCCACCAGGCGTTCGCACTGCCGGGGGTCGGTGACGTCGACCGGGTACGGGACCGCCGTCCCGCCTGCGCCCTGGATGTCCTCCGCGACGGCTCTCGCCGCGGCCGGGCCGAGGTCGGCCACCGCCACCGCGGCGCCGCGCTCGGCGAGCGTGTGGGCGCAGGCCGCGCCGATGCCGGAGCCGCCGCCTGTCACCAGTGCCACCTTGCCGCGCATGTCGCTCCTCACTGATCGGGGACGAGAACCGCCCGCCCGCGGACCGTGCCGGCACGCAGGCGGGCCAGGGCTTCCGGCGCGGCGGACAGCGGGAACTCCTCGACCGTGACCCGCAGCCTGCCGGCCTGTGCGAGCGCCACCACCGCGCCCAGTTCCGGGCGGGTGCCCCAGAACGGCAGCGACACCCGTGCCCCCGCGGGAAGTCGCCCGCCCTTGCCCACCGTCAGTTGGCCGCCTGCGCTGCCGACCACCACCAGGTCACCGCCGGCACGCACGCTCGCCGCCGCCAGTGCCATCGTGGAGTCGCTGCCGACGAAGTCGAGCACCGCGTCGAGGCCCACACCGTGGTTCGCGGCACGCAGGACCCGGTGGGTGTCGCGACGGGCCAGTGTCGCCAGCTCCGCGCCCGACTCGTGGGCCAGCTCCAGCGCGGACTCCCGGTTGTCGACCGCCAGCACGCGGGCGGGGGTGATGGCGCGGAGGATCTGCACGGCGAGGTGGCCCAGGCCGCCGGTGCCGATCACCGCCACCGCCGAACCCGGGTCGAGCCGCAGCGCGGCGACCGCGTGGTAGGGCGTCAGGCCCGCGTCGGACAGCGGCGCCGCCTGCGTCGGGGAGAGGTCACCGGTCGGGACGAGGTAGCGCGCCGACGGGACGAGTACGTACTCGGCCATCCCGCCGTCCCGCCCCAGCCCCACACCTGCCCAGCCCAGCGTGCCGCGGCGGTCGCAGTAGTTGTCCGCGCCCGCCTCGCACCGGGCGCACTCGCCGCAGCCCCACGGGCCGTAGACCGCCACCGGGGCGCCCACCTCGACGCCGGTCGCGGCCGGGCCGACGGCGGCGACCTGTCCGGCGATCTCGTGTCCGAGTGTGAACGGTGGCCGGAAGCCGAAGGTGTCCTCGGCCGCGTCGATGACATGCAGGTCCGAGTGGCAGGCGCCCGCGGCGAGAACACGCACCAGGACCTCGTCGTTCCCCGGTGTCGGCACCTCGACCTCGACCAGCGCGGGCCTGCCCGGCGCGGTGAGTCTGAACGCTCGCACGGGGTCATCGTACATACCTGAACTCACTTCGATGCACTCTTGCTCGCCCCGCGTACAGCCGCTACCGTGAGTTGAACTGAGTTCAATTGGCCTAGGAGACGATCGGTGTGGATCAGCTCTTTCTCGTCCTCGTGAGCGGGGTGGCCAGTGGCGCCATCTACGGGTTGATGGGGCTCGGGCTGGTGATCATCTATCGGGCGACGGACGTGGTGAACTTCGCGCTCGCCAGTCTCGCGACGCTCGGTCTGTACGTGGCGGTCACCTTCTCCGACAACGAGGTCGCGGTGCTGGTCGGCGTCCTCGCCGCGGTGGCCTCGACCGTCGTCGCCGGGTTGGTCATCCGCGAGGCCATCGTCCGGCCGCTCGGGCAGGGGCAGCTGTTCGCCGCGTTGGTGCTGATGATGGGCGTCGCGCTGATCGCGGACACCGTGGTCACCGAGATCTGGGGCACCGAACCGCGAAGCTTCCCCAACCTGGTCGACGGCACCGTGCGCTTCGGGTCGGCCGCGTTGCCGGCGCAGAGCCTGGTCACCATCGCCGTCGCCGGGGTCGCCATGGCGCTGGTCGCCTACCTTTTCGGGCGCACCACGCACGGTTCGGCCATGCGTGCCGTCGCCGAGTCCGCGGAAAGCGCGCAGGCATTGGGAATCAGCGCGCAACGCGTCGGGCGAATGGCGTGGGCGCTGGGCCTCGGGCTCGGCGCGCTCGCAGCCTGCCTGTACGCGCCGAGAGTGGGGCTGACACCGGCCGTGCTGTCCGCGCCGCTGTTCCGGGCGTTCGCCGGGATCTTCCTCGGTGGCCTCAACAGCATGTACGGCGCCGTGGTCGGCGGGCTCATGATCGGCGTGTTGGAGAACATGGCCGCCAGCTACGTCTCGGCCAGCTTCCGCGACACGTTCGTGTTCACGTTCACCATCCTCGTCCTGCTGATCCGGCCCCAGGGCCTGTTCGGCACGCGCACGTTCCAACGGGTCTGAGGGGGCGTCGTGAAGATTCTTACAGCCGCGCTGTGGCCGGTCGCCGCGATCGTGCTCATCCTCGTGATGGAGTCCGGCGTCATCCCGCCGTACCAGTCCTATTCGGTCGCGCTGGCCGCGATCTACACGATCGTCGTGCTCTCGGTCGGCCTGCTCGCCGGCTGGTCGGGCATCTGGTCGGTCGGGCACCCCGGGTTCTTCGCGATCGGCGCCTACTTCGCCGCGTTCGGCAGCGCGCACGGCTGGCCCGTCGAGCTGGTGTTCCTCGGCGCGCTCGGCGCCAGCGCGGCCATCGGCGGGTTCCTCGGGTTCGCCGGCGCGCGGTTCTCCGTGCTCTACATCGCCTTGCTGACGCTGGCGTTCAGCCTCGTGTCACTGGAGATCATCAATCGCTGGACCGGGGTCACCGGCGGCGACCAGGGCGTGCCGGTGACCCAACTGGACAGTGCGCTCGGCCTGGGGTCCGTGGGCGGCGGCTCGGTGCAGGCGCAGTACGTGGCCGTCGGGGCGGCCGGGCTGTGCCTCGCGATCGCCGTGCTGGCCAAGAAAACCGGGCTGCGGATGCGGCTCGTCGCGGCCAAGTCGCACCCGCTCGTCGCCCAGTCCGTCGGCATCGCGCCGGAGGCCCAGTCGGCGCTCGGGTTCGCGGTGAGCGCCGCGTTCACCGGCGGCGCCGGCGTGCTGCTCGGCCTGACCACCGGGTTCGTCAGCCCCGACCCGTTCTCGTTGCAGCTCGGCATCTCGCTGATCGCGGCGTGCGTGCTGGGTGGGGTCGGCACCGTGGTCGGCGCGGTGGTCGGCGGCGCCTACCTGGCCTGGTCGCCGACGTTCGCGGACGCGGTGTCCGTGCCCCAACCGGTCGTCCAGGGCGTCGTGCTGATCGTCGCGCTGCTGTTCCTCCCCGGCGGTGTCGTGCCGTTCCTCGGCTCCCTCGCCCACCGGCTGCACCGACGCCCCGAAGCCGAACAGCCCGCTGTCGCACCGGAACCAGAGCCGGCGTCCGTTCCCGTGCCGGACTCGGCGCCACTGCTCACCCTCGACGGCGTCTCGGTGCGCTTCGGCGGGCTCACGGCCCTGGAGGACGCCGCGCTGTCGGTGCGGCCGGGGGAGGTGCTCGCGATCATCGGGCCGAACGGCGCCGGCAAGACCACACTCGTGAACGTCCTCTCCGGACTCGTCGGCGGCGGCCGCATCTCCGGAACCGTGTCCTACCAGGGAAAGCCGCTGCTCCGCACACGCGCCACCGCCCGGCGGCGGCTCGGCATCGGCCGTACCTTCCAGCACGCCGAGACCTTCGCCGAGCTGACCGTCCTGGAGAACGTGCTGTGCACGCACCGGCTGAACACCACAGCACACCGGGCAGCGGCACGTGAGCTGCTCAACCGGGTGGGTCTCGGCGGGGTCGCCGGCCGCTACCCGACCGAGCTGCCGTTCGGCCTGCAGAAGCGGCTCGACCTCGCCCGTGCCGTCGCGGAGGAACCGGCGCTGCTGATCCTCGACGAACCGTTCGGTGGGCTCGACGCGGCCGAACGCGCACTGGCCGCCAGGCAGATCGAGGCCGTCCGTGCCCGGGGCGCGGCCGTGGTGATCATCGACCACGTGCTCGACGACCTGTTCGCCGTGTCCGACCGGGTGGTCGCGTTCGACTTCGGCCGCCCCATCGGCGAAGGCCTGCCGGACACCGTGTTGCAGGACGACCAGGTCCGGTCCTCCTACCTGGGCACCATGAACGCCCACACCGAACTGCCGCCCCGCGCGGATGACGAGCCCGCGGCGATCGACCTGCGCGGGGTCGGCCACCACTACGGCGGCGTGGCCGCACTCAACGGCGTCGACCTCATCGTCCGCACCGGCACGGTACTGGGTGTCGTGGGCGCAAACGGGGCCGGCAAGTCCACGCTCGGCCGGATCCTGCACGGCTCGCTGCGCCCGTCGAAGGGCACCCGCGAGGCAGGCGTCCGGGCGAGCCTGGTGCCCGAGGGGCGCGGGCTGTTCAAAACCCTGTCGCTCAAGGAGAACCTCGAGGTCGCGGCCTACGCCTACGGGATCAAGGGCGCGCGGCTGCGGGCCCGCCTCGACGAGGTCGCCGAATGGCTGCCACCCCGGCTGCGTGACCGGCTCACCGTGCCGGCGGCCGGACTCTCCGGCGGCGAGCAGCAGATCCTCGCCATCGCCCGCGCTTTGATGGCGAGCCCCGACGTGCTCGTCGTCGACGAACCCGCGCTCGGTCTCGCTCCCGCGCTCGTCGACGAGGTCTACGCCAAGCTCGGCAGGCTCGCCCACGACGGGATCACGGTCGTCCTCCTGGAACAGTTGCTCAGCCGTGCGCTGGGCGCCTGCCACGAGGTCGTCGTGCTGCACGACGGCTCGGTCGCCGCGAAGGGCACCCCGGCCGACCCCGAGTTCGCCGCTCTCGCCGAGTCCGCCTACTTCGGCGGCGAGCACGCCACCGCGTTGGGTTCACTGGAGATCACGGCGGTGGAGCGGTGAACGTCGACCCCGCACTGCTGACCGAGACCGCCGAGCAGGCCGAGTTGCGCGCCGTGGTGCGTGACCTGCTGACGACCGGCGAGGACGAGAAGCACTGGACGCGGCTCGCCGGTGAGGTCGGCGCACACGGCCTCGCGATCCCCGAACGGCACGGTGGCGCCGGTTTCACGTTCGCCGAGCTGGCCGTCGTCCTGGAGGAGACCGGGCGCACGCTGTGTTGCGGTTCGCTGCTGCCGACCGTGGTGCTGGCCGCCCACACGCTCCTCCACAGTGGAGACGAGCGGTACCTGCCGAGGATCGCGACCGGTGAACTCACCGCGGCCGTGGCCGGTTTCGCCGACGGCACGACGGTTCGGGCCGAACGCGCCGGTGCCGGCTGGGTGCTGCACGGCACCGTCGACTTCGTACTGGACGGGCAACACGCCGACCTCGTCCTGGTCCGCGCCGGCGACCGGCTGTTCGCCGTCGAATCCACAGTGGAGGATTGGCGGCGCATCCCGCGGCGGGTCCTCGACGACACCCGGCCGCAGGCCCTGCTGGACTTCTCCGGCACGCCGGCCATCCCGATCGGCTCCGCGGAGGTCGTGCCAGCGGTGCTGGACATCGGCCGCGCGGCACTCGCGGTCGAGCAGGTCGGCGGAATCCAGCACGCCCTGGACGCCACGGTGTCCTACGTTCGGGAGCGGCGGCAGTTCGACCGGCCGATCGGCTCGTTCCAGGCGGTCAAACACCGCCTCGCCGACCTGCTCGTGGAGCTGGAGGCCGCCCGGTCCTCCGCCGCCTACGCCGTCGCCTGCGTCGCCACCGGCTCTCCCGACCTGCCGGTCGCGGCCAGTGCGGCCGCGGTGGTCTGCTCGGCCGCCTTCCAGCGCGCCGCCGCGGAGTACGTCCAGCTGCACGGCGGCATCGGCTTCACCTGGGAGCACCCGGCCCACCGCTACGTGCGTCGGGCCAGGACCGGCGAGGTCCTGTTCGGCGACCAGGAGTTCCACCGAGCGCGGCTCGCGGCCGCGCTCGTCACCACCCACTGAAGGAGAGACACGGATGTCCGTGGAAGACGAGATCCAGTTCGAGCGGGACGGGAACGTGGCCAGGGTCTGGCTCAACCGGCCCTGGAAGAAGAACTGCGTGACCGTGCCGATCCTCAAGCGGCTCGACGAGATCATCACCGAGGTCGACGAGGATCCGGACCTGCGCGTGCTCGTGCTGCGCGGGCGCGGCGGCACGTTCTGTTCCGGGTTCGACCTGGACAGCCTGCAGGCCGAGTACGTCGGCAAGTCGACCGCGATGGACGTCGCGGTGATCTCCGCGAAGGTCTGCGACCGGCTGTACTCGATGAACACCCCGTCGGTCGCGGTGCTCGAGGGCTACGTGACCGCGGGCGGGTTCGAGCTGATGATCTCCTGCGACTTCGCGATCGCGGTCGACGACGCCAAGATCGGCGACTTCCACATGCGCCGGGCGCTGTTCGGCGGCGCCGGGCCGATCTACCGGGTGCCCCGCATGATCGGCATCCGCAAGACCAAGGAGCTGATGCTGACCGGCAAGCTGCTGTCCGGCACGGAAGCGGCGGCGTTCGGCCTGATCAACGCGTCCGCACCGGCCGAGGAACTCGATGACACGGTGGCGGAGTTCGTCGGCACGCTGACCGACAAGAGCCCGTTCCAGATGCGGATCACGAAGATGACCATCGACCGCAGCCTGGACGCGGACACCCAGTCGCTGATGGTCATGGAGCACCTCGCCGTCGGTGTCACGCTGAACTCCGAGGACGCAGCCGAGGGCGTGGCCGCGTTCCTGGAGAAGCGGGAACCAAAGTGGACCGGGCGTTGAGCGGAGCTCGCGGAGCGAACATCGTCTCGACGGACGGCACCCTGTGGACGTGGACCGTGCAACGGTTCCCGCCCAAGTCACCGCCGTACGTGCCGCCGGAGTCCGGCTTCGAGCCGTTTGCCGTCGGCTACGTCGAACTGGCGGACGGGTCCAGGGTGGAGGCGGTGCTCGACGTCGACCCGTCTTCCGTCCACATCGGAATGCACCTGCGGCTCGAGGAGACCGAGGGCCGGGTGCCACACGCGAGGGTGCCATGAGCGTTTTCATTGTCGGGGCGGCGCGGACACCGTTCGGTCGCTCTGAGCTGAGTGGCCGCGAACACGGCGTCCGCGCGGCACGGGCGGCGCTGGCCGACGCCGGCATCCCGTGGTCCCGTGTCGGGGCGGCGTTCGGCGGCAGCGACGCCGCCGGCAACGCCGACACGCTCGTCACCGACCTCGGCCTCACCGGGGTTCCGTTCGTGAACGTGCGCAACGGGTGCGCGACCGGCGGCAGCGCCCTGATCTCGGCGGTCAACGCGATCCGCGGCGGCATGGCGGACGTCGTGCTGGCCGTCGGCTTCGACAAGCACCCGAGGGGCGCGTTCGACCCTCGGCCGGAGGACTGGGGACTCGACGACGCCTACGGCCGCGAAGGGCTGATGGTCACCACCCAGTTCTTCGGCATGAAGATCCAGCGGTACGCACACGACCACGGCATCACCCCGCGCACGCTCGCGCTGGTCGCCGAGAAGGCCTACCGCAACGGCGCCCGCACCCCGGAAGCGTGGCGGCGCAAGGAGATCACCGCCGACGAGATCCTCGGCTCCGGCCTGGTGAACGATCCCCTGACCCGCTTCATGTTCTGCTCGCCGGGTGAGGGCGCGGCGGCGCTCGTGCTGTGCTCGGGCGACGCCGCCAAGGGCCGTGACGCGGTCGAGCTGCGGGCCGCGGTCGTGCGGACCAGACCACCCGGCTCGTTCGAGGTCTTCAGCCCCCGGCTCGACGCGGGCACCCCGACCAGCGTCACCACGGCCGCGGCGAGCGCCGCGTTCGAGACGGCCGGGATCGGCCCGGAAGACGTCGAGGTCTGCCAGCTGCAGGACACCGAGAGCGGCGCCGAGGTCATGCACCTGGCGGAGTGCGGGTTCTGCGCCCACGGCGAGCAGGAGAAGCTGATCCCGGCCGGTACCACCGAGATCGGCGGCACGCTGCCCGTCAACACCGACGGCGGCTGCATCGCCAACGGTGAACCCATCGGCGCCTCCGGCCTGCGGCAGGTGTACGAGGTCGTCACACAACTACGTGGCCGAGCGGGGGACCGGCAGGTGCCCGGCGACCCGAGGATCGGGTTCACCCACGTGTACGGGGCGCCGGGGGTGAGCGCGTGCACAGTACTGGCGAGGTGAACCGGTTCCGGGCCGCGGCGCGAGACTGGCTGTCCACAGTGGCCAGCCCGAGGGTTGCGGACGTGTGGGGTGCCGGCGACGATTCGGTAGCCGTGTTCGAGAACTGGACCGAGGCGGAGGAACAGGCACACACGGCGGCGGCCCAGGAATGGGAACGCACCAGGTACGACCACGGCTGGGGTGCGCTGCGCTGGCCGGCCGAGTACGGCGGGCACGGGCTGCCCGCGTACTACGAGCAGGTCTACCGCGGCGAGGAGGCGGCGTTCGACGTCCCGAAACGCGCCGAGATCTTCCCCGTCACCCAGCAGCTGGTGGCCCCGGCGATCGACATCTGGGGCACCGACGAGCAGAAGCGGCGCTGGCTGCGCCCCATGCTGCGCACGGACGAACTGGCCTGCCAGCTGTTCTCCGAGACCGAGGCCGGCTCGGACCTCGCGGCGGTCCGCACTCGCGCGGTCCGCGACGGTGACCGTTGGGTCCTCAACGGACACAAGGTGTGGACCTCCGGCGCGACAGTCTCGACCTGGGGCGTCGCGGTGTGCCGAACCGACCTCGACGTCCCGAAACACAAGGGCATCACGGTGTTCCTGGTGCGCATGGACGCGCCCGGCGTGAGCGTCCGGCCGATCCGCCAGATGACCGGCGGCGCCAGCTTCAACGAGGTCTACCTGGACGACGTGGCCGTGCCCGACACCGACCGGCTCGGCCCGGTGGGGGAGGGCTGGCGGGTCACACTGAGTGTCCTCGCCGCCGAACGCCTCGACTCCGGGTCGCTGGGCTTGGACAACGCCGACCGGGCCATCGAACTCGCCCGGCACCGGTCCCGTGTGGACGGTCCGGTCGCCGACCTGTACATCCGCACGCTCGTCCAGCGGCTCATCGGTCTGCGCGTGACCGCCGCCCTCGTGGCGGGCAAGGAGCCGGGCGCGGAGGCGTCGGTGGGCAAGCTCTACGCCACCGAGACCATGCGCCGCACCAGCGATGTGGTGTTGCGGCTGCTGGGTGAGCATGTGGTCGCCGACACCGGCGAGTGGGGCACGTTCGCGTGGACCGAGCACCTGCTGGGCGCACCGGGCTACAGCATCGCGGGCGGCTCGGACGAGATCCAGCGGAACATCCTCGCCGAGCGGGTACTCGGTCTACCGAAGGAGCCGAGGTGAACCTGGAGGAGCGGGTTGGTGTTGCTCTCCGCGTGCCGGTCGTTCTCGAACCCCTGCCCGGTGGCCATTCCGGGCTCACCTACACGGCCGGGGGCTACGTGGTGAAGGCCGTGCCGCCGGGCCAGAAGCCGGTGGGCCGCAACGACATGCTCCGCCAGGCGGCGATACTGCGGGCACTGACCGGGAACCTCGTGCCCGAGGTCATCGCGGTCGACGAGGAACCACCGGCCTGGTTCGCCATGGAGCTGGTTCCCGGCGAGGCCATCGAACCCGTCCTCGACGAACACAGACTGGCACCGGACCAGTGCCGAGCCCGCATGCTGTCGGCGGCCGGGGTCCTGCGCCGCCTGCACGAGACGGATGTCGACTCGCTGAAGGAATCCCCGACCGCCACCTCCGAGGAGTTGGCGCGGTGGAGCCGCACCATGCGTGCCGTACCGGAGGAGTTGCGGCCTTTCGGTGAGGAACTGCTTGCCGCGCTCGCCGCCGGTGTGCCCGACGATCTCCCACCCGTGCTCGTGCACGGGGACTTCCGGCTCGGCAACATCCTCTGTGTCGGCGAGGAACCTCGCGCCGTCGTGGACTGGGAGATCTGGAGCGTCGGCGACCGCCGCAACGACCTCGGGTGGTTCCTGCTCTTCGCCGACCACGAGAACTTTCCCGCGCTCGGCCGGCCCGTGTCCGGACTGCCCACAGAGGACGAGTTGCTGGCCGCCTACCAGGGTGAGGACCCCGTTCCCCTGCCGGACCTGCGCTGGTTCCGTGCCCTCGGCCGGATGAAGATGGCCGCGATCATGGGCCACAACCTCCGCCGCCACCGGGAAGGCAAGCACCACGATCCCGACCAGGAACGCCTGCCGCCCACCATCGCCGCGATGATCCGCACCGCGCTGGCGCTGCTCACCTAGGAGGAACCGTGGACTTCGCGTTCTCGCCACGCGCCAGCCAGCTGCACGAACAGGTCAGCGCCTTCATGACCCAGCACGTCCTGCCGGCCGAACCCGTCTACGCCCGCCAGCTGGCCGAGGCTGCCAATCCGCACGCCCTGCCGCCCGTCATGGTGGAGCTGAAGGAGAAGGCCCGCGCCGAAGGACTGTGGAACCTCTTCCTCGCGCACGGCGACTGGGGCGCTGGACTGTCCAACCTGGACTACGCCCCGCTCGCCGAGCTGATGGGGCTGTCGATGATCGGCAACGAGGTGTTCAACTGCTCCGCACCCGACACCGGGAACATGGAGCTGCTCGCCCTCTACGGCTCGACGCAACAGCAGGAACAGTGGCTGAAGCCGTTGCTGGAGGCCGAGATCCGTTCCTGCTTCGCCATGACCGAACCCGACGTGGCCAGCTCCGACGCCCGCAACATCAAGACCACGATCACCCGCGACGGCGACGCCTATGTCGTCGACGGCCGCAAGTGGTACGCGTCCGGCATCCTCGACCCCGACTGCCGGCTGATCATCCTCATGGGCGTTACGGACCCCGCCGCCCCCACCTACCGGCAGCAGAGCATGGTGCTGATCCCACGCGACACACCCGGTGTCACCGTCGTCCGCGACCTGCCCATGTTCGGCTACACCGACCGGCTCGGCCACGGCGAGGTGGTCTTCGACAACGTCCGGGTCCCGCGCGAGAACCTCCTCGGCGGCGAGGGCGACGGGTTCGCGCTCGCCCAGGGACGGCTGGGCCCCGGCCGCATGCACTACGCCATGAGGGCCGTCGGCTTCGCCGAGCGTGCGCTGCGGCTCATGTGCGAGCGGACGCTCTCCCGCGTCGCGTTCGGTCGGCCGCTCGCGGAGCAGGGCGTGGTGCGGGAGTGGATCGCACGCAGCCGGGTCGAGATCGAACAGCTGCGGCTGCTGGTGTTCAAGTCGGCGTGGCTGATGGACACCGTCGGCAACCAGGCCGCACGCACCGAGGTCGCCGCCATCAAGGTCGCCGCACTGGACGTCGCGCACCGGGTCGTCGACCGCGCGGTGCAGGCACACGGCGCGGCCGGCGTCAGCGACGACACCGTGCTGGCCCGGTTGTTCTCGATCACCCGCGCGCTGCGGATCGCCGACGGGCCCGACGAGGTGCACCTACGCACGATCGCCCGCCACGAGCTGGCCAAGTACCAGGAGAAGCCATGAAACCGTTGGACGGGCGCGTCGCGCTGATCACCGGCGGGTCCCGGGGGATCGGGTTCGGCGTCGCCAAGGCGTTCCGGGCCGCCGGCGCCGACGTCGTGATCTCCGCCCGCAAGGCCGACGGGCTGGCGGCCGCCCGCACCGAGCTGCTCGCGGCCGAGGGCAGCGGCGACGTGCTCGACATCGTCGCCAACGCGGGCGAACCCGACCAGGCGGAGGACTGCGTCAACGAGGTCATGTACCGGTTCGGCCGGCTCGACGTGCTCGTGAACAACGCCGCCACCAACCCCTACATGGGTGACCTGCTCGACATCGACCTGCCGCGTGCCGAAAAGACCGTCCGGGTCAACCAGTTCGGGATGCTCGCCTGGACGCGGTGCGCGTGGCGGGCATGGATGTCCGAACACGGCGGAGCGGTGATCAACATGGCGTCGGTCGGCGGGCTGATCGTCGACCCCGGCATCGGCTACTACAACGCCACCAAGGCCGCGATGCTGCTGATGACCCGGCAGCTCGCCTACGAACTGGGGCCGAAGGTGCGCGTCAACGCCATCGCGCCCGGCGTGATCAAGACCGAGCTGGCGCGCGCGGTATGGGAGGCACGCGAACCCATCCTCACCGCGCAACTCCCGCTGCGCCGCCTCGGCACGGTCGAGGACGTCGCCAACGCGGCCCTGTTCCTCGCCACCGACGCGTCCGCCTGGATGACCGGACAGACCCTCGTACTCGACGGCGGCGCGACCGCCCTACCGATCGCGGTGGCCGAATGACGCCCGCCGCACTGACCGACTGGGCCTTGCGCGTGCCACGGGGCGATGTCTCGAAGGACGCGTTCGGGTCGTTCAACGTCAATCCACCGATGATCTTGTCGGGATGTCGCACCCCGCGAGAGAGTTGTGGGCCTGGTCAGACACGTCGCGGGCGTCGGGCGCGCAGCGCCCGGCCCGCTGGGTCCCGAAAGACGCGTTCGGGGCATTGCCGATGTCTCGAAAGACGCGCTGATGATGTTCAACGACTCGAAAGCGTCTTTCGGGACAGCGCTGGTGGCACAAACACGCCGATCGCACGGACACCGCCCGCGAAGCGGGCTTTGCCCGCCGGAGCCTCGGGCAGCATGATCATCAGTGGATCCGGGGTCAACGTCATCAGCGCGTCTTTCAGGACATCGACAGAGGTTCCGGGCGCGCGCGTGGGGCGGCCTCCGGCCCCCGGTTCCATGGTCTCACGGGGCACCGACACTGTTGGCCGCGTCCGGTGGGGGCTGTGGACAACCGAGGGGGCCGGTCAGTGAGCACGTTCAGTCTCGAGGGGCGGACCGCCGTGGTGACCGGGGCGTCCTCCGGGTTGGGGGCGCGGTTCGCGCAGGTGCTCGCGGGTGCCGGCGCCACGGTGTTCGCGGCCGCCCGTCGGGTGGACCGGATCCCCACGGAACCGGGCATCCGTCCGACTGCCTGTGACGTGTCGGTCGACGGGGACCGGGAGGCACTGATGTCGGCCGCTGTCGAGGCGACCGGCCGCGTCGATGTGCTCGTGAACAACGCGGGTGTCCCCGGCTCGGTGAGCGCGGAGAAGGAAACCGCGGACGACTTCGCCGCGGTGCTGGCGGTCAACCTGGTCGCCCCGTTCCACCTCGCCAAGCTCGCTCAGGAGGCCGGCGCCACCAGCATCGTGAACGTCGCCTCGATCCTCGGCGTCGTGTCCACCGCCCCGATCGGCGGCGCGAGCTACGCGGCGTCCAAGGCCGGGCTGATCGGGCTCACCCGTGAGCTGGCCGGCCAGTGGGGCGCCGCCGGTGTCCGCGTCAACGCCCTGGCGCCGGGGTGGTTCCGGTCGGAGATGACCGAGGAGCTGTTCGGCGACGAGCGGTCGAGTCACTGGGTGGCCCGCAACACCATGCTCGGCAGAGGAGGGGATGGCGCCGAACTGGACGGTGCCCTGCTCTTCCTCGCCTCGGACGCGTCGTCGTACTGCACCGGCCAGGTGCTCGTCGTCGACGGCGGCTGGACGGCACGGTGAGCCCGCGTTACCCAACCGAGTTCAGGTTGGGACTACCCTCTGGAACGGACCGGCAACAACCTCTGGAGATCGGGGAGTGGGATGACGACGGCGAGGGTCTCGACGGGCGACGAGGGGCCACGCTCCAAACGCGCCGCCATTCTCACGGCTGCGGTCGAGTGCTTCGGCGAGTTCGGGTTCGAGGGCACCAAGTGGTCCGCCGTGGCCGGCCGCGTCGGGATCGGGCAGACCGCGCTCTACCACTACTTCGAGACCAAGACCCACTGCCTGCTGACCATCATGCGGTTGGAGCTGCAACGCTCCCGCGACCAGTTCACCGAGGCCACGGCCGGCCAGAGCGACCCCGTCGAGGCGCTGCGGGCCGCGGCGCGGGCCGCGTTCGCCGTGTCCGAGCACGAGATCCTGCAGATGCGCATCCTGCAGAACAACCTGTCGCTGCTCGCCGTGCCAAGGACCTCCGCGAAGGAGGAGACCGAACGGCAGGCGGCAAGAGAACTGGTGCGCCAGATAGAGCGCGACTGGACGCGGCTGCTCACCCGAGGCATGTCCGAGGGCGCCTTCCCGGTCCGCGACCCGCACACGCTCGGCCAGGCGCTGCTGGGCCTGATCGTGAGCGTCTGGCGGTGGTACCGGCCCGGCGGACCGACA
Source organism: Actinophytocola sp. (assembly GCF_036378875.1). Classification (GTDB taxonomy): domain Bacteria; phylum Actinomycetota; class Actinomycetes; order Mycobacteriales; family Pseudonocardiaceae; genus Actinophytocola. The sequence continues at coordinate 184,077 of NZ_DASUVO010000081.1, forward strand.
CCGTTGTCCGAGGTCAGCGACCTGATCGAGGGCTGCTGCGTCCGGATGGTCGCCGAGTAGTGGGCTATTGCTTCGGCCCGCACCCAGAGGCTAGTGTCAAACTGAACTGAACTCAGGTTGTGAGGCTGACGATGAAGTTGCACGCCTACATGTCTGGCATGGACAGTGCGGATCCGACGACCGTACTCGACCTGCTGGAGCCCGACTTCCGGTTCCTGATCGCGCTGCCCTCCGGCGAGGCCGTCGGCGAGTCCAGAGAGGACTTCGCCAAGTACATCGCGGGCCGCAACGCCGTCGCCAGGGAGCACCACCTGCTGCGCTCCTCCGTGGACGGCGACACCGAGACCGTGTACGGCGTGGTCACCGAGTCCGGACGCCCGGTCGGCGCGTTCCTGTCCGCCGCGGTGATCTCGCCGGCCGGCCGGATCGCCCGCTACCAGTCGTACTTCACCACCTCGTTCCAGCTGGTCGACTGGGCGCCGCGCTCATGACCGCGCCGTTCCTCACCGCCTGGTTCGAGATCCTTGACTCGGACGAGCCGTCCCGGATCCTCGACCTGATCAGCGACGACTTCTCCTTCTCGATCCTGTTCTCGACCGGAGGGGACAGCGCGACCGACTTCGCGGGCGGCCGGCCGGCGCTCGTCGGTTACCTGACACAGCGGGAGAAGGGCACCCGCACCCACCACCAGCTCGCCGCCAGCTCCACCGGCCGCCAGGAACTGTTCCTCGGCGAGGTGCGGCGGGCCGGCGTGCCAGAGGCCACGTTCGTCGCGGCCGGCCAACTCGACGGGAACGGACGGCTGGCCCGCCTGATCATCGGGCGCTCGCCCGCCGTCCTGTTCGGAGGTGTTGATGTACAACCTGGTGCTGCTGGCCTCCCGGCCACCTGACTGGACCCACGAGCAGTTCATCGAGTGGTGGCGCGGCCCGCACGCCGAGCTGACCGTCCGCCTGCCCGGGCTGCGGGCCTGGCGGCACACCGACGTCGAGTCCGCGCTCGAGCCGCGCTCCGAGGGCTGGGACGGGGTGTCGGTGCTCAGCTTCGACACCGAGGACGACCTCCGCAAAGCCTTGGACAGCAAGGAATGGGCCGACGCGGTCGCGCAGGTCGGGGACATGCGCGGCAAGCGGATCGCGGTGGTGGGCGGCGAGCGGGAGATGTTTCGTGCGTGATGTCGCGTGGGTGGTCGCCGGACGGCCCGACTACCTCGCGGTCGTCGACGACTCCGGGGAGTACTCCGTGCGGCGGCTGGTCGAGGAGGCCGAGCGCCTCGCCGGACTGACCACTGGCACGGTTCTGGTGCAGGCGGACAACTCCTGGCGCACGGTCGTCGCCGCGCTCGCGGCCGGGCTCGGTGACGGGGTGCTCGCCGTCGTCAACCAGCACACCACCCGGGCCGAGTTCGCCGCGGCGTACGAGGACCTCCAGCCGGACGTCATGATCGCCGCACCGTCCACAGCGGACGACTGGGCGGTGGCCGGCGAGCGGATCCCGGTCCTCGACGGATGGGTGGCGATGTCCGGTGACGGTCCGCGCGATACGTCCCGATGGGACGGCGGGCGGTTCGTCGGGCTCACCTCCGGCTCAACCGGTCGCGCGAAAGGCGTTGTGCAGACGGAGGAAGCGCTGCGTTACGCCTGCCAGCGGACCATCGAGGTCAACGGGCTCGCGCCGGGTGACCCGGTCGCGGCCATCGTCCCGCTGTCGTCGACCGCGGCGTTCTGCTTCGGCGTCTATCTGTCGCTGATGCTGGGCGGCCCGCTCGTGTTGATGGACCGGTGGGACCCGGCGCGCGCGGTGGCACGCATGGCGGAGACCGACGTCCGGTGGACCATGTGCGTGCCGACGATGGCGCTGCAGATGGGCGCCGCCGCGGCCGGGTCGCGGGCGCTCACGGGCGTCCGCTCGATCACCGTCGGCGGCGGGCCGATGGACCGGGCCGCGCTGGCCAGGGCGGAACAGTCGCTCGGCACGAAGATCCTGCGCGTGTTCGGCATGTCCGAGTGTCTCGGGCACACCTCGCCGAGCCCCGACGACCCCGAGGAGATCCGGCTCGGCCGCGACGGCCGGCCCTTCACCGGCACCCACCTGCGTGCGGTGTCGGGTTCCGGCGCCGCACTGGGGCCTGGGGAGACCGGGCACGCCCAGGTTCGCGGGCCGTCGCTGTTCCTCGGCTACGCGCGGGACGGCAAGGTCGAGCCCGCCGCACTGACCGCCGACGGGTTCTTCCCGACCGGCGACCTGCTCGTGACCCACGACGACGGCACTGTCACGATCATGGGGCGGGAGAAGGACGTCATCATCCGGGGCGGCCGGAACATCGACATCACCGAGATCGAACGGGCGGTCGCTGGCCATCCCCGCGTCGAGCAGGCGTGTGTGGTGCCCGTCCCCGACGAGGTGCTCGGGGAACGGGTCGCGCTGCTGGCCGTGACCCGCGACGGCGCGGCGCTCGACCTCGCGTCGGTGACCGGCTTCCTGGGTGAACACGGGCTGTCCAAGACCAAGTGGCCGGAGTACGTGTTCACTGTGGACGATCTGCCGCAGACCAAGGTGGGCAAGCTGGACCGCAAGGGCGCCCGCGAGGTGGCACGGCAACGGCACGCCGTCACCGCCGGGGAAACCGCCGTCCCGCACTGACCCCGCCGTCCACCACGATCTCCGTGCCCGTCACGTAGGCGCTGGCGTCGGAGGCCAGGTACAGGGCCACGTCGGCGACCTCGGCCGGCGTGCCGCGCCTGCCGAGCGGGATCGTCCTCGTGTACGCCGCCCAGTCGGTGTCCGCGAAGTCGGACGACGCGGTGATCTCGGTCGCGATGCTGCCAGGGCAGATCGTGTTCACCCGGATGCCCGCCTCCGCGAGCTCCAGCGCGGCCACCTTCGTCAGGCCACGGACCGCGAACTTGCTCGCGCCGTACGCGGCCAGCCCTGTCGCGCCCAGCACGCCGTTCACCGAGGACAGCGTGACGATGGAGCCACCCGGTGGCATGATCGGCGCGACCGCGCGGATGGCGAGGAACGTGGCGGTCGTGTTGGTCTCCTGCACCCGGCGGAACTCCTCCGGGCTGGTGTCCAGCAGCGGACGGGACATCGCGATGCCGGCGGTGTGCACGAGCACGTCGAGCCGTCCGTGTTCCGCACGTAGGTTCTCCGCGAGCGCCTGCCAACCGGCGTCGTCGGTGACGTCGAGCGTCCGGTACGTGGCACTGGGTGGCACGGGACCGTGAGCAGCGAGATCGGTGACCACGACCGTCGCGTCCTCCCGCGCGAACAGGTGCGCGGTCGCGGACCCGATGCCCCCGAGACCTCCCGTGACGAGCGCGACACGACCGGACAGCCGACCCATGGCAAACTCCCTCAAACTGAACTGAACTCGATTCTTGCGTCCGTGATGGACGCCTCTCTATATTGAACTGACTTCAGCTCAGGTCAAGGGAGACCGCCATGCGGCACAACAGCCCGCGCATCCTCGTCCTGCTGGCAGCCCTCGTGCTCACCCTCTCCGCGTGCGGTTCGGGTGCGAGTGGCGGCTCATCGTCGGACACGATCAAGATCGGGGGCTGGATGCCGCTTTCCGGCCCGGTCGCCGCCTCGGGGGAGCCGCAGAAAGTGGGCGGCGACGTCTATTTCAAGATGATCAACGACAAGGGCGGCATCAACGGCCACAAGGTCGAGTGGATCACCAAGGACAACGCCTACGACACGCAGCAGACCGTGCAGGCCGCCCGTGAGCTGATCGGTCAGGACCGCGTGGTGGCGATCGTAAACTCCAACGGCACCGCACAGACCGAGGCGACGTTCCCGTTCGTGCTCGAGCAGTCGAAGGTGCCGATCCTGAACACCTACGGCGGCGCCGAGAACTGGTACAACCCGCCACGCAACGGGCTGTTCGGCGTGCAGACGCTGTACGAGGACCAGGCGGCGGCGATCGCCAAGTGGGCCGTCGAGGACGGCGCCAAGAAGATCCTGGTCATCCACAGCGACCCGGCCGCGTTCGTCAACGTCGCCAACCAGGTGGCGCCGGTCGCCAAGAAGGCGGACTCCAGCGTCTCCGTCGACCTGCTGTCGGTGAAGTTCCAGACGACCGACTACGCGCCGATCGTCAGCCAGGTGAAGGAGAAGCAGCCCGACGCCGTGATCACCATCCTGACCGCACCGGAGGCGGCGGCCTACCTGAAGGAGGCCAAGCTGCAGGGCTTCTCGGCGCCGGCCTACGGCTACGCCCCGGACGCGCAGACCGCGACGCTCACCCTCGGCGGTGACGCGGCCGAGGGCTACCACGCGGTGTCGTGGTTCAAGCTGCCCACCGACGACAGCCCGGAGATGAAGGAATACCGCGACGCCATGGCGAAGTACGCCCCGGACGCGCCGGTGGACTTCTCCACACTGATCGGCTTCGCCTACGCCAAGGCCTTCGCCGAGATCGTCAAGACGATCGACGGCGACATCACCTCGGACTCCATCATCAAGGCCTACGAGAACGCGAAGAACGTCGAGACCGGGATCATGCCCCCGCTCACGTTCAGCGCCCAGAACCACCTCGGCGCGACCGACCTCCAACGGGTAACCGTGAAGGGCGGCAAGTGGACCTCGGTGGGCGACTTCTTCACCCCACCGGCCCGCGACTGATCTGATTGGTGACACGGCTGGTGCCGGGCGCTTCGCGCGCCCGGCACCAGCCGTGTTCAGCGGAGCCGTTCGTGGTGGCGGAGCGGGCGATGTCCCGAAAGACGCGCTCATGTCGTTGAACCCAGATCCACCGATGGTCTTGATGGCTCGGAGGGCGGCCCGGTGGACTCGCTGCGCGGTTAAAGGGCGCGAAGCGCTCCGAAACCGCCTGACGTCACGGGGCGGTGGCGACGTCGGTCGGCAGCCGCGCGAGGAAGGCGTGCTTCACCACACGCTCACGTCGTGGTGGCCGCGCACGAATGGCGGTTCACGCCACAAGCAATGTCCTGAAAGACGCGCTCATGTCGTTGAACGTCCCCATCGCGTCTTTCAGGACGCCTGCCACGTCCCGAAACCGCCACCCGCGTGCCCTCGCCGTTCGCAGCGGGCGGCCTCCCGGCCTGCCGGTTTCTCAGTGAGCCGCGGAACGTAATCCGTCACCAGATCGGGGCTGCTCGTGGTGGCGAACTGTGCGGCGGGCGATGGCCCAGCGGTGGGTTTCGGACGGGCCGTCGTAGATGCGGAACGGGCGGACCTCGCGGAGGTAGCGGCTGAGGAGTATATCGCCGGAGATGCCCAACGAGCCGCAGATCTGGAGTGAGCGGTCGACTACTCGCCAGATCGCCTCGGCGCAGAAGGTCTTCGCGATCGCGGTGGACTGGTTGGCCGAGTTGCCCTGGTCCAGTTCCCAGCACGCGCGCAGGATCAGCGCGCGGGACGCGGCGATGTCGATCTCGTTGTCGGCGATCATCTGTTGGATCATGCCCAGTTCGGCCAGGCGGGAGCCGAACGCCTGGCGGGTTACCGCCCGGTCCACCGCGATGCCCGCCGCGCGGCGGGCGATGCCCAGCCAGCGCATGCAGTGTGTCATCCGCGCCGGACCGAGTCGGACCTGTGCGTACCGGAAGCCCTCGTCGACTGAACCCAGTACCGCCTCGTCCGGCACCACGCATTCCTCGAAGAGCAGTTCCACGTGGCCGCCGTAGAGGCTTTCGTCCAAAGTGTCTATGTGCCGGACGATCTTCATGCCCGGGTTGTCCGCATCGATCAGGAACATGGTCGCGCCGCCCGGGCTGCCTGGTTCGCCGGACGTCCTGGCCATGCAGATCGCGAACGCCGCCCCTTCCGCGCCCGTGATGAACCACTTGCGGCCGTCGATTCGCCAACCACCCTGGACCCGGGTGGCGCGAGTGGACAGTGCGCTCGGGTCCGAGCCCGCGCCGGGGGCCGGCTCCGTCATCGCGAAGCAGGAACGGATCTCGCCGCTTGCCAGTGGGGCCAGGTAGCCCCTCCGCTGCTCGGGTGTCGCGATCGCCTCCAACAGGTGCGCGTTGCCCTCGTCCGGGGCGGCGATGTTCAGCGCCAGCGGGCCCAGGAGCGAGTAGCCGGCCTCCTCGAACACCGCCGCCCGACCGCACATGTCCAGCCCGTGCCCGCCCAGCTCCCTGCTCACGTGTGGGGCGAAGACTCCCGCTTGTTTCGCGGCCCGCTGCAGTTCGACGCGCACGTCGTCGTTGGGCACCACGCCGCCGTGGCGTTCCTCGACCGGCACCACCACGTCACGGACGAACGCCGCGGTGCGTTTGGTCAGGTCGGCGACCACCGGGTCGGGCGCGAGATCGACGGCCACGGTACCTCCACGGGCTAATGGTCATTAGCCTGACTATATGCCAAGTCGTGCCGAAGAGATCCGTGTCGCTGCTCTCGGTCTGTTCGCCCGTCTCGGGTACGAGGCGACGACGATGGCCGACATCGGTGCGGCCGTCGGCATTCGCGGGCCCAGCCTGTACAAGCACGTCGCGTCCAAACAGGACCTGTTGGCGGCAGTCATGACCGGGACCATGCGGGAGCTGCTCGCCCTCCACAGGGAGGCCGTCGCGACGACCGACGATCCGGCCGAGCGGTTGCGTCGGGCGACCGAGGCACACGTGCGTTACCACGCCGGGCACCGACTGGAGGCGTTCGTCGGCAACCGGGAGATCCGCAGCCTCGTGCCGTCGAACCGGCGCCGGGTGCTGTCCCTGCGTGCCGAGTACGAGAAGTGCTTCCGCGACCTGGTGCACGCGGGCATCACCGCGGGGCGCTTCCACGTGATGTCCGCCCGCCTGGCGTCCTACGCGATCCTCGACCTCGGCATGGGCGTCGCGGTCTGGTTCCGCGCGGACGGCGAGCTCACCGAGGACATCGTCACCTGGCAGTACGGCGAGATGGCGCTGCGTATCGTCGGCGCTACGTGACGGCGGTCAGCTCGATCAGGTCGCCAAGCACCTCCGAGGCGGTCACCGCGTCCAGCTCGCCGAACCGCGGACCGGGCTGCGGCGACCAGTCCCCGTCACCCGTGCCGCTCAGCCAGACGGCATCGATCCGCTGCTCCGGGAACTCGTCCACGGCGCCGACGGCGACACCGGGGTCGAGGTTGAGCACGACGGCGCGGCCGCCGGGCAGCGGGCGCATGATCCACGGCTCGACGCCGGCATCCTGCGGGGTGGCGCGCTGCCAGCCGCGTCTGGTGAGCCCGAGGACCTTGACCGTCGGGACGGTCACCTGCTCGAACCGGTCGAGCCGGGTCGCGGTCTCCTCGTCGGCGGTCAGTGCGTGCACGGCCCGGCCGAGCTGGGGGAACGGCTGCAGGATCTCGTAGTCGGCGAACAGCTCCGTCCACGCCGGCAGCGTGCCGGCGAGGTGCAGCGGGTGGGCGATGCCGACGCTGGCCGACTCGGGCAGCACCAGCGTGTCGTCGTGGACGTCGGCGTAGGTGCGGTCCTCGGCGACCCGGAACGCGGTAACACCACCGGCGAAGTCGGCCCACACCAGGCGGCGCACGATGTGCCAGAGCAGCGGGTGCGCGACGAACAGCTCGGCGAACTCCGCGACCGTCCAGCGCCGGCCGGACACCATGGCCTGCTCGAACCGGCGCACCTGGTCGGCGGCGATCGTGCGAGCGTCCTTCTTCAACGCCGTGAACCGGGCATACGCGGCGGGCGCCAGGTCCTGGTCGTCGCTCGCGGCCGGCTTGGGCAGGCTCTTGCGACGCGTGCCGTCCTCGTCGGCGACGTACGGCCGGAGCGCCTCGTCGAACCCGACGACGAACCGCCGCCGCCCGTAGTCGAGGGTCAGGCTCCCGCCGGCGTCGAGCCCGAGATCGGGGACGAGCCGGTCGCCGAGCTGATCGGGGGACAGCTCCAGCTCGGCCGCAACCTCCGCGATCTTCTCCTGCGCCTTTGCCTTGAGCCCCTTGAACTTCACCTTCTGGGCGATCCCGTACAAGTGCATCAGCGCGACGTCCGTGCCGATCGTGGCCAGGACGTCGAGCCCGTTGACCGCCCTCGCGTGCGCGCCCTCGCCGGGCCAGGCACGGATCACCGGGGAGAACCGGCGGACCGTCTCGTCGTCGCCGAACCAGCCGAGCGCGTCGAGCGCCCAGCTGTCCTTGGCCGGCATGCCCGCCTTCTGCCAGCACTGGAAGAGTCCCCACGCGAACTCGGCGAGCGAGCCGGGTTCGCAGAGCCGCTTGACCTCCTCGACCCCGGCGTACACCTCTCCCGGCCTGGACATCGCGAGCATCGTGAGTACGTGCCGGACCGCGGTGGCAGGCAGCGGACCACCGTCGCGCAGGACGATCGTGGGCAGCACGGCGGGTTCGGCCCAGTCGGGCACCTTCGGGATCCGGGCCGGCAACACGTCCAGCGGGTCGGTAGCGAGCATCGCCGTCATCGCGGTCTCGACCTGGTCGCCGTAGGCAGCCGCCGCGGCCCGGACGTCGTCCGCCGGGACCAGCCGGAGCATCGCCTCGGCGGTCTGTCTTTCCTTGCCCGGCTTGGACAAGGCGGCGGGGATCAGGTATCGCGCCGCCGCGCGGGGATGCCGGTCGAGCCAGGCGAGTGCCCCCCTGCGCGCCGACTTGAGCCGGAACAGCCGCATCATCAGCTCGGCGACCTCGGCGCTGGCGTACGGCCCCAGCTCGGTCGTGTGCTGCGCCGGGTTGAGGTCGGCGGCGTACAACGTGAGCGGCAACGCGTCCAGCTCGTATCGCGCCACAATGGACTTCAGCCACTCGCCGACCCGCCACAGCGTGTCCGGCCGCCAGTTCGGGAGAAGCTGCCGCACCCACTCCTCCGGTCCCGCGCCGAACAGTCCCGGTTCGAGGTAGTCCGGGAGCGAGCCGGTGAGAAACTCGTTGAAAAGCTCGTCCCAGCTCCTCCGGTCGAACGCGGACGGCACCCAACCGCGGGTGGCGGCCCACGCCTTCTGCTCGCCCGCTTGCCAGCTCACCGTGACGTCCTCATCGGACACGAGATCGATGACGACCGGCTTGGCCGTGGTCCTACCACGGGTCCACGGCGGGTTGGCCAGCAACGGGGGCAGCGTGTCGTCGTCCGTCGCGGCCGGCGTGGTCAGCGCCGGAGCGGGGAGGTCCGGTCCGACCAACTCCGGGTGCGCGGCGAAATGGGTACGCAGGACCTCCTCGGCAAGGGACCTGATCGGCGACTCCGCACCGGCGGCCTCGGCGAGCAGGCGGGCCGCCCGGACCGGGAACCGCTTCGTGGCCTCGATGACCGCCTGCCGCACGTACTTACGGTCCAGCCGTCGCACGAGGATCTCGAACGCCTCGTCGGTCGGCAGCGCGGCCAACGCGGCGAGCAGGCGCTTCTGGTCGTCCGCCAGCACGTAGTCGAGGTCGAACCAGTGGGCGAGCGTCGGCGCGATCGCCGGACCGGTGGCGGCGACCAGGGTGAGCAGCGTGGCCGGCTGCCGACCCACCACATACATCGGGATTCCCGGGAGGCGGGCGTCGACGGAGCCCACCGCGCACAGCCACATCGCCGAGCCACCCGGCGCCGCGGCCACCCAGTCGGCCCGTTCCGGGACGAGGAACGCGGCGAGCAGTGGGTCCTCTGGCTGGTGCTCGGCGAGCGCGTCGATCGCTGCCACATGGTCTTTCTCGCCGGCGGCGGCGAGGTGTGCGCGCATACGGGCGACGATCGGGTCTACCTTCACCCGCCGTTCCCCTTTCGCCCCGGGCTCGACGGGCGTGAGGTAGTAGTTGGGCTGTCTCGGATTGCCCCGCCAGCCGATGCTCGTCCGCTCGTACTCGACGACGGCCCGCACCGCGAAGTCCAGGCCGCGGTCGACCACCCACGTGTCCACAAAGGACGCGAGCTGGCCGGCGCGCCGCCACCCGTCGCCCTCGGTCGCGTACCGGGCCACCGCGGTCGCGATCACCGCCGCACCGCGCGGAGTTCCCTCGGTGCCACCGGATTCCACGTAGGCCAGCGCCTCGACGCCGGCGTCGAGCTCCTTCGTGAGCCCGGCCAGGAAGTCGTCCACGCGCTCACGCACGTCGGCGATCAGGCCCCGGGCCACCGCGCGGTCGACCTTGAGCGCCGGCCCCGGCACGCCGTCCCGGCGTGGATGCACCAACCTGCGCCAGGAGGTCGGGATGACGAACGTGTCCTCATCGGGTGACGGCACGGGTACCCCCAGGTGTGACGAGTGCGCGGACACCCTACCCGGTGGGGCGCAGGACGGTTTCGACCCAGCAGCCGACGGCGAGCAGGTTGGCCTCACTCCACGCCCGCCCCACGAGTTGCAGGCCGAGCGGCAGGCCGGCTGGGCTGCGGGCGCCTGGCACGGTCACCGCCGGCAGACCGAGTGCCTGCCATGGCCGGCTGAGGACGGGATCACCGGTGGAGGCCAGCCCCGCGGGCGCCGGTCCCAGCGCGGCCGGAGCCAGGACGGCGTCGTACGGCGCCATCACCTCGGCGACCCGCTTGCCCGCCTCGGTCATGGTCCGGCGGGCGAGCTCGTGCTCGTGTTCCGGGGTCGACGCGCCCGTACGCAGCAGCTGGGCCAGGTGTTCGCTGAGCACCGACGCGACGGCCAGCTCGGCGGCGCGTGTGCGGGCCGCCTCGTAGGCCATGACGACCGGATGCGCCGCCGTCAGCTCGGCGATCACCTTCTCGTCGAGGAAGTCGTCGACCACCGCACCAGCGGAGACGAGCCGATCCCGTGCGGCGGCCAGCGCGGCCCGCATCTCAGGGCCGGCGTCTCCTTGCCACAGCAGCAGCCGAGGTGGCCGTTCGGCCGTCAGCGCCGGGTCCGGTTCGCTCACCAGTGCCGACCACGCCAGCGCGAGGTCCGAGACGCCCGCGGCGTACACGCCGTGGCTGTCGAAGCTCGGGCTCAACGCCGAGACACCGTCCATAGTGAACCGGCTGTGGGTCAGCACGAGCGACGCGACACCGCAGAACGAGGCCGGCCGGGTCACCGAACCCGCGGTCTGCGTGCCGAGCGCGAGCGGCACGTGCCCGGCGGCGACCGCCGCGGCGGACCCGCTCGACGACCCGCCCGGGGTGTGGCCGGGTGCCGCGGGGTTGCGGGTCGGGCCGGGGGAGAAGTAGGCGAACTCGGTGGTGGCCGTCTTACCCACCGGCATCGCTCCGGCCTGGCGCCAGGCCGTGACGATCGCGGCGTCCACCTCGGCCGGCTCGGCGTCCGCGCGCAGCGGTGTGCCGCACTTCGTCGGCAGACCAGCCAGGTCGATGATGTCCTTCACCCCGATCGGCACACCGCCGAGCGGCCCCGAGGACGGCTGGGGATCCGGGTCCTGCACGACCCAGGCACACAGTTCCCCGTCGGTCTCGGCGATCCGGGCCCTGGACCGCTCCAACGCCTGCGCGGGACCCATCCGACTGGCGACCAACTCGCGCAGCGACCACGGCTGCCAACGGCTGTTCACGTTCACACGGAACCTTCTGTTCATCGAGACCGGTGCGGCAGAGTAAACCAGGCCCATGCTGAAAGTCCTCTTGGTCACGCCGTGCGTACGTCAGCGCATCGCTTCCGGCGCTCCAGCTGACTCCCGCAGGATGCGCCCCGCGTGGTCGAGGACGTCCGTCGTCGCGGTGAACGGGATTCGTAGGTAGTGGGTGAGGGTGCGGTCGGCGGCGAAGGTCGGGCCAGGGCTGAGCATCAGACCGGCTCGGGTGGCTCGGCGGGTGGACGCCGCGGCGGTGGTGTGATGCAGGCGCAGCCACACGGCCAGACCACCCGGTGGGGTCGTGTACGTCCAGTCGCCGCCGGCCAGCAGGGCCACGAGGTGGTCGCGTTGCGCGCGTAGCTGGGCGGTGCGTTCGGCGAGGACCGAGGAGATGTCCCGCAGCAGCTCGTCGGCGATGAGCTGTTCCAGCGGCGGCGGGGAAAGCGGTGGCTGGAGCGGGTTCAGCAGCAGCTCACGGATCCGGGCCGCGCTGGCACGGATCCAGCCAACGCGCAGACCGCTCCAGAACACCTTGCTGGTGGAGCCGATGTTGATCACGTTCGGTCCGGTGAGGTGGCGTTCGGGCGACGGGGACAAGCGTAGGTCCAGGTCGCGCATGGTCTCGTCGGCCACGACGGGGAGGTCGAGGGCGGCGAGCCGGCTTCGTGCCGCGGCAGACATCATCGCGCCGGTCGGGTTGTGGAAGTCCGGCATCACGTACGCCAGCCCGGGACGGTCCGTGCGCACGGTCTCCGCGAACCGGTCCAGGTCCCAGCCGTCGGCGGTGACCGGCGAGGTGATCATCCGGGCGCGGCGACCACGCAGCACCGCCAGCGCGCCAGGGAAGGTGGGCTGCTCGACCAGCACGGGCCGGCGCCGGTCGTGCAGCTGGTCGACCAGCAGGTGCAGAGCGGCCATCGCGCCCGAGGTGATCAGGATCTGGTCCGGCCGGGTCGGCAGGCCTGCGCGGGTGTAGCGGTCCGCGACCGCTTCCCGCAGCGACGGCAGCCCCGCCGTGGAGGTGCCCGAGTCCACCAGCAGCGTGGCGCAGCGGCCGGTGGCCCGCTCCAGCGCGGCCAGGTACGCCCCGTGCGGCGCCGCGGTGACCGCCGCGGTCAGGTCGATTCGCGTGGCGCCGGCGACCTGGCCGCGGTCAACCGACCACGGCGCGGTGCGTTCGGTGAGCCGTGGCGGCAACCGGACCACGCTGCGACTGCCGTGCCGGGTGCGCAGCCAGCCGTCGTCCCGCAGTTCCGCCAGGCCCGCGACCACGGTGCCCCGGCTGACCCCGAGAGCCGCGGCGAGCGTGCGTTCGGCGGGCAACGGGCTGCCGACCGAGATCCGGCCGTCCAACACCGCCTCCCGCACCGCGTCAGCCAGCGAGGTGGTGAGGGACTTGTGGTCCTCCCGCCAGTCGCCGAGCGCCGAGGTGAACGTGCGAGCCGACTCCATTGGTCCAGTTTCACACAAGTGGACCAGGACGGACGACCTGGCAACGGCCTAACGTGCTGGTCATGCATCCCACGCTCGCCGCTGACCTGACCGATCTGCCCGCCCTGTTGGAGGCCACCCGCGCGGCGGCCGAACGGGCTCTGACCGGCCTGGACGCCCGGCCGGTCGCCGCCCGACCACCGGAAGCTTCGGCGTCGCCGGCGCCCGTGGACGGCGTCGGCACGGCCGGTGCGCTGGCGCGGTTCGAGGAGCGTTGGGCGCCATGGTTCTCCGGCAGCGCCGGTCCCCGCTACTTCGGGTTCGTGACCGGCGGCGCCACCCCGGCCTCGGTGGCGGGGGACTGGCTGACCAGCGCGTACGACCAGAACGTGTCCTCCGGCGAGGACTCCGCGGCGGTGAACCTGGAACGCGAGACGGTCGGCTGGCTCGCGGACATGATGGGGCTCGGCGCCGATCACCACGGCGCGTTCGTGACCGGCGCGACCGTGTCCAACTTCGTCGGTCTCGCCGTGGCCAGGGAGTGGCTCGGCGAACAGGCCGGCATCCGCGTCACCGACGCCGGTGTCGGCGCGCTCGGCCGGGTCCCGGTGCTCTCGGCCGCGCCGCACTCCAGTGTCTACAAGGCACTGTCCATGTTGGGCATCGGCCGGGACCAGCTGAGCCTCGTGGCCGCGCTGCCCGGCCGCGAGGCCGTGGACGTCGCCCGCCTGGCCGACGCGCTCGAGGCGCTGGACGGCCGGCCCGCGATCGTCGTCGCCAACGCCGGCACCGTGAACTCCGTGGACTTCGACGACCTGCGCGCGATCGCGGCACTCAAGGAACGGTTCCCGTTCTGGCTGCACGTGGACGGCGCCTTCGGGGCCTTCGCCGCGCTGTCGCCCCGGCACCGAGCGCTGGTGGACGGCCTCGGGGAGGCGGACTCGGTGTGCGTGGACCTGCACAAGTGGCTGAACGTCCCGTACGACGCCGCCGTGCAGTTCACCCGCCGGCGGGACCTGCAGGTCGCGGTGTTCAAGAACATCGCATCGTACCTTCCACCACCGACCGGCGAGCCCGCCTACCAGCACCTCACCCCGGAGAACTCACGCCGGCTGCGTGCCCTGGCCGCGTGGTTCTCGCTGGTCGCCTACGGCCGGGAAGGACACCGGGAGATCGTCGAACGCACGATCGACCTGGCCGGCCGGCTCGGCGCGTGGGTTGCGAGCGAACCACGGCTGCGGCTGTTGGCGCCGGTCCGCCTCAACATCGTCTGCTGCACCCTCGCCGACAACCCCACGCAGGAACGAGTGGCCGCCTTCGTCCAGGCGGTCGCCGACAGCGGGGAGGCCGTCGTCACCCCGACCGTGTACGACGGCACCCCCGGCTTCCGGGTCGCGTTCAGCAACTGGCGAACCACCGAGTCCGATGTGGACCGCCTGTGCGCAGCGCTGTCCAAGGCCGTTGGCGAACCGCTCACACCGTGAGTTCCTTGGTGACTCGTTCGAGCATGTAGGTGCTGGATTCGATGGCGCGTTCTTCCCAGGCGAAGACGCAGATGGTGGCGATGCCGTTGAAGTTGAGTTGGCGCAGGGTGGTGAAGAGTTCGTTCCAGTTGACTTCGCC
>NZ_DASUVO010000082.1:0-85427 GCF_036378875.1 Actinophytocola sp.
AACTCGAAACCGACGTCCGCACATGGATCAACGAATGGAACACCGACCCCAAACCCTTCGTCTGGACCAAAACCGCCGACGAGATCCTCGAAACCCTCGCGGCATACTGCGGCCTAATTAACGACTCGGGACACTAGCGCCGCCGCGGCGGTCGTCGCGTTCCTGCTCCTGCTGGCCGGCCCGGCGCACGCCTCGCCGATCGGTCACATCATGATCGTGCCGGGTGACAGCAGCGACCTCGCCGCCATCCGGGTCCGCACCTCCGGCGGCTGTCCGGCACAGGCGGACGCCTACTACGCGCGGGCTGTGGGTCACGGATTCCCCGCCGAGGGGCAGCTCGTCACGCCGAACACCTCCGCCGGGCTGTCCCACACCGCCGGGTTCGACGTCTACTTCGCACAGACCATGAAGGACTTCGCGGCGGACAACAACACCACGCTGTCCGGCCGCTACGACGTCACCGTCTACTGCGTCGACTCGTTCACCCTCACCAGCTACGGCGAGTTCACCGGCGCGCTGGAGTTCACGACGCCGACGGCGTACTCCGCGCTCGGCGACGCGAAACCCACCGGCACGCCGCCTCCGCCGATCGGCGCGGGGGAGCCGGTGCCGATCCCGAGTGGTGGTGGCGAGGTGCCGCCCGCGCCCGGCGCGTCGGGAGACGCGAACGCCGCCGCGCCGGGGCTGGGCCCTGGCGACTCGCCAGAGGACGTCAACGTGCTCCCCATCCTGCTGGTCGCCGCGATCGTGTTCGGCGGGCTCGTCGTGGTGGCGGTCGTCCGGCGCTGGCGGCGCCGCTCCATGGCCGCCGGCGCCATCACGCTGCTGCTCGCGGCGACGGCCGCGATCGTCGGCACTCCCACGGCCCGCCCCGCGGCGGCGGCGGAGGCCAGTCAGCCGCAGATGACCATCGGCGTGGTGATCCCGACGACCACGCCGGCCACCACCGCCCCGACGACCGAGCCGCCGATGCCGACTGGACCGACCGGGGCGGAACCCACCGGTGCGCCACCACCCGCCGCGAACGGCGGCTTGTCCTACACCGGCAGCCCGGTCGGCGTCCTGCTCGCCGCGGGACTCGCGCTGGTCGTGGCCGGCGCCGCCGTGACGATCGCGTTCCGCCGCCGACCGACCAACGTGCCATGACCCACGAAGGAAAGCTCGCGATGCGCATCACCACACTGCTGACCGCGTTCACCATCGCCGCCGCCACGTCGGTGCTCACCGTGACCGGCGCGGCCGCCGCGCCGCCGGCCGGCACCCTGGGCACGCTCACCGTGTCGCCGGCGTCCGGGTCGGACATCGTGGCGATCCGGGTGACCACGTCTGCCGGCTGCTCGGCGGACTCCGACGCCTACAACGTGCTCGTGCGGGGTCCTGGCGCGTTCGCCGACGGCTACCTGATCACCACCACGGGCGCGGCCGGGTTCTCGAAGACCGACCCGTTCGACATCTACTTCGGCGTCACCATGAAGGACGCGGCGACCGACCTCGGCACCACGCTGGTGGCGGGGGAGTACCCGGTCGTGGCGCGCTGTGTCGACGAGTTCACCGGCGAGGTCAAGGGCACGTTCACCACGTCACTGACCTTCACCAGCCCGACCGCCTACCAGACCACTCCTGGCGGTGGCACGACGACGACCACCACCACGACCACGACGACCACCACGAGCGGATCGACCACAACGGACACCACGACGAGTGACACGACGAACACCACCGAGACCACCACGACGTCCGACCTGACGACCGACACCACCACCGGCCCACCCACCGAGCCTCTGGCGGGCTCGACGCCGACCGCCGGACTGGCGCAGACCGGCGCACCGGTCGGCTGGCTGTTCATCGCCGGGCTGTTCCTGGTCGTGCTCGGCGTCATCTACGTACTCGCCAGCCAACGCCGGGCCAGAAGGCTGTGACCGCGACGATCGCGCCGCCCGAGCCCGAGACGTCCGTCGAGACGCCGGCACCGCCGGTGGACCGGCCGGACGACGTCGCCATGCGGCTCGTCGGGCAGTGGATCGGGATCCTCGCCGTCGTGGGACTGTCCTTTCTGGTCCACATCGGACTGATCGGGGCGGTGCAGCACGAGCGGGACCAGGCCGCACTGCACGAGCAACTGCGTAGTGAGCTCGCCCTGGCCACCGCGCCGGTCGGCCCGACGGACGTCGACGGTCGACCGCTCGTCTCGGGCGATCCCGTGGCGCTGCTGGAGATCCCGAGCCTCGGCGTGGTCGAGGTGGTCGGCGAGGGCACGAGCGCCGGCGTGCTGATGTCCGGCCCGGGACACCGCCGGGACACCGTGCTGCCGGGGCAGGCCGGGGTGAGCGTGATCGCCGGGCGCCGCGCGGCATACGGGGGACCGTTCGCCTCGATCGGCCTGCTGCGCGGCGGCGACCAGATCGTGGTGACCACCGGACAGGGCCGGCACGTCTACCGGGTGCTCGGCGTACGCAGGGCCGGTGACCCCCTGCCGGCCGCGCTCGCCGCGGGCAAGGGCCGGCTCACGCTGATGACGGCCGACGGCCCGCCTTTCCTGCCGACCGACGTCGTGCGCGTGGACGCCCAACTGATCACTCCGGCGCAGCAGGCGCCGGCACGGCTGCCGTCCGACGCGCTGCCCGCCGCCGAGGAGACGCTGGCCACGGACTCCTCGGCGCTGGTCCCGTTGGTGCTCTGGGCACAGTTGCTGCTCGCCGCCGCGGTCGCCCTCGTGTGGGTGCGCCACCGGGTCGGCGGGTGGCAGTCGTGGGTGATCGGGCTGCCGGTGCTGATCGCCATCGGTGCACAGGTCGCCGACCAGGCCGCCGCCGCACTGCTGCCGAACCTGTTGTGAGCGAAGGGAAATCACCATGACCGCGACCTTGTTGGAGACACCGGGAGCAATGGAGGCCAGGAGCGTCTCCGCCTGGTTCGGTGAGCGCAAGGTGTTGGACCAGGTGTCGCTGGAGATACCGTCCGGTTCGGTGACCGCGCTGATCGGTCCGTCCGGCTGCGGCAAGTCGACGTTCCTGCGGATCCTCAACCGCATGCACGAACTGGTGCCCGGCGCCAGCCTCGCCGGTGAGGTCCGACTGTCCGGATCGGACATCTACGCCCCTGGCTGGAAGCTGACCGACGCCCGGCGTGCCATCGGCATGGTGTTCCAGAAACCCAACCCGTTCCCCGCGATGTCCATTTACGACAACGTGACCGCGGGTCTGAAACTCACCGCCACCAAGGTGTCCCGAGGCGACCGCGACGGTCTGGTCGAGGAGTGCCTGACCAAGGCCGGCCTGTGGACCGAGGTCCGCGACCGGTTGCGCCAGCCCGGCGGCGCGCTGTCCGGCGGCCAGCAACAGCGGCTGTGCATTGCCCGGGCGCTGGCCGTGCGTCCGAAGGTGTTGTTGATGGACGAGCCGTGCTCGGCGCTGGACCCGAGCTCAACTCGCCGCGTCGAGGAGACCATCGCCGAGCTGTCCCGTCAGGTCACCATCGTGATCGTCACGCATAACATGCAGCAGGCGGCCAGAGTGTCGCAGCAGTGCGCCTTCTTCCTGGCCGAGCAGGGCACCCCCGGCGCGATCGTCGAGCAGGGCGCCACCGTGCGGATCTTCGACGCCCCGGTCGACCAGCGCACCGCCGACTACGTACAGGGCCGGTTCGGCTGAGTGTCGTCACTGACCGGTCGCTGAACCCGCGGTTAACATCTGGATTTCCCGTGCCGCCACAGCGTGATCCACTTCTACGCTGGATGTCTACGGCACGGGAGGGCGGCGCTGTTGGGCTTCATCGGCGACCTGCTGTACCGCCTCCTGGAGAGCTTCTCCGGTGAGAACCCGCTCGTCGCGGCCATCGCGGCGACGGTGGCGCTGGCCGCGATCGTGACCCCGTTCGTGCAGCGGTACGCCTCGCGTCGCAAGCGGGTCCTCTACCGGGTCCAGAGCGACTCGAAGATCGGGCTCGACGTGGACCTCGACGGCGACCAGCCACTGTACGCGGATCCGTATCTCGCCGACGTGTCCACCATGTTCAAAGGGCTCAGCTCCGTCGTGATCCGGATCCGCAACACCGGTGGCGACGTGTCGGTCGGCGATCTCGGTGAGCCGGTCGAGTTCGTCTTCGCCGACCGGGTGATCTGGAACGACAGGGTCTCCGATCCGAGCCACCGCGCCGACGACGACGATCGCAGGAAGTTGGCCGACGGGTTGGAGTTCTTCTCCACCGATCCCGTGTCGCCGGCGGCGCGACCCAGCACGCGGCCCGCCACACTGCCCGAGGTCCGCCGCACTCTCCCGCAACGGCTGCGGGACGCGTTCCGCCCGGTGCCCACCGGTTCGGCGCCGGTCGCCGAACCGGAACCCGAGTCCCCGCCGCCGGTGTGGCACGGCATCCGGCTCAAGCCGTCGCTGCACCTGAAGGCCCGCGAGAGGTTCAAGCTGATCGTGGTGCTCAGCGAACCGGCCGGAAAGCGCGCGGGCCACGTCAGCAAGGGCGTGAGCGGACCGGTCGGCCACAAGCGGATCAAGGACGAGCGGAACGTGCGCCGCGCGCTGTGGCCGCTGGTCACGGCCGCCTTCGGCGTGCTACTGGCCGGCCTGTGGATCGCCGCCGTCGTGATCCTCCCGATCGACACCCCGGGCCCAGCCGTCGACTGTGCCGAGGGCCGGCTGACGATCGTCGGCTCCACCGCGTTCGCCCCGACCATGAAGGACATCGCGGAGGAGTACACCGCCGCCTGCGGAACCGAGATCACCGTGGCACCGGACGGCAGCGCCGAAGGCGTGCGTCAGGTGGCCGGTGTCGAGCCGGCACACCAGGCCGAGCTGGCGGCGATGTCGGACGGCAGATCCGGCGAGGCCACCCAGGACATGACGGCACGACCGATAGCGGTGATCGTCTACACCGTGATCGTCAACGAGGCCGTTGGCGTTGACCAGCTGACCGTCAGGCAGGTCCAGGACATCTACGCCGGTCGCTACCAGGACTGGAACCAACTGCGTGCCGGCCCGTCGATGCCGATCCGCGTCGTCGGCCGCGGTGGCGAGTCCGGCTCACGGCGCACGTTCGAGCAGACCATGCTCGACGGCGCGTCGCAGGGCGAGCTCACCTCCGACTCCTGCGAAACCGCCGACCGCGTGGTCGGCGCTCCGGTGATCCGGTGTGAACGGAACTCGGAGGAGGGCGTCGTGGACGAGGTCGCGGCCACTCCCGGCGCGATCGGCTACGTGGACCTGGCCTCCGCCAACCAGACGACCCGCGACCACCTCCCGGTCACCGTGCAGAAACTGGACGGCCAGTATCCGGACGTCAGCTCCGCGGCCGCCGGCTACCCGTTCTGGACGATCGAGTACCTCTACACCAAGGGCAGCCCGGAAGAGGACACCGTCCTCCAGTCGCTGATCGCCTACCTACGCACGAAAACGGTGTACGCGGAGCTGGTGGAGGCCGGCTACACCCCGTGCGTGACCACGGACGGCCAGACCTATCTCCTGTGTAGGTAACGTCCTGACGGAACGTGATTTCCTGTTCCGTGTGTCCCTGGTTAACCCGAGCGCCGTGTCTCGTTAAACGCGAAATCGCCCCAGGTTGCCCTTCACCGCGATGAACCATAGGTGGGAAGGAAACCATCGCCACCTCACGTCGCGTTTTCTTCCCCCCTTGGCTGATGGGAGGACATGTTGGCGTCGCGGTTCAGGTTCCGCCGATTATCGGACGGCGGCTTCGGGTGGATGCTGCTCGGCGGTAACAACCGGCTGATCGGTATCGCCCCGGCAGGTGCGCCGACCGTGGGGCGTGCGGTGCTCGGTGCGGAGCGGGCGCGGGCGGTGGCGGGGACGGCGGAGGTCACCTACACCGTGGCCGTGGATCGGTTGTGGCACTGGCGAATGCACGACGGCGGGGAGCACATCGCGATGTCGGCGTCCGGGTTCGCGCGGCGGCTCGACGCGCAGCGTGCCGTCGGTCGGTTCGTCCGCGCCGCGACCGCCGCACAGGTGCAGCTCGGCGTTGTGGCGATGCCGCACCGGGTCCGGCAGCGGCCGGGACCGTCGCGGACCGGCACCCTGTGACCGCAAGCTCGGTGCGCACGCGTTCGTTCCTCGTTCACCGCGTGGCTCTTGTCCGTCCACTCGGACCGTCTTGGCTGACGCCGCAATGGAAAACCGCGTCGGAAAGGCGTTCGTGACTACCGTCGACAACGACCGGCCGCGTCGGCTGCGCGTCGGCCGGACCCTCGGCGACCGCGTCTTCCGCGGTACGGCACGGGGTTTCGGAGTAACGGTGCTCGCCGTCATGGGCGGCATCGGCGTCTTCCTCACCATCGAGGCGATCCCGGCGTTCCGCGAGTTCGGCTGGGACTTCTTCACCACCGCCGAGTGGAACCCGGAGAACGGGGTCCTCGGCCTTGCCGCCGTGCTGGTCGGCACGCTGACGGTCGCGGTCGTGTCGATGGTCATCGCCTTTCCGTTGGCGCTGGGCACCGCGCTGTACATCTCGCAGTACGCGGCGCCGAAGGCGAAGCGGTGGCTGATCGCGATGGTCGACCTGATGGCGTCGGTGCCGAGCGTCATCTACGGGCTCGTCGGCGCGTACCTGCTGCAGCCGGAGATGGTGTACGTCTCCCGTTGGCTGCACGACATGTTCGGGTGGATCCCCGTCTTCCGGGTCGACACCGACCCGGACGCGGCGGTTTTCGCGCAGTCGCGGTACACCGCGTCGGCGCTGATCGCCGCGATCGTGGTCGCGATGATGGTGCTGCCGTACGCGTGCATGGTGATGCGTGAGGTGTTCGACCAGGCGCCGCAAGGTGAACGCGAGGCCGCGTACGCGCTCGGCTCGACCCGGTGGGGCATGGTCCGCGCGGTCGTGTTGCCGTTCGGCCGGGGCGGGATCATCGGCGGCACGATGCTCGCGCTCGGCAGGGCGCTCGGTGAGACCATCGCCGTGGTGCTGATCATCGCGCCGCTGTTCGAGGTCAAGGTGCGGATCCTGGAGAACGGCACGATCACCGTGCCCTCGCTGATCGCCACCCGTTACGGCGAGTCGGTGGGCATCCAGCTCGCCGGGCTGCTCGCGGCCGGCCTCGTGCTGTTCGTGATCACCCTCATCACCAACAGCATCGCGGCGGTCATCGTCACCCGCAGCCGCAGCGGCGCCTCGACGGAGATCTGATGACCGCCACCCTCACTCCACAACGGACAGAAGCACCCGAGGCGCCGGAGGTCCGGCGAGATCTGCGGGGCCGTACGGTCGACGACCGGGTCGCTCCGCTCGGCGCGGCTCTCGGCGCGCTCGGCCTGGTTTCCCTTGTGTACGACCGGTTGTTGCCGCTGTCCGGCACGCTCGGCTTCCTCATCTGTTGGTACCTCACGTTCGTCGTGATGTACGCGCTCGTGTCGTGGTACCGCCATCCGGCGCCCGCGGTGGCGGACCGGGTCGCCGGCGTGCTGATCAGGACGAGCGCCCTGGTCGTCGGTGGCGCGCTCGCGACGGTGATCGTGTACGTGTTCATCCGCGGCTTCCCGGCCCTGCGGCACCTCAACATCGTCACCGACGACCTCACCGCCGGCCCGCAGGACCCGCTCACGACGGGCGGCGTGCTGCACGGCATCGTCGGCACGGCGATACAGATCGGCATCGCCATCTCGATCACCCTGCCGTTGGGTGTCGGCTGCGCGGTGTTCATGACCGAGGTCGGCGGCAAGCTCGCGCGGATCGTCCGCACGGTCGTGGAGGCCATGACCGCGCTGCCGTCGATCGTGTGCGGCCTGTTCGTCTACATCGCGTTCCTGCTCGCGTTCGACGTGCAGCGCAACGGTTTCGCGGCATCGCTCGCGATCAGCGTGATGATGCTGCCGATCATCGCGCGGTCCGCGGAGGTCGTGCTGCGCGTCGTCCCCAATGGACTGCGGGAGGCGAGCCTCGCGCTCGGCGCGTCGCAGTGGCAGACGGTCCGCAAGGTCGTGCTGCCCACCGCACGACCGGCGCTCGCGACCGCCATGGTGCTCGGCGTCGCCCGCGGCATCGGTGAGACCTCGCCGGTGCTGATCACCGCCGGGTACACGACCTTCCTGAACGCCAACCCGTTCGAGGGGCCGATGGTGTCGCTGCCCCTGTTCGCCTACACACTCGCGCGCTCGCCGGAGCCGCTGTTCCAGACCAGGGCGTTCGGCGCCGCGGCGGTGCTGATGGTGCTCGTGCTGCTGGTGTTCCTGATCGCACGGATGGCCGCCGCGCAGCGGCGCGACCGGTAGAAACCCAAGAGGGAGAAGGACAATGGGACGCATCGCCACTTGGCGACGCGCGCTGGTCGTCGCGACCGTCGCGGCGACGGTCACGCCGGTGATCCCGGCCGCGGCCGAGTCAGCTCAGGCGGCCTACGAGCCCGTCACCGGCTCCGGCTCGACGTGGAGCCAGAACGCGCTCGACCAGTGGGTACAGGACGTCCGGAGCAGGGGCATGACGGTGTCCTACTCCGGTGTCGGCTCCTCGGCCGGTCGGCGGCAGTTCGCGGACGGCCAGAACGACTTCGGTGTCTCGGAGATCCCCTTCCAGGGCACCGACCGCGGCCAGCCGGACTCCTCGCCCAACCGCAAGTTCGCCTACATGCCGATCGTCGCCGGTGGCACGTCGTTCATGTACCAGCTGCGGGTCGGCGGCCAGATCCACCGCGGCCTTCGCCTGTCCGGCGAGACGATCGCGAAGATCTTCACCGGCGCCATCCAGAACTGGAACGACCCGGCGATCACGCGGGACAACAACGGGAAGAGCTTCCCCAGCAAGCCGATCGTGCCGATCGTGCGTGGTGACGGCTCGGGCACGAGCGCCCAGTTCACCCGCTGGCTGGACACCGAGTACCCCGGGATCTGGCGGCCCTACTGCGGTTGCACGGGCCTCACCTCGTACTACCCGGTGAACAAGGGCCGTGCGCCGCTGATGACCTCGCAGACCGGTTCGGACCGGGTCGCCGGCGCGGTCGCGGCCGCGGCGGGGGACGGCTCGATCACCTACGTCGAGTACTCCTATGCCACGGCACGGAACTTCCCGGTGGCGAAGGTGCAGAACCGCGGCGGGTTCTACGTCGAGCCGACGCACTTCAACGTGGCGGTCGCGCTCACCAGGGCGCAGATCAACCAGAACCCGAACGACCAGAACTACCTCACCCAGATCCTGGACGGGGTGTACCGGCACGACGATCCGCGTGCGTACCCGCTGTCGTCCTACTCGTACGCGATCATCCCCGTGGTGGGCACCGGGGACTTCCGGATCACGGCGGGCAAGGGCCGCACGATGTCGGACTTCATGTACTACTTCCTGTGCCAGGGCCAGAGTGCGATGCCCTCGCTCGGTTACTCGCCCCTGCCGGCGAACCTGGTGCGTGCCGGGTTCGAACAGGTGAAGAAGATCCCGCACGCCACGACCACGGACCAGGACGTCGCGAGCTGCGGCAACCCGACGTTCGACCCCGGCGACCTGAACAGCAACAAGCTGGTGCGTGAGGCGCCGCAACCGGCGCCGTGCGACAAGGTCGGGCAGGGTCCGTGCGGCGCGGAACAGACGAGTGCCGGCGCCGGTCCCGAGAACGGGGGTGGCGGCGACGCCGGCCCGGCGGCCGAGGACCCGACGGGCGGCGACACCGCTGCGGCCGAGGTCGACCCGGAGACGGGCATGGTGGTCGGCGACGAGGCGGACGGCAGCGGGACCGATCTCGCGGGCAACCCGACCGAGCTCGCGGCGTACCGCTCGGAGGGGATCACCACCACGCTCGGCGTGCTGGTCGGTGTGCAACTGCTGCTCGTGCTGCTGGTGCCGCCGTTCGTGGCGCGTGCGGTGCGGCGGCGCCAGAATCGGGAGCAGTGAGATGTCACGGATCACCCGGCTCGGCCTGGCCGTGGTCATCGCGGCCCTGCCGGTGGTGTTGCCGGCGCCCACCGCGTCCGCGCAGGACGACTCGGCGGTCGAGCAGACCAAGGAGATCACCAACTACGGCAAGGACACCACGAGGAACGCGACGGTCCGGGTGAGCCGGACGGCCAACCTGTTCGACCGCCAGCAGGTTCGGGTCGACCTCGCGGGCTTCGAACCAACGTGGAACGCCAACAACACCGCGGTCAACGGCACCCGGCTGCAGTACCCGGTCGTGGTGATGCAGTGCCGTGGCGTCGATCCCGACCCAACCACGTGTGCGAACGAGGAACGGCTCCAGTGGCAGGCCGGTTTCGATGTCAACGCGACGCCTTCGCAGCGCGCGGTGGCCGAGCGGCAGAGTCGGCCGGGCGACCCGAGCGTATACCCGGGTGCGGACCTCAACGAGCAGTACGCGAACCTCTTCCGCGCCGAGCAGCTGCCGTTCGCCGCCGCGAACGGCACCTCGTACCTGTGGCGGTTGGAAACCCGGTCCGACGGCGTGCCGTTCATCGACGAGCCGAACCTGAAGAGCTTCCCGCCGACCGACGTGACGAGCGAGGGCGCCGCCACGATCAACACCAGGAACATCCCGATCCGGCCGGACGGGACCAACGCGTTCCTGTTCGAGGTCCGGCAGCGCGCCTCACAGTCGAGCCTGGGGTGCTCGGACACCCAGGCGTGCTCGATCGTGGTCGTACCCATCATGGACATGGCGTGCCTCGACGAGCTGTCGGAGGACAAGCCCCTGCCTGCCGAGGCCCTGAACTGCGGCAAGCCCGGCAGGGGACCGGCACCCGGCGAGTCCGGCGCGACCGACGACGTCAACCCGTTCGCCGCCTCACAGCAGTGGCACGCCGAGTCCAACTGGCGCAACCGGTTCGTCGTCCCGATCTCGTTCGCGCCGGACCTGCAGTCCTGCGACGTGCGTGACTCCCGGCCCCCGCTCCCGGCGTACGGCTCGGAACTGGTGGCCGTGGCACAGGAACGGTGGGGCGCGGCCTACTGCACCGGAGCCCGCCGGGCCGACTACCTACCCGTGTACACGCAGGGCAGCGAGTACTTCGCGCGGCGGCAGCTCACCACCCAGCTCGGCGCCGCCTACCAGCAGAACGCCGTGTTCACGAGCCAACCGGTGACGGAGTCACCGCGACCCGTGGCACACGCGCCGACCGCGATCACCGGGTTCGCGGTGGCGTTCGTCGTCGACGACGGGAACGGCGCCCAGGTGCAGAACATGACGCTGTCGCCGCGGCTCCTGGCCAAGCTGATCACCCAGAGCTACAACCCGATCATCGTGCCGCCCGCCGCCCGGGACGGCAAGAAACCCTACGACGGCACACAGTCCATTCCGGACGCCGCCACCGCCGCCAGGTACTACGTGGCGCACCCGGCGTTGTTCAACAACCCGCAGAGCCTGTTCGCCGACCCGGAGTTCGCCGACCTCAACCCGGACTTCGCCCTGCGGAGCGGAACCGACGCTCTCGCGCCCCACCTGCGCAACACCATCAACCCGATGGTCTTCACGGTCGAGTCCGACATCATGATGGACATCACCCGGTACGTCACCGGCGACCCGGCCGCTCGTGCGTGGCTCGACGGGCAGCCGGACCCGTACGGCATGCGCGTCAACCCTGCCTGGCTGAACCTCGAGCCGACGCAGATCTACACGCTGCTGGACACCTGGGTGCGGCCGGCGATGCCACGCAAGGAAGGCTGGCTCGAGTCGAAGATCGGTGTCCTCACCGACCGGCAGTTCGTGTACGGC
This sequence comes from Actinophytocola sp., assembly GCF_036378875.1. Classification (GTDB taxonomy): domain Bacteria; phylum Actinomycetota; class Actinomycetes; order Mycobacteriales; family Pseudonocardiaceae; genus Actinophytocola. Next base: position 11,654 of record NZ_DASUVO010000082.1, read on the forward strand.
GGCGGCGACACCTGCGACGAGGTGCACGGGACCGAGTACCTGACCAAGGTCGCGAACGTGGCGAACGCGGCGAAGGCGACCGCACTGATGCTGTTGGACCGGCGCGGTTCGGCCACGCCGATCTGCACGCAGACCATCGCGCCGGTGCCGACGGGCCAGCAGGCGGCGGAGCCGCAGTTCCCCGGTGACGACGTCACCCAGGATGTGCGGTTCAACGAGACCAAGATCGCGCCGGTCGACTACGGCAAGCGGGCGCAGCTGGCGTTGACGACCGTGGCGCACGCCGCCCTGTACGGGCTGCCCACCGCGCGACTGGTCAACTCGGCCGGCCAGGCCATCGGTCCGGCGCCGGGCACCATGCGCAGCGCACTGCACGCGGCCACCGTCGACCCGGTGACCGGCACTGTCCAAATAGACCACACGCGGGTCGGCGCCGACGGCTATCCCGGCACGATGGTGGCGTACACGGCCGTGCCCACGTCGGGCCTCGACCTCGCGACCGCCGGGCGCTACGCCGACTTCATCGAGTTCATGGCCACCACCGGACAGGTCCCTGGCCCGACGCTCGCCAACCTGCCGCCCGGCTACGACCCGCTGCCGCCTTCGTTGGTGCGGCAGGCGAAGGACGCGGCGGCGGCGGTGCGCGCACAGCGTGGCGAGGTGCCCGCGGCACTGGACGACCCGGTCGGCGAGGACACGCCACCGGCTGTCGACCAGCAGGCGCCGGCCGCCAACCCGGGCAGCGGCCTCCCGGTCAACGCACAGAACGCCGACGACGCGAAGGACGCCGACCCGGAGCGGTTGGCGAAGACCGAGGACGCCAGCTCCTGGCTCGCACGCTGGTCGATACCGCTGCTGATCGGCTTCGGCCTGCTCGCCGCGCTCGTCGCGTTCTGCGTCCAGGTCGGCGCGCGGCCCGACCACCCACTGCGTCGCGGGCTCGACGGCCTGCTGCGGGCGGTGGGCCGCCGATGACGCTGCAGCTGACGCCGGTGGCCGAGCAGCAGGAGGTCCTGCCGGCGCCACCACCGCCGCGGCCGACGCCGTTCCGGGCCAGGGTGGCGACGCGGGCGTTGTCGTTGCTGGCGGTCGGCGTCCTCGGCTTCGTCGGGTACCTGGTCCTGCTGAGCCCGCTGGAACAGAGCGCGAACCAGGACGTGCTGTACTCGCAGGTGCGCGGCCCGCTCGCGGAGGGAGTTCCGCCGTACGCCGGCCGCGCGGAGGACGCGGACGGCGCGGTCGTGCGTGAGGTGCCCCCGATCTACGACGACGGGGAGGACAGCGCGATCCCCGCGGGCGCACCGATCGCGGTACTGGAGATCCCGGCGATCGGCCTGCGGCAGGTCGTGGTCGAGGGCACCAGCTCCGGCGATCTGGCTGCCGGTCCCGGCCACCGCCGCGACACACCCCTGCCGGGGCAGGAGGGCGTGTCGCTGATCTACGGTCGTGCCACCACGTTCGGTGGTCCGTTCGCGGACCTGACGACCCTCCGGCGCGGCCAGGAGCTGACCGTGGTCACGTTCCAGGGCGAGTTCACCTACCGCGTGGAGGGCGTGCGCCACGCGGGTGATCGACGCCCGTCCATGAAGCCCGTCCAGAACGGCGGCAGCCGCCTCACGCTGGTCACCGCGGAGGGCGACAACCCGTTGCAGCCCAACCGACTCGTGTTCGTCGACGCGTTGCTGCGCGGCGACCCGCAACCGGCCGCGAGCCGCCCGCGACTGATTCCCAAACAAGAGCGGTCGCTGGCCTCCGACCTGCCCGCGTTGCTGCCGCTGGTGCTGTGGATGCAGGTACTCGTCCTGGTCGCCGTCGCGCTCGCGTGGGCGCGGATCCGTTGGGGCCGCTGGGAAACCCACCTCGTCGGGCTGCCGCTGGCGCTCGCGGTGCTGTGGCAGGTGTACGAGACGGGCGCGCGCCTGCTCCCGAACCTGACCTGAACAGTCGCCAAACACGCGCGTAAGCGTGGATCACGTGCCGGACATGTCTCCTCAACCGTCAGTTCCGCGGCAGTTGTCCCGTGCCGACGGTCGGACGTGAAGGATTCTCGCGGGGGCTTTCCCTGATAGGGCAACAGAAAGTTGGTGACATGACCAGGAATCGGAACGTGGCACGGGCGGTTCTCACGACGGGTCTCGCGGTCGGCGCATCGCTCGCGATGGCGTTACCGGCGCAGGCGCACGGCACGAGACAGGTCACCTGCAACGGAACGATCGGCGCGACCACCGTCGGCAACGTCGTCGTCGCGGACGGCACCGCCTGCGTGCTGGACGGCACGAAGGTGAAGGGCGGCATCACGGTCGGCGTTGGCGCCGCGCTGGACCTGTCGAACGCCACCGTCTACAAGAGCGTGACCGCCACCGGCAGCGGCCGCGTGAGCGCGGCGGACAGCATCGTGTACGGCGGTGTCGGCACCACCGGCACGGGCATCGTCCGGCTCGTCGACTCCGGTGTCGTCGGCGACGTGACGGTGCAGGGGGAGACCACCACCTTCACCGCCAGCGGTGGCGGCGTTGGCGGCGGCCTCAGCGGTACCACGGTCAGCCGCTTCGACGTCTCCGGCGTTCACGTGGGCGGCTCGCTGGCCGTGAACGAGGCGTTCAGCGGCGCCAACCTGTGCGGGAACCAGGTGTACGGCGGCGTGAAGGCCGTCAACAGCGGCGGCGCCGTGCTCGTCGGCGGCTCGGCCTCCTGCGCCGGCAACGAGGTTCGCGGCAGCGTCGTGGTGGACGGTAACGCCGCGTACGTCGCCATCGCGGGCAACACCGTCCGGCGCGACCTGAGCTGCACCGGCAACGACCCGGCGCCGGAAGTCGGCACGAACAAGGTGAAGGGCGCGAGAATCGGCCAGTGCGCCTGATACACAAAGAGAACGGGGCCGGGAGGATGCAGCCTCCCGGCCCCGTCCTTGTGAGACGGACGGATCAGAGCAGCGCGCCGCAGTTGCTCGCGACACCGAAGCCCTGGCGGGCGATGCCGCTGGTGGCGTACCGGTTGCAGAAGAAGCCGCCCGCGCCGAAGATCGCCGGCAGGGGCGAGCCCGCGCGGTCGAAGTCGGCCTTGCGCACCACGTTGTAGACGGTCCGCGAGGTGAAGAAGACACCCGTCGTGGCGGAGGTCGCTGCGATGTCCACGGTCGCGCTCGGCGGGTTGGCCGGGCTCGGCGGGTTGTTCACGAAACGAGCGGTGGAGAACGGCGCCAGCGCGAGCGGGTTGCCGGCGACCGGGGACGCGTCGTGCTCCTGCACGGTCTGGTCGACACAGGTACCGATCTCGTTCTCCGCCACCCCGATCTGGCTGAGGAAGAACGAGCGGGTGCCCGAACCGGCCTGCGGCAGCTTCGGTGCGAAGCCACGCGTGTCCGTGCAGCGGTAGATGGCCGCGAGCTCAGCGGTGTCGAGGTTGCGGATGTCGGCGGTGGCCGCCTTGTCCACCACGTAGCTCAGGCCGTCGGTGAGCGCCGGGATGAAGTACAGGTTCTGCTCCGCCACGTTCGAACCGCGGAAGCGGGACGACCGCGCGAAGTCGAGCGAGGTGTTGTTGATCAGCGCGGTGATGCCGGCCGAGGAGCCGTTCGGGCGGGCGATCGTGGCCTCGTCACCCGAGCCGGCCACCTGGTCCGGGTCGCGGACGACGATCTGGTCACCGGTCACCGGGCTGGCCTCGGTGCCCGGCTTGAAGGCGTTGAACGACGCGACGCGGACGGCCGGGTTCGACGACGACTGGGCCTGGGAAGCGGTGTTGATGACGTACTGCGTGGTGTCCGAGCCCGTGCCGACCACGTCGGTGGCGTCCGGCACGAACCCGGGCAGGGAAGCGCCCTGGTTGTTGAGGTTGGGGTCGGCCGCGGCCGTACCGCCAAGAACCAGGCTCAGGATGGCCGACGCGCCGACGAACACGGCGACGGCACCCTTGCGCAGGGTGGAACGCATCTACATTCTCCTTGTGGGTCAAGGACTTCCACTGCCCCGGTCGGGGCATCCACCAACCTTGTCCTTGCCAACGACGCACTCAACGCGAGGCAGCGAGCGGGACACGGCGATCAGTTGAACGAGGCTCAAAGCCGTCAACACTCCGTGTCCAGAGAACCTGCCGTTCACCCCGTCGCCCGGCGATGTTCGCCCGGGACAACGACAGTCGCACCTGCCACGAACCAGCAGGAGGAGATCGCCAGTGCACGCCGAGCAGCCACCGCCACAGACCGGTAGAACCTCCTGGCGCGGCAAGGCTCTCGCGGTGGTGCTGGCGGCGTTCCTGATGGTGCTCGCCACGCTCGCGATCGCCACCGGCCACCCGACGCGGGCGAGCGCGCAGGCCCAGGTCATCGCCACGCTGACCGGGACGTGTGCCGGCGGCCAGGCCACGTTCCGCGTCTCCATGGCCAATCCCAAGTCGGGCGCGTTCAACTTCGCCTTCCACCTCGCATCCACGGCGGACCCGCTGCAGGGCGTGCAGGAGGGCGAGGGCAGCGTCGCGGCCGGTGGCACCTTCACCCACGACTTCACCCCGGTCGACCCCGGCACCAGCACGAGCTGGCGCGCGGTCTTCTTCGACGCGGACGCCGGGTTCTCGATGGTGGGCGAGTCCAACGCGGTGAACCCGTGCCTGACCACCACGACGACCACGACCACCACCACGACGTCCGCGGCCACGACGACGACCACCACGACGACGAGGCCGACCACCTCCACCACGACGACCAGCGGGACCGCACCGACCAGCACCACGACGAGCGACTTCGCGTTGCCCACCACGACGACGACCACCACCGGTGCGGTCACACCCGCAGCGTCCAGCACCAACGGCGGCGGCCTCGCCAAGACGGGCGTCGCGGTCCTCGTGCTCGTCGGCGCAGGCGCCGTGCTGTTGTTCAACGGCATTGGCCTCACCCGGATGACCCGCCGCGGCTGGGCCACCAGGGACGACGACCAGTCATGACCCAGCTGGACCTGAACCCCGCCCTGCCCGACGTGAACCCGCTGCCGGGCGGGTCGACGCTGTCCGCACACGACGTGTCCGCGTGGTTCGGCAACCACAAGGTCCTCGAACGCGTGTCGCTCACGATGGCGGCCGGTGAGGTCACCGCGCTCATCGGCCCGTCGGGCTGCGGCAAGTCCACGTTCCTGCGCATCCTCAACCGGATGCACGAGCTGGTGCCGTCCGCGTCGCTCGCCGGTGAGGTCCGCCTCGACGGGGCCGACATCTACGCGTCGGGCCGGCGGATCACCGACACCCGCAAGCGGATCGGCATGGTGTTCCAGAAGCCGAACCCGTTCCCCGCCATGACGATCGAGGAGAACGTCACCGCCGGGCTCAAGCTCACCGGCACCCGGGTCGCCCGCCGGGACAGGGCGGCGCTGGTCGAGGAGTGCCTCACCAGGGCGGGCCTGTGGAACGAGGTCAAGGACCGGCTGCGCCAGCCGGGCGGCGCGCTGTCCGGCGGTCAGCAGCAACGTCTGTGCATCGCCCGCTCACTCGCCGTCCGCCCGGACGTGCTGCTGATGGACGAGCCGTGCTCGGCGCTGGACCCCACCTCGACCAGACGCGTCGAGGAGACGATCCACCACCTCCGCGAGGAGGTGACGGTCGTGATCGTCACGCACAACATGCAGCAGGCGGCCAGGGTCTCCCAGCAGTGCGCGTTCTTCCTCGCCGAACAGGGCACGCCCGGCCAGATCGTGGAGGCGGGGCCGACCGAGGTCATCTTCAACAACCCGGTGGACCCACGCACCAACGACTACGTCAACGGCCGCTTCGGCTGAACTCGTTGCAACCCTTTCGCCACCGTTCGCGCGTGGGCAGGCGGCGCCGCAGCGCATACCTGTTGTGCGGCGACTGGCACCTGGCCGCGGGTCGTACGCAAGCGCCAGCCGGTGAGCTACGCGCGCAGGATCCTGCTCCGCAACTGGCTGGACGAGCGGCGACGGCCGTGGCGGCGTGCCGAGCGGCATGACGGCACGCCGCCCGAGCCGGTCGATCAGACAGCCGGTCCGGGGACCCTGCACGAGCAGGCGGGCGTGCGTGCGACGTTGCTCGGGGCATTGGCGGCGAGGGAACCATCCTCGTCGTGGTGCGGTTCGGAACCGACGGGATGGTCACCGAGGCGGCCTTGTCCGGGCGGGACCAACTGCTGGCGGGCCGCGCGGAGCTGACCGCACTGGCGAGCGATCCCGGGCTGCGCTTCTAGCTTGTCCACTCGGCGAGCAGGTCCGCGGCCTCCCTGGTGCGGGGATGGTTGGCGCCCTGTACCCGTACCATCTCCGCCAGCAGGTCCGTCAGTTGCGCCACGGCTTCCTCGGTGGCGCCGGACCGGTGGAGGATGACCGTGTACTGCTGGCGTAACCGCAACGTCCTCGGGTGTTCGGCGCCGAACACCCGAAGGACCGGCTCACGCAGCCGGTTCAGCTCTTCCAGTGCCTGATCCGTCGGGCCGGCGACACCGCGCCAGAAAGCCAGGTTGACGCGGTAGGTCAGCGTGGTGGGGTGTTCGGAGCCCAAGCCGAGTTCGGCGTCCCGTGCGGCGGTCTCGAACTCGGCGATCGCGGTGTCGACGGCGCCGGCGAGACTGCGCCAGTAGGCCAGGTTGTGCCGTGCCACCAGGGTTTCGTGGTGCAACCGGCCGAAGATCAGGTCCAGTCCGTGCACCGCCTCTTCGTATGTTCGCACGGCGGCGGCCGCGTCCCCGGTCTCGCCGACCCACCGCCCCAGTCCACTGAGGACCTGTAGCCGGGAGGCGTCCAGTGGCCCACGTTCGCGGTGCAGCTCGCGTTCGAGCTCGGCGTAGGTGTCCCGCGCGCCTTCCGCGTCGCCGGAAAGACCCAGGCACAACGCCAGGTCCTCTCGCGCGTTGACGACCAGCGGATCCGTGCCGCCCAGTACGGACAGTCCTTCCGTGACAAGGGATCGGAGGTCCTCGACCGCGGACTCGACCAGTCCGGACTCATAGCGGTAGTGCGCCTCGAGCCAGCGCAGCAGCAACGTGTCTTCGTCGGACGCGCCCAGAGCGTCCCGCGCCTCACCATGCACCGCCCGCAACATCCGTGCGGCTTCGGTGTGGTTACCCAGCTCGCCGACCGCCGCGGCGACCTGTCCACGCAGGAACAGCATGTCCCGCGGTTCGCCTGCCTGGCCGAGCAGCTCCTCGGCGGTCTGTTTCGCGGACTCCGCGCGGCCGATCGTCCGCAGGTGTCGGCTGAGTCGCCGGAGCACGGGATGCATCCCGTTGCCCCACAACCGGGTCCCGGCGACGGCACGCAGCACCTGCGCGCTGCGGTAGAGCATGTCGGCGTTGCCCGGTGCACGCCAGGCTTCTTCGAGCACGTCCGCGGCCGCCACCGCGAGCGGGTCGCGCCGTTCCTCCGGGACGAGGTCCCGGACCGCCCGTTGGACCAGGGAATGCGCCGTGATCGAGGCGTCATGGGTCACCAGGCTGAGGCGGTGCAAAGCCCGCAGGCCCAACAGGTTCGCGCGTGCGGCGCCGGTGCCGAGCCACCTGCTGGCTTCCGCGCCCAGCACCACTTCTTCTGGGATGCCGTCCGGGGCGAGCATCGAGATCAGTTCGAGCATCGGACGTGCCGCCGGCGCCAGTGCCTCCGCCCGTTCGAGTGCGAGCCGAACCGTGCTGACCACCGTGCCGCCGTGTTCGTCCGCCGGGGACGAGGACGGCAACAGGTCGGTCATGCTCTCCCGCTGGTCCGCCAACAACTCCAGGTACTCCGGCAGGCCCAACCCGGTGTCGATCAGGAACGCCGCCGCCTGGGACAAGGCGAGCGGAAAGAACCCCAAAGCCTTTGCCAGCGCGGCGATGTCGTCGGCGGACACCGGGTCGGCATGCGCCAGCCGGTCGGCGAGATAGTCCGTGGCCTCGTCCGGGCTGAACGTTCCGACCGGGATCACCGCGGTGCCGGGCCGCAACAGCGCCGCGTCCCGGCGCCTGCTGGTCACGAGGCACCTGCCGGTGCTACCGGTCGGCCAGAGCCCGGAAAGTTCGGCGGACTCGTCGACGTCGTCGAGAACCACCAGCCAGCGGGAGGTGGACGATCGCAGCCATGCCATGAACAGGTCCGCGTGTGTCTCGTCGTCCCATCCGGTGTCGTCGGTGCCGGCGCCGTTCGCCTTGGCACGCCAGGCACGTGCGTAGGCCGACAACACCGACTGCCGCGTCGCGGCGGGCACCCAGACCAGGACGTCCATCGCGCCGCATGCACGGTCGAAAGCCGCCGAGGCCAGCTGTGACTTGCCCATCCCGCCGGCACCGGTGAGCAGGACGCGATCGACCGCGTCGTCGGCCAATGCCTCGTCGACCGCTGCCGCCAGTTCCTTTCGCTGCCGCAGGGCGGCGGCGTCGCTGGGCGGGCGCCCGAGCACCAGAGCCTTCGAGGGCCGAGCGGGCTGTTCACGCGCGGCACGCCACAGCCGCTGCAGCTCGGTAGCCGAGGGCGGCCCACCGACCGCCTTCTCGATCACCCGCACGACAGCCATGATCGGCTCGAACTGACGTGGCACCGCCTGCCCGTTGAGCCACTCGCCGAGCCGCCGCGAGTTCACGGTGACCTTCCGCCCGGACGGGAGGACGAGCGCGCTCGCGTGCCTGGCCAACGCCTCGTCCGACACGTCGGGCACACGCCGCCGGAGGCGGTCGAGCGCCGCCGCGAAGGCGGCCCGAGGGTCCTGGTCCACCGGGGAAGTCTAGTCCCCGGACCGGCCCGGACCGGGAGCCAGGAAAACCGCCCGTGACCTGCGCGAACGTGTACCGGCATCGCCCGTGGCGGTCGTCGGTCCGGCTAGGTTGCCGGACATGTCGAGCAGCGCCAGGGTGTGGTGGTACGTCCTCGTAGGATCCCCGATCGTCGGCATTCTCGGGATTCTCGCCGGCTTTCCACTGCTGATGTTGTTGTGTGTTCCCGTCTCCGTCGTGGCAGCCTTCGGATTGCGAGCCACCAGACGCTGACCCAACCGCTGGTGGAAGGGGCAGCCTGCCCGCCTGGCTCAGGAGAAGTACTCCCTCAGGACATCGGTGAGCACGGACTCGGCGTTCTCGTCCGTTCCCGGCGCCAGGACCTCCGCGGTGGCCGGCCCCGCCGACACGGAGAGCGCCACGGTGCCTTCGCCGTCGAGCTTGGTGGCGGTCGACAGCTCGTACGTGATCGACGCCTTGTCGGTCGTGACGAACCCAGGATGCCCGGCGATGGTCACCGGCTTGCCGTCGAAGTCGTTGACGACCTTGCCGTGCGACAGCGAGAACGTGAGCTGGAGCCGCCGCTCCGGCTCCACGAAGAAGCATCGGGTACCTGCCTCAGAGTCCGCCACCGGCACCAGCTTCGAGCCGAAGCGGGTGCCAACCGACCGCACTGCCATCGCGCACTGGACGTCGGCGTCATCGTTGGCGGCACGCAGGATCTCGGCTGGATCGTCGGGCACCATCACCTCGACATAGGGCTCACAACGGTTCGGGTCCAGCTCGTCGACGTACGCGCACGCGCCCGGATACGGGCTGTCCAGCTCGTCCGGCCGGTACAGCAAAGGCCGCTGCGGCGCGACGTCGGACGGTGGCGCCTTCTCGAGCACGGCCATCAGCGACTCGGCCAGGTCCTTCGACGTGTCACAGTCGGGCGTGCGGACGACGACCGGGTAGTCGGGCGTCGAGGCATACCGAACGTCGAACGGCTCCTGGCGCCAGGAGACCACGCAGTCCTCCTCGTCGTACACCCGTACCTGGGTGCCGCCGATGGTCGTCTGAGTTGGCTGCTGCTCGTCAGATGGCGGGAGGTCGTCGACGAACGAGATCGACGCCGTGGCCGGCGCGCTCGTGCAGTCGGCCAAGCCGTTTCCCGACAGCTTCGTCTCGTCGGCGTCGAGCGCGTCGGCGAGCGCGGTGCAGGCGTCCCACACTGGCTTCGTCTGGAGTGAGTCGGGATCCGCCAGCGCATCGGCAGCGGCGGCCGCGAGGGTCGTCACGTCTGCGCAGCCGGGCGCCGGAGCCTGCGAGAACTCGAGTGCCGTCGTGAAGCTGACGGGCAAGGAGACATAGCAGCCGCCGCCTTCTTTCACGTATGCCTTGGCGCCACCGATGGTCCGAATCGCCGACTCGATGCGGTTCTGGTGACCGATCCCGATGGCGGTGACCGTGACGAGGCCGGCCGCTCCGGTGAGCGTGCATTCGAACGGCTGCCGCGCGACTGGCCGCGCGCCGGCGAAGGGGCCGACTGTCTTTGCCTTGTCCAACAACGCACACAGGTCGAGCTGGCGCACCGCGGCCAGGACGGCGTCCTTGTCGCGGTCCTTCGGCCGCGCCACTGGTTGGTTCTCTGTGGACTGTGTGGTGGGTGGCGGAGCCTCGGGTGTCGTGCATCCGGCCAACCCCAGTGCCGCGAGACAGGCGGCGACCGCGACTACCCGCGAAGTCATGGTCGTGGTCCGTAGTCGGCCAGGAACTTCTGGATGTCCTGGTCGTTGTTGAAGTACTTGATCAGGCCGTCGACCTTCCGGTTCAGCTGGTCGATCTCGTTCTTGCCGTCCTCGAGGATGTCGGCCTGTTTGCGCAGGTACGAGTGCGCCAGGTCGCGCCACCAGTAGCCGCTGACCGCCCCGCCGGAGGGTTTCAACAGGTCGCCCGCGGCGTCGGTGAACGCCGTCGACCATGCCGACGTTATCGCGGCCTCCAGGATCAGGGCGGTGCCCGCGGTCATGTAGGTGACCGCCGCCGCGGCGATCCCGGCCAGGATGACCGCGCCCCAGTCGACCGACAGCTCGGTCGCCGGCTTCTCGGCGAACTTCTTCTCGAACGCCCGGACGCACCCGGCCGCGGCTTCGTCGAGGTTGTGCCGGACTCCCTTGATGACCACGGCATATTTGGGGATCACGTCGTGGAGTTGTTCCGCCAGCTTGTGGACCTGTCCGGTGACGGTCTGGAGGCGAAGCAGGAAGTCGAACGTGACCGTCGACGCGTCGCCTTCCCAGCCGAGCTGCTGGAATTGGTCGACGAGCGACGGGACCCGTTTGTCGCCCATCCACCAGATGTTGCTCAGCGCGGCGGCGCCGGGTGCGAGGGCATTGTCGGCGCTCTCCACGACGGGGCTGGCCACGGCCGACATGCCGTGGATGAACTGCGAGATCTGGTAGCCCTCGAGCACCGACTCGAACGGCAGCTGCGCGTCGCTGGGCACGGTGCCGGGCTGGTCGGACGAAGATGGCGCGACGGGCCCGGGCTCTTCTTTCTTGTGACCCTCGCCGCCGAACTCGGTGCCGTAGATGACTGTCCGGTCGTACTCGTGCTCCTCGGGATGCAGCAGGAACTCGAGCCAGGACGCCAGGCGTTCGGCGTTGTGCCGCATGTTCGAGTCCGATTGGATGCCCGCTTCCTCGAGAATGCCGGTGTCGCGTGGCGTGTCGCTCCGGTCCGGAGGTGCCATGGGTCAGCGCTCCTGTCCGGACGAGCGGTCGCCGAGCAGGCTCTCGAACACGAGCGCGTGGTCGTCGTCGACCTTCGCGTACAACGCACGCGAATCGCCGATGGCCTGCTGCGCGTGCGCGAACTGGCTCCTGATCGCCACGTGCAACTGCCGAAGCGTGTCGATCAACGTGGCGTAGTTGCCGACCAGAGTGCGGCACGACTCGGCGAACTCCACGGCCCCGCCGGCGGATATGAGCTTCTCCGGTTCCCCAACCAAAGAGGCTTTCTTGGTGCCGTCCAGAGCGGCGAGGTCGAGTTCCCTGATGATCGTGTCGTACTCGGTGACAAGCTTTCCAATTTCCTCCTCATAGGACCCGAGCGCGTTGAGCCGGACGGTGAAGCCGCCTGATGTCGACATAGGCCCCCCAGTGTCTACACATCGTGTTCGTCCCGATACGAACCGAAGCGAGCCTAACAATGCCGACCGAATTTGGGGGCGAAATGCCCCAAAAATCAAGAGTTATGGGATGCCGTTGGCGGCCGTTCGACGTGGCGGTACCAGGTTCCGCCCGACTGCGTCCAGGCACTGGACGAATGCCCTTTGTCGTCGCCAGCCCCCACCGCGGGCGCCTCGTGGACCGAGGCCCCGGGAGCGCCGCGACCCGGCGGCAGCTGAAGCACGTTCCATCGCGCGAGCACCCGAAGGAGTTCGGCACGACCCGCGAGGCCGCCGACGTGCCGAGAGAACGCTGAGCGGGCAGGCAAGGAGTGGCTGTGGGGGCGTACGGGGTGGGTGGACGCGCCCGGCCGCACGTGGCCACCCACAGCCGGACTCGACATGATCGCGAATGAGGACATCTGGTCTGGTGAACGCGCTGGTCGGCGCTGGCCAGAGAGTGCCCCCAGGGGCAGTTCAAACAGCATCCGCACGAACCTCGCGACCGAAGGAACGCGTGCCGGGGGGCCGGGGCGGAGCCCCGCCGGGCGGGGTCTGGGGGTTGCACCCCCAGGAAACAAAGCACTCGATCCCGGTCCGCGCGTTCCGCGGACACGTCCGCCAATCGAGTGCCCCGGCGGGATCACCAAAGGATGGGAACTGGGCTGACCAGCGGTTCTACACCGGCAGTCTGGTGTTAAGTCGTCCTTCGGGATGCTCACGCGTGAGTGACGCCTGCCTGGGGGCGGGGTCGCGTGATTCCGCCCTCCAGGCAGTGCATCCCAGGCCGCCGAGATCACCCTCCTTTCGGACATCACCCAGGACTGCCTGGACCTCGTCGGCCGTGCCGCTCGCATCCGCCGGGCACACGCCACCTTCGAATGGATGGCCACGGTGTTCGGCAACGCCCCACTCCTACACCCCGACGGCGGGGACAAAACCTGATCTGCCGAGTCAGGGTGCGTCATGGGTGCGGGCGGCCCCGCCGCGGTTGTTCGTTTTGGGCGCTCAGTCCGTGGACGCTGAACACCAGAAGGCTGAGCAGGGCCACGCCCGTTGACCCGGATGGCGATTGTCCGCCAGGGCGCAGGGTGGCGTGTGCCCGCTCGGGCGCGGACAACGCCGAGTAGCTACGCGACTCCGAAGTAGCGTTCGGCCGTGGCCGCCACGACCGCGGGTGACCGCCTGGTTCAGCCTCGACCAGTGGCTTGCGGGCCGCCGCGATGCTCGTGCGGCCGACACAGGCGGCGGCTCCCAAAGCTGGTCCGGACGCGTCCTCCCACGGAATGTCGTCGTCGGCTGCTAGGGTCCATCACTGTCATACAACCTTGTGGCTCTCGCTGCGGCGGGCACGGCCACCCGTATGTCTGGAGTTTGTCGATGGTGCTTCTGCGCCTGTCCGCTCGTGCCGTGGCCGAGATGGACGATGCCGAGCTGGTGCGCGACCTCACCACCCAGTTCCTGTTCGTCGTCGGGTTTAGCCCCAGCAGCGATCAGCAGCGAGCGTGGCAGACCAGCGTGCCGTTGCTCGCGCGGGACCTGGTGGGCGCAGGGCTCGGTCATGTCGACATGCTGGTCGAGTACAACTTGCCGCACTCCAGCCTGCGCGCGGACGTTGTGCTGGCGGGGTTTCACCCGACGACCGGTCACGTGTCGTACGTGGTTGTGGAGTTCAAGCAGTGGACACACGCGACCGTCCTGGCGGATGACCCGGAGCTGTGCACGGTGGCTGGGGGTCGTGTAGTGCTCCACCCGATCGCACAGGTGCGCCGGTACTGCGAGTTCATCGCGGACTTCGTCGCGAGCGTGCAGGACGTTCCGGATGCGTTGGCGGGAATCGCCTGTCTCCCGAACGTCGACCGCGGCGAGGTCGCCTCGCTGTTGGAGTTGCCCGCTGACCGGTACGGCCAACTGTTCACGCGGTCGGACCACGCCGCAATGATGGAGTTCCTTCGTACCCGCTTGGCGCCGAAGTCAGGACTGCCGGCCGCTGACCGATTGCTCAACAGCAAGGTCGCGCCGAGTACGCGGCTGATTAGTGTGGCGGCCGAGGAGATCCGGGACCGAGAAAACTTCGCGTTGCTTGACGAGCAGCATATTGCCTACCGGCAGGTCCTGCGCGCGGTCAGGAGAGCCCGGGCCTCCGACCACAAGGAAGCCATCGTCGTCTCCGGGGTTCCGGGGACCGGCAAGAGCACGCTTGGCTTGAGCCTCCTGGGCGAGTTGCACCGCAACGGCTACGCCGTCATGCACGCCACCGGCTCGAAGCCCTTCACCACGACGCTGCGGAAGGTCGCCGGCAAGGGCTCGACCCGTGTCCAGAAAGTGTTCCAGTACTTCAACAGCTTCTCCCAGGCGTCTCTCAACGAGCTCGATGTCCTCATCTGCGACGACGCTCAGCGGATTCGGCAATCGTCGAACAACCGGTACACGCCGGCCGTCCAACGCAGTGCCAAGGAACAGGTCGCGGAGCTTCTCGACGCTGCATACGTCCCTGTCTTCCTGCTGGACGAGGATCAGATCTTGCGGCCCGGCGAGTTGGGCACCATCGACCACATCATGGCCGCGGCCACCGACAGGGACATTCCCGTGCGGCGTGTCGACCTCACGGGGCAGTTCCGGAGCGGCAGCAGCAGGTACGAGACGTGGGTTCCTCGTCTGCTTGGCCTCGACGAGTCACGCGCGGGCCCGGTCGCGTGGGAGCCGGACGGTCGGTTCGACCTCGAGGTCGTCGACGCACCTGACGAGATGGAACGGTTGCTGGCCGACAAACACGACCAGGGCTACGCCGCGCGCATGACAGCGGGGTTCTGCTGGCCCTGGAGCGACGCCGTACCACACCGGCCCCTGGTCGACGACATCGTCATCGGCGACTGGCACAAGCCTTGGCCCGTCAAGGGAGACCGTGGTGTCAACGGCGCACCCCCATCCCAGCTGTGGGCCACCGACCCGGGCGGGTTCGGGCAGGTGGGGTCGATCTATGTGGCGCAGGGATTCGAGTACGACTGGAACGGCGTCATCATCGGTCCTGACATGGTGTGGCGCGACGACCGCTGGATCACCAACCGCGCCGCGAGCAAGGACAGCATCGTCGCCCGCGCCAACGCCGAGGTCTTCGACCGGCTCGTTCGGCAGACCTACCGGGTGCTGCTCACCCGGGGCAGGGCCGGCACGGTCCTCTACTCCACTGACCCGGAGACACGGGTCAAGCTGCGACAGCTCCTCAACAAGTAACTCCGTACCGGACACACAGCCGGTACGGAGAAGCCGTCGACACCAGCCTCAGGCGGCTACGCGGTAGACGCGACAGTGCTGTTCGCGCTTCTCTCCGTTCCGACTGCCAGGAACAAGAGGACCCAATGACGACGCCACCCGCGCCGCAGCCGAATTCTACGGCTTCCACCGTCACACCAACACCTCCGACGCATTCGGACAGCCAGGATCCGCCGGCCTGGCGCCTGGCCTTTCGGATCGTCGACTCCATGCTGGCAGGCGACTGGGCAACGTTTGTTCGCTCGACAGTCCTGCTGTTACTCCCGATAGTGTCGATCGCGTTGCTGGCCCACCTGCTGGGACCACTCTCGGCCGCGGCTCTCGGCCTCGGCTCGATCGGCACCGCGACCTACACCCGGCACGCCCGCACCAAGGGCAGAGCGCGCCGTCGGCAGGGGTAGCGAAATCCTCGCCAGACGCCCAGCCGAGGAACCGTAAAACTCTAGTGAAATCCCGCAAGCGACAAACAGACGGCCCGGGACCGTGGGCTACTCACGTCCACACGTCGACGGACGCGCCGTACGCTCCCCATCGGTCAGGAGCCTCGAACCCCTGACCGGGACCTCTGTCAATCCGACTTAATCCAGGCACGCCTACGCATCGGAGTTCGCACCGCGCGAATGGATTTCACCGGATCATGGCCGGCTCCGCCGCCGACTCACCCCATCCGCGCCTGGACCCATTGCCCGGCGGAGGCCGCATGGCACGCCATCAGGCTCCGGGTGCCCGGTACTCCGGCATCTTGGCCCGCGCCTCGTCCATCTCTGCGGCGGTCAGCAGCGGGGTCGTGCTGAGTTCGACGCTGCCGCTCTGGTTGACCGCGAGCGAGATCGCGGCGGCTGCCGAGGCGTCGGCGTCGATGAGGACGATCACGTCCTCCTGGCCGTAGGCGAAGTAGAACGCCTCGACCTTCCCTCCGACCGATTCCATGAGGGTGCGGACGTAGGCCTCACGCGCGGTGAAGCCTTCTTTGACCGCGCCCTGGATGCCAGCCTGCGTGTACTTGCCGTGAATCAGGAATTTCGCCATGGTGCACCTCGTCGCTCCCAATCGTTCGGAGCCCCCACTGCAAGGTAGGGTCGTCGTCGAGTGATCACCACTCGAACCGGTGGACGCCAGCCATCCGAGTTGAGCACCTCGGCACGCAGGACCGTGTCGTTCTGGCTCGCACAACCGGCACACCACACGCTGTCGGACATGGCTGAGGTGGCGTTCACGGCGCGGGCCACGCTGATCGGCCAGTTCCTGGTCGGCGTCGTGCGCGGCCTGGCCGGCCACAACGAGGTAGCTCGTGTTCTGGTCACCGATGCTCGTGGTCGAGGGCGACCGTGTGGAGAAGGAGTCCATTGGCAAGCCAACCGGGTGATAACCCGCTATATCACCCGGCCGGGACTCTCGGTCATTGGCCGAGGCCCGGTCGTCCGGAGTGGCCGGGGCCCCGGAGCGAGCGCGGTTCGTCATCGGCGGACAGCTCGCGCACTATGGCGAGGGCCGGCAGCCGCGCACCGACGTCGACCGCGGCGTCGAGGTCCTCGACGCGGCCATGTCCCACGGCACCACGCTGCACGGAACGCTCACCCAAGCCGCCGCCCGGGCCGCTCGCGACCTCGCTCAGGCATGCGCCCGACTCGCGATCCTGCCCGAGCCCGAACCAGCCGAGGGCGGATCACCCGCTGGCTGACACTGCGCGAGCAGCCACTGACACGAACCGAGAAATGGCCAATGACATCGGAACAAGAAGTCTCAGCAGCGGCCGGCGCACACCGCCCTTCGCACTCTCCGGCGGGCACGGCCGCTCTTCCCGTGCTGCCGCCGAGCGACCCCGCTCCTGCACGGAGCACCTCTTGCATGTTGGCCGGCGGACTCTGAATGGACGTGGTTCGGCTGCGGCTGTCGGGCCAGGCCAACCCTAAGCGACGGTGCCCGAGGCGGGGGCATCTCCTCGTCCGGCGGTCGGCGCGGGCCTGTGGGCGGCGTCGATGAGTCTGGCTGCGGCCGGGTTGAGGATCCCGCGTTCGATGTAGCGCTTCTCGGTGGTTTGGATGCTGGTCTGGCGTAGCTGGTCGGCGACTTGGCGGGAGCTCTGGCCGGCTTTGGCGAGGACGGTGCCGTCGGTCTTTCTGCCGACGTGGGTGGTGAAGTCCGGGTAGCCGATCCGAAGCCGGAGTCGGCGGACTGACCGCTGGACGTTGGATGGGTGGCGCCAGCCGAGCAGGCCGGATGGGAACACGGGTTCCATCGTGCCGGCGCCGGTGGTTGCCATGGCGGGTGCGCGGACCAGGAGCAGGGTGTGTAGGAAGTCGGGGAGCGAGAGGATGCCGCGGGAGCTGGCCGTTTTGCCCTCGTTCCGGACCAGTCCTTTGCCTTTCACGTGGACGATGTTGCCGTTGAAGAACACGGTGTGCGGCGGCAGTTTGACGTGTACGCCGTCCGGGGCGATGACGGTGATGACCTCGTCGGTGATGTTGAGGTCGTACCACCGCACGGCGAGCGCTTCGCCGAACCGGCAGCCGGTGCCGAACAGGAAGCGGATCAGGTCGGGCAGGTCGGCCTTGACGGCTTTCTTGTCGGCGTCGAGCTTCGCCAGGAAGTCGACAAGTTCGGGTTCGTCATAGGCGCGTGCGGCTCGCTTGGGGCCGCCTTCGATCTTGCGGACCGAGGCGACCGGGTTGACGCTCAGCACGTCGTGGTCGATGGCGACCTGCATGATCCCGGAGATGCATGCATGTAGTTCCGGACCCGGCCTTCGTACCGGTCGTACGTGGTGCCGACCCGGCGACGTCGCACGTCTTCCAGGTAGAGCTTCGCGGCGTGCCGGACACGTGAGGCGGCGGTCAGGGTGGTGCCCCCGGCCAGGTTCGTACAGCATCCGCACGAAACCGCATCCGTCGTGAGCTGCTGGTTTCCACCACGGTCGAGATCTCACGCCGCCGTCGCGGCCAGGGCGGTGGGGCGTGATGGCCGCGACGATCGAGCCAACCCGGCCGTCGCGTGGGAAGGTGACGGCCGAGGAGTGGGTGCGTCGGGCGTGCACGTTGGTCGTGGCCGGGGTGGCGGCGTATGCGTCGTATCAGCACCAGCGCGGCTACGCCCGGGAAGGCGGTTCCGACGCGGCTGGCGCGGTGTTGTGGCCGCTGTCGGTGGATGGCCTGCTGGTGCTGGCCACGGTGGGCGTGCTCACGTCCAGCCAGCAGGCCAGTCGCCGGTACCGGATTGCGGTGTGGGTGTCGTTCTGGGCGGGCATTGCCATGTCGCTGACGGCCAACATCTCTGCCGCCCCGACGTTGACCTTGCAGCCGATCTTGGTGGCCGGTTGGCCGCCGGTGGCCCTGCTGCTGGCTGTCGAGTTGCTGGCCCACGGTCCGCGCTCTCGGCAGCACATCGAGACTGAGCCCGCCACGTCTGAGACTGAGCAAGCTGCGGTCGAGACCGTGGAGGCCGGATCCGAGACCGGGGCGGCCGCCCCGGTGGTGGTTGGAGACAGCGAGGCTGGCACCGAGAGCGGCGACGAGAGTGACGGCGAGACCGCGCAGGTGATCACTCTCGCCGGTGTCTCGCCGCACAGCGGGGCAGCGGGCGAGCCGACCGCCCAGGAGGCCATGTGGGTGCACTTCCAGCGCGAGCAGGCCCACGGTCGGACTCCGACCGGTGCCGAGCTGGACCGGGTGGCCGGCACGAACAACTACGGCCGCACAGTGCTGCGGCAGTGGCGCAACGAGGGCCGCATCCCACCCGTCGACCAGGATCAGCGCATGCGAGGGGGTGTGGGATGACCGCCCAGCTTCCCGCCGTCCCCGCCCGGTCCGGCCGACACCACCCACCCGCGACGGGCGTTGGCGCGACTGGCGCTGTCCTCCGCGTACCGGGAGGCCGCTGACTTCGCCGCCGGTGGCGTGCCGACCGTCAGTGACGAGTACGGCGACGCCTACGACTACGTCGACCACGCCGCCCGCCTGGTCTCCAGGGCCCGGGACGTGCTGACCCGGGCGGTGGTCTACGCGCGCGAGCGTGGCGGCCGGTGGGACGACATCGCCGAAGCCCTCAACCTCACCGCCGAGCAGGCTCGCGACCTGTACACCGCCGTGATCGACCAGTGGGAAGACGCACTCGACCGGCCATGGGAACGCTCCGGACGGTTCCTGTCCAGCCGGATGCCGGACGGCACCACTAAGCCCGACGAGACCGCCGCCGACCTCGACCGGTGGTGTCTGCGGCATCTGGAGGAGAACGACGGCGCCCGGCACAACGCCCGCCACGCCGGCATCGAAGACCGCATGGTCTCGGCCAACCTGCCCGAGCACACTCCGCTCACCGAGATGAACAGCCTGACCCGCACCGCGGCCTACCTCATCCAGCGCGGCAGCGAAGCGACGGACGCGGAGCGGGATGCCTACGAGATCCGCAAGAAGGCACTGATGGCCAAGCTCAGCCAGGCGGAGACCTAGATCCAAAGCTAACCAACGTGGGTGAACACCCCGTTGGAGCAGGAGAGGACGAGCCAGGGTGGGGCACCCATGTCAAGTGGGTGGCCCCGCCTGCTGCTACATCGGCGGTGTGCTGGGCAGGAATACGGGAATGCCGATGCCGAAGGTCAGTGAGAGGGCCTACAAGGTTGTGCTGGGTTCGCCCAGCGGTCGTTAGCCAGGTCGAGCCGAGCACGACCGACCAGCACACGAGCTATGTGGACGGTTCGGGCTCCCGCTCGGCGGGGGATGGCAGCCGCAGTGCCTCCAGGCCGGCGAGGCGGGCTCACAGGCCTGGCCGGTGTCGTAGATGATCACTGTGACCTGACATTCGGCCAGGACCCCGTGCGTGGGCCACACCATGAGTACCTCGAACTGCTCACGCCGAGCTGGCCTGTCCTCATCCACGGGGTGCACCGCCAGACCATCCCGGCGAAGCTGGTCATCGGCCAGTGCCGGGGACGCGTCGGGGACGCGCTGCTGGCCAGGTTCGACCGGGACGGCGTGGTGACGTACGGGGACTTCCGGCTAACCCGTGACTGTGTCCACGGCTACGTTGGGTTCCTGTCCTGGCGCACTGACTGGCAGATCCGGCGTTCCAGCCGTACCGACGGCATCCGGCTGACCATCACGGCACCGGACAAGCGGGACGCCACCGGCTGGGTGCCGGTGGAGATGATCGCGCTCGACCTGCTGAAGACGCTGCCGCGCGACAAAGTCGCTGAGGGGCCCGCGCGGTCTTCGGTCTTCGCCCCTGCTTGGGGGGTGCTACTGAGTGGAGGCCGCGTTCCCAGAAGCGAGCACCAACGCGTCGCCTCCGGGACTCGCTGTACCGCTCTGATCGGGCCTAGCCTTTTCCAGCCGCGGTCAGGGATTGTCGTACCGCTGTGTCATTGTGCAGTTGCCAGCCGTAGCTCTGGCGGTCTGCAGTTGGCCCCGCCACAGGCGGCTTCAAGTAGCCCCGCCTCGACGAGGCAGACTTGAGTTCAGTTACACACCGTTACTATTGCTCTGAATTCACACCACCGCTCTGCGGCGTGACAGTGTGTTCGCGCCGGTTCGGCCCGCTTGCAACGCGTTGCTCGGACCGGCGGTTCAATGGCGCCGACAGCTTTGAGCCGGGTTCTTCTCCTTTGTGTCTTTCTTCGAGTCGTCAGTATGCGTGTTCCCTATGATCCGAGTGCCGCTTTGGAGAGGTAGACCGGATGCAGAACGAAGTTTCAGGCACCGTGTACGGGCATGTCATCCAGGCACGACACATCGATCGCGTGGAGGTGCACCTCCGGTCCCCCGTTCGACACCTGCGGCAGCTGCCGCCCGCTGCCCCACTGATCGGTAGGAGTTCCGAGCTCGTCGAGCTTCGTTCCCGGTTCAGCGCCCAGCCTTCGGCGATTGCCGTCACGGGACAGCCCTGGGTCGGGAAGAGTGCGCTCGCCGTCGCGTTCGCGCACGAAATCATGGACGAATACCCGGAGGGCCAGATCTACCTGGACTTCGGAGGGAACGGTGGTTCCGCGGCATCGGTCGAGGAATCGCTGCGGTGGGTGCTGCACTCCTTCGGAATGGGCGACGCCTATCTTCCGGAGAAGCTCGATCACCTCGTCGCCGCTTACCGCAGCGTGTTGGCGGAGAAGCGGGTGCTTGTCGTGCTCGACAACGTCGCCGACCCGACAGCGGTTGACGTGTTCAGCACGAACACCGGGTTGGTGCTGGCGACGTGCAGAGGTGTGCCCCTGGTTTCGGATCGCGTGAGCACGCTCTCTCTGAATCCCTTGGGTTCGGAGGACGCGACTACCTTGCTGCTGCGGGAGGCCGGCGGGGACGTCGGGTGGCACGGTGACGACGCGGGACGCCTCACCGTGCTCTGTGGCGGTCTTCCGCTGGCGTTGGCCGCCGTGGCCAACCGCCTCCGGGCCACCACCTACTCGCCGAGCGGGCTGGCGGACCTGGTGGTCAATCGCCGTGAACCGCTGTCGACCCTGGCATTCAACGGCGCAACTCTGAGTGATTCTCTGCTGGCGTCGTACCGTCGGCTCCCGGAGACCGCCCGGCGGGCCTTCCGAAGGCTCGGTCCCTTCCCGGGCGAGACGATCAGTTCGCGGGCGCTCGAACTGGTGACCGGCTTCGACGTGGACATGACCAGGGGTGTCAGCCGCGCCTTGATCGCCGAAGGCCTGCTGGTCGAGCATTGGCGCGGTGGTACGGCTGAGCTGCCGGTGCCGTTCCGGCTGCTGGCGGAGGAACTCGTCGCCGCCGAGGACGGGTTGACCACCGCTCAGGTGCTCGACGAAATCCTGGACTCGTACGTGAAGGCCGCCCAGTCGGCCCTGGCCAGCTGGATCGGCGTACACCCGCCCGGCACCGACGACACCCTGTCCGACATGGTCCGGCGGGGCGGCCGGGGGTTCTTCATCGGCGAATCGAAAACCTTGCTGCGTCTGCTGAAACATGCGGCAGGACACCGGCTGGACGCTGCGGTCGGCATCGCCGTGCCGTTGATCGAGTACGCGGTTCGGGAGAACGGCGACCTGGATGCTGTGCACGAGTTGGCCCTGCGAGCCGTAACCGAACTCACTGACGACCACCGGGGCGCCTTCGACCTTCTGCTGAAGCTGAACGCGCTGTACATTCGCCTGTCTCGCTCCGCAGAAGCTGCGGACTGCCTGGTCGCGGCGCAGCGGATCGCCAGAGATGCGCGCGATAACGAGCGCCGGGTCTGGGCTACGCGGCAGCTGCTCACGGCATTCGAACAGCGGCTCGCTGAAGCGCGGCACTCCGGGGAAGGCGACCGGATCGCGAACAGCCTCGTCATGGTGGCCGGCGCCCACCGCGACCTCGGCGACCTGATGTCGGCGCGCCACTTCCTCCTCGAAGCGCTGATCATCTACCGCACCACCGCCAGCCCGCAGGATGTTGCCGAGGTCCTCAACGATCTGGGGGACGTATGCCGCACGATCGGCCAGCTCGCGGACTCCGTGCAGTTCCTCCAGGAGAGCGTGCACCTGTTCGAACAGGTTGGAGATCGGGAGGGCACGGCACTTGCACTCGAGAGCCTGGCCGATACCCTGAGCGGCTTGGGTAGGCACCCCGAGGCAGCGGCAGTGTTGGAACGCTCCGATGCTTTGCTGACCAACCAGGCGTAGTCATTGCGCGGAGTATTGGCCACTAGGTCACCGCGTCGATGTACAGCTTCTGTCGTGACGGCGGTGAGGAATGTCCGTGGCAAATCGTGCCGACGCGATTAGATCTTCGGCACACGGGCTCAGAAAGTGATGTTGCCGTTGATGGTCTCGGCCTGGATGACGGTGCCACTGACGGTGCCGTTGATCTGGTTGGTCACGCCACTCACGGCCGGTTCCTGTTTGGGTGTGTGACGGGTTGTTCCGTCGGCGTGGGGTGGGAGCAGGAGCTGCTCGGCGGTGACGTCGGGCGCGATGTAGCCCGGCTGGCGGAGAATCACTCTGAGTAGTTGCTCGGCGCCGGTGGTGTCGAAAGTGGTCACGGGGAAGTGGCTTGCTGTGTTCGGCTGGAGGAAGAGCGGGATGTGGCCGGTGGTGTGGCCGGGCAGGAGGACGGGGAGGACTTTGGGGAGCCAGGTGGCGCGGTCGGTGTAGATGAGTTCCCGCAGGAGCGCGGCTTCGGACTGGACGCCTCGGTTCTCGGTGTTCGGGCCGCTGCCGTCGCCGGTCGCCCGGTACCGCTCGGACGCCACGACGAGGACGAACTCCGCATCAGTCATTTCCCGGATGGCCCACGAGTACCAGTCCTGCCTGGCGTCCGTGGACCACAGGTCCAGTACGGCCTCGATGCCGGCCTTCCGGAGGAACGTGGCGAACGCGAGCACTTGTGCCTTGTGCTCGTCGGATTCGTGCGCGTACGAGACGAACACTTTCGGTACGTCGACTGCCATCTCTCCCCACACGGTCTCAGAACTTGATGTCGCCTGTGATGTCGCGCGCCTGCACGACCTTGCCGGACACGTTGCCGGTGACCTGGTTGACCACGCCGCCTTGGGTTGCCGTGGTGTGCTGCCATATGCGCCGCAGCTCCTCACCGAACCGAGGGTCGTCGGTCTCTTCGGTGGCGAGGTGTGCGGCGAGTGCGGTCACCTCAGGGGAGTCCTCCGACGCACCGTCGGCGGCATCGAGGGCGGCTTCGGCTTCGTTACGTCCGGCGAACTGTCGTTTCACCAGGTCGTAGAGTGACGTCGCCGTCTTCGCTGCGAGCGCGGCGGCGATGGATACCAAGATCGGGTCGGGCACGGCACCATCCTTTCTGGGGCACAGCCTACGAGAGATGAGGCGGTTCGGTGGCGGAACACGGCGTACGCAACGACTTCTCGGGTTCCGCGCGGACTGTCCTGCAGGCGGGTTCGGTGGGGACGGTCGTCGTCAAGTACGGCTCCGGGGATGTTCCCGTGCCGCAGCAGTTGCCGATGGCGGCGACGAACTTCGTCAACCAGACCACGCTGCTGGCCCGGCTCGACGAGTCCACCCGGTTGGATAGCTCGCCGTCGATGTACTGCGTGGTCGGGTTGCCGGGTGTGGGCAAGACGGCCACGGTTGTGCATTGGGCTCATCGGAACAAGGAGCACTTCCACGACGGTGTGCTGTTCGCCGATCTCCGCGGCTTTGATCCGGCCGGTCCACCTGCCGAACCTGGAGAGGTGCTGGATGGCTTCCTGGCCTCCCTTGGGTTGGCGGGTGCGTTCGAGGGAAGTCCGCTGGAAGGGCGAGCGGCGGCGTACCGCACGGCAATGTCTACTCGCAGGATGCTCGTCGTGCTCGACAACGCGGCCGATGCTGCCCAGGTCAGGCCGCTGGTCCCGGGCGGGACGAGCACGGTGGTGGTCACCAGCCGCGCAATGTTGAGGGGGTTGACGATCAGGGAGGGAGCCGTTGTGTTGGACACGGTGCCCTTGCCTGTTTCGGAGGCGGTGGAGTTGCTGAGCCGGGTCATCGGCGCCGAGCGTGCCGGTGCCGACCAGGCCGTAGAGGAGTTGGCCAGGCGTTGTGGCTACCTGCCGCTGGCGCTGCGCATCGCCGGCGAACGCATCGCCAGCGGCTACTACACGCAGGTCGCCGACCTCGTTGAAGAGTTGTCGAATGAGGCGGATGTGCTCGACGTGCTCGACACCGACGACGAGACGACGGCCTTGCGCGTGGTGTTCTCCGTGTCGTACCGGCATCTCACGCTGGACCAGCGCAGGGCGTTTCGGATCCTCGGTTTGGCACCCGGAGTGACGATCGGTTCCGAAGCGGCGTCGGCACTCGTCGGAACGAGCCGGGCCCTCGCGCGGAAGACGCTCGACGGATTGCGTCAGGCGAACCTGATCGACCAGGTGGTGCCGGACCGTTACCGGATGCACGACCTGCTGCGGATCTTCGCCATCGAGCGCGCGGAAGCAGAAGAGGACGCGGATGAGCGCCACCGGGCCCTGCAGCGCGTGCTCGTCTGGTATCTCGGCACGGCCGTCAACGCGGACGCTGTCCTGGACGCCCGGCACCCCGGGACACCCTCAGCCGAGGGGGGGAGGCGCTGCGTTCGCTGATATCGCCTCTGCGATGGCCTGGTTGCGGGAGGAACAACCTAACCTGGTGGCCTGTGTGCGGCGGGCGGCCGGCACCGGTGAGCACGGCACCGCGTGGCGGATCGCCGCTGCGCTGTTCGAGTTCTTCTACCGGCAGAAGGCCTGGGACGACTGGGTCACCACTCACACCCTCGGGGTCGCGTCCGCTAGAGCGGCCGGAGAACGCGACGGTGTCGCCAGTCTGCTCGGGCGTCTCGCAATCGCCCACCGGGAACGGATGGAGCATGAGAAGGCCGAGGAGTGCTTCCGCGAGGCATTGACCATCTGGACCGAACTTGGTGACGACGAAGGCCAGGCCTGGGTCGCAGGCCGCTACGCGCACGCGTGCCGCGAACAGGGGCGGTACGACGAGGCCGTGGAGCTGTGCCTGCGAGCACTAGCCGCGTGTGACCGAAGCGGAGCTCTTCAAGAGGCAGGCATCGTGCACAACAACCTCTCGGGCATCCACCGGGACGCCGGAGATCTCGACGAGGCCCTCACCCACGCCGAGGAGGCGATCGCCGCCTTCGAGGAAACCGGCTACGGACGAGGGCGGGCGTGGGCCAGGAACAACGCGGCCAACGTCCACCGCGACGCGGGACGATTCACGGCCGCTATCGAACTGTACGAACGCGTTCTCGACGAACGCCGGGACCTCGGCGACGACTATGGGGCTGCCCTCACCATCCGGGAACTCGGCCACGCCCTCTGCGCTTCCGGTGATCTCGCCGCAGGCACCGCGCGATTGCGCGAATGCGTGGACCTATTCGCCCCCGACGACGCGAACGCCGAGATCGCCAGACGTCTGCTGGCCACGTACGAAGCCGGCGCTGCGGACGCCGACTAACACGCAACCTCGAAGCGTGTCAACCCGTCTTTTGTCGGTGTTGCCGGTTAGCCTGCGCGCTGGACGGCTACGCACGGACAGGAGGCCATGAAGTGGACATCGAAGCCGCGTTCGACGACTACCAGCAGGTGGTGGACGCCGACCCGAACCTGGTCAAAGTGGCGCGAGACCGCGCCACCACGTTCAAGGAGGCGTTCGAGGCAGAGCCAGACGTCGAGGTCGCGTGGCTGTCAGGGTCACTACGGCGATCAACGCAGCTCGATCCCGTCCACGACGTGGACATGGTGATCGAGTACTCCGTCGCCGAGCACCCGACCTGGGGAAATCCAGGGACGTCAGCCGCCGAAGCCATCGAGCACGCCCGCGCCCGCGCCAAGGACCTCCTCGGGAATCCCGGCGGCTCGGTGGACGAACTTGTCCGGCGTGCCGACGCCGCCGGCAAGAACCGGGCCGTGAAGTGCTTCATCGACGATCCCGACGACCTCGAGGCGTTCACCGTCGACGTGATGCCCGTGCTTCGCCAGTCCGATGACACGCTCCTCATCCCGGACGCCCACCGCAGCGGCTGGATCATCGCTGACCCCGAGCATCTGATCAACCTGGTCCAGCAGCGCCACAACGCCTGGTCCTACTACCGGCCGATGGTGCGAGTGCTCAAGAACTGGCGGCACGGTGTTCCTGGGGACGTGAAGATCAACTCTTTGGTCATGGAGGTGCTCGCGCTGGAGTGCCTGCCACTCGATATGTCCAGGCCGGACGCTCTGAGCCGATTCTTCACGGCGGCCGCGACCAGGGTGAACCAGCCGATCGAGGACCCAGCCGGACACTGCGGCACGATCCAGCCCGACCTCGACGTTGTCGTGCTGCGCACTACGCTCGAGGAGGACGCCGCGTTCGCGCATGCGGCGCAGGTGGCTGAACACCGAGGAAACACCGACGAGGCGCTCCGCCTGTGGCAGAAGGTGTTCGGAACCGACTTCCCGGCACCAGCCGCGAGTGGAAAGACGACAGTCACAGGACCGGCCTTGATAAGCGCCCAAGCCATGTACAACCGGCCGCAGGGGTGAGCAGACGGTGACGCCCTGGTGGGAATCCGATCCGGAGCGACTGGTACGTGACCGCCATGAGGTACCCACTTGCTTTCCCGATCTGCGGTTCGAGCCAGTAGGCGCCGGCCGCTGGTCCGGTCGGCTACCCGACTGGCCCTTCGAACGTCCGCGACCTACCGGTCTCGACGAGCTGACCGGGGGCAACGGCCTGATGCTCGACATGAACTACCCGCAGAGCTACCCGATAGTGCCTCCCAACGTGTTCCCCCGTGAACCCGAGCCACCTGTCCTGCTTCGGACACAGCACAGGTGGCACCTGAACGGCGACGGAAGCTTGTGCCTTCTACGCCTGCCGGAACTCTGGACAGGCAGGGAGTCCGTGACAGACCTGTTGCTCAAAGCTTCAGGCTGGCGCATCGAATATGAGCTGATGAAGGCAAACTTGATTGACAGGATGAGCGAGAACGGCATCGTCACCGACTCGACGTACGACCATCTCGTCGAGGAGGCCTCGTGCCAGAGTTCTGCGTCGTCCTGACAGCCGCAGCAGCGGACGCGATTCGCCGGGCGACGTCATGGGGCCACGTGACACTGCGGGTGTCGCGGTCGGATCGCACCGGTGTGATTCGAGCGCTGTCCGACGGCAACGACTCAAGGAAGCAGGTGGACATCCCGCCCAAGCACTTCCTCCAAACTGGAGACGATTTCCCCAACTCGCTCTGGTATAGGGTGCCCCCCGAGACCAATCTTTACTGGCTGTTTGCTCTCATCAAGTACTCGAAGATCAGTCTCCACGACTTCGCCTCGATGGTGCCGAACGGATTCCGGCAACCCGGCAAAGTGGCGTACTACGCGATCACGCATGTGCCAAGGGGCGCGACCGAGGAAGGCGCGGAGAACCGGGACGTCAAAGCACCCGAGTTCGCGATGTGGCACGTCAGCTCCGAGGGAGCCGTACCGCTCGACATCGACGTCCAGCCTCAACAAACCGGGGTCGCGCTGCTCGCTCCCCACTGGCCGGTCGAAGACATTCGCCGCAGCCGGATTCTCTTGGTCGGGGCCGGCAGCATCGGCGGAGCAGCAGCACACGCGCTGGCGACCGCTGGCATCGGCGCCCTCCACCTCCTGGACCCGGGACGCTTGCGGTGGCATAACCTGCCCCGCCACGTCTGCGGCTCCCGCCACGTCGGGAGACTCAAGGTCGAGGCGCTCCGCGCCGACCTAGAGCTGACCCGGACCGACACCCGCGTCACCGCCCACGAGCACGACGTCGTACGCGACACGAACTCTGTTCGTGACCTTCTCACTGAGATCGACGTGATCGTGTGCACTGCGGACGGCGTCCTGCCCCGCCGCGTCGTCAGCCACCTCGCCCGGCGCGCGAGTGTACCCGCCGTCCTCGCATGTGTCCTCGCCGACGGTGCCTACGGAGATCTCATGCGCTTGTGGCCGTGGACCGATCACGGCTGCTACCAATGCCGATTGGACGCGTTGGCGGGAACTGGTGGACTCATACCCGACCTCGAACCAGGTAGCGGTTACCGTACCCACCACGCCATGACCACGGTGGGTACGGATCTCCACCTCATAGGGCAGCTCGCGGCGAAGATGGCCATCGCCACGTACCTCCAGAGCAAGGGCCACCATGACCAATGGTTCGCGGGCGAGCACGCGGTCCTCGCGCTCCGGCCAGAACCTGGATGGTCACCCCCGTACGACCTGATTCAAGCAGGCCAAGTCGAGTGGCACCCTGCGCCGCCCCCGCGCCCGGGTTGTCCAACCTGCGCAAACATCAAATCGGCATGAGCGTTCGCATCCGAAGCGTGTCACGCGGTTGTTGCCGTCGTCGCCCTCGTGTGTGGCCCGTCTCGCTCCCAAACTGCTCACCTAATTCGCTCCCACGCGCTCCTCGGAAGTTTGGACGCGACCGCGCCGCAGCAGAAGAGGACGTTTCGGTGCAACATCGCTGTCGCTGGTGAGGCCTTGGGCATGGGAGAGCAGCGCCATCCCCATATCTGAACGCCCGATCGAACGAGCTAGACACGACCGGGGCGAGGCGCGTCCTCCCATCCCATCGTCACGTTGACCGTACGGGAGTCGAAGTCGGATGACGTCGTCGATTCATTCCTCCGTCACGAGGACACCGGCCAGGATCGCGGATGTTGACGCGTCGGACGAGGTGGCTGATGGTGCGTCGCGGTGCTACACCGTCGCGCATCAGTGGGTGATGTCGATCTCGTGGAGGAGGCCGCAGATGACGATCACACCGGATTGTGGCATCGCAGTCTGGACAAGATGCTTCACACAGCGGAAGCGGTGGATGGGAGTAGGGCCAGCACGTAATTGCCGGCCGCAGCCATCCGTTCGCGCAACTGGTGCGTCGCCTGGGCAAGCTGTTGTGATTGGAGCTCACGCAGGGCCGTGGACCACACCCGCACGGACTCCGGTGCGGACTGGGTCATTGTCTCCAGTCTGGCTAGCAGATGATGCGCGCGTCGGACGGGGTCGAGTTGGTAGGTGGTGAGTGCTCCGGTGCCGAGGGGCCTCGGGTGGCGTCCGGCGTGGATCGCGAGTGCTTCGAACACGTCCTCGTCGTTCGGTACCGCTCGGGAGAGGGACACCGCGAGCACGTGGAGCTTTCCGGTGGTGTCGTTCTTCATGGCTGTCACGCAGCGGTCGACGAAACCAGGTCCCAGGATGGCGCACAGTGAGAACACCATCTCCGCGCCTAGTTCACCTCGAAGTGTGCGTTCGGCAAGTGTGTCGATCGCGCGCCTGACCGCAGCGCCTGTGTCGCCGGCGAGCATGCTCGGCATGGTCTCGACCAGGGTCAATGCCCACCGTTGGCGAGGTCCGGTCGTGGTCAGCCAGGAGACCAGGGTGTCGATGGGAAGCTCACCCGGGGTGGTGGAGGCAGCGTCGGCCAGGTCCATCGGTGATGTGACGGTGGCCAACAGCTCCCTGGCCCATGGGAAGATCATCGACCTGGTTTCCATGGTTTCCCTGGCCAGCAGGCGTACCTCCGGAGCGGGGTCGTCGGTGATCAGACCGATGATCAGCTTGTCGATCTCCGGTTCGGCGCGTCGACCGCAGTACGCGCGCAGGCCGTGCAATGCCACCTGCCGGATCCGATGATCGGGGTGGTAAAGATGGCGGTCCGCGAGCAGGAGGTCGCGGGCCAGGTGGTGTTCGGTCCATCCCAGGATCTGCGCCTTGGAGAGACAGGCGGGATCTTCTTCGTAGCGGCCGGCCAACACGGCGACGTCGGTGTCCGTCAGGTGTTGTAGCGGCCTGGCGTCAGCGGCGTGCACCGGTCGATCGTCGACGACGATCCGGAGCCGTATGGCTTGCACGGCTCGGTCGAGGTCTAGCTCCGCGAGCAGGCCAGCGGCACCGTCCGGGTCGGGTTCCTCGAGCACGGCGCGCTCCAGCCGCGCTGCTCCCGGCTCGCCGCACCAGTACATTGCCTGCCACACCTCCCGTCTGGAGTGGCCAGCCGCCGCCATGCGGTCGAGCAGGCGAACGACCCGCTCGGTGTCGACTCCTTCGATGCGCACGAGCGCACGGGCGACGGTCGTGGCGTCGAGTAGCCCCGCGGCGCCCATCCGGATGGTCCTCGCCACTGCCTCGGGCTCGGTCGCGGACTGTGCACCAGTGTCGATGAGCAGTGTTGTGTACCAGCCGAGATCGTCACCGGCGGCCAGCTTCCGCAGTCCTTCGGTGACCTTGCGTTCACGTGTCACCCTGAGCGGCCTCCAGTTCGGCGGCGAAGACGACGGTGGCGGCCCATTCCGGCCGGTTGTGACCGTGTTCGAGCCAGTACTCGACTTCCTGCGCTGGCAGGGTGACGAGGCTGTTGGCCGCGAGATATTCGTGCACGTTCGGGTGCACCCAGGCAATCGGGTTGTCGAAGTAGTTGGCTGGCCGGTTGCCGAGGCGCAGCAGGACGCCGTGCAGGTCCACCAACTCCGCGGTCCTGCTCCAGCCCGGCAACGGAGACAGGCCGGCTTCCTGGAGCTCGCTCTCGCACTCCTTGCTGTCCACCCAATCGCGCCACTCGCCCTCACCGGCGGCCATGTGCCAGGCGAGCTGTTCGAGGGCGTGCCGTATCTGCTGCTGGCGCACGGGATCGTGACGGGTGTTGTGACCGTGCGGACTCTGGTCCCCCTGTTTCCACCACATACCGATGAAGCGACGAATGACCTGCTCGTACAAGCCAACCCTGGTACGACTGGCGGCCTCATCCTGGGCCACCCACGCGCAGAACGCCGCGATGAGAGGCACCTGGACGTGCTCGGCGAGGGGCGAGTCCCGGGACAGCAACGGCTGCAGCCTTGGCTCGGGGACCTCCACACCCAGATGGGTGAACCAGGTCTGCCAGAGTTGTCTGACCTGACCGACGGTGAGCGCAGCCAGTTCGACGTGGTGCACGGGAACTGTCGTCTCCCTCGTTGAGAACGGACACACGTAACCCACCGGCCGGGAAGTGAGGATGACGCGTAGCCCGTCGCCGGCTCGCACTTGCCGCCCCAACCAGGCCAGCCCCGCCTGGACGCTGTCCTTGCTCCTGCTGTCGAACACCTCGTCGTAGGCGTCCACCAGCACAAGCAGTCGCCCGTTTCCGCTAGTCAACCGTCGGATTAGGTGGTCGCGCAACAGTTGGCTGACGACGACGTTCTCGTCACTGACCGTTCGGATGGCGCCGTCCACCAGCTGCTCAGCCCTGGACTGGCGGCCACCCACCGACTCGGCCAGTGCTGAAGCGTGCAGCCACATGGGAAGGTCGACTGCTGTGATGTCCGCGCCGTGGTGCAACGCCGACATCGCCCGGTCGCATAGGACCTGGCCGTGCCGGCGTAGCTGCCAGGTCTTGCCGTAGCCAGCGTCGCCGAGCACCACGATCAGACGTGGCAGCGCCACCGCGTCGTCCCAGTCAGCATCTCCCCGGACCAGGCCGCGGTTCCGTAGATGCAGCTGACCGGCGACGACGTCATACGCGGTCGAGGCACTCACCATGCGCACCGAGCGCCGGCAGAACGTGGCCGCCAGTTCCTCACCGGGATGCCAGCGCAGAGCGCGGCCCAGTGTTGTGCGTAGGGCGCCGAGGTACGCCAACAGTTCGTCGCGGGGGCCGCCGTGGGCGTTTCGGTCTCCCTGCGGGTCGCGCGGCCGCAGGTCTGCCGCCTCCTGGGTGCGGCCCACCCATTCCAGCGCACGGACCGCGGCGTCCCGGATGCCGGAGTGCTTCGGGTACGCCTCGGCGAACTCGATCAGCTCGTCGACGACCTCCGCCGCTCCACCGGCGGGAATCCGCAGGTTGGCGTACTCCGTGTACACGTCCAGCCGTAGCCGCCACAACCCGTTACGCTGCTTGGTGACGATCGGGCCGTGTAGTCCGTCGAAGGGTTCCCCCTGCCTCAATGTCAAGCTTGATCTACGGGGTTGGTCACCAGAAGGCTCGGCCGGGTTCGTCGATGACGTTCAGCAGTGGGGCGGGCGAGGTTTCGGCTGGGATGTCTTGGAGCAGGTGCCAGCGGGTGTTGCGGTCGGGCCAGTAGAGCCACCAGCGGGTGCCGTCGTGGCGCAGTTGGGCGATCGGGCGGCGGGTCCAGTCGGGTCCGAAGTCCTCCCGCCAGGGCGCGCGAACCTCGAGGATCGTCACGTTCGAGCCGCGCACGGTGTGCTCGACGCGAACCTGGTCACGGGCGTGCTCGGGGATGCGCTGTTCGCACCAGCGGGTGATCTGGCGCAGGTGGGTGTCCGGGACGGGCATGCCCGCGATCGTGACAGACCGCGTCGGCAGTCACGCGTCAGGCCGTGGCCCGGCCGACGGCGCG
Organism: Actinophytocola sp.; assembly: GCF_036378875.1. Lineage (GTDB taxonomy): Bacteria > Actinomycetota > Actinomycetes > Mycobacteriales > Pseudonocardiaceae > Actinophytocola. Next base: position 44,520 of record NZ_DASUVO010000082.1, read on the forward strand.
AGGTTGGTGCTCGCCAGCCGGGCGTCGACCGATCAGGCGGCCTGAACTGTGGTGTCCGCCTGCGCGTGGTCGGGCCCGTTCTTGAGCAGAGCGTAGACGCGGCGGGCGAGGTGGCGTTTGAGCGCGCGGATCGCTTCGGTGTTGCTGTTTCCCTTGGCGCGTCGGTTGTCCAGGTAGGTTCGGGCGGGTTCGTGCATGCGTTTCTGGGTGATCGCGATGCGGTGGATCGCGGCATTGAGCCGCCGGTTACCGCCCCGGTTGAGCCGAACCCGATGCGTGTTTCCGGAGGAGGCGGGGATGGGTGCGGTGCCGGTGTGCATCGCGTAGGCCGCGGCCGAGGTGAACCGGCGCACGTCGCCGGTCTCGGCCAGGATCCGGGCGGCCGACAGCGGCCCGCAACCCTCCAACGCCAGCAACTGCGGGACATGGATCACGACCAGAGCTGCGATCTCGCGCTCCAACTGCGCGGCGCGTTGGGCCAGTTCTTGGATGCGGCCGATCAGCTCGACGCAGATCGCCACCGCGACGCTGCCGGCCTGGCGGGCGAGGAACTCCTGGACACTCTTGTTCCACTTCGGACGGTGCAGTTTGTGTTTGGGGATGGTGGCGGCAAAGTCCGGGTCGATGTCATGCAGGTGCCAGCGCAGCCGGCTGCACATCCGCACCATCTCACCGACCAGGTCCTCGCGGTGGTCGAGCAGCATCTTCACGTTCCGGGCCTCGGTGTCCGGTACCGCGGCCGGGAGGTCCTCGGCCAGGGCGGCGCGGGCGCAGGCGAGCGCGTCGATCGGGTCGGACTTGCCCGACGCGCGAACCTTCTTGCGGTAATCCGAGCTCATCTGGGTCGGTACCCACACCACAGACTCGCCGGCGGCGAGCAGGCATCGTACGAAGCCGCCGGCGACGTGGCGCACGTCTTCCACCGCCCACAGGCGTTGCTCGAACTGCGCGGTCCACGCGAGCAGTGTCTTGTATCCGCGTGGTCGTGCTGGGGCGTCGCGCAGCGCGAGCTGGCGGCCGTTGCCGTCCACAGCGACGGCGACGAGGACGTCTTTGTGGGGGTCGACCCCGATGATGACCATGCGGCAGTTCTCCAGTGTGGTGTTCAACAACGGCAGGGTGGCCTGGCCGGTGGACATGCCTCAATCAGGGGGCGAGCCCACGCTCCAATCAAGTCACACCGGTCGGCCGGACACGGCGGTGGGCGACATGACAAGACCTCGTCAACCTCGCGGCGACAGCACGGAAATGAGTCAACCCACCGCCGCGCGGTAGCACACCACAACGGCCGCGAGCTGACCACCGAATTGATCATCGTCAGGCGACAGCACGGGAACGAGTCAGCCCACCGCCGATCCGTCCACCGCCACCAGGGCGGCACAACGATCTTGACATTGGAGCGACATAGCTCCAGGGCTTGGCGAAGCAGCTTCTCCGCATCGGGACGGCTCTCCTGTGCCGCCGAAAGCGCGTGACTGGCCAGGTCGGTGAACCTGTGCAGGTCAATCCGGCCCCGCTCGGCACGCAAGCAATAGCCGCTGCTGTCTGCCCGGGGGATCTCCAGTCCTGGTGCTCGCCGCAGGACGTCCCGCAACCGCGAGATCCTGCTGTCCACCGTCTTCGGCTCAGGTCTCGTGGCCCAGACCTCATTCACCAGGTCGGCCCGCCGCACTGGTGTGCCCAGTCGGATCGCGAGCACGGCCAACACGTGGCTCGACTGAGGTCCTTCCAGCTTCAGCGCGATGTCGTCGACGAAGACCGTCACCGGGCCGAACACCGAGATCCGATACGTCACGCTCACCACCAGGGAGGCCTCGACGGACCCGCGCGGCGGTACCCGACACCCACGCGCACGGACAACCATTGGTGCGACGGGAACACAATCTCATGCGGGCCGCTTCCAGGGGACGAGGGGCCGATGATCGCTCAACACGGTGAGCCGCACCCACCGAGCGGTTCCCGGATGGTGAATCGGATCGACAACGGTATTTTCGGGCCGGCGGTGCAGGCCCAAACGATCAACGGCGACCTGCACCTCGTCGGCCCTTCCAGCGTGCAACCAGCTCCGGTGCGCCAGATGCCCGCAGTGCCCGCCCACTTCACCGGACGAGAGGCCGAACTCGCTCATCTCTCCGCGTCCGGACGACGGGCCACGGGTTCCACCCGCATGGTGCTCATCACCGGAGCGGCCGGGGTCGGCAAGACGGCGCTCGCGCTCGCCTGGCTGCAGGGCGTGCGGGACCAGTATCCGCACGGACAACTGTTCGCCGACCTCCAGGGCCACGCACCCGATGGACCGGCGGAGCCCCAGCAGATCCTCGGCCTTTTCCTGCGTGCCCTCGGTGTGCTGCCCGCAGCGCTGCCGGAAACGGTGGCAGGGCGCTCCGCCCTCTTCCGCTCGCTGACCGCCGATCGCCGCTTCGTCGTCCTGTTGGACAACGCGGCGTCGATGGTCGACGTGCTGCCGTTCGTCCCCGGGCCGCCGCACTCGACGCTCGTCGTCACCAGCAGGAGGAGGATGCCCGGCCTGGTGGCCGTGGGGGCGGAAACACTGGCGCTGTCCCCGCTGCCTGAGGACGCGGCACTGGCCCTGATGACACGAATCGCCGGCGTGGGCCGTGTGCTGAGTGAGGAGCAGGCCGCAGCGACCCTGGTCGACATCTGTGGCGGGCTGCCGCTGGCGATCTGCCTGGCCGCGGCACAACTGGTGGTCCGGCCACGGCGAGGCATCGGGGAACTGGTCGGGGACATGCGACTCGACGGTCGCCCGCTCGACGTCCTGAGCACGGACGGCATCATGTCCGTACGCACAGCACTGAGCCTGTCCTACCGATGTCTGCCCATCACCACAGCGCGTACCTTCCGCCTTCTGGGCTCGCATCCTGGACCGGACTTCAGCACGCCGGTGGCGGCCGCCGCGGCGGGGATCTCCCTCGCTGCCGCGGATCAGATGCTCGACCAACTCGCCGACCTGCACCTCGTTGAGGAGCTACCGGCCAAGCGATACCGCTTCCATGATCTCGTGCGTGACTACGCCCGAGAACTGGCCGGGTCGTTGGACGACGAACGTACCCGCGCCGACGCGCGACGGCGGACGTGTGAGTGGTACCTCGCTGCGGCGCGAGCGGCCGACAAGGTCGTGATGCCCACCCGCCGCCGGCTCGTCCAGCCGGTGCTCGACGAGTCCACAGTCCCGGTGTTCGACGCCGCTGAGCAGGCGCTGGACTGGACGGAAACCCACTTGACGCACCTCCTGGACCTCGTGCGGGGCAACACGCACATGGAACACGACACACACATCTACGCCATGGCCGACGCGATGTGGAGCCTTTTCCTGCACCGCAAGCACTACCCCGAGTGGTTGCAGACCCATGACAACGCGTTGCGCGCGGCACGTGCGGACGGCAACGTCGTCGCCCAGACCCTGCTGCTCAACCACCTCGGCCTCGGCCTGCTCGATCTGCGCCGGTTCGACGAGGCAAAGGACTGCTTCGAACAGGCACTGGACCTCCACCACGAGGCCGGCGACAGACCCGGCCAGGCGTCGGCGCTCAACAACCTGGGCCTGCTCCATGACGGGCTGGGGCGCTTCGCAGAAGCCGAGGACTACTTCCTGCGCGCGCTGGCGATGCAGATCGAGCTGGGTGAGCGTCGAGGAGCGGCACTCACTCGCGTCAACCTGGCACGGACCCGCACCGCGCTGGGCAGCGCCGGGGACGCCATGTCGCACCTCCAACTCGCCCACGACACGTTCCAGGATCTCGCCGACCGGTACAACGCCGCCAGGACCACGGTCGAGATGGCCGTCCTGGAGTTGATGAGGGACGCCAGCAGCACGGCGGAGCGGCTGCTGTACGAGGCGATGCGCACAATGACCACGCTGCGCGCCGACCACGAGCTCGCGCGCATCCGGGATCTGCTGGCACAGTCGGCATGCTCACGGGGTGACGAAGTCGCCGAACATGAGCACCAACGAGCTGCGCGGTGGCATCGCAACAGGTCGGCGCGCCGCTCGTGAGCAGGCCCACGAAGCTCAGCCCGTGATCAGACGGGGCACCTCGAGCGGCGGTAGGCACGCGGACACCGTCGGCTCGCGAACCTTGAGCACGTCGTGCACCAGACGCCGGACGTTGGCGGCGAAGGCACCCGGTTCGGAGCTCAGTCGCTCACCCGCGTGCGCGTAGAGGCGGCGTACATCTGGATGCGCCACCTCGATCAGCCGCGCTTCGATCTGGTCCATGCGTGACAACGACGGAACAAGCCGCCCAAGTTCACTCCGCGCCGAGCCGGGGTAGACCGACGGGTGGTGGAACGCCGCGGTCAACAGTGCGGCTGAACTGCGCGTCGCGTAGTGGAAGACCGAACCGTGATCGCCGAGGACCCAGTCCGCGGCGATCACGGGCACAGGCCAGTCGTCGTCGGGACGCACGACCCGCAGACCTCGCCGCAGGCTGGGTCGCAGGGCGTTCAGAAGGTCCTCGCCAAAGGCGTACCACAGATGCGGGTGAAGGATCGCGATGACCTGGTAGCGGTGCTGGGGAAGCTCGGTGACAAGACGGTGGAGAAGCTCTGGCCAGTCCCGCCACAGGCAGTGCCTACCGGCGGTCGAGGTCACCGTGACGAGGCGTTGGCCGCAACCGATGTCCAGGTCCGCGCGGAAACTCTCCCGCATGTCCAGGTGCCCGTCGAACTGGTCCACCATCGGATCGCCGAGGGTCCATGCGATCGAGCGCAGTTCTGGGTCGAGGGCGTCCACCTCGTCGCGGTGGGCCTGCACCAGGTAGCGGGCCACGGTACGGCCCTGGTGGACGCCGAAGTCCACGCCGGTGCCGTAGCGCGTCCTCGGCATCAGGACGCCGGCGCCGGCCGAGAGCGGCGTCCACTTCTCGCGTAGTGCACCGTGCGCTATCTGGATCACCGGCATCCTCAGCAGCTCCAGCCCGTCCCTGGCCGCCGCCAGCGCGATGCCATACCGGCGTTGGTCGCCCTTGACCAGGTCTTCCCATGACACGACGACGACACCGCGATCGGCGAGGAACCGGAGCACCGGAGCGTTGTACCGGTCGGGTGCGACGACGAAGTCCCACACGACACCGGAGTTGGCCTGCGCGAGCATGCAGTAGATCGGCCACAGCCGCGTGGCGCTGGGAATCGTGTGTACGACCACGAGGCCGGCGCGGATGCCCTTGAGCTCCGGCACCTCCCAGTCTCGACCGTCGCGCGTCACGCTAGTTCCCTCGGCGCCAGGCGGAGCTGGTTGCCCCGCGTTCGGTAACCGAGATTGCCGCCACGACGTTGCGCGTGGGGTTGCACCAGACCTTGCAGGTGTGGTGCGGACCTTGCTGATCGCGCGATGCCATGGCACCCAGACTTGGGACGCCGCAGCAAGGCGAGAAGGTCGCTGCACCATGCCGTGCGACTGCACCTCTGACACGCACGCTGACCAGCGAGAACTCAGGGCCCGCAACGAACGGCGCGCACCATCGTGCACCATGTCGGCACCCCATCGTCGTGTGAAGGCAGTCATGTCGAACACTCATCCCCGCACGGCCAGGAGTCCGCGGATGCTCGCCGGTATCCGAACGGTTGCCGACGCGGTACACGACCGCAAGAACGGGAATGGCCGCAGTGCCGGTGGCGCAGGCGGCGACGATCTCCCGTCGTACCCAGTCCTCTGGTTGGTCGATCTGGCGGATGCCGTCGGCACCCGTTTGGAGCCACCGATCGCCGATCATCACGAGGAGCACGGCTGCGGCGCAGACGGCGTGGAGGAGAGTTTGGTCGAACGGGATGCCGTGCGGGATCGATCGCCAGTCCAAGAACACGGCGTCGTCGCCGAGGTGGGTCGACAGGCCTGGTCGAGGGCCACGGCCGCCCAGGGCTCGTCGCCGCCCCGGTAGTTGATGAAGATGTGTGGCGTTGGATGACGCATGGGGCGACTGTGGACCGATACCAATTCTGTCCACCAACGTAACAAGCTCACCCTGGAGGAACCGTGCCCAGTGCCCGAGACCTGCTCCGCGGTCGGCCGCGCAAGGAGTTACCGCTTCACCTGGTCGTCAACCGCGAGCTCACTGCGGCGATGCGGCAGCTCCGGGTCGCCGCGGGCGACGACACCGCGCACACGATCGAGCTACTGAACATGGCGATCACGGATCTCTACCCGCAGGCACGGCCCGGCAGGACCGAATACGGGCGTACATCCGAGCCGCATCTAGTCGACAAGCGGTACGTGCTGGCCCTTGAACGAGGACACCACTCGCAACTCCCCCCACCACGGTGGCTTGCCAACCGGGCCGTCGGCGACAAGACCCTGACCTACGGCAGCCGGGTACCCGCATGGCTGGCCCGCGCCTACGACCACGCCTTCGGCGCCGACGGCTACCTCGTCGACATGTTCGTCTGGGCTACCGCCGCACTCGCCGACCACGATCACGACCTACCCCGCCTGACGAGGAACCTGCCTGAGCACATCCCGGTCGGCCAAGAGTATGAATACCTCGCCGAACCGCTGGTCAGCGCCGGCGACGAGCTCGAGCCACACATCCACGCCCTCCTGCTGGAGGAAGCCGAGCGAGTTCGACCACGGCTTACCACGCCCCCAGTCGAGGCGAGGGACTGGGAACCGTCGGCCGAAGACGCATCCGGCAACCTGGGAGAGGCGGAAGAAGAGATGCCTGAGGGAATCGTGCTCGCCGGAGGGAGCCAGTTCGTCGCACACTGGGTGATCCACAACATCGGGCGCGTACCGTGGCGCGACCGGTGGCTCTTCCGCGTGGGGCAGGGGCCGGCGGAAGCGAGCCTGGCCAGCCCACATCTGATCACGATCCCCGACACAGACCCCGGGGGAAGCGCCGAGCTCCGCTTGCCCATCCGAGCACCGAGGCGTCCCGGCACATACCGGGCGTGCGTGAAAATGGGCTGGCCGAACGGCGTGTACTGCTTTCCCAGCACACTGCTCGGCCTGATCGTCACGGTCATCGTGCCACCGGACGACCTCACGTCCCCGGCTGTCGACTGGCCGGTCCGATGAGCGATCGGATGGACCGGGCACGTGACGCGTTGCGGCGTGTGCGCGGCGACCTGTCGTTGCAGGCGTTCGTCGACCTGCTCCACGAACACGGCTACCCGGGCAAACTCAGCCGGCAACGCCTCGGGCGCATCGAGCAGGGCACGGCTCGCCTGACACCCGCGACCTGGAACGCGATCGCCGACGCGCTGGTGCGAGCTGGGTACGCCACGGAGGAGGTCGTCGAGCTCAGGCCCGACGAGTTCATCATCGAGCCGTTGCCGCCCGTCACACCGCAGGTGCGCCGACAGCAGTGGACGCGTGTCGTCAACCAGATCTCCCGCACGCGATGGTGGCTGAACCCGACCGCCCTGCTGGATCGAGTCGTCGGCCGCGGATGGCGGCACAACTACGGCAAGCTGTTCGACGAACACGGCATCAACCGGGAGAAGTACCGCGAGCAGACGAAACAGCGACTGCTCGACACGACCGAGGTGACCGTGCCACAAGGAAACGACGCGATCCAGGTCGACTCGACCTCGATTCTCGACGTGCACGTCGACAAAGTGGCGCTCTTCGTGCTGACTGCCCGCCTCCACAACGCCGGCGACGTCCCGTGGCGCAATCGCCTGCTCTACCGGCTCGGGCCGCCGGTCAGCTCCAGTCTCCCGTTCACCCCGGCCGTGCTGCCAGTGCCCGACACCCCTCCAGGTGGCGAATGCGAGGTGTTCATCCCCGGCCGCGCGCAGTGGTTCCCGAACCTCGCCACCGTCAGCTACGTGATGGTCTTCGGCGACTGCACACCGTGCCTGCCAGGCAGACTCCGATGCAGCGTCGATACGAGGGCGACCGGCGAGTTCGACCGCACCTTGCCACTGCCCCCGAAGATCGATTGACCTCTCGCGAACACGCCCGTCTCGCGTGTAGCTCAACCGCTGTGGCCGTCCGCTGCTCGGCAGGAGAGGACGTTTCGCTGGGCGAACGATCTCGCCGCGATGATTACGTAAGGTGAACGGCCGCTGCCGCGCCAACCGCAAGGTGGGCCAGTTCAAGCCGCCCTGGTGGAGCCAAATCGAACCGCCCGAGCCACCAGCCGCCATCGTGGCGGTTGGTCATCCCCGTCACCGTCAGAGAGAGTGGCCGATGGCAACGACGGATCCGAAGTGCACCCGACGCACCAAGCACGGGTATCGCTGCCGACCTCATTCAGCGGACTGGGGCTGGCCGGATCCAGATGATCCTGTGCCGAACCCCGTGGCCTGCTGGACACCTGACCACGGAAGAACGCGCCATCGCCGAGCAGAATCGTGCCCGAGGGCGAGCCGCATGGGGGCGGCACTACGAGTCTGGTAACGGGGGCGCCTCGACCGCCAGCGACACCGATCACGGCAGCCGCCGCTCTCCTTGCCGAGCAAGGTCTCGACGAGGACCCCAACCCGGCCCTGTGGAACCGTTTGCGCGGCACACGAGGGCTGCTCTGAACCCAAGCTTGCCCACCAGCTTGCCGGGGAGGCCCAACGCCATCCTGGTGAGGTCAATGCCGAGGGGAACCAGATGATGGGTGTCCGCCGCCGCGATGAGGCCACGGTAGAACAGCTACGCAGCGGACTGGACTACGCCCAAGTCCAACTGGACAGCCTCGGCGCTACCGCCATGCACGATGCGAGTCAAGCCGGAATGTCGGGCGCGGCCAGTCGACGGGCTGAGATCACCGCTCAACTTCTTGCCATTGCGGCGAAGCAGGCGACACTCGCCGCAGACGCCCCGGTGCTGCTCCGAGAATTGGAAGATCTCCTCGACGACGGAGTGTCCACACCAGCCCCACCGTTCTGACGCGCCAGCATGTGTCAATCACGACCGACGGCACATAGCACGAGGTCACCGTGGCCACGGTCCGGTCTACCCGGTCATGGTCACCGGGCTCGTGGGTCATCGCGCGGACCCACTGGTGGGCGGTGTCCCACGTGCCGGTGCCGGCGTGGGCATTCTCCAGGTGCAACAGGGCAATGCCCTGGTTGGACCTGCGGCATCCGGGTTGTCGGTGTTCCTCGTTACGGTCGTCACCGAATGTAGGTGACCAGGCCGGGAGAGTACTGAACGATGCAAGCGGACTACGTGTATGTGATCGGTGGCGAGGAGGGCCCTCGGGTGAAGATCGGGCACTCGAAGTCGCCGAGCATCGCCTGGCGGAGTCCAGGACCGGCTCTCTGCACCGCGTGCGGGTGCTGTGGCGGCACGGAGGAGGCCTGCTGCTTGAGCGTGCGCTGCACAAGCGGTTCGAGCCTCAGCAGAGCGAGGGCGAATGGTTCGAGTTCGGCGATGTCGATGCCGTCGCTGCCGTGTCTGCGGCGACCGCCGAACTCTGGGAGAACGGCGCGGTTGACGGCAAGAAACGCCCGAAGCGGTTTCCGACGATCATCAGCCTCAACGGCCTCCTGATCGCCTACATGGTCCCGGGAGTCAGGACAGCCAACCCGCTTGGGACGGGTCGCCTCGATACCTACCGGGACTCGTCGCAGGCTTCGCGTGGTGCGCGGCCGTCGACGACGCGGGCCAGAGGTGCCGCAACACGGTTGGAGGGTATGGCTACAAGGGCATCGGCGAGCGCGTGCCGTATCCCAAGCGCGAGGCGATCGAGTTCCAGGGCGGTTGGATCGTGGGCACCCGGCTGCCTCTCGATGCGGTCGAGCTTGACCGCTGGCTTCGGCAGCGGTGTCGTGCGCATGTGAGCCCTCTCCATCACATGTGGTGTCTGCCGGAATGGGAACCGCTGGACGTGGCTAGGCACCGACCCAACGTGTTCGAGGAGAAGCCCGACTGGCTGGAGCGTTAGGCACGACGGTGCGCGGACGGCGAGCTGAGTAGACCGTCGGGCACGGCGCCTACTCGGAGTTGGGTCCGAACCGCAGAAGCGGGACGTCGTAGAGGTCGGGTTGGCGGACGCGGTGCATTTGTGGTGCAGCGACTTCGATGACGAGCATTTCGGTGAGGAACTGGACTTCGGCGCCGAGTAGGTGGCTGGTGTGGCCGGTGGCGCTGTGTTCCTTGAGGCCGACCGCGACGTGGATGTGTGGCGCGACCCGGTCATTGGTCTCGTCGTAGGCGAGGGTGCCGCCGCCGAGGGCTTCGACGTTGGTCAGGTGGACCTTGGTCCACACGGGCGCGTTGGGGTCGTCGAGCTTGTCGCAGGTGCCGACGATCTGGACCTGGCGGAAGCCGGCGATGAAGCCGGGAATGTAGCCCTGGCGTACCCCGTTGTCGCGGCAGAAGTCGGCCAGGGCGGTGAAGAAGTCGTCGCCGTGGTCGAAGACGACGGCGAAGCTGCGGCCGAGGGTCAGTTCGTGGCTACGCACGGGTGGCTCCCTGCACGGTCTGCATGACGGTGTCGGCGTGGTCTGTTTGTTGGTCGGGGCGCGTGTAGCCGCCGGCCTGGGCGAACGCGGCGCGGATGTCGGCCTGGTCGTGCCCGCCGGAGAGCAGGTGGTGCAGCAGGATGCGGGCCTTGAGCGGGTCGAGGAAGCCCGCGGAGATCAGGCCGCGGCCCAGCAGGTCGGATTCGGATCCGGGGAAGGCGTAGGTGTGGGCGAGCACCGAGCCTGCACCTGTGCGGGAGGCCAGCACCACGGGCATCGCCGCGGCCAGCTCGGTGAGGGTGTCTACGACGCGGTGGGGGACGTGGCCGACGCCGAACGCGGCCACGACCAGTCCGTCGCACTGGTCAGCGGCGGCGCGCAGGAGAGTTCCGGTGTCGCCGAGCACCATCGTGACCAGGGCGACCTCGACCGGACGGGGTTCGGCAGCCGTGGTGATGGTGGTGCGGCCAGTCGGGTGGTTGAGGACGCGGGCGTGGCCCTCCACGACGTAACCCAGCGGGCCGCCGTTGGCGGAGACGAAGGTGTAGCCGCTGGTGGAATGGGTTTTGCGGACGCGGGCGGCGGCGTGGATCTCGTCGGCGAACACCACCACCGCGCCGAGCTCTCGAGTGTCCGGGCTGGCGGCGGTCTGGACCGCGGCCAGCAGGTTGCCCGGCCCGTCGGCACCGGCCAGCGTCGGGTTGCGCATCGCCCCGGTGACCACGACCGGCTCAGGCCGGTGGTGGGTGAGATCGAGCAGATAGGCGGTCTCTTCGATGGTGTCGGTGCCCTGGGTGATGACCACGCCGTCCGCGCCGGCCACCAGCCGCGCCTGTATCGCGGCGGCCAGCGCAGCCAGGTCGTCGAAGGCCAACGATGCGCCGGGCACGCGGCGGAAGTCCTCCACCTCAACGGTGATGCCTGTGTCGGCCAGGCCGGGCACGGCGTCGACGAGTTGGTCGGCTGACAGCGCGGGCACCACGCCGCCGCCTGCGGTGGAGGTCATGGCGATCGTGCCGCCCAGGCCGAAGACGACCACGCGGCGTGCCGGTGTGCTGGAGGGTTCGGGCACGGCTGTCCTTCGTCGTCGAGGCTGGGATGATCCGGCAGCCTAGTGGGCCGTGTGCGCCGCTTGAGCGAGGAACAGGCAGGCTCGGTCGACACCGTCGGTGGACAGCAGTCGGCTGCGGGGCTGGGCGATTCCGCTGCTGCCGTATTCGCCGAGTTCGGCGCAGCGGCGGACCAGCCAGGTCCAGTCGAGGTCGAGGTAGTCAGCCAGCGCCCGCAGCCGCTCGCCCGGCGTGTCGGCGGCGGCGATCGAGTGTGCACGGGCGTAGCCGGTGGCGTCGGCGAACTCGCGCAGCAGCAGCGCGGTGTCAGTGACGTCGACCTGCCAGATGCCGTCGGTGCCGACCCAGTTCGCCACGATCGCGTGCCGGTGGCCGTCGAAGACGAAGCCGGGAACGGCGGCGTATTCGGGCTCTGCGGTGACGTCGACGGTGATGCCGAAGGACTCCATCAGCGCCATCGCGAGGAGCAGCAGGACCCGCTCGGGACGGCTGGAGTCGGTCACGGCCGAGTGCGGGACGCAGAACGCTCGGCTGGGCGCGTCGTCGAGGCCAGCGCCTGTACCGCCGGATTGACGCAGGTAGGCGTACTTGTGCGCGAACAGTAGCCAGGTGCTGGCTTCCTCGCCGCGCTGCTCACGGGTCCAGAACGCGGGGACGTCAGTGAGTGTGTCGGTATGCCGGAGGATGTGGCTGGCGCAGAACTGCGAGCCCAGCCACATCCGCGACACCGGCGCGAGGTCGGTAGCGATCTCCCGTCCGGCCGCGGAACGGGGCAAATGCTCGTAGACGGCCATTTGCCCCCTGCTGTCGTCCAGGGACGCGTCGTCGTCCAGCAGTGCCTCGTCGAGGTTGGCCACCGCCCACAGGATGCCGAGAGTCAGGTCGTCGAGTGCGTAGGCGCGCGACATCAGCAGCCGTGCCTGACCGGGCGCGCCGGCCAGGCGGCGGCGAGCCTGCCGGTTATCCAGCCCGAACAGGCCGGGACCGCGCTTGTCCCCCTGGGTAACGCCGACGACCAGCCCACGCCGGGGACGTCGCAGGAACGGGTCGTCGGCGAACCCGGTCGGCACGGCGGCAAGGATGCGGCCATCGTCGCTGGCCGGGTACGCCCTGGCCGGGATCGCGGTGCCCGCGAAGAATCGGCCTGCCGGTGCCTGCACGGCGACCTCGTTGTCGGCGCTGCGCCCGGTGTCCAGGGCGAGTCCGGGAACGCCGGCGGGCGGGGCGGGGACCGGGATCGGCATCCCCACCTCCAGGACACTGGTGCGGGACCGGCGCCGTGCTTGGCGGGCGGCGTCGGCTTTCTCCCGCAGACCGAGCAGCGCACCGTCGGCGGCCAGAGCATGGTCGAGAGCGCGGACCAGGTCGGCCGAGGGCAGGCCCTTGCGGGGCCGCTCAGCCAGCGACACGTACTGCCGGGAGTACCCGATCTTCGCGCCGAGCTGGGCATGGCTGAGGTCGGCGGCGAGACGGCGACGCCGGATCTCCTCAGCGAGCTGGGCCGCGGCGGGCTCGACGTCCTCGCCGCCAGCCGGGTCCTCGGCCGTGTCGTCGGTCATCACGAGCTCCCAGCGCTGCGTGTGTCACGGAGGGGGCAACAGGGTCCAACCACACGGGGTCGCAGGTTTGCCCCGTTCCGTGAGCATAGGTGGTCCTGGTCACATGGCAATCAGCTCATCGGTCATGCGCCCCAGGAGCAGGAGGCCCCTTGTGACGATCTCCACCCCCAGCCCCGCACCCGCTGCGGGCAGGCCGGCTGCGTCCTCGCGGAGGCCGCCGCCGATCCTGACCGAGCAGCAGCGGGCGCGGTTGCGGCCGGAGCTGCTGGAGGTGATCGAGAACCGCAAGAGCGGCCTGAGCCTCAACCATGTCGTCGGGTGCCCGCTGGATTGCGGGTACTGCGTGCGGCACCTGTTCGACAACTTCACGATGAAGGTGCCCCGCGCGTTGATGAGCGACGAGCAGGCCGTCGACCTGCTTGTCGGGCACCGGTTCTTCCAGCCGCACGTGACTCCGGTTCAGGTGTTCAACCGGGCCACCGACCCGATGCTGCCGGGGGTCAAGCCGCACACCTTCGCGACGCTGCGGTTGCTGGACGCCCGCGAGCTGACCAACCACGTGCTGGTGATCACCCGGTGGCGGGTCACTCGGGAGGACTGCGCGGTGCTGAACTCGTTGCGGTACCTGAAGGTCACCGTGCTGGTGACGTGGTCGGGCATCGCTGACGAGCGGGTCGAACCGGTCGACTCGAGCATCGCCGCCACCTCCCTGGACACGGCGTTCGCCCACGCGGAGAACTACCGGGTGGTGCTGTACTGGCGGCCGATCGTGCCCGGTCTCAACGACACCGATGACCACCTCGACCAGGCGCTGCGGCTCAGCGCGCGAGCGCACGCCACAGTGTTCACCGGCCTGTTCTACAAGAACGAGATCCGTGACTACTACCGCGTGCATGGCCTGCCCGAGCCCTACGACCACGGAGCCCGGCGCAAGATCTTCCCCGAGGTGCTGGAGCGGCGCATCCTGTCCGCCGCCGCGGCGAGACAGGGCGGCTCGCCGTTGTTCCGCAAGACCAGTTGCGCGGTCGCGTTCGCCCACGGCGCGGCCGACTACAACGGGCATTTCGGCATCCGGGAGCTGTGCGACATCTGCCCGGCTGCGCAGATCCAGCGCTGTGCGGAAGCGTGGAAGACGCCCGCCTCTCGGCCCGTCGCGGCGATGGCGGCCGAGTTGGGCGGCAGGCTGGTCACGATCACCGACCGCGCCGTGCTGGTCGACGGGCTGGACGAGCAGCGTCGCTACCGGATGCAGCACAGCCTCGGCTACCAGGTGCACGACGTGACCAAACCGCACCACCGGCATCGGCACGGTCGGGCCGAGATCGGCTGGTCGGCCGACTCACAGGAAGGCGTCGCCTCGTGACAAGCCTCGTGCCCCGCACCATTCCCGCAGCCCTGACCGGTCAGCGTCTGGCCGTGGTCGATGTCGAGGGCAACGGCGGCCAGCCACCGGAGATCGTCGAGATCGCCGTGCTCACCCTGGACGAGCCCGTCCGCCGTGAGGATGTGTCCACCTGGCTGGTCCGCCCGCTAGCGCCGATCACGTCGCTGGTCACGCGCAAGGTGCACGGCATCAGCAACGCCGATGTCGCGAACTGCCCGACGTGGTCGCAGGTCGCCGACGACGTCGCCGACCTGCTCACCGACCGGACCCTGATCGCGCACAACGCCTCGGTCGAACACCGGGTCCTGGGCACCCACTTGCCCGCCTGGCAGCCGCCGATGGTGCTGGACACCCTGCGGCTGGCCAAGCACGTGTGGCCCGGCCTGCCCGGCTACGGCCTGGACCGGCTCATCGTCCACGCCGGCCTCGACGTCGAGGACGACGCCGGACGGCGGCACCGCGCGGACTACGACACGTGGATGACCGCCGGGTTGCTGCTCGCCCTGGTCGAACAGTCCGGCCTGGACTGGCCAGGGTTGGTGCAAGTGGCCAACCTGCCCGGCTTCGATCAGTCCGACAAGCCCGACCAGCGGGGAGGACTGTGGTGAGCGTTCCCGTCGACCGTCCGGTCACCATCGCGGTGCTGGGCACACACTCCACCGGCAAGTCCACCTTCCTGGCTCGCCTGGCGCACGCGCTGCGGCTGGAGGACATCCAGGTCGCCACCGTCGCCGACCTTGCCGAACAAGCGCAGCGCATCGGGCTGCCGATCCTGTTCAACCACACCTTCACCTCCACCTTGTGGATCATCACCCGTGGGATCAGCAACGAGTTGGAGGCATGGCTGCACGCCGATGTCGTCCTGATCGACCGGGCCGTACCCGATGCCCTGGGCTACTACCGCGCCGCGCTGGCCTACCGGAACGAAGTGCCCGACCCCGCCGCTGTGGCCTACCTGGAATCCCTGGTCGAAGCGCACAGCAGCAACTACGACCTGATGCTGCGCACCACCCTCGATCCCGCCATTCCCTTGGGAGACAACAAGACCCGCGACTCCAACAGCGACTTCCGCGTACTGGCCGATCACTACGTCAACCGAGTCCTGCACGAGATGCGACTGCCGCATGAACTGCTGCCAGTCGACGGCCACGACCAGGCGCTGGCCCGCGTACTCGCGTTCGCCACCGCCCGCCTGTCCGGGCTGAACACCAGCTGATCACCCGACAAGCCGGCGCCCGGCGACCCCAGGCGCGAACGGCTCCCCACAACACCGCAAGGAGTGATTCGCATGTCCAGTGTCGTGATCCAGCCCGACACTCTCTCGGCCGGACACCCCCAGGACCGTAGACACGTGGAGGTTCCGCGCGCCTCGATGGTGGTGCGCGCGTTCAGCCACCCCAGCGAAGCCGGAGACCGACATCCCGTGCTCGCGGTCGCCGCGAAGCTCGCCGCCGAACACCAGATGCGCGCGCAGGCCCACCACCTCACGCACGACCGGCACGCCGAGGACCACATGATGGCCGCCGCAGCGCGCACGCTCGCCGTGCGGGCGACCGCCTGCGCGGTACTGGTCGAGCAGATCGACCTCTGGGCGGCCGTCGAGTTCGGCGAATCCCGCGCCACGGTGCTGCACACCGAAACCCTGGGCCAGCTCATCGACCGGCTGGCGGCGGTGTGGACACGCTCCCGGCTGATCGCCGACAACGACACCGGTCCGGCCGCGCCCACGCGGGCCAGGGTGGCGCTGCACCAGCTCAGCGAGCTGTGCACCGGCTACGACGACCTGGTCACCGACCTACAGAGCGGCCGACGCCGGCTGCCGCTCCACCAGACCTCGACCGGTCCCCACGTGGCGGCGTGAGTCATGGGCGGGATACGCGAGAGCGTCGCGGTCATCGTCGCGGCCGACAGCCCGGTCGGGCGGGCCGCCCAGGCGATCGACGACATGTCCGCGCACCTGCCGCCACCGGAGGACCCACGGGCGTGCCCGCTGTGCTCCACCCAGTCCTGGCCCTGCGCCCGCTTCGACGACGCCGCGCACCGCGTACAGGCCGCCGGGGTGCGGCTGGGCGAACTGGTGCCGCCTGACCTGCACGCGCGCCTCTGGCCACCGCCCCTGCCAACGCCGCACACCTCCCGTCACTCCGACACCCGGTTCGACAAGGAGCAGCACGATGGATGAGATTCTCGCTGCCACCATGTGTGATGCGGTGTACGGCCGCCTGGACTACCTGGACCGGCTGGTCACCGACGCCGACGAGCCGTCCCGCGCCGCCCTCGCCGACACGGAGATCTCCCGGCTGACCAGGGCCTGGCGCGACCTGCTGGCCGCGCACCAACCCGACGAACACGGCCGGTGCCCACAGTGCTCCGGATGGCGCCGACCCCGCCAACACCCCTGTTCCGTGTGGACCACCGCCCACCAGCACCTGATCGCCGCCGACGGTCCTCCCGCGGCCACCTCCGGCAGGCATGCGGCTGCCGCCGGACGGCCGACCGTCGCAATGCTGGGGGCCTCCTGACCGGGAACGTGCCGCGACCCCCGACCGCGGCACGTTCCCGGTCCACAGACCTCGCACCGGCCACCTAACCGAGAAACAACCCTTGAAAGAGTCACCAGGTGAACACTCTCCGAAATGATGACACCAGCGCCACCACCGACGAGACCTCGCCCGAGGCGGTTGGCGCGTCCACCGATTCCGACCGGGCCGCCGAGATTCGCAACGCCTTGACGGACAAGCTCCTCGCTGACGGCATGATCACCTCGCCCGTGGTGGAGCGGGCGTTCCGGACGGTGCCGCGGCACCTGTTCGTTCCCCAGGGCACGCCGCTGGAGGTCGCCTACAACGCCGCTGACTCGGTGGCGATCAAGCGGGACTCCGACGGAGTGGTCATCTCCTCGACCAGCGCGCCGTTCATCC
Organism: Actinophytocola sp.; assembly: GCF_036378875.1. GTDB lineage: Bacteria > Actinomycetota > Actinomycetes > Mycobacteriales > Pseudonocardiaceae > Actinophytocola. The sequence continues at coordinate 61,816 of NZ_DASUVO010000082.1, forward strand.
AAGCCCGGATGATCGAGCAGGCCGGACTCAGGCCCGGCATGAGCGTGCTGGAGATCGGGTCCGGCGGCTACAACGCCGCGCTGCTGGCCGAAGTCGTCGGCGCGGACGGGCGGGTGGTCAGCGTGGACATCGACCCGGAGGTGACCGGCCAGGCCCGCGCCCTGCTGGAGGCCACCGGGTACGGCAGCAGGGTCACCGTGATGCAGGTCGACGCCGAGAACACGGTGCCGGGGCTCGACGAGCCGGTCGACGCGATCCTGGTGACGGTCGGGGCGTGGGACATCTCGCCGACCTGGCTGGAGCGGTTGTCCGCAGACGGCGCGATCGTCGTTCCGCTGCGGATGAACGGGATCACCCGTTCGATCGGGTTCCGTCGCGAGGGCGACCACCTGGTGAGCACCTCGGCCGAGGTGTGCGGGTTCGTCCCGATGCAGGGATCGGGCGCCCACGACGAGCGGGTCTTCCTGCTGCCCGACGAGAACGGCCACAACGTCAAGCTGCGGTTCGACGGCGACGTGCCGCAGGACCTGAGTCTGCTGGACGGGGTGCTGGCGACCGAGCGGACCGAGGTGTGGTCCGGTGTCACGGTCAAGCACGGCGTGTCTTTCGCCGATCTGCACCTGTGGTTCGCCGGTTTCCTGCCCGGCTTCTGCAAGCTGGCCGTGGACGAGGGCACCGAGCTGGCCGCCGACCGCAAGAGCTGGTTCCCCTTCGGTGTCGTGCGCGGCGACTCTTTCGCCTACCTCGCGGTCCGACCCGCGCTGGACGGCGGCGGCGTCGAGTTCGGGGCGCGGGCCTACGGGGTGCACGGTGAGGCGCCCGCCGCCGCGATGGTCGAGCAGATCCAGGCGTGGGACCGCCAGGCCCGCAGCGTGGAGCCCACGTTCGGGTACTGGCCGACCGGCACCGACCGCCCTGAGTTCGGCGAGGACACGGCAGTGCTGGAGAAGGCGCACGGCCTGGTCACGATCTCCTGGCCGCGGCCGGCGGACGCCGCGCCTGGTCAGGGTGTCCTGCACAACCCCGAAAGTGAGGAGTGAAACCGATGTCGCCAGCGCTGACCCTCGACCGCTCGGAGCCCCCGGGCTTCGTCGCCGGCATGGATGTCGACCTGGACGTGGACGATGCGGAGTTCGAGTTGGACATGCGCGTGGTGGAGTCCACCACGAAGCTCGTGATCATGATGTGCGACACGAGCGACGGGTGCGGCAACACCTGCAACACCAGTGCGTGCAGCACCGAGTCGTTCGATCCGTCCTGATCCAGCCCTGTTTCTGATCCAGTCCTAAGCCGTCGGCGCTCGAGGTTCTCGGGCGCCGACGGCGCGACGACCACTGCGACGACCGCGTGCGGGTGAGGAGAGGGATCGCCATGACTGTGTCCACGCGCTACCGGCACACCGGTCTCGTCCTGGTGCGCGTCACCACTGATCCCGGCGACCTCGACCCGCCCGCGCAGCTGGATCTGTCCGACCCGGCAGCGGTCGAGCAGGAAGGCCGGGCGTGGCTGGCGAAGGTGTGGGCGCGCCCGGAGATCCGGGAGGCGCTGCGGTTGGCCAGCCCGGTGCTCGGCGATCGCCTTGATCAGCTCATCGACCAGTTCCCCGACGGGCAGGCCGGCCCCCGCTCGGTGAAGGACGTGCACCGCGTCGTTGTCTCCGTGGCGTCCTACCTGTTGCGCTGGCAGCGGCGCACGACCCCGTTCGGCATGTTCGCCGGGGTCGCTGCCGCCGCCATCGGACCCGCGCTGGGCGAGGTGGGCAGGGATCACCGTGCCGTCATGCGTGCGGACTCCGAATGGGTCGCCGCGCTGGTCAACCGGCTCGAACAGCACACGAGTCTGCGGTCGGGGCTCGCTGTGGTGGCCGACAGTGCGCGCTTCGTGCGGGATGGCCGCGTCATCGTGCACCCCCGGGCCGAGATCGGTGCGTCGGCTCCCGGGCCGCTGCGGGAGTCGTCGGTGCGGCTCACCCGGCCCGTGCGGTTCGCGCTGGACGTGGCCAGCTCGCCGATCCGGTTCGACGCGCTCGCCGCCCGGCTGACCACCCGGTTCCCCTCCGCCTCACCGCAGGCGATCCACACGCTCCTGCACGGCCTGATCGACGCCGGCGTGCTGATCACGAGCCTGCGGCCACCGATGACGAGCATCGACGCCCTGTCGCATCTGATCGACGTGCTCTACGCGGCCGAGGCGAACACGCTGGCGGACATCGCCGGGCTGCTGAACGAACTCGACGAGGTCAGCGCGGGTCTGGCCCGGCACAACAGCACAGTTGACCCTGAGCAGGCCGCGCAGATCAGGACGGCACTCGTCGCGCGGATGACCGCGCTCGTGCCCGACCCCGCTCCCGTGCTGGCCGCCGACACCCGGCTCGACGCCCGGATCGCCGTCCCCGAGGCGGTGCTGACCGAGGCCGCGATCGCCGCCAGCGTCCTGCTGCGGACGACCACGCAGCCGTTCGGGTCAGCGGCCTGGCTGGACTACCACGCCCGGTTCCGCGCCCGCTACGGTCCCGGCGCGCTGGTGCCGGTGCGGGAGTTGGTAGCCGACTCCGGGCTCGGATACCCCGCCGGCTACCTCGGCGCGCCACGCGCCCGGCCCGCATGGCGGATGTTGACCGACCGCGACGCCGCCCTCCTGACACTGATCCAGCAGGCCACCCTGGCCGGGGCCGAGGAAATCGAGCTGACCGACGCCGACGTCGAGACGCTGACCGTCGGCGAGCACACCGACGCCGTGCCGCCACAGCGGATCGAACTCGGTGTCGAGGTCTACGCCGCGTCGACCACGGCCCTCGACCGAGGCACGTTCCAGCTGCGGGTCACCGCCGCGCCGCGCACTCACACCAGCATGGCCGGACGGTTCGCTCACCTGCTGGACGACACCGACCACGCCCGGCTGGCCGCCACCTACGCCGCCGCTCCCCACGGCGCGGAAGCGGCGGCGAACGACGGGGTAGTGGCGGTGCAGCTGTCGTTTCCGCCGCGCCGCCCGCACAACGAAAACGTGGTGCGCGTCCCGCCGCTGCTCCCCGACGTCGTGTCGCTGTCGGAGCACCCCGGCCCAGCACACCCCGATCTCACGGTCATCGGAGTGGATGACCTGGCGGTCACCGCGAACGCCGAGCAGATGTACCTGGTGCAGCGGTCAACCGGTCGGCGGGTGATCCCCCGGATCCCGCACGCCCTGGACACCTACGTCCAGAGCCCGCCGTTGGCCCGGTTCCTCGCGGAGGTCGCCGACGCACGCAGCGCGGTGTTCCGCGGCTTCGACCTGGGTGCCGCCCGTGTCCTGCCTTACGTGCCGCGCATCCGGTATCGGCGCACCGTGCTGGCCGCCGCCCGCTGGGTCCTCACCGCCACCGACATCGCGGGTCAGTTCGGAAACCGAGACGCCGGGGAGGCGGTGCCGTCGTGGCGGGATCGGTGGCGGGTGCCGGCACACGTGGTGCTGGTCCACAACGATCTGCGCCTGCCCCTGGACCTCGATCAGGAACTGGACTGTGCCCTGTTGCGTATCCACCTGGAGCGCGCTGGGCGGATCGAGTTGCACGAGGATGGGCAGGCCGACGGTCAGGGCTGGCTCGGACGGCCGGCGGAGCTGCTGATCCCGATGACCGCGATCACCCCGCCCGCACGGCCGCTGCCCGCCACCGCCGCGCCGGGTGCCGTCCTTCGACCAGGCGACTCCGCTGTGGTGCACGCGCAGCTGGTGGGCAACCCGGCCCGGTTCGACGAGATTCTCACCGCGCACCTGCCCCGGTTCGTCAACGACCTCCGTAACCGGCGAGACCTGGGCGGTCCGGTCGAGTCATGGTGGGTGCGGCGGCACCGCGACATGATCCGGCTCGACACCGATCAGCACCTCGCCGTGTTCCTGCGTCTGTCCAGCCCCGAGCAGTACGGACCGGTCGCCGCCCAGGTTGCCGCGTTCGCGGCCGAACTGGACACGCGCGGTCTTCCCTGCCAGCTCACCCTCGCCCCGACGCCGCAGCACCCGGCCCGCTACGGCGACGGCCCGGCGCTCGCGGCGGTGGAGCAGGTGTTCGCCGCGGACACCACGGCCGCCATCGCGCAGCTCGCGGCAGCAGAGGCGTCCGGGACTCCCGCACAGGCGCTGGCCGCCGCGTCGATGACGCACCTGGCCGCGTCCTTCGCCCCCGACCCGCAGACCGGGTACCGGTCGCTGCTGGGCTGCCTGCGCCAGGAGCACGGGCCGCTGGACCGGACGCTGCGCGACCACGCCCTCAACCTGGCCAACCCCGACCACGGATATTCCGCAGTCCGAGCCCTGCCGGGCGGCGAGATGGTCGCTGCGGCCTGGCTTGCCCGAGACAGCACGCTGAGCGGCTACTACCAGGCCCTTCTCCAGCAGCAGCGCGAGCCGGGCACGGTGCTGCGCACCCTGCTGCACGAGCACCACGTCCGCGCCGTCGGCGTCGATCCGACCTTCGAGAAGGAAACCGGACGGCTCGCCCGCGCGGCGGCGCTGCGCCTCCTCGCCCTGGCCGGTGCCCGATGACACCCGGGCCGAGCACCCCCACAGCCACCGATAGAAGCACTGCCACCGGCAGGGTGATGCTGACACCCGCCGAGGTGGCCGGCCAGTCCCTGGCCAAGGGGCCGGTGGGCACCGCGCTGCTGCACGTCGAACGCGCCTGGACCGGCTCCGGGAGTTGGGACACCGCGCAGGCCCACATCCGGCGGGCGGTGACAAGTCCGGTCGACGCCGCCGAGCACGCCGGCCTTTACTACGGCGCACCCGCCATCGCGTTCCTGCTGCACACCGCCGCCGACCGGCATCCTCGCTACCGCGCCGCCGCCGACGCCCTGGACCAGCACGTGCTGCACCTGGCCCATCGACGTCTGGCCACCGCCGCGGCCAGGATCGAGCGCGGCGAGCCCACCACCTTCGCCGAGTACGACCTGTTCTACGGGCTGACCGGAATCGGCGCGCTGCTGCTACGCCACAGCCCCGGAAGCGACGTCCTCGCCGGGATTCTGCGGTACGTCGTCGGCCTGACCGAACCACGCCGCCAGGACGGCGTCGAACTGGCGGGATGGTGGGTGGCGCACGACCCGGACGAGATCCTGCCGACCCCTGGCGGGCACCTGAACTTCGGGATGGCCCACGGCGCGGCCGGACTGCTTGCACTGCTCGCCCTCGCCACCATCCACGATCACACTGTCGATGGCCAGCACACCGCGATCGCCGTCCTCACGGACTGGTTCGACCGGTGGCGCCAGGACGGCGAGGACGGACCGTGGTGGCCGCAGTGGATCACCCGCGAGGAACTCCGCACCGGCCGACCGGCCCGAGCGGCGCCCGGCCGGCCATCGTGGTGCTACGGGTCGGTCGGCATCGCCCGCGCCCAGCAACTCGCCGCCCTCGCCACCGGCGACCCGGGACGCCAAGAAGCCGCAGAGGACGTCCTGGCCGCGAGCCTGACCGACGCCCAGCTCGACCGGATCACCGAGCCGGGCCTGTGCCACGGCATCGCCGGGATCTACCAGACCACCTACCGGGCTGCCTGCGACGCCCGAACACCCGCTCTCACGCAACGGCTCCCGGCGCTGGCCGCCCGGCTCGCTGAACACGCAGGTTCGCTCGGCGATCAGGCGGACGAGGCCGGGCTGCTCACCGGAAGCGCAGGCGTGGGACTGGCACTGGAGACCACGCGGCGCACCACGCCACCGCACACGGGATGGGACGCATGCCTACTGATCACCTGACCACTACCGCGCCCTCCGAACTCGCCGCCGCTGTGCTGACGGTTCTGGCGGGCACCGACCTGGCTGCCACTGCGGCCGACCATGCCCTGGCCCCGGCCGACCTCGATGACGCCGTGCAGATCTACCAGGCCGCCGGGCTCGCGGCGCTGGAACACCGCGCTGAGCACGCGTGGTACCAGGTCCGCGTCCAGTTCCCCGACTGGTCGACTGCCGAGACGGTCGGTGCCGCGCGGCTCGGCCCGGCCCTGGACCAACTCGACGCCGAGGGGGCGGTGGCCGGATGGTGGTTCCTGCGCAAGCACCCCTGCTGGCGGTTGCGCTTCCTGGGCGCCGACACCACGACCGTCAACCACCTACTCGAGGAGCTGACCGACTCCGGAGCCATCGCGCGCTGGTGGCCGACGGTGTACGAGCCGGAGACCGCAGCCTTCGGCGGCCCAGCTGGAACGGCCACCATCCACGACCTGTTCTGCGCCGACAGCCGAGGCGTCCTGGACTACCTACGCCACGACACCCCTGGTCTCGGCCGCCGCGAGCTGTCCATCCTGCTGCTCATCGGGCTCATGCGCGCCGCCGGGCTCGACGCGTTCGAGTGCGGCGATGTCTTCGACCGCGTGACGAGGCTCCGCCCAACACCCGTGGAGGCCGACATCGCACGCAACGACCAATTGGCCGACAAGGTGGGCGTGCTCCTGTCGATTCCCAACCTGGCCGACAGCGAACTGTTCATCCCCGGTGGGCCGGTCGCGCACGCCGCGCCCTGGCTTGCCGCGTTCCACACCGCCGGCCGACAGCTCGGCGACGCCGCAGCGCATGGGCACCTGGACCGCGGCCTCCGGGCGATCCTCACCCACGTGGTGATCTTCCACTGGAACCGGTTCGGTCTATCGGCCACCAGTCAGAGCATCCTCGCCCGCGCGGCGACCACCGCCCTGCTGCCCCGGAGCTGACCATGAACCCCATCACGCTGGCCGCAGCGGTCCGCCGCTTCCCGCTGTTGGGCCGTCCCCGGCCCGCCTGCCCCTCCCTCGTCGAACGCGTCCAGGAGATCGCCGACATCGCCCACGCCGCGCGACAGGACGGCGCGGACCGGCTGAACGAAGGCGCGCACGCCCTGAACAAGGCCGCCCTGATCGCCAGCGACTCCGGCATGCCGGACCTGGCCCGCGACCTGTGCTGGCAGCACATCGATCTCTACCGCGACCTCTGCCGCACCGCCGGCCATCCGCTCACCGTGCTCCACGCCCGTTACATGCTCGAACCCGTCCTCAACCTCGCCCGCCTCCAGATCCGTGCCAGCGACGGCGAACAGGCGCTCCAACTGCTCACGGCGATGTTCCAGGCAGTCAGGTCCAACACCGACCTGGTCGTCGAGGGACGCACCCTGCCGCTGACCAACATCACCGGCACCCGCCAGGAACACCACAAACTGCGCGAATGGGTGTGGCTACACCTCGTCGGAGACGGCATCCGGACCCTCGCCCTCGCGGGACGGTGGGACGACGCGGTCGCCCACGCACACGCCCACCGCGGGATCGGCCTACACCTCATGGAAGGCCGACAGGCCGCGATCGTGGCCCGCTGCATGGCCGGAGACCTGACAGCGGCACGCGCGGCGCTGACCGAAAGCACGCCGGAACAGCCCTGGGAACTCCAGGTTGCTTCCTGCCTGAATGTGATGTGCCCCGACACAGACAGCACGTCGGCGAGCCGGGCTACCGCCGCGATGATCGAGCACTTCGTCGAGCGGCAACCGATGCCCGGCTACGCAGCCTTCCGCGCCCAGCTCGGACTCACCGTAACCACCCTCGCCAGCGCCACCGATCCCAACGCGACCAGCCGCATTCTCGTTCAGGTCGCCGACGAGGTGATCAAGTCTGGAGACGGGTATGCCGCACGCGAGGTGCTGCGATACCACGGCATACAGGCGAACCTGACCAGCACTCAGTACGCAGCGCTCACCGACCGGCTGGACGCATCCGGCCTGGGAGTCGGAACACTGCCGGAACCTCTGCTGCAGAACCTGCTCGGCTCGACCCAGGCAGCCGTCGAGGCGCTGGACTCTTCACTTCGGCGGCCTGGGCAGCCACAGTCAGAAGTGGATCGCGAACTAGCTCCGTGACGTCTACCGTGACCGTGTGACCGACATCTGGACCCCTCTCTCGACCCGTCTGGATGCAGGCAACGCTTTGAGAGACGACGTGTCCGCCGCTCTAGCGATGGCTCTGCGCCAATGGATTGAGCAAGTGGCTCGCAGTTCCTCGACCCTGTGTGATCGTGTGCTTCTCCGTTGCGACTTGGTCCGCGATCCTGAGCAGGGGCCCGATGACGTTGACGATGTTGAATTCCTTGCCTGGTTCACGCCGGACGAGTTGCTCCTGGATGTCGTTGACGCGCTCCTAGACCTCCTGCCTGCGGGTACGTTGGGTGCGCGCCCCGCCGCGCCGAAAGTGTCTGCAGGCCAGAAGCCGCGCACCCTTGACGCCGTGTCCTTCGGTCTTGCGAACATGGCATTCACTATGCAGCGTCAGCCGCTAGAGCGCCTGCAGCGGCTGCTCGACGATGGCCGGTCCGTCTACACCGTCCGTCCGGATGGTCGAGGTCTGGTCCGCCGGGTCGACGCCACCGTGACCGCGCTGGTGAACACGGTTGTTCGTGCTGCCGAACAACCCGACCGCGGTTCCGCCAGCACTCACCTCAGGCGTGCGTACGACGCCGCCTACGCATTGCACCCAGACCCCACACGCGCGTACAGCGAGGCCATCAAGGCGGTAGAGGCAGCTGCGCACGCCACCCTGGAGCCGAGCAACCCAAAGGCCACCCTGGGTTCGATGTTGCGCACGCTGCGTGACCATTCGAGTCGGCTGGTTGTGACTCTCGCTGGCAAGAACGGAACGGAGGGCCTGCAAACCGTCGAGTCGATGATGAGCCTGTTGTGGACAGGGCAAACCAGCCGGCACGGAAACCTCCAGGCCACCCGGGACGAAACAGCCGACGAGGTGAACATGGCCGTGTTGCTCGCTGCATCTCTCGTGCACTGGTTCTCCACAGGCGCAGTCCGCCGCCGCTAACTGCTCTCAGCCCCTCCTTGCCTGGGGACTGCTACATGGGCAGGTCCCCGGTGAAGAACCTATTGCTCCACCGGTGGTTTGACGGTGGCCATGTTCAGCAGCAGTTGAGCCACCTTATGTAGTTCGTCGACGATCTGGCCGAGCTGGGTGTCGGCTGGTAGCTGGATGCGCGCACCGAACATGCACACGTTGTTCTTGATGGCTTCGCGATGCCCGAAGCCGTAGCCGAGATGCCGTGGTGAGCCGATGCACCGCCATGCGGCGCGGTCGTGCGGGGTGGGTAGACCCGGACCTGTGGTAATCCAGTCGTCGTGCGCGGCGCTCATGAGCGGCCACAGCGATGCGAGGTAGTCCCAGTCGAAGCCCTGGGAGCCGGTTACGTCATGCTGCCGCAGCCCGACCCAGATCTTGGGTCCGGTCACTGGGTTGAGGTCTCCCGGTTGGAGGTGGGCTGGCCACGTGCGGGCGGACGTGTCTTCGACTTCAGCGGCGATCATGTAGCCGACTACTGGCGAGGGCATATGGAGCCTCGCAACCCATCCTTTACTGCCGCCGCTGGCCATGAAGTCGGTCTTCAGCGGTCCAGCGGGAGCCAGATGTTCGTATACCCAGGTCATTCGGGCCTTCATGATCAGGGGTACCGGGCCTCCGGCGCGGAGGTCGTTCCAGCGAGTATCGGCGTTCACCTGGGGCAGCACACTGTCAAGGTATGCCAGCCATGCCGTGCTAGTTCGCGTCACCCATGGTCGTTGCTCACGGCGCCAAGTACCTTGCAGCACTTCCAGCTGATCCACTCGGATGAGTGACTTCGGGGGTACCTCGTGCGCTTCGGGTGCACCATGGCGAGTGCGGTGGCATTCTTCCGCGATGGCGAGAAAGTTGCGGGTTCGCACCCTGCTGCGGAGCTACCGGATCGAAGCGATCGTCCTGGGAGTCGGAGTGGCAGCCGCAGTCCTCACGGGGGTATGGATGCGTGCGGACGCGTGGGGAGCTCTGGGGCAGTGGATGGGCGCGGCGGGAACGGTGGTCGCGGTGATGGTTGCCCTGCGCATTGCACAACGCGAAGCTGCGGCTGAGGCCGACCGTGTGCGGTCCGAGAAGGCGGAGCGTGAGATCGAGCAGGCCAGGCTTGTCACGGCCGAAATGGTCTACCCGGACCCTGACGACATCATGTCCCCATACGGGGTCGAGTACGCAGACGCTGTAAGGATCACCAATCACAGCATCACGCATGTCTTCACCCCGCGAGTTGAGGGGTTCATACGCCAGAACGGTGGCACGACCACTTGGGACATCGTCACCGAGCCAGAGGACGGCGGCGGTTACAGCGGAGCACCAACCGTGCTGCCCGCGGGGAAACACGAACTCGTGCCCGTGCACTTGAAGTACGCCCCTGAGATCACGCCGGAGATGTATCCGATCAGGACTCTGCCGATCATCGGATTCACTGATGCTGCCGGCTGTCGCTGGCGTCGGACGGGACCAGCCACACCCGTTCGAGTCGCGGAAGATGACGACTATCAGGTCGGGGGTCCCTCATGGTACCGGGCTGAACCGAATTGACGGATAGATGTTCTGCGTCGTTGACGCGTAACCCTATGCGGTTGCCCGGTGGCTCCCGATTTCGCCTGCTCGCGTGGCTGGCAGCTCAAACCGCTCTTGACCCCTCCTCAGTAGACATCGCCTTACCGATACGCCACACTAAACGTTCGAATCCCCAGATTCGAACCTACGACAAAAATACACACCACCCCACGGTCCAATTCCCTAAGAAATCTCGCCTCATTCACGTCAAACCGGTAAGGTATCCCTAGCGGGATACCCGAATGATCTTCGTCAGGGAGGGCGAAGAAGCGGTGTGGTTCCGCGCGTTCGGGGGGACGCGCTATGGCGTATGTGACGGCAATTTACGGGGGATCTGCTGAGCAGATCGACTACCGGCTGGGCCTGACCCAGCACGGCTGTGACTCGGATGTCCAGTTCCGCTACCACGCGGACGGACGCGAACGGCCGTTGCGGTGGATCGGCCGCGGACTGCCCGAGTTCGGTCTGGACGGTCTGACGGCTGGGGCGGAGCTGACCGCCGAGCAACACGACCTGGCCCATGCGCTCATGGCCGGCAAACACCCGGTCACGGGTGAGCAGTTGGTGGCGCCGAAGCTCGCCGTACCGGCCGACGCGAAGGTGCCGCTCGGGCCGCTGGTGGCTGCCGTGCAGGCCCTCGCCGCCGAACGCGGCCTGGATGACCCGGCCGCGTTGTTCAGCAAGCCGAAGCAGCGCTCAGCCTTCAACACCGCCGTCCGCGCGGTCGCCCGGCGCGGCGACGCCGCGCTCCTGCGCGTGGACGACGCGCTCGCGCTTGTCGAGGCTGCTGGTTTGGAGGCAGAGCGGGTGTGGCCTGATGTGGACCTGCTGGCCACCTACAGCAACCTCTACGAGCCGCAAGCGGTGGTGGACGCGGATGGCAAACCGGAGCTGGACGAGAACGGGCAGCCGAAGATCGAGCTGACGCCGCGACGGGTGCCGGTCGGGATCGTCGGGTTCGACATCGGCATCACGTTGCCCAAGTCTGCGAGCCTGTTGCTGGCGTTCCTGCCCGACGAACTGGTGGACCAAGTCGAGGCTGGGTACACGGCGGCGATCGAGCGCACGCTCGGCTGGGTCGAAGGCCGCACATCCTATGTCCGTCGCGGCAAGCACGGCGACGGGCACACCGCGCGGCAGGAGCAGACGAGTGGGTTCTCCGGGTGGGTGATGACTCACCGCGCTGCCCGTCCGGTCGGTGATGCGTCGGTCGGCGATCCGCACTGGCATGTGCACATCACCGTCGCCAACATGGCCAAGGCCCCGGACGGCACGTGGCTGACGGTGGCCGCTGGTGGTCGGGATTTGATGCGGCATGCTCCGGCGATCGACAAAGTCACCCAGGCCCAGGTTCGGGCGTTCCTGCACGGCCAGCTCGGCATCACGTTCACTCGCTCGCCCCGGACCGGGGTGTGGGAGGTCAAGCAGATCCCCGATGCCGCGATCCGGTACTTCTCCAAACGCGGCCAGCAAGTTTCTGCGGTGCTCCAGCAGCTGGGCTACAGCAACGCCGACGTCTCGGCGGCCGAGGCCCGGATCCTCACGCGTGAGTCGCGGTCGGCAAAGTCGGAGACCACCGCCGCCAGCGACGCGACCCTGCGCGGCTTGTGGCGGGCGGACGCGCTTCACGGCGGTCTGGACCCGGACGCGCTCATGGACCGCGTGTTGACCGCCTACCGGTCCGGCGCAACCGCCGGACCGGTCGACGCGAACCGCGAGCTGGCGGTCCGGTTCGGCATCAGTCTGGACGATCTCGTCGCTAAGCTCACCGACCCCGAGCACGGACTGACCGCGCATGCCCGCCGCTTCTCCCACCTGGACGCCATTGCCGCCGTCGCCGACGCCCTCCCGCATGGCGCCCAGATCGAGGACGTCGAACGCCTCACCGATCTGGCGTTGGCGCATCCGGCGTTCGAAGCACTCCCCACCGCAGGCGTCGACCAGGCCCTGGGCGGGCCAGGCGCGCACACGCAGCTGGCGGGCGCGCACCAGATGACCGGCGGGCAGCTCTACACCACCAGGGATGTGACCGCCGCCGAGCAGACCATCCTGGCTACTGCCACCGCCGCCAGCGAAGCCCAAAACCGCGCCCGTGTGCCGACCGCCACTGTGGAGCTGGCCGTCGGCGTGGTGGAGACCGCGCAGGGCTTCCCGCTCTCGGCTGAGCAACGCGACATGCTTTATCGCGTGGTCACGCGCGGTCGTGCCATCGAAGCCGTTGAGGGGCCGCCGGGTACCGGGAAAACGACGTTGATGCGGGCGGCGCGGGTGGCGTGGGAGGCCGCCGGCTACCGCGTCGCCGGGGCGGCCACGGCTGCCGTGGCCGCGCAGAATCTGGCAGCGGAATCGGGTATTGCGTCGCGGACGGTGGCGCAGTGGTTGTGGCGGATCGACAACCGTGACGGCTTGGCCGGCATCGACGTGTTGGTGTTGGACGAAGCGAACCTCACGAGTGATCGTGACCGGGCCAAGCTCTACACCGCTGCTGCCGAGGCCGGCACGAAGATCGTGGAAGTCGGCGACCCGCAGCAGTTGCGTGGTGTGGGTGTGGGGTCGATGTTCGGCTACCTCCACCAACTGCTGGGTGGGCCGCGACTGACGGAGAACCGGCGGCAGCGCCAGGCCGACGAACGCGCCGCTCTCGCGGCGTTCCGCGACGGTCGGCATGCCGAGGCCCTGCACACCTGGGCACGGCTCGGCGAAGTGGTCGCTACCGAGACCTCCGACGAGGCCGTGGCCGCGATGGTCTCGACGTGGCTGCGGCTGCGGAAAGGTGCGCCCGATCCGCACACCCTGACCGCCGGGCTGCTCATGCTCGCCGCGACCAATGAACAGGTCGCGCGGATCAACGACGCCACCCAGGCCGTCCGGTCCGCGCGGGGCGAACTCGGCGACGGCGTCACGTACCGGCTCCCCGGCGGCAGAGAAACCCGGTTCCACGTCGGCGATTTGGTGTTGATCCGCCGCAACGACCGCCACCAACAAGCCGTCACCGGCGACGCCGTTCTGAACGGCTACCGCGGCGTGGTCACCCACGTCACCCCGGAAGAGATCGAGGTGGCCTGGCGCGACCCCGCCGCCGACGCCGATGCCGAGCCGTCTACGGCGGTGCTTTCGCCCGGCTACATCGCTCAGGGCGGGCTCGAGTTGGGCTACGCGCTCACCGCGCACAAGGCCGAAGGGTTGACGGTCAGCGGGCAGTGGTACCGACCGGACGGCAGCCGCAACGAGGGCAGTGTCCTGGTCTATGGCCCCGGCATGGACAACCCCGGCCTGTACGTGTCCCTCTCACGGGACAAGGGCCAAGCCATCCTGTTCGGCGCACGCGCCGAGCTGGAAGGCGAACGCGAGGAACTGGTGTATGGAGCGCCCCGCAACCAACAAGAACTCACCGACCGGGTGATCGCTGCCCTGGCTGAGCGGGCCGCCGCCACCGCCGAGACCGCGAACGACCGCCCGGTCCTGGTCGATCTCGGCCAGGCCCCCGCCGACCCCTCCGGTACCGGGGCCGTTAGCGGTACCAGTACCACCGCCGAGACCGCGCCACCGGTACCAGTGCCGGACCCGGTCCGCGCCCAGTCCGGTGACCAACCGGACCGGTCCCAACCGCAGCCGCGGCCAACGGCGGAGCCAGAATCGGTACCGGTGACGGTGACCGACGAGCAGCGCCAGCAGTGGCGGGCCCTGGTCCGTCGGTCGGTCGCGGCGCGGGTCGCCGACGACCAGGACGCCTACCGTGCCGTCCAGGCCGAGCGGCGAGACCTGATGGCCCAGCTCGGGCCGGAGTGGGTCGAGGTGTTGCGGCGGGAGTCCCGGGAGGCGTTGCGGCAGCGGGTCCAGGACACCAACCAGCAGCTTGAACGGCAGCGGTTGGTCGCGCAGTGGCAGAACCGGGTGCACAGCCGGCTCACCGACACCGAACTCACCCGCGCCATCCGCCACACCGATCACCAGCACGTCGAGCACCAGGCCGCCGCCGACCGCGCCCGCCAACAACTCGCCGAGCGGGAACCAGCGGTGGCCGCCGGCCACGGTCTGCGTGTCGCACAACTGGATGCCGAGTTGCATCGGCTACGGGTCAACGCGGAACGCCAGGGCACGCTCGAAGAGATCGAACGCCGCTGGCAAGCCGCACGCTCCCAGGCCGCGGACGCGGCCGAACGCGCCGCACGCAAGGAGATCGACGCCGAACGCACCCGCTGGTGGCAACCCGGCCGCCGCGAACAACTCCACGTCGAGGCCACCGCAGACCGAGCCATCCAACATCGCGCCCATGCCGAGGTCGCCGAGCTGGCCCGCTACGCCGCCGAACTCCAACACCAACTCGGCGGACCCGGCACCTGGCGACAAGCCCGCCAGCACCTGGAACGCGCGGAAACCAGCTACGAGCTGGATCGTCAACGCGCCCACCAGGCCGACGAGCGTGAGCTGCACCGGCTACGGGAACGGATCGCCGGTCAGGACACCGCCGCGCTCGACGCGAGTACCCGATGCGACGAACTACTCGCCGAACAGCAACTCCGTACCACCATGCCCGACTCCCAGCGCACCCTCGAACGGCAGCTCCGCATCGAGTGGACCCTGCAACAACGCCAGCAAAGCCTGGAACAGGCCAGCCTCGAAAGTACGGCTGAGCCCTCCCTCCAGGTCGACCTGGACTACCACCAACGTGCCCTCCAGGCCGACCTCCACCGCGGTATAGATCGAGATGGCCCCGGCCTCGGTCTGTAGCTACGTGTGTTACCGCTTCGTCTGGCCCTTCAGCTTTCCTCGAAACCGGACTGGTCGAACTTGAGCGTGCGGGCGTTCTCTGAGACTGTCCGCATCTTGTTCTCGTCGAAGCCGGTCGCGTCGGTTGCTTCGATCTCGATTCGGACGGTGAGGTTGGTGCTTGTGTCGTCGCGGAGGGGGGTGATGACTTCCTCGGCGATGGTCTTGAAGTCCATCGCGATCTTGTCGGTGTTGAGTGTCTTGACTCCGTAGAAGCGGGTCTTGAACTTTCGGTTGTAGACGCCAGGGTGGTCAGGGTCTGGCTCGAAGTGCTTCTTGGCCTCCTCCGCAGTGGGCCCGGCAGGGGTGTCCGGCGTGCCAGAGTCCTCATCATCGCGCTGCTTGGTGGCGATGTCGGGGCGGACGAGCAGGAGCGAGTCGGTGGTGGCGGGAGGGGGCTGCTTGTCTTCTGGGATCCAGAGGCCGATGTAGCGGTTGGCCGTCTCGTCGTAGCCGGTGGCGAGGGCGAAGGCGTCGGTCTGCCAGATCATCGGTAGGTCGATGATGCCCTCGTCGAGGACGCGGCGGTCGCGCAGGCGCGGCATGTAGGGGTACTGGCTGTAAAGCCCCCAGAGCGTGCCGAGGGTGACGTGGCCGTCCTTCCAGATCTGCGGCACCTTGTTGATGGCCAGGCGGATCGTCGTGGCAGCGTGCCGGGTGGACAGGTCGCCGTCGTTGCCGAGGCGCCGAGAGACACGTTCTGCCAGTGCGTCGGACTGTCCTTCGACCTTGGTCTCCCGGATGACGAACGGCGCGCCGGCGTTGGGCTGTGCCGGGATGAGTGCCCAGGTGAAGGTTTGCAGCAGGCGCGCGGTGACTGTCTGGTCGGCCTGTGCCCGGCGCTGCGAGGCTTGGTTCTTCTGGTTCTGGGTCAGGTCGAGGTCTGCCTCGTTGGCGAGCACATGGTCCCAGCCGAGGTAGTCGCGGGTCGCTGTGTCGAGTTCTTCCAGCCGAAGCTCGTCTGCGGCGAGGTAGACGAGCATGTTGCGGTGGGTGCGGTTGGCGCTACTGCGCTGTTCGGTGGCCGTCTGGGCGAATTCCTTCGCCTTTGACTCGGTGCCGCGCTTGTGCGCGACCTTCGGGTGGAGGATGACGAGCCGGGCTTCGTCGGTGTCGGGGATGTCGGCGTTGGTCTCGGGGCATACGTGCACGCCCGCGAAGTCGCCGGGGGTGCGGGCCTGGCCTTTAAGCCGGCGGACGATCTCGGCCCAGACGTCCTCCTTGTGCAGGCGCTCGGCCTGGTCCTTGGCGGTGCGGGTGATGTTGGGCTGGAGGTCGTACCAGTACTTGCCGGAACCTGAGTAGAAATAGGTCGCCCGGTCACCGAGTTGGGTGAGCGCGGAGTGGAAGTTGCCGGGTACGTCACCAGGGACGGCCGTGCCGAGGAAGACACGCTGGGTAGTGATGCCCTTGTGGATCGAGCCGGGCCCGATGGTCGGCGCGGCGCCGAAGAACACCGTTCGTGCGAGCCGCTTGGTCAACGCTCGCTGCCCGTAGAGCGGCTTCTCCTTGTCGATCCGGGCCGGTTCGGAGTTGGGGCCGTCGACGTCGGCGTCGATGATCGTCTTCCAGAAGTCCTGCAGGTACCCCGTCAGCTCGGCGTTCACGTTCGACGTAGCCAGCGGAATCGACGCGGGCATGATCAACGGCGCGGCGTCCTCGCCGGTCCACAGCGCGTGAATCACCGTGCTCATGAACCGCAGCACGCCACGGGTGCGCTGAAATCGCTCGAGTGACGACCATTCCTCGTAGAGGGTGTCGAACAGCTCGGGGTGGATCGGGTAGGTCCGCTTGATCCGGTTCTCGTACGCCGAGTCCCGAGCCTCGCGTGGGAAGTCGTCGATGTACTTGCGGTACATCTCCACATAGGCGCGAGCGGTCGCACCGATCGCGGCGAGCGCGGCGGCGTTGGGCTGTTTGAACAGCCGCTGTTTCACGATGTGGTAGGCCTCGTCCGAAGACGCCGGCCGCCACTGATCGGCCACCCTGCGCACGACGTTCTGCAGCCGTTTCAGCGCCTCGAGACCGTTGGTGCCGCCGACCTCCTCGGCGTTACCGGCGACGATCTCGGTGTCGTCGCCGCTCTCGGACGCGGGGATGGAGATCGCGAGCAGGATGCCCGAGGTGCCCTTGGCGGTCTCGGTGAGCGACTGGGCGAAGGTGAACTGGTCATCGAAGGTGCCGCCGGCGAGGTCGTCGCGGCCGACGAGCGAGCGAGCGTAGGCGACCCACTCGTCGATCAGGATCACGGCCGGGGCGTACTTCGCGAGTAACTCGTGGAGCGCGTCGCCGGGGTGCGTTCGGTTGCTGTCGGCCGTGGCGACGATCGCGTAGGCCTTTGCGCCATCGAGCTGCCAGGCGAGCTCGCCCCAGATCGTGTTGACCTGGGTGCCGTCGTCCTTTATGGCACCGGACGGGCTGAGGTGGTTGCCCACGATTGCGACACGGTTGACCTTTGCGCCGGTGTAGCCGTTGGCGTTCAGCAGTTCCTGGGTCTCCTGCGGGAAGTCGCCCACCGGGAGCCCGGCCGCGATGTGCCACAGGGACAGCATCGAGTGGGTCTTGCCGCCACCGAAGTTGGTCTGCAGGTTGATCACCGGCGAGGCGTTGTCGTCACCGGACAGCCGGCGCACCGCGCGGCCGATGAGGTCGCGCAGGCCCTCGGTGAGGTAGGTGCGCTTGAAGAACTCCACGGGGTCGGCATAGTCCGAGTCCACTTCCCCGCCCGTAGCGACCTTGTACAGGTCGGCGGCGAACTCGGAGGCGTGGAAGTTGCCGGTCGCGACATCGTCGTGCGGCGGTAGCACCTCACGCCACGGCTTGAGCCCAGCCGCCTCGGGATTGTCGACCGCGGACTTGAGGACTTTCTTGTCGTCCTTGTCCGCGGTGACGCGGCGCAGGTTGAGCCGGATCCGCGCGATCTCCTCACCGGTGTCGGTTGCACTGATTGCGGTTGCGAACCGCTGGGCGGTGTCGAGGGCCCGGTACGCATCGTCGTCGGTGAACGACCTCATGTGTGCCCACGTGTGCCGCACCTGCAGGAGTTCCGCGGCGTAAGCCAGATGCGTGCGGTTCAAGTGGGAGTTCAACGGCCGCCAGTTGCGCCGGTACCGGTGCGTGTAGTCCCGGGTGATCAGCTTGAGCTGGACCGACGGGTCACCCCGGTGGACCTCCCTGCTGTCGCTGTTGTCGACCGTGGTGATGATGTTGACCCAGGTGCGTCCAGCCTCGAGCTGCGGATCGAGGATCTGGGACAGAAAAGCGTCCAACTTGGGTGCCAGCAAGTCGAACATTTGGCCGATGCGGTCGCGGTTGCTCACTGCCATGTCAGTCAGTCTCCAAGGTTGCGTCGTCCATGAGTTCGTCCGCCTCGAAGTGGGTGGAATCTTCTTCCGCGAAACCCAGGTCGATGTCGCGCTGGACGGCCTTCCCGATGGCGGCCTCGACCAGCTTGCAGAGTGACTCCCTGCGCGCCGCGAAAAAGGCGTCGAAGTTGTCCGAACGCAGGAGATCAGCGGGAACCAGATGCGTGGCTAGCCGTTCGTCAAGGCGAGCGGCGTCGACCTTGGCGCGTGACTCGATCACCGACAGGTAGTGGGACGGCGGCGCACCCCCGACAGTGCGGTTCGTACGAGCGCTGATCGCGGTCTTGTTGACGATGCTCTCGCGGCGCTCATCGTCGATGCCGTTCTCGTTGCACCATTTCTGCGGGAAGATGTGGTGGATGTCGACGGCTAGGTCGCTGTGCTGGACCTTGTCGAGTGCTTTCTCCTCCATCCAGTCCCGGGCACCTCCTGCCAGGATGAGCGCCGCTATGCCCTTGTAGGCGGCCGCGTTCCGAGTGCGCAATGAATGGAGGCGGGATTCGGTGAAGTTCGCGTCCTGCACACTTCGCGGCGTCGGGCTCGACTCCTCAATCGCCCACACCGGCACCATCTCGATGTCGCGGGCGAAGCGGGTCTCTATGGCGGATCCGTACAGCTCACCCAGGACACCGCACCAGTACCAGCGGATGAGCCGGTCGCTGACGCCGATGAGGTCGGCATCTTTACCCAGTACCACCTTGATGGTCGCCAAGGGCACCAACTGTTTTGGATACGGCACATCTCGGCGCGCGAAGATGTGCCGATCGGCAAGGAACGTGGCCGCCCAGACAAATGCCTCGCGAAGCTGATCACGCCACTCCAGGTAGTCCGTCAGACTCAGTTTGAGGACGTCCTCGCGCTTCGCGGAGATTGCAGGCGGCCTGTCAGAGGTGTCGGCCAGGTGGCGCTTCCGCGTCGCGAGCATCGTGACGGCCTGCAGGAAGTCGGTGTTCTCCACACCGGCCAGGACCGGATGAGACGACCACTTGACTTGCGTCTCCTTCCAGTCGTCGTTCAACCGGAAGTCTTCGCCAGTCTTCTTGTAGTATCCGGCGTCACCGGCGAAGACCGCAGTCAGCAGCTCGAAGACGTTGAGCGGGAGACCGCCAATGTTGACCTTCTCGAAGACGGTCGCGACCGCGGCCTTGTCGGTGCTCTCGTCGAGAACGATTGCGGGAATGTCATAGGTCGCAGCAGGTTTGATGAACTGCTCGTGGAATCGCTTTCCCAGGTCGCGCTCGTTGAGCTCGAGAATCCAGCTCATGTAGTCGCCGTACAGCAGATGCAGCGGGAAGTAACCGTGTTTCCGCTGCTTGTCGTGGTCGCTAAGGTCGATGACTACGTCCTTGCCGAAGTTCGCGCGGATGACGCCGTCTGCTGGAATGCTGATGATGGCCTCGTCTACGCGGTTCGCGTCACTCAGCGCCGTCGCCATGTGCACCAGGTAGCGTCGGTCCAGCAGCTTTCCTCGGCTATCCTTGGTGGCAACCGCGCCGTCGCCGCTAAGTGCCTGGGTTAGCGAGGTGAGCCTCTGTTGTCCGTCGAGGAGGAGGAACTTCGCCTCGGTTCCAGACGCTAGATCGACTCCCTCGATCGCGCGCGGTTTGAACCGGACCTGGGCGTTGCCGGTCTTGAGCAGCATGACGGCACCGAGTGGGTGACCACGCAGCACTGTCACAAGGAGCTGACGAATCCGCTCGTCCTCCCACTTGTAGCCGCGCTGGAAATCGGGGAGCTGTATCTCGCCCGAACGTGTCCAGGCGAGATACTCCCCGAGTTCATACATCGGTGTCAGGAAGCCCACGGTTAGTCACCCTCCTCATCGAAGTCGAAGGCGCTCTGCATGTGGACCGGCTTCCGCGCGGCCCGTGCCTTTTCGAGAATCTCGGGCCAGCTCGTGACGAGGTTGTTGAAGCTCAGCGCGTCCTTGGTCCAGCCATTGCGCTTGTCCTCTGCGATGCGGAACAACAGGTGGGCAAGTTCCTTGACGAGATCAGCATCAACCGCCCCGTCAGGGCGGCTCAACGCAGCCTGGAGGAAGTCGCCGGCGGGGGCGATGCCATCGCGCTCCACGACTTTAATCAGATGGTGCAGCGCCTCCCAATTGCTGGTGTGGCTGTCCTTGAGTACGTCGTACCCCTCCGGTAGAACAGCTGGTTTGATGAGCTGAACCTGGCCCGCCCGACTCGTCAGGATCGCATCCCGATCCATCATGGCTACGCTCGTGTTCCGCGCCCGAGCGAGACTATCCGCGTCACCGAACTTTCCTACGCCGTAACCGTGCTGCCGGTACCACGCGATCGCGAATCGCGTAGTCGCGTCGAAGTCCCCCTCCTGCTCGGCCAGCACCTGGTCGAGGATCTCGTTGATCCGTGTCAGTGCCGAGCGGACGGTCATCCTCGACCCGTCGTTCTCGAGCACGCCGCCGTAGCGGCTAAACACTGCCATCCCCGGCCCGATCGCCGCCTGCGGCAGATCCACCGGCGCAATCTGACCCTGCTGAAGCCTGCGCAGCGCATCGGGGAGTTCCACTTCCAAGGCTGCGATGAACCCGCGACGGTCTGTCGTCGGCGCATCCTCGGGACGAGGACGCAGCGACAGCACGATCGACGAGGCGAGTGCGTTCGAATCGATATCGCGCGATCGCCCACCGCGTTCGCTACGAAGCGGCCAGGTTGACGTGATCTCCCACCCTGACCGAATCATGCCTTCAAGGAGGGTCTCCCAGCCGGTTGACGCCTCGCCAGATTCGTCCGAATCGCTTTGCTTGAAGGCATAATAGACGGTGATTGGCGCATCATCACGCGCCGATTTCCTTGCGCGGGCGAATACGTCTCGGAATCCATTCTCGAAGAACTTTTCGGCGCCACCCTTGCTTCCGTGGCGGAAGGGGTTGGCAACTAATTCTTCGGCCTTTGGAACCAGCATCGTCGACAACAGCGACGGATATATCGCACGAAGCGACCTCCGTAGCCAGACATAGAAGAAGTCGGAAAGATCGGAGTAGTCGATGTTGTCGTAGTATGGAGGGTCCGTACTGATAAGCATCTGATCGTACGATCGACTCGACGCGGAGCCTTGGCTCACAACCGCTGGGACTGATCCACCAAGTTCCTCGAAGCCTTGGCTGACGACCTGGACACAACGCTCCCATGAACCACCAACGCCGCAGAACGGATTGACCTCTGGGTAATCCCATACCATCGGTAGGGTCTGCAGCGCGAAGAGATTCTTCGGGCGGTCCTCCTTCGGATACCAAACGGCAAGGGTGTTGCCATAGTCGGCGAGCTTGTCGACTGCAAAGGCGAGGAATGTTGCCACTGCATCTGCGTAGTCACCCGGTCCTCCGTTCTTGAGGATCTGATCCCGGGTGTCATGCACCAAGTCACAGAAGGTGGTGACGGCGGCGAGCTGCCTATTGGTGAAGAGTGAGGCCCAGGTGGTCATGCCATAGGCTTGCACCCTGAACCCGAGGGCTTGGTCCGGCAGTGCCGCGTCTGGCACGTCATCAGGACGTTCGACGGTCGCTGACGCTGTGTCCCGCTCAGTGGGCGGGAGATAGACCCTCACCCGCTTGCCCTCAGCTACAGAGGCCAATACGCGAGCGCCGATTCGGCCCTCTCGTCCCTCAGCGCGAATGTACGACAAGTCGACGGCTGTCGCGCAGGACACACACCATGCGCCGGTCTTAGACACCGTGCCAGCAGCACTTCGGGTATCCGGCTTGCTATGTCTGATCTCGAACGTCACTCGGTGCCCCGATGGATGAGTCGGGTCAGGAACGACCGAGGGGACGGCGTATGCTTCTTTGCCCTTCTTCTTGCCGAGCCACCAGGAGCGGACGAGGGGCATCTCGATGCCGCAGGCGGGGTTGGGGCAGGTCACGGTGCGGGTCCAGAGCCAGGCGATAACAGTCGCCTTGGAGCCGTCGGGGAGAACCGCCTTGGGGTAGAGGTGGCCGATGCGCTTCTCGGCCTCGTCACGCATCCAGGCACCGTAAGTGCGGACGTCGGCGGCGAGGCCTTCGGCGCCCTTCCACGGCCGGATCTGGGAGTCAGCTAGCCCGGGGAACACCGGCGGCTTGTCACGAAACTTCGGCGGGATCTCGATGAGCGCCTTGTTAATGAGGACCGCGACGGGGTTGAGGTCGGAGGCGTGTGCTTCCAGGCCGAGGCGTTGCGCCTCAAGTGGAATGGTGCCGCCGCCGGCGAAGGGGTCTAGGAGCGGCGGCGGGTCGCCGTCAGTCGACTTAAGAATCTCCGCGTGGGCCTCGGCGAGTAGTTTTTCGTCGTGGACGTTTTCCCACACGACGAGCCGCTCGATCAGGTTGTGCAGCCGTTCGCGCTCCTTGCGCTGCAGTTCCTCGGTGGCGAACTCCTCGGGCCGCGAACTCGGGTCGTCGACGAGCTGCGCAAAGAGCACTGCCCTCGCCGCCGCGAGGGGTCGCTGCGCCCACCACTTGTGCACCGAGGAGGGGTTGCCACGGTAAATGTAGTTCTCCCGTGCGGACTCACGGTTGATCGCCTCTAGGGGCAGTGCCACCTCGATCAGTTTCCGCTTCTGCACCAGTTCCTCGATCTCTCATGGCCCGCCTCGCGGGCATGACCTGGCGGCGCCAAAGCGCCACGACCTTCCTGGACAAACCTAGCGACGTACCCGACGAGATCAGGATGAACGGGCCAACGTACATCAGAACGGTGCCGATCCCTTGGCCCACGTCTTGGTCCAGTCACCCCGGATGCCTGTGGCTTCGAAGTCGCCGAGGTTGGTGGTGGCGAACGGGTCTTCGAGGTAGCGGACCTCGTCGTGTTGGGGGCCGCGCGGGTCGACTTTGACGAGTGCGAGGCGGTAGCGGGGCACGGCGTTCTTGCCGGTCATGACCTCGTTGTGGGTGACGAAGAAGTCCTTGGCGCCGTCGAGGCGGGCTTTGACTTCGATCCGGTAGGTGTCGCCGTTCGGCGCCGTGGAAAGGATGTCGAAGCCCTTGTTGTTGAAGGCCTGTTCGACGGGCTTGCGACCGAGTTCGCGTTCGCGGGCCATCACCAGGTCGACGCCGCGGCGTTCGACCTCCTTGGTCTCCTTAGCGTGGA
>NZ_DASUVO010000083.1:0-20003 GCF_036378875.1 Actinophytocola sp.
GTTCAGTCGGAAACGCGTTTTTCCAAGAGGGACAACGGAACGCCCGCCGAGTCGGCCCGGTTGCCGACGACCACGTAGCCCGATCGCCGGTAGAGCCGTAGGTTTCCCTCGCTCGCGGCGCCGGTGACGAGCCACAGGGTACGAACCGTCGGCGGCGCGGCGGCTTCCACGGCTTTGAGAAGCAAGGTGCCGATTCCCCGGCCCTGCGTGTCCGGAGCGACGACGAACCTGGCCACTTCCATGCGATCGCCGGCGACCCGGCCGCGGACACACCCGACCAGCCGGGTGTCCAGCCACGCGCCGAGCGCGAGCACGCCGGACTCGAGGTCCGCGCGCAGCTCGGCGACGGTCTCCATCAGCGGCGGGATGTGCGGTGCGTTGTAGTGCTGGGCCTCGGTCACGTAGGCGGCGCGCTGGATCGTCAGTGCCTCACCGGCGTGCCCGGGCGCCAGTGGTCCGATGTGGACTGTCACGGCCCGTTGACCCCCGGGGTCCAGCTCTCCGGCAGGCCGCTCTCGGTGAGCACCGGTTGCCACAGGTCGAACCCGGCTGGCGCCTCGTCCTCCCATGGCCAGTAGTCCTGCGGGGTGGCCGTGATGAGCTGGATCGCCTCGAAGTCACCATCCGGGTGAACGAGGAACGCGCTGCCGAAGAACTCGAAGTAGTGGCCCTTGTTGACCCGTTCGACGGTGACCAGCACGCCTTCGAGGAGGTCGTCCCACACCTGGCCCGGCGGGAACCGCTCGCCCTGGCTCGCGCGCTGGATGTAGGTGTCCACGAGGAACCGTCCCGCGCCCTCGGGCAGGCCGATCGTGACCGCTTCCGGCACGCCGTGCCTGCGCCACGCCCCGACGGAGAACGTGTACGGCGCGCCGTCCTTGTCGCCGGCGACCTCCACGATGGCATGACCGTGGGCGTCGGCCTGCGCGATCAGGAAGTCACGCAGCCGCTGGTCCTCCTCGCTCAACCCGTCCATGCCCGCACCTTCGCGATGCCGCACAGCGCGAACCCGGCGGCGAGGATCGCCACCATGAACGCGGCGACCGTGCCGGCGAAGCCGCTGTCGTCCGGGTCGAGGAACGCGCGGTACAGGTGTGGCCGCTCCACGAGGAAGTATCCGAGGTAGGCGAGCGGGAACACCAGCCACGACACCGGGAACCACCACCGCACCCGCTGTGCCTGGCCGCCGCCGACCAGCACCCAGTCGGCCAGCACGACGAGCGGGGTGAGCATGTGCTCGAACAGCGAGTGGACGCTGCCGAGATCACCCTCCATCAGGCTCATGTAGGTGCCGGCGACGAGCAGCAGCAGGACGCAGACGGCACCCCGCAACCACGTCGAGCCCGGCAGGTCGGCCCGGGTGAACAGCGGGTACAGCGCGAGCACGACGTACACGACGCCGGTGAGCAGGCTCGCCTGCTGCGACAGCGCCGGCCACGGGTCGGCCATCACCGCGACGGCGGCCCCGAAGCCGACGAAGCCGCACGCGGCGACCACCAGCCGCCACGCGGTGAGACCGACCAGCGCCGGCGTTGCCAAGCCAGGACTATGCATCAACCTCGGCCATGACGTCGTCCGAGACATCGAAGTTGGCGTACACGTTCTGCACGTCGTCGCTGTCTTCGAGCGCGTCGATCAGCCGGAAGACCTTGCGGGCGGCGTCGGCGTCCAGCGGCACGCTGACCGACGGCAGGAAGCTCGCCTCGGCCGACTCGTAGTCGTAGCCGGCGTCCTGCAGCGCCTTGCGCACGTCGACGAGGTCAGTGGCCTCGGAGACCACCTCGAAGCTCTCACCGAGGTCGTTGACCTCCTCGGCGCCGGCCTCGAGGACCGCCATCAGCACGTCGTCCTCGGTCAGCTCGTTCTTCGGCAGGAGGACGACGCCCTTGCGGTTGAACAGGTAGGCCACCGAACCGGGGTCGGCCATGCTGCCGCCGTTGCGGGTCATCGCGGTGCGGACCTCGCTGGCGGCGCGGTTGCGGTTGTCGGTGAGGCACTCGATCAGCACGGCGACGCCGTTGGGGCCGTAGCCCTCGTACATGATCGTCTGCCAGTCGGCGCCGCCGGCCTCCTCGCCACCGCCGCGCTTGCGAGCGCGCTCGATGTTGTCCTGCGGGACCGAGTTCTTCTTCGCCTTCTGGATCGCGTCGAACAGCGTCGGGTTGCCGTCGGGGTCACCGCCCCCGGTCCGCGCCGCGACCTCGATATTCTTGATCAGCTTGGCGAAGAGCTTGCCCCGCTTGGCATCAAGTGCGGCCTTCTTGTGCTTCGTAGTCGCCCATTTTGAGTGGCCGCTCACGACAAACCCTCCACCATTTCTACGAACAGTCTGTGTACCCGCGTGTCCCCAGTCAGCTCCGGGTGGAACGCCGTGGCCAGCACGGGTCCCTGCCGGACCGCGACAATCCTACCGGCGGCCGCCTCTCCACCCGGGACCTGCGGGGTGTCGCTCACCCGAGCGAGCACCTCGACCTCCGGCGAGGCCGACTCGACCCACGGCGCACGGATGAACACGGCGTGCACGGGACCGCCATCGACACCGGCGAAGTCCAGGTCCTCCTCGAACGAGTCGACCTGCCGGCCGAACGCGTTCCGCCGCACGATCATGTCCAGGCCACCGAGCTGGTGCTGGTCCTCGCGACCATCGAGCACCTTGGCGGCGAGCAGGATCATGCCGGCGCACGAGCCGTAGACGGGCATACCGGCCGCGATGCGCTCCCGGAGCGGGGTCAGCAGGTCAAAAGTGTCGAGCAGCCGCGACATCGTGGTCGACTCGCCGCCCGGCAGGACCAGACCGTCTACTTCGGACAACTCGGCCGGCCGGCGCACGGTCGTCGCGCGCGCGCCGGCGTCCCGGAGCGCGCCAACGTGCTCGCGCACGTCACCCTGCAACGCGAGCACACCGATGAGCGGACCAGCGGACACCTGTTGACCTCCTGTTACTCCAGCTTACTTAGGGCACGCCGAGCGCCCGCAGCCCGGCCGCGACCACGGCGGCCGCGACGACCACGATCACGAACGGCGCCTTCCGCCAGGCCAGCACACCACCCGTGAGCACCCCGGCCGGCAGGGCGATCCCGGCGAACGAGCCGGCGTCGGTGAGCGTCGTGGTCGCGATCAGGGCGACGAGCAGCACGGTGGCGGCGGTGGACAGCACCTCGCTGAGCCGCGGCGGCAGCTCGGCCTCACCGCCGTGGGCCCTGGCCAGCCGCTCCCGCAGGAGCGGACCGGCCAACCGGAAGGCGTAGGTGCCGGCGGCGAGCACGAGAACAGCGGTGATGGTCATGGCTGTTCCGCCTCCCCGGAGTTCACGGTGTTGGTCGCGTTGGGGACAGACGGTTCTGTTCGGTCACGTACCTGCGACCGGCTCGCGTCACGTTCCCCTGAGGTACGGCTGGAAAACCCGGGGCCTGATTTCGATCCTGAGGTTGGAACAGGGAGTGTCATGCCGCCACCCCGACCAAGCTTTCTTGATCAACGCCGCCCAGATGGTTGCGTATGCATCCCCCACCCGTACCCGGGGGGCCACCCCGAGGCCATCGTACCAAGCGACAGAGACAAAACCCCTGGTCGCGGGGGCCTGTGGACAACTTTCGCCGACGAGTCCGAGCGAAAGGGACACTCATGCGGGCACCTCCTCCTTCTTCTCCGGCGCCGGGATCAGTGCCACCAGCCCAACCAGGGCCAACAGCACCGGCACCCCGGCCGGCAGGAACGGTGTGGTCGCCACTGCGACGGCCGCGCCGAGCAGTGCCGCGTTGCGTGTCCGTGTGTTCTTCAGCGCCGGCAGCACCAGAGCCAGCAGCCCGGCCGGGAACGCGGCGTCCAGGCCGAACGCGTCCGAGTCGCCGATCACCTGGCCGGCCGCCGCGCCCACGATCGTGCCGATGTTCCACACCACGAACGCGGTCGTGCCAAGGAACCAGAACACCGCCCGCGCCCTGGCCGGATCCTTCTGGGCCATCGCGAAGGCCACCGACTCGTCGATGAGGAGGTGCGCGCCGACCAGCCTGGCGACCTTCCCGCGGCCCATCATGTCGCCGACCGCCAGCCCGAACGGCAGGTGCCGGGCGTTGAGGACCAGCGCGCCCACCACGGCGGCGACCAGCCCACCGCCCGCCGCCACGACGCCGACCACCATGAACTGCGATCCGCCGGCGAACACCAGCACGGACATCACCGTGGGCATCCACCAGTCCAGCCCGCTGGCCACGGCGATCGCGCCGAACGACAAGCCGATGACCGCGATCGCGCCGGCCATGGCCACCATGTCCCGTTGTAAGGATGGAGTGAGTGTTCGCCAGATCGAACGCATGGATTCTATAGTGAACAGCAGGCTGAGCGTTCGTCAAGGCGAACGATCGGTCCGATATGACGAACGGGAGTGGTCTATGGCACAGGCGCCGCTCGACACCATCGCGTTCTCGCTGCGCCGCGAGCGGGAACGTGCCGGGCTGTCGCTGTCCGAGCTGGCCAAACGGGCCGGCATCGCGAAGTCCACGCTGTCACAGCTGGAGGCCGCGACCGGGAACCCGAGCGTCGAGACGCTGTGGGCGTTGTCGGTCGCCCTGGACGTCCCGTTCGCCAGCCTGGTCGAGCCGGTACGGCCGAAGGTGCAGATCATCCGCGCCGGCGAGGGCCCCATGATCTACTCGGAACGGGCGCACTACGTGGCCACCGTGCTGTCGGCCAGCCCGCCCAACGCCCGCCGCGACCTCTACCAGCTCTCCGCGGAGCCCGGCTCCATCCGCGAGTCCGAACCACACATGCCGGGCGTGGTCGAGCACGTGGTGCTGTGCTCGGGCCGTGCCCGACTGGGCCTCGCCGACGACCCGGTCGAGGTCGGCCCGGGCGACTACATCGCCTACCCGGGCGACCTCCCCCACATCTTCGAGGCGCTCGACCCCGGCACCACAGCGGTGCTGGTGTCAGAGCACGTGTAAGTCACCAGCCGCGTTCGGCCAGGCGGTGCGGCTCGGGGACATCTTCCACATTGATGCCGACCATGGCCTCGCCGAGGCCGCGCGACACCTTCGCGATCACGTCCGGGTCGTCGTGGAAGGTGGTGGCCTTCACGATGGCCTCGGCGCGCCTGGCCGGGTCGCCCGACTTGAAGATGCCGGAGCCGACGAACACGCCCTCGGCGCCGAGCTGCATCATCATGGCCGCGTCGGCCGGGGTGGCGATGCCGCCAGCGGTGAACAGCACCACCGGCAGCTTGCCGCGCTGCGCCACCTCCTTGACCAGCTCGAACGGCGCCTGCAGCTCCTTGGCCGCGACGTACAGCTCGTCCTCGGGCAGCGACGTCAGCCGCTTGATCTCGGCGCGGATCTTGCGCATGTGGGTGGTCGCGTTGGACACGTCACCGGTGCCGGCCTCACCCTTGGACCGGATCATGGCCGCGCCCTCGGTGATCCGGCGCAGCGCCTCGCCCAGGTTGGTGGCGCCGCACACGAACGGCACGGTGAACTGCCACTTGTCGATGTGGTTGGCGTAGTCGGCGGGCGTCAGCACCTCGGACTCGTCGACGTAGTCGACGCCGAGCGCCTGCAGCACGCGCGCCTCGACGAAGTGGCCGATACGCGCCTTGGCCATCACCGGAATGGACACGGTGTTGATGATCCCGTCGATGAGGTCGGGGTCGCTCATCCGCGCCACGCCGCCCTGCGCCCGGATGTCCGCCGGGACCCGCTCGAGCGCCATGACCGCGACGGCGCCGGCATCCTCGGCGATCTTCGCCTGGTCCGGGGTGACCACGTCCATGATCACGCCGCCCTTGAGCATCTCGGCCATGCCGCGCTTGACACGTGCGGTTCCGGTCACCGCGTCGGTCGAAACCTCGCTCACGGATACATCCCTCCTCTGTGGATTCCTCATCCAGTGTAGGTGCCATGTGGCTATCACCAGGCGGCCAATTCGGCGGTGATTCGCCAGGCCACTTTTCTGCTTGGGGTTGTCTGACCTGGTAAACAGGTGTGAGATCGGGCACATAACAGACACACCGAAACCCGGCTGACAGTGCGGTCATGGGGAAAGGGTGAGTGGCATGGGCAGCAAGCACTCCGAGAACGGTGATGGCGGAGCCGCGGTCGCTGTAGACGACCCGGCCAAAGTGCGCAACATCGTTCTCGTGGGGCCGTCCGGCTCCGGGAAGACGACCCTGACAGAAGGCCTGCTCGCGGCGGCGGGCGTGATCAGCAGGGCGGGCACGGTAACCGAAGGCACGACCGTGTGCGACCACGACCCGGCGGCCCAGCGCCAGCAGCGCTCGGTCGGCCTGTCGGTCGCGCCACTCGTGCATGGCGACGTCAAGATCAACCTGATCGACACCCCGGGGTACGCGGACTTCGTCGGCGAGGTGCGCGCCGGTCTACGTGCCGCCGACGCGGCGCTGTTCGTGGTGTGCGCGGCCGAGGGCGTCGACCCGGCGACCATCGCGCTGTGGGCGGAGTGTGCCGCGGTCGGCATGCCCCGCGCCGTGGTGATCGCCAGGATGGACCACCAGCGCGCGGACGTGATGGCCGAGATACGGGCGTGCCAGGAGGCGTTCGGTGCCGGCGTGATGCCGCTGTACCTCCCGGCCACCGGCGGGAAGGCCGGGCTGCTCGGCCTCATCACGCGCCGGTTCTTCGACTACTCGAACGGCTACCCGCCCACGGCCAGCGAACCGGACGAGGCCGACCTCGCGCTCATCGACGAGGCACGCAACGAGCTCATCGAGGGCATCATCGCCGAGAGCGAGGACGAGACCCTCATGGACCGCTACCTCGAAGGCGAGGAGCTCGACCCCGAGACGCTGATCTCCGACCTCGAGACCGCCGTCGCGCGCGGTTCCTTCCACCCGGTCATCCCTGTCTGCGCCTTTTCGGGTGTCGGTCTCGCGGAGCTGCTCGAGGCACTGACCGGCGCGTTCCCGTCCCCGCTGGAACACGCCGTGCCGGACGTCACCGAGGTCAACGGCAACGGCTCCGGCACGTTCACCGCCGACCCCAACGGCCCGCTCGTGGCCGAGGTCGTGCGCACCGCCATCGACTCCTATGTCGGCCGCGTGTCACTCGTCCGGGTGTTCTCCGGGACGCTGCGGCCGGAGCGGCCGGTCCACATCTCGGGGCACGGCATGGCGGACCGCGGCCACGAGGACCACGACGTGGACGAGCGGGTCGCGCACATCTACTCACCGCTCGGCTCGAACCTGCGCGAGGTGTCGCACTGCGTGGCCGGTGACATCTGCGCGCTCACCAAGCTGGGCTCCGCGGAGACCGGCGACACGGTGTCCAGCCCGGACAAGCCGCTGCTGATGCGGCCGTGGACGATGCCAGAACCGCTGCTGCCGGTCGCCGTGGTCGCCAAGACCCGCAGCGACGAGGACGCGTTGTCCCGCAACCTGAACCGGCTCGTGGCAGGCGACCCGACGCTGCGGCTGGAACGCAACGCGGAGACCCACCAGCTCGTGCTGTGGTGCATGGGCGAGGCCCACGCGGACGTCGTGCTTGCCCGGCTGCGGGCCGGTGGCGCCGACGTGGACACCGAACCGGTGAAGGTGGCGCTGCGGGAGACGTTCGCGAAGCCGGCCCGCGGCAAGGGACGGCACGTCAAGCAGTCCGGCGGGCACGGGCAGTACGCCGTGTGTGACGTCGACGTCGAGCCACTGCCGGTCGGCTCCGGGTTCGAGTTCGTGGACAAGGTGGTCGGCGGCGCGGTGCCGTCGCAGTTCATCGGGTCGGTGGAGAAGGGTGTCCGCGCCCAGATGACGAAGGGCCTGAGCGGTGGCTACCCGGTGGTGGACATCCGCGTGACGCTGTTCGACGGCAAGGCACACAGCGTGGACTCCTCCGACGCGGCGTTCCAGACAGCCGGCTCCCTGGCGCTGAAGGACGCCGCGGCGAACGGCCGGGTGTCGCTGCTGGAACCGGTGGACGAAGTGGCCGTGCGACTACCGGACGAACACCTCGGCACGGTGCTGGGCGACCTGTCCTCCCGACGCGGCCGCGTGCTCGGCACCGAGGCGGACGAGCGTCCCGGCTACAGCATCGTGCGCGCCGAGGTCCCCGCCACCGCACTGCTGCGCTACGCGATCGACCTGCGCTCGATGACCTCGGGCTCAGCGACCTTCACGAGAACCTTCGTGAGGTACGACCCACTGCCGGAGTCACTGGCGGCCCACGTCACCTAGACAGGTTTCGGGCAACGGCACGGTCAGCGAACGGTTCTGACCGTGCCGTCCCATTTCCTCGACAGCACGTCCGGCAGCAGGGTCGACAGCTGGACCGGATAGATCGTCTCCTCGGTGCGGCGCAGGTCCTCGACCGACCACCAGCGGTGGCCGTCGACCGTGCGGGCCTCCAGCTCGGTGAAGCCGGACGTGTCCACGTCCACCCGGTCGACGAGATCGGCGACGAAGAACCACTCCTCGCCGTCGTAGGTCCGGCCGTCGAAGCTGAACGCCACCCGGCGCCGCCACACCGGGCCGACGAGGTCGTCGTCGGCCAGCTTCACGCCGGTCTCCTCGACCAGCTCACGCAGTGCCGCCGAGCGGAGGTCCTCCCCCGGCTCGACCCCGCCGCCGACGGTGAACCAGAACCTGGCGTCCGGGCGGAGCGGGTCGTGGCCGTTGAACAGCAGGACGCGCCGCTCGGCGTCGAGCAGCAGCACGCGTGCCGACGGGCGCGGCAGCGGGGTGTCCGCCTCGTCCGACAGCGCCGGCTCGACGATCTCGAAGTACTCCGGTTGTGGTGCCGTCCCGGCCAGCCGCAGCCACCGGACCAGCCGGCGCCGCCGCTGGGTGAGCGTGTCGCGCACGGCGTCGTTGTGGACTCGGCGGGCGATCACCAGGCGGTGCTCGGCGTCGATCAGCTCGGCGGTCAGCGCGAGCGGCAGCTTGGCCCGGTCGACGGCCGCGAGCTGAAGCGACAGCCGGTTCTCCGCCTCCTCCCGCTCGTCACGCGGGGCGACCTCGGCACGTTCCGCCTCGGCTCGCAGCCGGTCCGCGCCGACGTCGTCAAGGCGGATGGCCGCCGCGACCGCGCGCGCCACCACAGCCCGGCGCGCCAGTGCCGCCTCCAGTGCCGCCCATGCCGCGTCGGTGCGCACGTGCAACCGGTCGAGCCGGTTCGCGGTGGCCGCCAACCACATGATCACCAAGGCCACCACGACGACAACGACGAGCGTGGTCACCAACCCCGTCACGACACTTCCTCACCAGACTCGACAGCTGTCTCGACGATCCGCCGTGGGTCGGCGGCGATCGCCTGCTCGTACACCCGCAGCACCTGACCGGACAGCACCGTCCAGTCGAAAGCCGCCACGCGCCGGCGTGCGGTGGCGACGTACTCGGCGCGCCGCTGCGGGGAAACAAGCATGCCGCGCAACGCTTCCGCCAGTGCGGCCGGGTTCCCGACGGGGAACAGCACACCGGCGCGACCGTCGTCGAGCACGCGCCGGAACGCGTCGAGATCGCTGCCGACCACCGCCGCGCCGGCGGACATCGCCTCGGTGAGGATCATGCCGAAGCTCTCCCCGCCGGTGTTGGGCGCGCAGTACACGTCCACGCTGCGCAGCGCGCGGGCCTTCACCACGTCGTCGGCCTGGCCGAGCAGGTTCATGCGTTCCGCGAGCGCCGGCCCGGCCTGGCGCCGCAGCTCGTCCTGATCGCCGCCGCCCACCACCAGCAAACGCAGGTTCTCCAACTCCGGCGCGAGGATCCTGAGCGCGCCCAGCAGGACCGGCATCCCCTTGCGTGGCTCGGTGAACCGGCCGACGAACCCGATCGTGCCGCCGTCGCGCGGGTAGCCGGGCAGCGGCTCGGCGTCCGCGAAGAAGTCGACGTCCACGCCGTTCGGGATCTCGACCGCGTCCCCGCCGAGGTGCTCCACCTGCACCCGCCTGGCGAGCGCGGAGACCGCGATACGCGCGGTGATCCGCTCCAGGAACGGCCGCAGCACGGGTTGGAACGCGCTGAGCGTGCGGGACCGGTCGGTGGAGGTGTGGAAGGTGGCCACGATCGGACCGTCGGCGATCATCAGTGCCAACAGCGACAGGCTCGGCGTGGTCGGCTCGTGCAGGTGCAGCACGTCGAAGTCGTGGTCGCGGATCCACCGCCGCACCCTGGTGTAGGAGACGGGCCCGAACGAGAGCCGCGCCACCGAGCCGTTGTACGGAATGCTGACCGCACGCCCGGTGGGGCTGACGAAGTCCGGCAGCGGGGTGTCCTCGTCGGCCGGCGCGAGCACGTCGACCTGGTGCCCGCGCCGCCGCAGCGCCTTGGCCAGGTCGACGACGTGCGACTGCACCCCTCCGGGAACCTCGAAGGAGTACGGACACACGATCCCGATCTTCACGGGGACTCCTGCAAAGCCCTTTGCCGGTCCTCGTCAAGGTCCGCGAGCCACAGCTTCTGCATCATGTGCCAGTCGGTGGGGTGCGTGGCGATGTCCGCGGCGAAGGCGTCGGCCATGCGTTGGGTCGCCGCCGGCACATCCTCGCGGCCGTGCACCTGGATGGGGGTGTGGATCCGCAGACTCCAGCCGTCGTCGGTGAACTGGTTGTCCGCGATCAAAAGCTGCGCCCCGGTGACCGCCGCCAGCCGTGCCGGCCCAGCGGGCATGCGGGTCTCCTCACCGAAGAAGGTGACCGGGATGCCCCGCTTGGACAGGTCGCGGTCGGCGACCAGGCAGACCAGCTTGTTGGCTCGCAGGCGTTCCATCAGTATCCGGTAGGCGCCGCCCTCGCTGGGCAGGATCTCGAACCCGAGCGACTCGCGGTAGTCGACGAACCGCTGGTAGAGCGACTCTGGCTTCAGCCGCTCGTTGACCGTGGTGAACGGCCCCTGGTGACCGACGAGCCAGATGCCGGAGACGTCGAAGTTGCCGGTGTGGGGCAGCGCGAGGACGAGACCCTTGCCACGTTCGAGTGCCGCCTCGATCAGCGGCATACCGACCATCACGTCGTTGACGCGGCGGTAGATCTCCTTGTGGTCCATGGCCGGCAGGCGGAACGTCTCCATCCAGTACCTGGCATAGGAGCGGACCCCCGCGCGGACCAGTTCATCCAGCTCGGCGCCGCCCGCCTTCGGGACGACGCGTGCGTAGTTGCGGCGCATCTGCTGGACGCTCGGTCCGTTGCGCCGAACGGCGAGGTCGGCGAAGGACCGGAACATCCCGCGTGCCATCGGCTCTGGCAGCCCGCGCACGACACCCCAGCCTGCCCCGTACGCGAGGTCGGACAATCGGTGAACGAACGTCATGTACGCGTCAACCTGCCTCTCTCCGTTCAGCAGGACGCCCGTGGCCCATCGACCTCACGCCCCCGCCGCCGACTGCCGCACCGCGACCAGCCGCTGCCCCACCGTGATGACCGATCCCGCGACGAGCAGCCACAACGCGACGTCCACCGCGTAGGGCACGCCGAACCCCTGGAGCCCGGTACCCACCAGCGCGATGATCAGCCGCTCCGCCCGCTCGACGAGCCCGACGTTCGCCGACAGCCCGGAGGCCTCGGCACGTGCCTTGATGTAGGAGATGACCTGCCCAAGCACCAGGCAGATGAGCGCGGCCGCACCCAGCGACGGCCGGTCGGCGACCTCGAACGCGTACCAGCCGATCGCGGCCATCAACGCACCGTCGGCGAGCCGGTCGCAGGTCGAGTCGAGCACACCACCGAACTTCGTGCCGCCGCCCTGAGCACGGGCCATGGCGCCGTCGAGCAGGTCGAGCATGACGAAGCCCCACACCACGAACGTGCCGGCCAGCAGATGCCCGGTGGGGAACAGCCAGAGCGCGCCCCCGATCGCGCCCACGGTGCCGACGACGGTCATCCCGTTGGGCGTCAACCCGACCCGGACCAGCACGGCGCCGATCGGATCGGTGACCCGCGAGACCGAGGCTCTGGCAAAGATGTTCAGCATGGGGCGGACGAGCCTCACGACGTGCGGCGACAGGTGCGCTGGCAGCCTAACGGACGGTGTTTGTCCGGCTCTCGCCGCTCACTCGTTCCCGATCGAGCGTGATTGTCGAACTCGCAGGTCTCCCGCGTTGGACACGCGGGTCTGGAGTGTTGGACACGCGAGGTCAGTGTCTGGTGTCCGCGGTTTGGGCTCGGCCGTTCGCGGTCAGGTTCGGGCAGGTGAGTTGCGGAGCCCCGCCCAGACCACGCTGTATGGCCATGCTGATCTCACCGAGCTGCTCGACCTGCTCCGGGGTGAGCTGGTCGAACAGCTTCTCGCGGACCTCGGTCACGTGCCCCGGTGCCGCGGACTCCAGCGCGGCGAAACCCTTGTCTGTGAGGATCGCGTACGAGCCGCGCTTGTCGGTCGGGCAGCCGCGGCGGCGTACCCAGCCGGCCTCCTCCAGACGGGCGATCGCATGGGACAGGCGGCTGCGCGAAGAGCCGCGGATGCCGGCCAGCTCACTCATGCGCAGTGTGCGGTCCGGCGCCTCG
This sequence comes from Actinophytocola sp., assembly GCF_036378875.1. Taxonomy (GTDB): domain Bacteria; phylum Actinomycetota; class Actinomycetes; order Mycobacteriales; family Pseudonocardiaceae; genus Actinophytocola. Next base: position 12,436 of record NZ_DASUVO010000083.1, read on the forward strand.
GACAGGGCGACGAGAATCTCGTAGTAGGCATGCGGCATCCCGGCTTCCCGTTGGAGCTGCCGGGCAAGAGCGTCGGTCAGCCCAAGGGTCGCCGACAGGAACGAGCGCCAGATCTGCTGCTCGTGGTCGGTCAACCATCGCGTCTCGGACATACCTCACAGTGTACTTGTTGAACTCTCAATCATGCAGGTGTAGGGTCGCGGTTGATCGCTCAATAACTGATCGTTCAACAATCTTCATCGGAGGACCTTTCACATGAGCACCACCGCCCTCGAGATCCCGGGCTACGTCGCCGGCACCTGGGACATCGACCCGGCGCACTCGGAGGTCGGCTTCGTCGTCCGCCACCTCGTCGTCACGAAGGTCCGCGGGCGGTTCGCCGAGTTCTCGGGCAGCATCGTCACCGCGGCGAACCCTCTCGAGTCCTCGGTCGACATCAGCGTCGAGCTCAACTCGATCACCACGAACCAGGAGCAGCGCGACGGCCACCTGCGCTCCGCCGACTTCTTCGAGGTCGAGACCTACCCGACCATGACCTACAAGGCGACCGGCGCCCGCCAGGACGGCGACAAGTTCGTCCTCGACGGTGAGCTGACGCTCAAGGGCGTCACCAAGGTCGTGCCGCTGACCTTCGAGGTGAACGGCATCGGCGAGAACCCGCTCTCCGGTGGCACCGTGGCCGGTTTCTCCGGCAGCGCGGTCATCAACCGCAAGGACTTCAACGTCAACTTCGAGGGCGTCCAGAACGGCATCGCCATCGTCAGCGACAAGATCGAGATCCACGTCGAGGTCGAGGCGAACCTCCGTCAGGAGGCCTGAGCCCGACTCCGGTTCCACGTGAAGGACCCCTCCTCGTCGGAGGGGTCCTTCACTGCGTTTCGGCCCAGGCCTTCGCGAGCAGAGCGCGGGTCTCACCCAGCAGCTGCGGCAGCACCTTCGTCTGACCGATCACCGGCATGAAGTTCGAGTCGCCGCCCCACCTGGGCACCACGTGCTGGTGCAGGTGCGCCGCGATGCCCGCGCCCGCGATCACTCCCTGGTTCATGCCGACGTTGAACCCGTGCGGCGACGACACCGACCGGGCGACGATCATGGCCTTCTGGGTGAACTCCGCCAGCTCGACCGTTTCCTTCGGCGTCAGTTCCGTGTAGTCCGCCACATGCCGGTACGGCACCACCATCAGATGCCCCGGGTTGTACGGGTAGAGGTTCAGCACCCCGTACACGAGCACCCCACGCGCGATGATCAGCGCGTCGGCGTCGTCCAGTGCCGGCAGTTGGCAGAACGGGCACCCGTCGGCTTCCGAACCCTCCGGTTTGTTCTCGCCCCTGATGTAGGCCATCCGGTGCGGGGTCCACAGGCGCTGCAACGTGTCGGGCACGCCGACGCCTTCCTGCTCGACGAACTCCGGACCGGTCATGCCGTCCCCTCACCTGCATATCGATGATTCGCTTCGCAGGCTCCGCTCATGCACCGATCCTAGTGTTCGGTTCGCGCGCCACAGCAGGCCGAGGCGGGCAATCCCACAACGGCACCACCCGACCCGACCACCTGCTCAGCCGGCCCCTCCCCGACCCGGGGGCTCCGTCAAAGTCGTGTTTCTGCGGGCAGGCGCTCTGCGGCGGCCATCACCCCGGAGCGGTGCTGTGTCGATCGGTGCGGGCGCCGCCCGTATGGGCCGATGTCCCGAGGGTCCTTTTGGGACCTCCGAACGCCCGGCCCGCGCCCGTTTGGTGCCCCTCGGCACTGTCTTGAGGGACGCTTTCATGTCGTTGAACGTCTTGAGCGCGTCGTTCATGACAACGGCGATGCCCTGAGAGCGTCTTTCGAGACAGTGGGGTTGCCCGCCGGCCGCTGCGGGCCCGGCGCCCCGCGAGGCAGCCAGGCTGACCAGGCCCGCGTCCCTCGCACAGCGCTACACCACCAGCTCCCAACGACTTTGACGAACCCCTCCTCCACCCGAGGCCGACCGGCCCCCGGCCCCCGGCCCTCCGGGCAACCGGGCAACCGGCCGAACCTACTGCGAGACCTTGACCACGTCGGCCGACGGCGACGCGTTCTCTCGCCGCTCGACCCAGTCGATCACCGCGTCGACGGCCGCCTCGACCGGGATGCCGTTGATCTGGCTCCCGTCGCGGAAGCGGAACGACACCGCGCCGGCCTCGACGTCCTTGCCGCCGGCGAGCAGCATGAACGGCACCTTCTGGGTGGTGTGGTTGCGAATCTTCTTCTGCATGCGGTCGTCGGAGGTGTCCACCTCGACGCGGATGCCCCGCGCCCGCAGCTTCTCGGCCACGTCGAGCAGGTGCGGCACGTGCTCGTCCGCGATCGGGATGCCCACCGCCTGCACGGGCGAGAGCCACGCCGGGAAGGCGCCCGCGTAGTGCTCGGTCAGCACGCCGAAGAACCGCTCGATCGACCCGAACAAGGCGCGGTGCAGCACCACCGGCTGCTGGCGGGAACCATCCGAGGCGGTGTAGGACAGCTCGAACCGCTTCGGGTGGTTGAAGTCCACCTGGATGGTGGACATCTGCCAGGAACGGCCGATCGCGTCCTTCGCCTGAACCGAGATCTTCGGCCCGTAGTAGGCCGCGCCGCCCGGGTCCGGCACCAGCTCCAGACCGGAGTCGACGGCGGCCTGGCGCAGGGTCTCGGTGGCCTCCGCCCACTCGTCGTCGGAGCCGATGAACTTGCCGGTGTCACCCTTGGTGGACAGCTCCAGGTAGAAGTCCGACAGACCGTAGTCGGCCAGCAGGTCCAGGACGAACCGCAGCAGCGAACGCAGCTCGCCGGGCATCTGCTCCTTGGTGCAGTAGATGTGCGAGTCGTCCATGGTGAGGCCGCGCACCCGGGTGAGGCCGTGGACCACGCCCGACTTCTCGTACCGGTACACGGTGCCGAACTCGAACAGCCGCAGCGGCAGCTCCCGGTAGGACCGCCCGCGCGACCGGAAGATCAGGTGGTGCATCGGGCAGTTCATGGCCTTGAGGTAGTACTCCTCGCCCTCCAGCTTGAGGGGCGGGAACATGGTCTCCGCGTAGTACGGCAGGTGCCCGGAGGTGTAGAACAACCCGCTCTTGGTGATGTGCGGGCTGTTCACGAACTCGTAGCCTGACTCCTCGTGCCGGCGCCGCGAGTAGTTCTCCAGCTCACGCCGGATGATGCCGCCCCGCGGGTGGAAGACCGGCAGCCCGGAGCCGATCTCCTCCGGGAAGGAGAACAGGTCGAGCTCGACACCCAGCCTGCGGTGGTCGCGCCGCTCGGCCTCCGCCAGCCGCTCGAGGTAGGCGTCCTGGGCCTCCTGCGACTCCCACGCGGTGCCGTAGATGCGCTGGAGCTGCGGGTTCTTCTCACTGCCCCGCCAGTACGCGGCGGCGACCCGGGTCAACTTGAACGCCGGGATGTGCTTGGTGGTCGGCACGTGTGGCCCGCGGCACAGGTCGCCCCAGACCTGCTCGCCGCTGCGCGGGTCGAGGTTGTCGTAGATGGTCAGCTCGCCGGCGCCGACCTCCATCACCTCGTCGGTGTCCACGTCGGACTTGAGGTCGACCAGCTCCAGCTTGTAGGGCTCTTTCGCCAGCTCGTCCTTGGCGGCGTCGACCGACTCGACGACCCGGCGGGAGAAGCGCTGGGACGCCTTCACGATCTGCTTCATGCGCTTCTCGAGCGCCTGGAGGTCCTCCGGGGTGAACGGCTTGTCGACGTCGAAGTCGTAGTAGAAGCCGTCCCGGACCGGCGGGCCGATGCCGAGCTTGGCCTCCGGGAACTGCTGCTGCACGGCCTGGGCCAGCACGTGCGCGGCCGAGTGACGGATGACCGCGCGACCGTCCTCGGAGTCGGCGGCGACCGGCTCCACCTGGGCATCGGCCTCCGGGGTCCACGACAGGTCACGAAGGCGGCCGTCGACGTCCCGCACCACGATCACCGCGTCCGGCCCCTTGCCAGGAAGACCGGCCTCGCGGACCGCGGCGCCCGCCGTGGTGCCGGCCGGCACCACCACGCGCGGGGTGGGTTCGGCGGCAGGCGGACGCGACTCGGACACGGTTACTCCTGGTTGGCTCGAGGGGATCGACTCGTGGTGCCCCCGATGCTATCGAGCCGTGCCCGGCGGTGGCCTGCGGGTTTCCGCATGGTTCGACTGCGGTTCTCCGCAGGTGCGCACGCCTCAGCCGTTCAGCCAGCGCTGCATGCGCTGTATCTCGTCGGTCTGCTCGACGACGACGTCGTCGGCCATCTCCTGCACCCGCACGTCGACACCCGAGGTCCGGACCGTCTCGGCCATGGTCAGCGCGCCCTGGTGGTGCGCGATCATCAGCCGCAGCCACAGCCGGTCGAAGTCCTCACCCTTCGCGTTCTCCAGCTCGTCGAGCTGCTCCTGGGTGGGCATACCCGGCATCGACGCGTCGCCGCCGCCGTGGCCGTGGCCCGGCGCGGTCGGGTCGACCGTCGGGACCGCGTGCTGGGACAGCCAGCGGTTCATCATGTCGATCTCGAGCCCCTGGACGTCCTTGATGCGGTCGGCGAACTCCCGGACGTCCCGCGACGAGGCCCGCTCGGGAGCCAGCTCGGCCATCCAGACCGCCTGCTGGTGGTGGACGATCATGTTCTGGACGAACTCGACGTCGGCGTCGTTGGGTGGTGTCTCGGGGATCCCGGTGGCCTGCCCCGGCGGGATGGTGCTGGCCTCCTCCCCCGGTTTACCGGGCACGATCACCGGTCCTGGGTTGGCGGGCGGCGGCGTCTCCGTGGTGCACGCGGCCAGCAGACCGATGGCGAACAGTGCGCCGAGACCGGCCACGACGTGCCGGAAGGTCCCGTATGTCTCGTTCACAGGAAAACGTTTTCCCATCTAGCGCCAGATCCTCCGATTAGATCTAGTTTATTCCTGACTGACCTGTTCATAATGTGCCATCCCAACGACACGAGGAGGGGACCCCTGTCGTGAGCTCGACCCTGCATGGCTGGCGCCGAAGAGTGTCAGTCGCCGCGCTCGGCGCGGCCACGCTGGCTCTCGGCGTGATCACCGCCCCCGGGGCGGCGGCCCAGGACTTCCCGGCGCCGGACGAGATCGTCAGCAGCCCGAACATGAAGCACGAGCTGAACATCCCGCAGACGGCGCCACTGGCGAACTCGACGTCCGTGGGGACCGACATCGCGTTCCAGGGACGCTACGCGTTCGTCGGCAACTACGACGGCTTCACCATCTACGACATCAAGCAGCCGAAGCAGACCAGGATCGTCAGCCAGGTCCTGTGCCCGGGATCGCAGAACGACATCTCCATCATGGGGAACCTGTTGTTCGTGTCCACGGACTCACGCCGCAGCGACGACTCCTGCACGTCGACCTCCCAGTCCGACGGCTCCAAGCCGTACTGGGAGGGCATCAAGATCTTCGACGTGTCCGACAAGCGGGCGCCGCGGTACATCAAGTCCGTCGCGACCAAGTGCGGCTCGCACACGCACACGCTCGTGCCGTCGAAGGACCGCAGGACCGCGTACCTGTACGTGTCGTCCTACAGCCCGTCGCCGACGATCTCGGACTGCCAGCCGCCGCACGACCTGATCTCGATCGTCGAGGTGCCGCTGCGCCACCCGACGGCCGCCAAGGTCGCGGCCACGCCGGTGCTGTTCCCGGACGGCGGCTACACCGGCCCCGGCACCGGCATCGGCAACCCCGGCGGTGTCGACACCTCCGGCTGCCACGACATCACCGCGTACCCGGAGAAGGACCTGGCCGCCGGCGCCTGCATGGGTGACGGTGTCCTGTTCGACATCTCCAACCGCGTCGCACCGCGGGTGATCAACCGGGTCGAGGACGCCACCAACTTCGCGTTCTGGCACTCGGCCACGTTCAACAACTCGGGCACCAAGGTCGTCTTCACCGACGAGCTCGGCGGCGGCGGCGCGGCGACGTGCAACCCCGAGATCGGCCCAGAGCGCGGCGCGGACGGCATCTACGACATCGTCGGCCGCGGCGACAACCGCAAGCTGGTGTTCAAGAGCTACTTCAAGATCGACCGCGTCCAGACCGACGACGAGAACTGCGTCGCACACAACGGCTCGCTGATCCCGGTGCCGGGCAGGGACATCATGGTCCAGGCCTGGTACATGGGCGGCATCCAGGTGTGGGACTTCACCAACTCGTCCCGCCCGAAGAAGATCGGCTTCCTCGAGCGCGGCCCGGCAGCGGACCCGAACACGGGCGGCGGTAGCTGGTCGGCGTACTACTACAACGGCTACATCTTCTCGTCCGACCTCGGCAAGGGCTTCGATGTCATCAGCATCGACGACCCGCGCACCAACCCCGCCAAGTTCGTGCGGATCAACGAGTTGAACGTGCAGACCCAGGGCAACTACTGGGGCTGAGTCCTCACGTCCCGTCGGGCCCCGCCGTCACCCCAGACGGCGGGGCCCGCGGCGTCTCGGCACGCACGACCTGCGCACGAAGCCCTCCCGACCCGAACAGCCACCCCTCCCCACCGCCCCAAGAACGGCATCCGCTAATCTTCGACACGTCGCCGGGGCGATTAGCTCAGCGGGAGAGCGTTCCGCTCACACCGGAAAGGTCACTGGTTCGATCCCAGTATCGCCCACGTCCGACTGGCCGACCCATGCTCGCGGAACGCGCTCGCCTGGGTCGGCCGTCATTTTTCTGGGGTGCAACCCCAGGCCCGCCCGGCGGGGCTCCGCCCCCCGGACCCCCCGAACGGTTCCTTTCGTCGGGCACGTTGGACTCCATACGATGCTTTTCTCTCGCAACGGGGTGCACTCGGTCCTTGGGGGATGGTTCGAGCCTGCTGGGCGTTGGTGGGGCTCACAGACCCTTCTCCTTCTCCGCGCTCTCGCTGCCCGCGCGTGTCCCCAGGCCTGCTCCTGGGCCCACACGACTCCACACGCTCCTCTCCATCTGCGGCTGACGCTGAGCACGTCGAGGGCGACCACGGATCGCCTCGTTGTGGGCCCACCGCCGGATCTGGCGATCCGCATTCATCTCGGCCGCGCCGCTTCATCTCGGCGACGCCCTCCGACGGTGGCCTCGCTGCCTTGACACCGCTTCCACAGGCGCGGTCCTCATCCAGCCCATCTCATGCAGCCCAGACGCGCCGCACCAACACACCCTTCTCGCCCTCCCCACACCCACTCCATAGGCGCTTTCCTCGCTTCGTCTCCGTTCCAACCGCTCCACCGCCGCCACCCGGTTCCCGCCTGTCTCTTCTCTCCCTCTCCCACACCACCTCTGTCGGTCCGATTCCCCGCCCAAGCGCCGATTCCCCTTCGTCCGGGGTCCCGACTACTTCTCGCGCTCCGCCGCCACTACCTCCCCTGAGGTGGAGGCCTTCCTGCCCCACGCCACCGTTTCTCGTCCTATGCCTCGCCTTCCCTCCCGCCGCACCTCCCCCGGCCCCGCTGCGCCTCCCCCGCTCCCGCCGCACCCACTCTCGCTCCCGCCACACCACCCCCGGCCCCGCTGCGCCTCCCCCGGCCCCGCCGCACCCACTCTCGCTCCCGCCACACCACCCCCGCTCCCGCCGCACCATCCCCGGCCCCGCCGCACCACCCCCACTCCG
>NZ_DASUVO010000084.1:0-30531 GCF_036378875.1 Actinophytocola sp.
CAGGCGAAGTACGTCACCTGCCTAACGTACTCCGCCTGGTGAGGTGAGACGGACTTGGCTACTGGTACGTGAATCACAGCAACGCTTCAGCTCGCCGCCCGCGTCGGCGTGTGAATGGTTGGCGGCGTTTCGTTTAGTGCCCGCCGGCGCACGCCGCGGAAGAGTAGGTAGCCGACCATCCAGAACTCGCCTACGGACGCGGGATACGCAAGTGCCTCGGCGACGACTTGTGCGTCGGGGGCGAGGTATCTGATGAACGCGCTGAGTACATACCCGGCACCGCCAACGACGAGGATCCAGCCCAGGACGCGGGGCATCCAGCCCGATCGCAGCACGCACCAGCCCATGGGGATAAGCCACAGGCCGAAGAACAGCGCTCCCACGCCCCACATGTTGAAGCTGCCCAGGTACAGGACTTGGACGGTGGCCGCCGCGTCGCCGACCGGGTCGACCGAGACCTGGATCGCAGTGCCCAACATTGCCGCGCTCACGAGGCCCGCGACCGCGTTGACCATGCCGAAGGCGGCGATCCCGCTCGCGGCAAAGGAGTTCACGGTGCGGAACAGGCGATAGAACCAGGCGGCGGTGAGGGCCTGGGTCACGACCATGGCCAGCTCCAAGGCAACGCCCGCGCGGGCGAGCGAACCGTGCGTGACCAGGTTGGCCAGCGTCGCACTGGGGTCGTCAGCCACGAAGAGCTGCGGGCGGATGACGAGGAAGCCGAGTGCGGCGGTGATGGCCATGCCGAGGTAGAACAGCCCGGTCATGCGGGCGGTACGGGTGAGCGCGTGCATCGTGGTTTCTTCTCGATTCGGGCGAGGCGGTGAGAGGGTGTGCATGGTCGCTCCTTGATTTCGGGTGCGTGGAACCAAGGCCGCGGGGCGGTTGCCTCGCGCGCCGTGTCGGGTTGTGAGAGCTACTGTTCGGTGTCGGGGTAGCCGAAGACGTCGTCGAGCGGCACGCGGAAGACCCGCGCGATCTGGAACGCCACCTCCAGCGACGGCGAGTAGCGGCCCTGTTCGATCGCGATGATGGTCTGGCGGGTCACCCCGATGCGGTCGGCCAGCTCCGCCTGGGTCATCTCGCCGTTGGCGAAGCGCAGCGCCCGGATCGAGTTGGTGACTCTGGTGGGCTTGCCCATGGCTACCAGCCCCGCCGGTACGCGACGATCTTCACTGCCGCCGAGACGAGCGCAGACAGGACGAACGCCAGGTAGAGCGCATGGGCGATCCAGAAATGCTCGACCTTCGCCATCGCAAGAGCCAGCGGCACGATCGCGGCGACGCTCATGACGTAGAACCCGACGTACTCACCCCGCCGGTTGATCTCCCGATCACGCTCGTCGGTCTTGCCAGCATCCTTGGGCCAGACCATGGCCGCCACGATGGTCAGGACGATGCCCGCGCCGATCCCGACACCGATCGCGGTGAGCATCGGCCCCACGTAGGCGATCCTCGCCACGTCCGTACCCGACATCTTGGTCAGGACGGTTGCCAGGTAGACGACCGGGACGACGACGCCGACCAGTGCAGAGATCCAGGTGCGCTTCTCCTCGGAGGACATGTCCCGCTCCCATGTAAAGAAAGTTTGACATATTCAAGGTAAAGCAGAGTCGACATGGTGTCAATAATCTTTAACTCAACCCAGAGCCGGCTCAGGCGAGCGACTCGCCTGGTCGGCCTCGCTGACGCGGACCATCGCGAGTGGGTTCAGAGCCTGACGAGTGTCTTACCGATGGTGCGACCGGCGGCCATCTCGCCCAGCGCCAGCGGCGCATTCGCCAGACCGTCGAAGACGGTCTCGCGCCAGACCAGTGACCCGGCGCGGAGCCAGCCGCCGAGGCGCCGCCGCACCTCGGGGAGAAGACCCAGATTGCCGCTTCCGCGGAAACCCCTCAGTGTCAGCTCCTTCGACACCGCGAGGAACAGGTTGCCGGGACCGCGGGGATCGGTCTGGTACTCGGAGATCGAACCGCAGAGCGCGATCCGTCCACCACGTCTCATCGCGTCCAGCGCGGCCTCGAGGTGATCCCCGCCCACGCTGTCGAAGTACACGTCCAGTCCTGACGGCGCGAGCTCGGCCAGCGAGTCCCTCAGTGGCCGAGCTCGATAGTCCATGGCGAGATCGAAGCCTAGTTCCTCCCGGAGCCACGCGACCTTGTGCGGAGAACCGGTGCTCACGAGGACGGTGTTCCCCACGTTCCTGGCGATCTGAGCGGCGAGGCTGCCGACGGCGCCGGCACCGGCCGAGACCCATACGGTGTCCCCACCGCGCAGTGCGGCGACGACGTGCAGTCCGGCGTAGGCCGTGAGTCCCATGCCGCCCAGCGGGCCGAGATACCACTGAGGCTCCGACTCGCTCACATCGAGCTTGGTCAACGTCCCGAGGCCACCGAGCTGTTCCACATCGGCATCGACGACGCTCAGCTCGCGCCAGCCACTCGCGTGCCACACCGTGTCACCCACGTCGAAACCCTCGTGCCGCGACTCGAGCACCTCGCCGATCGTGAGAATGCCGTCCAGCGGTCGCCCCAATGGGAAGGCCGCGAAGTAGCCCGCCGGGGCCCTCGCGCTCATCCGAAGCAGCAGTCCTGGATCGACAGAGGTCCACGAGTTGCGAACGACGACCTGCCCGGCCCTCGGCGAAGGGACCTCGACATCGACGACCTCGAAGCACTCGGGCGTGATCGCTCCGTCGGGATACCTGGTCAGCTGTACGGCGCGACCGTGCAACGAGGTCACCGATCGTCCCTCCGGTCGGGATCACCGGTTATATTGAACTAATATCAGTTCAGGGAACCCGAGACAAGGAGCACGCTGGCTCGCCGACCATCCTTCAATTAAACTAAATCCAGTTCGATTAGCCGGTCCCGCCCTAGTCCGTGCCGTGCTCCTCGGTCGGGACCAGCTGGATGGTGGTCGCGCGGGCCTCGTCGCTGGTGATGCGGTCGACGGGGGCCGCCGAGTAGCGGCGGTACTTGGACCGGTAGGCGGCGTCGAGTGTGTCGTTGAGTGCGGTGTCAGCGTCCGTGTCGATGTCGAGGAAGGTCACGTCCTTCTCGACGCCACCAGCGGCGATGTGACCTTCCAGGCGGTCGCGGGTGCCACGGAACCAGGCCGATCCCGATCCGTTCACCGAACGGACGTACAGGTTGTCGCCGTGGCGGACGACCCAGATGATCCGGGGCCGGCGCAGGGTGCCGTCACGGCGGCGGGAGGCGATCTCCAGTTCGTCCGTTTCACCGATCCGGGTGAGCTCGTCGTCGGTCCAGGTCATCGGTCGATCATCCTCATCTGTGCCTCGTTGTGGTGGTCGCCGGCCGGCGGGGTGAGCTTGTCGAGTGCGGCCACCTGATCGGGCGTCAGCACGAGGTCGTCGGCGGCGGTGTTCTCCTCGACGCGGGCGACTCGTTTGGTGCCGGGAATCGGTGCGATGTCCTCGCCCCTGGTCAGCAGCCAGACGATCGCGACCTGGGCCGGAGTAGCGCCGACCTCGTGTGCGACTGCCTGCACTTCGTCGGCGAGGGCCAGGTTGCGCTGGAAGTTCTCACCCATGAACCGAGGGCTGGTCTTGCGCCAGTCGTCGTCGGCAAGGTCGTCCATGGAGCGGAGGTGACCGGTGAGGAACCCGTGTCCCAACGGCGAGTACGGCACGAACCCGATGCCCAGCTCCCGCAGCGTGTCCAGCACGCCGTCCTCGGGATCGCGGGTCCACAGCGAGTACTCCGACTGCAGCGCGGTGATCGGACGCACGGCATCGGCGCGGCGGATCGTGTCGACGCCGGCCTCGGACAGGCCAAGGTGGCGGACCTTGCCCTCGGTGACCAGTTCGGCCATCGCGCCGACGGTGTCCTCGATCGGCGTACCCGGGTCGACGCGGTGCTGGTAGTACAGGTCGATGTAGTCCGTGCCCAGGCGCCGCAGTGAGCCCTCGACCGCGGTGCGGATGCTCGCCGGGCTGCTGTCCAGACCGTCACGGCCGGTGTGGGAGATCATGCCGAACTTCGTCGCCGCCACCACCTCGTCGCGGCGGCCCTTCAACGCCTGACCGACCAGTTCCTCGTTGGTGAACGGGCCGTAGACCTCGGCGGTGTCGATGAACGTGACACCCAACTCGAGGGCCCGGTGGATGGTCCGGATGGATTCGGCGTCGTCACTGCCGGCACCGGTGTAGCCGAAGGACATGCCCATGGCACCCAGGCCGATGCGGGAGACGTCCAGATCCCTGAGCTTGATGTGCTTCATGAATCCCATGCAACTCCCCCGCACGCGGGCGCGGGAGGGCGTGTTGTTCGGGGTAATGACAGAACCCCCCAGAACGGGTTTGACGCTCTTACGTCTTGAAGCGCTGGTCATCCTGGGTGGTGGCACACTGTGGACATGGCGCGAGCGCAGCAGGAGGGCAGGAGCGGTACCGAGTTGGGGCGGTTCCTGCGTGCGCGCCGCGAACAGGTGACTCCTGAGGAAGCCGGGATCACGACCGGCCCGGGGTGGCGCCGCACGCCGGGCCTGCGGCGGGAGGAGCTGGCCTCGCTGGCCGGGGTGAGCGTCGACTACTACACCCGCCTGGAACGTGGCAAGGAGAACCGGCCGAGCCCTGCGGTGATCGACGCGCTCGCCAAGGCCCTGCGCCTGGGCCGGACCGAGCAAGGCCACCTTTTCGACCTCGCCACGCAAGCCGCCCACAGGGCCCCGCCGCAGCCGGCAATACCGGACCGGCAGACCGTCGCCCCCGGCACCGAGTTGCTGCTGGACCGCCTGCGGCCCTACCCCGCCCGCGTGCTCAGCCGCACCATGGACGTGCTCGCCAACAACCCAGGCGGACTGGCCACGATGCCAGGGATCGAGAGCTGGCCGGTCGAACGGCACAACATCGCCCGGTACGTCTTCCTGCACCCCGCAGCCCGCGACGTGTTCGTCGACTGGGACACCGTGATCGGCGGTTGCGTGGCCCGGCTGCGTGCCCTGGCCGGGGTCGAGCCGGACGCCCCCGACCTCACCGAGCTCGTCGACGAGCTGCTGGTCAAGAGCCCGGACTTCGCCGACCTGTGGAAACGCTACGAGGTGCGGCCGCACACCGCGGCCGCCAAGACCCTCAACCATCCCGAGGTCGGCACGTTCACCCTCAACATCCAGTCCATGCAGATCGAGGGCACACCCGGCCACCGCCTGGTCATCTACCACGCCGAACCGGGCACACCCGACCACGACGCCATCGTCCTTCTCGACCAGCTCACGCACGCCACGACGCCGCAAACGCAGCACAGCTGATCAGGGCCGGATGAGGACCTTCAACGCCTCCCGCTCGGCCATCGCCCGGTAGCCCTCCGGGGTGTCCGCCAGGCCGACCGTGCGGTCGAACACCCGACCCGGCTCGACCGTGCCGTCCAGCACGTCGGGCAGCAGCTCCTCGATGTAGGCCCGGGCCGGAGCCGCGCCACCGGTCAGGGTGATGTTGCGCATGAGCGTGTCGAACCCCATCGGGACCTCGGTGTACTGCGACACCCCGAGCCTGCTCACCACACCGCCGTCGCGCACCACGCCCAGCGCCGTGTGCATCGACTGCTCCGCCCCGACGCACTCGATCACCGCGTGCGTGCCGGCGCCACCGGTCAGCTCCCGCACCTTCGCCACGCCCTCGTCACCGCGCTCGGCGACGACGTCGGTAGCCCCGAACTCGCGGCCCAGGTCGGTCCGGTCGGTGTGCCGTCCCATCAGGATGATCCGCTCCGCACCGAGTCGTTCAGCGGCCAACACCGCGGACAGCCCGACCGCGCCGTCGCCGATCACCGTGACCGCGGTGCGCGGCCCAACCCCCGCCTTCACCACACCGTGATGACCGGTGGAGAACACGTCGGACAGCGTCAGCAGTCCGGGCAGCAGCGCGGAGTCCTCGGCCACGGGCAGCTTCACCAGGGTGCCGGACGCCTGCGGAACCCGCACCGCCTCGCCCTGTCCCCCGTCCACGCCGTCGGACCCGTAGCGGCCGCCGTTGAGGCAGGAGGTGTGCAGGCCCTCACGGCAGAACTCGCAGGTGTTGTCCGCCCACACGAACGGGGCGACCACCAGGTCACCGCGCCCGAGCCCGGAGACCTCCGGACCGATGTCCTCCACGACACCGAGGAACTCGTGCCCCATCCGCCGGCCCTTCTCGGCGGCCGGCATGGAACCGTAGGGCCACAGGTCGCTACCGCAGACACAGGACAGCAGCACGCGCACGACCGCGTCAGTGGGCTGCTGGATCTTGGGGTCGGGCACGTCCTCGACCCGCACGTCACCCGCGCCGTACATCAGAGTTGCTCGCATGGCTCCAGCCTCTCGCGCACCACCGAACTGGAGACAGGGACTGGTTTTCGGGGGTGTGACAGGGCCCCCCACCCGCGCTTGGCCGCCCGCACACTGGAAAGCATGACGCACGAGCACCACGGTGGCGACCTGGCGGAGTTCCTCCGTGCCCGCCGCACCCAGACCAGCCCTCAGGAGGCCGGGATCGCGATCGGTCCGGGGCGGCGCCGCACGCCGGGACTGCGCCGCGAGGAACTATCCACACTGGCCGGGGTGAGCGTCGACTACTACACCCGTCTGGAGCGCGGCAAGGAAACCCGACCCAGCCCGGCCGTCGTCGACGCGCTCGCCCGCGCGCTGCGACTGGCCGCCGACGAGCACGAGCACCTGCGCTCCCTGGCCAGCCGGTCCGCCAACAACGCCCCGCAACCGCGGGCGGCGCCCGGCCGCACCGTGCGCCGCGGCGTCACACTGCTGCTGGAGGGTCTGCGGCCCTACCCCGCGTGCGTGCTCAGCCGTACGACCGACCTGCTCGCGTGGAACCCCGGCGGGGCGCGGCTGTTCGCCGGAATGGCGGACTGGCCGGTGCGACAGCGCAACATCGCCCGCTACGCCTTCCTGCATCCGAGCGCCCGGGACCTGTTCGACGACTGGCACAACCAGGTCCGCGGCTGCGTCGCCCGGCTACGCGCGCTGGCCGGCACGGACCCGGACGCGACCGACCTGACCCACCTCGTCGGCGAGCTCCTTTTGAAGAGCCCCGAGTTCGCCCGGTTCTGGGAACGCTACGACATACGGGGACACACCCACGGCCGCAAGACCTTCCACCACCCCGAGGTCGGCGACCTCACCCTCGGCTACCAGTCGATGCAGTTGGAGGGCACTCCTGGCCAGCGCCTGGTCGTCTACCACGCCGCACCGGGCACGCCCGACCACGACGCGATGGCCTGCTCGACATGACCGGCGACCTCGCCGCCCTCGAACGAACGGGCTGACGTGGACCGGCGCGCATTCCTCCGTGGCGGGGCCGCGATGGGAATCCTGGGAGGTACCTGGCTGATGGCCTGCGGCACCGACAACACCGAACCGAACCCCGCGACGGGACCGTCCACACCGGACAGAGCACGGGTCCTGCTCGCCTACTTCTCCCGCGCCGGCGAGAACTACTACTACGGCGGCCGCAGGAACCTGGAGGTCGGCAACACCGAGGTCCTGGCCGGCTTGATCCGCGACAGCATCGCCTGTGACGTCTACCGCATCGAGGCCGCCGATCCCTATTCCGACGATTATGACGACACGGTGGCACGCAACGTGCGCGAGCAGGACGCCGACGCCCGGCCCGCCATCGCCAACCCGCTCCCGGTCATCGACGGCTACGACGTCGTGCTGCTGGCCAGCGGCATCTGGAACGTCCGCCCGCCCATGATCATGCGCACCTTCACCGACGGCCTCGACTTCACCGGCAAGACCGTCCTGCCGGTCGTCACGTATGCCGTGAGCGGGCTGGGCAACGCGCCAGAGGACTACGCGGACGCGTGCCCCGGCGCGACCGTCGGGGACGGTCTCGCCGTACGCGGCGAAGAGGTCAACGAGGCACGCGACGAAGTCTCGTCGTGGCTACGTCGCGTCGACCTTATGTGATCAGGCCTCCGGGATCTCCCGTCCGAAGGTCTCGAGCGTGATCGCGGCCGGCTCAGGACCGCCCCGCACACCGGTGTCGAGCCCGTCGATCGCGGCGAGTTCGGCGTCGGTCAGCGCGAAGTCGAACACGTCGAAGTTCTCGGCGATCCGTGCAGAGCGGGTCGACTTCGGGATCGCCGACCGTCCGTGCTGGAGGTGCCAGCGCAGCATCACCTGCGCCGCGGTTTTGCCGTGTGCCTCTGCGATGCCGGCGATGGTCGGGTCGTCGAGGGTGCTGCCGCCGCTGCCGTCCCCGGTAGAAGGTGATGCCACCAATCGGCGACCACGCCTGGGACAGGATGCCGTGTGCGGCGTTCGCCGCGAGCACGTCCGGCTGCGAGAAGTACGGGTGGATCTCGATCTGGTTCACCGCGGGCAGAACCGTCGTGTTCTTCAGCAGGTCATCGAGGTGGTCTGGCATGAAGTTGCTGACCCCGATCGCCCGCACACGCCCGTCTTGTAGGAGCTTCTCCAACGCCCGGTACGCGTCGATCGTCAGGTCGAACCGGGAGGGAAGCGCCTGGTGCAGGATCAGCAGGTCGAGGTGGTCCATGCCGAGTTTGCCCGCGCTTTTGTCGAACGCGTGCAGCGTGGCGTCGTAGCCGTAGTCGCTGATCCAGACCTTGGTCTCGACGAAGATCTCGGACCGGTCCACACCGGACCGGCGGATGGCTTCGCCCACCCCGCGCTCGTTGCCGTAGGCGGCCGCGGTGTCGATGTGCCGGTAGCCCGTGCGCAGCGCGGTCTCGACCGCGTCGACGGTCTCCGCCGGAGGCGTCTGGAACACACCGAAACCCAGCGCCGGCATCTCGACCCCGTTGTTCAAGGTCAGTCTCATACTCATTCCTTCCTGCTCACCGCGATCGTCCGCATCTCGGCGCGGGTCCCACATGTCCACACTCGCGTCATTGCCTTCGCGGTGGGAGGCCCTGTCACACCCTCGATTACGGCACCCTCCCACCCGACAGCGCCTGGCGAAACCGACGACAGCGTCAGTGAAGCGGCCCGGCGTACCGGTAGCGAGCCGGGTCGGTGGGGTGCGCCACCACCCGGACGATGTCGCCCACCCTCGGCACCGCGATCCGCGGCACGACCGCGACGACGTCGAACTCACCCTCGGTCTCGCCTCGCACGCTGAGCCGCACGACCGGGTGCGTCCCGATCGAGTTCCTGGTGTCGGTGATCCGGCTGACCAGAACAGGAATCCCAACGGCGGAGTGGTACAGCGGGTGGCTCATCGGATCCGCGTCGTCGGTCCACTCCTGGGACAGCGCGACACCCTCCGCCAGTTCGGGGTTCCCCATGCGCGCGAACATCCGCTGCTGGCCGGCCAACTGTTCGGCGCGAGGCGCGGACAGCGCCGTGAGCACGACAACGGGCGTGATCAGGTTCAGCGCGATGATCATGTAGACCATCGCCTCCCCGTACCACCGGTCCGGTGCGCTGCCGGTGATCCCGTTCCACAGATAGTGGACGACGGACGCCAAACCCAGCAACAGCACTCCCCGGACCAACAGCCGGCGCACGAACCGTCCCATCGAGAAGTCCCCTTTCCATGACCTACCGCAGACCAACCACGCGCTTTGCGCCGCGCTATGGCGACAGGGTGGTGAGAACGGCGACGTCCGACTCGTCGTACGGCAGGTACTTCACGCGCACCACCATGCCGGGCTGCACCTGGGGGATCGCGGTCGGCGGCAGCTTCTTGTCCTGTGTCACGTCGAAAGTGGTGCCGTCCGGGCGGGTCACGCGAAGACCGAGGCGTAGTTCCGACCGGCCGTCGGAGGTGTGCCCGGTCGGGGTCATGCCGAGCACGACGGCGCTGGCGTCGATGCCGTGCTCGGTGATGTGCAGTTGCTTCGGCGTCAGCCATCCCTTGGCCACATGCACCCGGTCGAGGGCCGCCTGCAGTTCGTGCGTCGGCGCGTCGGTCGCCAGCACCACCCGGTTGTCGGGCAGGTACCGGACCGGGAGGATCGCGTCCGGTTGTACCGCCGGTAGGTCGGTCAGGTCGACGACCTGCCGTGCGACAGCGGAGAACGAGCGGCCGTCCGAAGTGTCCACCTGGAGCCGGATGTCCAGCTGCGGCTGGTCGTTCACGACCAGGCCGGTCCTGGTGACCCCGGTGACCGTGCCGATACCGATCGGCGCGTCGCGGAACTCCTTGGGCACCCCACCGAACACGGCCCTGAACACACCACGGAAGGAGAACCACATGATCAGCAGCAGGACGACGAGACCTGTCAACCAGTCGTTCAACCAGTCGCCCCTCAGGCCGCCCTCGACGTAGAACGCGCCGAGAACGACCGCGGCGGACAGCTCGAGCCCGGTGATCACCTTCACGATGGGATTCCTTTCCACGAGAGTTACCGGGGAGAGCCGAAGAAGTCGGTCGCGCCGATGTCGATGCGGACGATCCGGCCGTCGCCGTTGGCCACGGCGAGAGTCTGTCCCGCGACCGCCACCGTGGTGCCCTCCGAGTTGGTGACGGCGTGGCCCACCTGGGACTCGATGGCCAGCGAGCTGGTGACCTGGCCGGTGTCCAGGGAGACCACGGACAGCGTGGCGCCGGCGTCGTTCAGCGAGCGCCGATGCTCGACCAGCACGTGCCCGGTGGCCGCGCCGGCCACGGTCCCGCCGGAGACGACGAACCGTCCATTGTGGAACGCGGTGCCCCCGACCGGCATCGGCCAACCGTTCGGCGGGAGGCGGACCAGCTCACTGCCCGGTATGCCGAACGGCAGCTTCCGCAACGTGATCCGCTCCCCCGAGCCGGGGTTCAGGACGGCTTCGACGGCGGTCACCTCGGATGGGACCGCTGTGCTCGGCTTGGTGGAGAGCCGAACGGACCACGCCGTGGCGGTCGGTGCGTCGACCCGCGCGGCCACCGTCTGGTCCAGGCCGATCGCCAGCACGTCGCCGGTGGCGTTCATGGCCAGCACCCGACGGCTCTCCGGGTCGTACGCATAGGCCGACCGGGCCGCGACGTACGTGCCGCCGAGCCCCCGGACGCCATCGCCCTCGGCCACGACCGACCCGTCCGCCAGTTCGGCGACGACGAGCCCGGAGTCGGTGGCCAGGTAGGCGTAGCGCTGCCCGGCGGCGAGCACCGACGCCTCCCAGATCAGCTGGTCGGACAGCTGCGTGTCCCACAGCACCTCGCCGGTGGCCGGATCGGCGGCGGCGAGCCGGACCTGGAACACGTCCTGTGCCAGCAGCTGGAACATGCCGCGACCGCCATGCCGCTCGTAGGGCACCAGGACCACCTCGCGACCCTCGACCTCGGCGAACGCGAAGCCGGGCTGGATCTCGATGGTCGGCTCCGGCGAGAAGACGTAGGTACTGCCGAAGAACATCAGCGCGAACAGCGTCAGCAGCGGTATCAACCGCGCGAGGCGACGGCGGGGACTCCTCGGCATCTCGTGGGGCGTCGGCACCGGCGGGAACCGCGGCGGGTTCTGGTACATGGTGAAAGCGTCGGTCGCGGGCCGCGCCTACCGGTCCCAGGAACAGGGGTTCACGAGCCCGCCACCAGCGGTGATGTCGATCGACTACGCTCGGGCGGGTGAGTACCGCGACCGCAACGCTTCCTCGCGGCCTGGTGGTCGCGCGGGCGTGGGCCGGGCTCGGGGACGCGGTCGCGCCGTTGAGCAACGGTGCGGGTCGCCCGCTGACCCGCACCGTGAAGCTGATCCTCGACCCGCTGGTGCTGCGGCCGGTGCTCAACCCGGAGTTCGCGGCGGGCGCCGTCGCCGTCGAGCACGTCGACGCCATGCGGGCCCGGATCGCCGACGCGGGTCCGGTGTTGGCCGCGACCGCGAGCTGGTTCGTGGTGCTGAAGAAGGAGCGCCGCCGGGCGCGGATCACCGAAGGCAACCCGCAGGACCTCTACTTCCAACGCTGCTTCGAGCTGGCGACCGAGCACGGCGCGCCGGGCCGGGACGCCGCGAGTGTGGCCGCGGCGGTGCTCGCGGAGGTGCACGGACAGGACGGGCCGACCGTCGCGGAGCTTCGCGGCTTCCTGACCGACGCGGCCAATGCGGCCGCGCTGACCCGGTTGATCGAGACGACGTGGGCCGCGCCACGGCCGGTTCCCTCGGCTGCGACGATGGCACTGACGGAGTTCCTGGCCTCCTGTGCCGCCGCACCCGACCGGGCGCTGTTCCGGGCGCTGGTGGCGAAGTCGGCGGGCACCGCGGGTGCGGTCGAGCTCGACCGGCCTGGTGTTGCGCTGGCGCATGGGCTGACCGACCGGGACCGGCCGGCGCCGCCCGCGTTGGGGGAGAGCGCGTCGAAGCGGAACCTGCCAAAGCCGTTCGACCGGTCGATCCTGGAACGCCTGTTCGCGCCGCTGACCAACACCTTTCTGCGGGCCGGGCTCGCGGACGTGCCGGCGTTGGTGCGACAGGAGATCACCCGGTCTGCGGGGCCGTGGCAGCTCGCGGACGAAGTGAGCCGGGTGATCATGGCGCTGGGCCGGGAGGCGTCCGCCGGCCTCACCGGACGACCGCAGGCGGGCGGCGCCGCTGCCCGGTTGCGGTCGAGGTGGGAGCGCGAGGCGTACGTGCACCGCGTGCTGCGGATGCCGTCGGCCGCACCGCCGGCGGTCCGCGCGGACGTGCGTGGCGTGCGGGAGGCGTACGTGCGGCGGCTGTGGGTGCGCGTGCACGGCCGGGAGCTGCGGCACGACACCGTGACCGCCGAGCAGGTGTGGGATGTGCTCGACGGCGTGCTGCGGTCGGTCATCCTGGACCAGCGGGACCGGTTGCGGGCGGCACTGGAGCGGGAGGCCGGGACATGAGGGTGTCGCGTTCAGCCGGCATCGTCGTCGGCGACTGGCCGGAGCGGCCGGAGGTCGTGGCGCTGCTGGAAGGCGCGGGCGCGGTGCTGGCGTGGGATGTCCTGGTCGGCGACGTCGTGCCCGCCGCCCGCGTGGACGACCCGGAACGGGCGGCCGAGTGGTTGTGGGAGATCTACGGGGACGCGGCGGACGGGATCCTCGGCACGGCCGAGGAAGTGGACGCGGAGACGGCCGGTGACCGGCGGGTCCGCGACGCCTGCCGGACCGTGGCGCAGCTGAACTGGGCGCGGGCGTGGTGGCCCGCGTCGACCACGGCCGGCGTGCCGGCGTTGGATCCCGTTGTCCTGCAAGCGGAACGAGTCGTCGTACTGTCCACTGTAGAGCACCTGCTGGACGATCCGGACGCGGTGCCGCGGGCGCTGGAGTCGGTCGTCTCGTTGGACACGACCGCGCACCCGGAACTGGCCGAGCGGGTCCGCGCGCTTGCCGAGGACTACGGGGTAGCGCTCGCCCCGGCAGCGGAGACGAGCCGGTCCGGGTACGCGCTCGCCGCCGGCGGGGGCGGCTTCGCAGGGACCACCGTGCTCACCGGTTCATCCATTGTGGACTGGACGCTGGTGCCCGCCGGTGTCGTGGACGCCGCCGCGCCCGCGGAGTGGGCCGTCGTGCGACGGCAGGGGACGACGGTTCTCGAGGTGTCCGTCGCGCCGGGGCCACGACCGGGAACTCGGCTGGCGGCCCGGTTCGCCGAGGTCGACGTGGCGCTGGACGCCGTCGACGGGTTGGGCCGGCTCACCGGTTCGGCGCCGGTGCCACCCACGGTGCTGCTGCTGCCGCCGGACCGGCGCGCGCTGACCGTCTACGCACCCGGCTTCGCCGAACCGGCCACACCGGACCCCGGCGCCGAGGCGCGCCACGCCGCGATCATCGCCTACGCACGGTCCCGGACCGGCTCGCCAGAAGCAACGCTCACCGAGCGGACCGCGCGGTGAGCACCTGGAAGGACCTGCACAACGAAGGCGTGCGGCTGGCCGCGGCAGGCGACCTGTCCGCCGCGCGGGCCAAGCTCGAAGCCGCACTCGCCGTGTCGTCCACAGAGGACCGTGCACAGTGCCTGCTGAACCTGGCGCACGTGGTCGACCTGGCCGGGGACCGACAGCGCGCGGTCGACCTGATGACCGAGGCGATCCCGGTGGCGGAGGGGCCGGTCCGGGCGCTGGTCGCCGCCTCCCGCGCGGACCTGCTGCCCTGGCTGGGCCGGTGGGACGAGGCCTGGCGGGACGTCGAGGCGGCGCTGGCCGACGCCGAGCCGCCGCAGCAGGTGGTGCTGCGCAACACTCGCATCGCGCTGCTGATGATGGCGGGCCGGCTCGCGGAGGCCGAGGAGGACGCCACCGCCGCCATCGAGCTGGCGGCGCGGCACGCGCCGGAGTTCCTGCCGAACCTGTACACCAACCTGGCGATCCTCGCCGACGAGGCGGGGGACGAGCAGCGCGCGTCGACGTACCGGCTGCTCGCCGAGAACCCCGGCCAGCAGCCCCTCGGACCGCGGTGGCACCGGTTCGTCGAGCTGAACGCCGAAGGCGCGGTGCTGGCGTCGTCGGGTGACCGCGCCGGCGCCGCGGCCAGGTTCGAGGCCGCGTACCGCGAGACGGTGGCGGTGGACGACGTGGAGGCCGATGTCGAGGCCACGGTGTGCCGTGCCGCGGTCGCGGGCAACCTGGCCGGTGTCGCCGCCGACCGGGACGACGCGTTGCGGTGGAGCACGGAGGCCGCGGCGGCGGCCCGGTCCGTGCTGGCGGTCGTCGGCGACGCGTACGGCACGGCCACGGTGCTCGTGAACGCGCTGGTGTCCCGCGCGGGGCAGCTCACCCTGCTGGCGCGGTTGCCGGAGGCGTTGGCCGACCTGGACGAGGCGGCCGACGCGGTGCCCGACGTCCCGGAGCTCGATGCGGCCGTACGGTCCACCCGTGCCCGCGTGCTCGCCACCGGCGGGTGGTACGCCGAAGCGGCCGAGGAGGCGCGGCTCGCGTTGGAACTGGCGTACGCCGCCGCGCCGGCGCTGGCCGCGACCGTCCACATGACACTGGCGGAGATCACGAGCGGCACGGGCGACCTCCCCGGCGCCGTCGAGCACCTGGCCCTGGCGCGCGACCTGTGCGCCGCCGCCGGGGACGTCGACGGCCAGGCCACCGCCACGCTCAGCTTGGCGCGACTGGCCTACCTGGCCGCGGACGGCGACCGGGCGGACGTCCTGTACGACGAGGCTGAACGGCTGCTCACCGATGATCCGCGCCGGCTCGCGGTGAGCCTGCTCGGCCGCGCGGCGGTCACGGTCCTGCGCGGCAGGCCCCGAGAGGCGTCGCGGTTGCTGGACCGGGCGCGCACCGTGTTGGGGCCGTCGGCGACCCCGCTGGAGTTGGTGGCGGTGCACCAGGTCCAGGGCTCGGCGTACGAGGCGTGCGGGGAGTTCGCCGCCGCCGACTCCTGCTACGGCGAGGCGTCGACGTTGTGCGAGGCGGCCGGGTTGTGGCACGTGGTGCTGGGCATGGCATGGTGGCGCGCGGACGCTCTCGTGCGCCGGGCGGCGGCAACGTCCGGCGACGAGCGCCACGCGTTCGCCGGGCGGGCACTGGACCTGGCGCTGCCAGCCGCGTTGGCGTCGGAGGCGGTGCGGCAACGGTTCCCACACGGGCCGCTGCGGGAACGGTGGGTGGCGCTGGCCTCCGCGCCCGCGACCCGGACGGCGCTCTGGGCCATCGGCGCGGTCGAGGACCCGGCGCTGGCCGCGGAGTACATCGACCACATCGCGGGCGCGGTGTCGTTGCGCGCGGAGGGAGTGACGCCGGTCGAGCGCGGAGAGCTGGTGTCGTTGCCGGAGCCGCCGGTCGTCGAACCGCATTTGCCTTACGCTGCTTCGGGTTTCGCCGTGGGCGAGGACCGGGCCTTTCCCGTCGCGGGGTTCGAGCTGCCGCCCAGGGTCCGGCTCGACCCGGCCGTTCCGTCCACATTGGACGCATGGATCGACGTGGCCGAGGAGCGGTACGGGTTCCCCGTACGGTCGGCGTGGGCGGTGCCCTCATGGTGACCGTGCAGATCAAGTTCGTCGACGCGGGCGACCTGTACCTGTCGTGGCGGTGGGAGCACGCGCCGGCCGAGCCCCAGGTGCAGATCCTGCCGCGCGAATGGGTGCGGGACCTGTTGGACGAGTGGGCGTCGGCGGTGCCGTCACCGTTGCCAGGCGAGGACGCCGGGCAGGCGTTGCGGCGTGCGCTGACCAACGGACCGCTGGTGGACCACGAGCGGGAGCGTGCCCTGTCGAGGCGGCTGGGCCAGGCGCTGGTGCCGAAGAAGTTGGCGCTCGACCTGGACTCGTGGCTGTCACAGGACATGCCACTGCACATGCGTATCCAGCCGTCCCCGTCGACCGCGCTGGTGTCCTGGGAGGCTTTGCGGTTCCACGACGGCCAACGGCTGGTGCACAACGGCGACGTCTCCGTGCTGCCGCCCGCGACAGTGGGCGGTGCCCGGGGCCGCGAGGTTTCCCGGTTCGATCCACACGGGACGGTCGTCGGTGTGTTGGACCCGGAGGTGCCGGGCTTCGCCGACAGGTCCGGCCTGGGGTCGGTGCTCGGCCGGGTGACGCCGGAACTGGCCGCGCTGGCCGAGGGACTCACCCCCGGTGGAGTGCGCCGCGATGACATCGACCGCGACCACCTCGAGAAGATTCTGGCCACCGCCGCTCGCTTCCTGTACGTCGGCCACGTGACCACCGGCGGCCACGGCCTCGACGCGCGGATGCACCTGTCCTGCACGGCGGACACGACGGGTCGGGCGGCACCGCTGGGCGCGCACCGCCCGCTCACCGCGGCGGACATCGTGCTGGGGCACCGCCCCGGCCCCGTGCACCCGTGGCGGATCCCCAGCCGCGTGGCACTGGTGGCGTGCGAGAGCGGCGGCGACGTCCGCTTCGCCGAGCCGTCCGGCCTGGTGACCGCCATGGTCCATGGCGGAGCGGAGCACGTGACGGCGACGAGGTGGACGCTGGCGACCGACGAGGGGCTCCAGCGGTTGGTCCCCGGCTTCCCGCCGGTCCCGGTCCTGGGCCCGACCGTGCTGGCGGTGGACGCGGCCCACCGCGCCGCTGACCCGGTGACCGCCCTGAACGACTGGCAACGCGCCGCGGCCACGCGGTGGGAGGAGACTGGCGACCTCACCTGCTCCCCGCTCGTGTGGGCGGCCTTCACCACCACCTGGGCACCGGCCAGAAGTTGGGACCGGTAGGACGTCGAGCGCCCCTAACGTCCTCGACGACGTGAAGGGAGTGAGGACGTGTTCGGATCGAGGGATGACGCGCTGTATGCCCGCGTCCAGGAGCTGGAGGGCAGGGTCGAGCGCCTGTCCGCCCGGTTGGGCACGCTGCTCGACGACGAGGACCGGCACGCGAGGCTGATCGAGATGACCACGCGAGCGGAGGGTGCGCTGCGGTCCCTGCGGGAGCTGACGGAACCGGCGGGAGTTGGTGAGCCGCGTTTCGAGGCGGCACTGGACACCGTCTACCGCGCCAAGACCTACGGGTACGTGGCGGTGTACTTCGTCGGCGGGCGAACGGCGCGCATGCGACTGCTGGTCGGCCCGCAGAGCCCGCCCACCACCAGCGTCGGCTACGCGAACTCCGGCTCAGAGATCAACTCGTACATGGGCGGCGTCGTGCGTCCCGGCGAATACTGGATGGCCGCCACCCACCGGACCGGGATGAAGGCTGGGTTCGAGTGCATCTTCACTCCCCTGTTCTAGCGTCTTCCTCGCGGAGTTCGAACCGGACCGCGCCGACAGCTTCACGTCCCCCAGGTGAGGCCGAACACCTCGGTGTCCTGGAGCGCAGCGCCTTCCGCGTACGCGGAGGTGAAGCGGGCATCGCCCAACGCGGCGGCGGCGGCGCGGGCGGTCGACAGTTCCTCCGCGTCGTCCGGGTCGGGCACCTGGCCGATCGCGGCATACGCGCTGTCGGTGAACCCGACCATCCGCGCGGCAAGCAGGTGATCGCCCTCGGCCGACGCCAGCGCCGCGGCGGCCACCCCCAGGTACGGCACGAACGAGCGGTAGCCCTCCCGGAACACCCGCTCGCGGCCTGCCACGAACAGCTCCCGGGCACGGTCGAGGTTGCCGAGGTGCAGCTCGGTGAACGCCAGGTTGTGGTACTCGGAAGTCACCATCTCCGGCTGCCCCAGCTCCTCGTTGAGCGCGATGCTCGCGAGATAGAGCTCCCGGGCCCGCACATGGTCGCCGGCCATCCGGGTCACCGCGGCGAGCACGTGCCGCGGCCGCTCCTCGAGCCGTTTGTCGCCGGAACGCACCGCGACCTCCAGCGCCTCCCCCGCCAACCGCTCCGCACGGGGCAGGTCGCCGTCGCGGGCGGCCACCCGCGCCATGGCGTAGAGCCCTTCGACCTCACCGCCGGGCTCGCCGGCCGCCCGAGCCCGGGTCGACCTCAGCCCGCGCCATCCGCAGCACACCGGCGCTGTCACCACGGCGGAAGGTGGCACGCACCTTGTCCTCGAAACCCAACTGCCGTCCTCTGTTCCGTCCGCGACGTTGTTCATCGTCCCCCTCGGTATCTTCCGCCCGTCAGAGCGGTCCTGGCGGATACGGGTGCGTTCACGATCCGGGTACTCGGACCGTACGGTCGTGAAGTGACGACGAGCGCCGGTCCTGAGGACGACCTTCCGCCGGAGCAGCGGCGGTGGAGGTGGGAGCATCCGGTCGCCCCGCGCTGGCTGCTGTTCGGCGACGTCGGCTTCGAGGGCTCCTACGACAACGTCCCGGTGGCGCTGTGCGCGGAGATCGATGGACTGTTCGTCGACCTCCCACCCCGGCCGCGGGAGCGGTTCACGCTTGTCGGCTGTACCCGGACGGCGTGCTCGCCGCCCTTCTCGACCGGCTGCCCGCCGAGGCACTCGGCACCGAACGAGCCTTGCTGGGTGACATCTCCGTGCTGGCACCTCCTCCACCGCCGGGCACGTCGCCGTCCTGGTGGGGCGAGGACCTGGGCGACGTCGTCGTGCGCGCGCGACGGCCGAACATCACGATGCCGGACACCGTGGACATCGACCTCGACGGGTTCGTCCACGTCGATCACCGCACGGATGCGGTGACACGTCCCAGCGACGTCGACAAGTTCGTCCTCCAGGGCCGGGACGAGACGCCCTACGGCACCTGCCGGGACGTCACGGGCGTGTTCCGCGAGCAGGCCGCACCGCTGGTGCCGCGGATCCGGCTGCTCGGATGCCAGCCGGAAACCGCGTTGCTGACCGCGCTCGCTGTGGATGGGCAGTCGACCAAACCTGGCCTGCGTCGCCGCCGGATCCGCGCCGAGGTCTACGCGGTCGCTGCCGATGGTTCGGTCGGCGAGGTGATCGGCGCCGTCGTGTCGGGAACGGTCGACGCGGGCGAGCAATCGCGGCTCGGTGCCGGACTCCTCGACGTGCCCATCGACAGCGAACTGGGGGAACCACTTCCCACGGGAATCCTCGACATCCTGGAGCATTGGCGGCCGGGACGGCCGGCCCAGAAGAACTTGTGGGCCGGCTACGACCGGGAGCTACGCCACCACTGGGCCGGGGTGGCGCTCGGCCACCGGTCCGGTGCGCCGGACCGGCCAGCCGGCACCATCTACGACCTCGACGGCCGGTTCGTGACCGACATCGAAGGGTTCTACTGCGCGATCGGCGAGGCGATCAACGGCCCGGGCGGATACTTCGGCTGGAACCTCGACGCCTTCGACGAATGCCTCGACGGAGATTTCGGTGCGCAGGCGCCGTTCCGACTGGTCTGGCACGACTCGGCCGTCGCCCGCGAGCACCTCGTTCCCGGCCACGACCGGCGTCGGTTGAAACCAGCGGTTACCTTGGAGTACCTCCTGGACATGCTCACCGAGCACGGCATCGAGATCGATCTGCGCTGAGCCCCGGTTGGTGGGCATCATCGGGCACATTCCCGGCAAGCCGTGTTGCGCCGAACCACCGCGAGCACGCCTCGCGCAGGCCCTCGACATCGGCCTCCGTCGATGCCCATGCCACGTAGCAGTCCGGCCGCAGGAGGATTCCGGCGAACGGGCTGTCCGCCTTGGCGCGCACCACCTTCACGCCATCATGGGTGAAGTCGGCGAAGGCGCCGGTCAGGTCGAGCAGCAGTGGCGTGGCGTCCGTGGTCAGGTCCGCGAGTCGCACGTCGCCGTCGGCCGTCGACAGCGTCAGGTCCGGCGCCCACGCACCGGCGAGCGGTCCCGGCGCGCCGACGTCGTACCGGATGTCGCCGCCCGACATCAGCTCGGCGATCCTGCCGACCGTCGCGGCGTCCGACAGCAGCTCGCCGAACAGCGTGCGCAGCGCGGTCACCTCGGTGCCCGGTGAGATCAACGCGACCTGCGCCTGCGTGTGCATGGTGACCCGGGACGCCACCGGCCGCCGCTCGGACTCGTAGGTGTCCAGCAACCCCTCCGGCGCAGACCCGCGGACCGTGGCGGCGAGCTTCCACCCCAGGTTGATCGCGTCCTGCAGCCCGAGGTTGAGCCCCGGCCCGCCGATCGCGGAGTGCACGTGGGCCGCGTCGCCGACCAGCAGCACCCGGCCGGCGCGGTACCGGTCGGCCAGCCGCGTGTTGCCGCCGGTTACCCGGCGCAGGCGGGTCGGGTCTCCGTCCTCGTACGCGACGGGGACGCCCAGCACCCGTCGCACACTCGCCCGCAGCTCCTCCGCGGACATCGGCACGTCGTCCGGCTGGTCCCACTCCACGGTCGAGATCAACGTCCGCTCCGGCGAGAACGGCGCGAACACGAACATCCCGCGCTCGGTGCGGTGGTGGATGAACGGCGGGACGATGCCGTACCCGGGCACGTTCACCCCGCCGCTCGCGGGATCCACCAGCTCGTTCGGCATCCGCGCGAAGCCCATCCGCGACACCGAGTTGTCCATGGTGACACCGGGAAAGTCGATGCCGGCGAGCCTGCGGACCGTGCTGCGACCGCCGTCCGCGCCGACCAGGTACCGCGTCCGCATCCGCTCCGCGCCGACCTCGACGGTCACACCGTCGTCGTCCTGGTCCAGACCGGTCACCTCGACACCGCGCCGCACCTCGACGCCCAACTCCTCGGCACGTTCGGCGAGCATCGCCTCGAGGCGCGCCTGCGGCACCGGCAGGATGTACATCGGGTTGTCCGCCAACACGTGCAGCGGCAACGGCATGCCCCCGAACGGGAAAACCGGCACCGGCGCAGGCGGGTCGTCGGCGAGCCGCGCGAACAGCCCGCGCCGGTCGAGCATCCGCACGACCTGCCCGACGATCCCGTTCGCGCGTTGTTCGGTCGACGGATCGGTCAGCCGTTCCACGACAAGCGGCCGCACGCCGGCGAGGCTGAGTTCACAGGCGAGCATGAGGCCGTTGGGCCCGGCACCCGCGATGACGACATCGAACATGGCAGTTCTCCTCCGGTGAGAAGGCAGGCTGAACAACCCGACCGCCGGTCGGGTGAGAAACAGAAGGTCAGGGCGTCGGCAGGCCGGCGGCGACCTGGCGGAGGGCGTCGGCGAGCAACGTCCCTATATCAGTGGGTGAGTCGAGCTGTTGCCAGTGCGCCGACGCCGTCTCGGTCGCGGCCATCGCCATGCTGGCAACGAGTTTCGGGTACAGGTCGCGCCGCACGTCGGTCCCGGTGCGTTCGGCGATCGCCTCGGCCAGCTCAGCCTCCGCGATCACGTTCACACGCATGAACTCCAGCTGCAGCGCCGGCTCGGCGACCAGCAACCGCACGCCCTCGAGCCACTTCTGGTCACCACCGGTGATCTCGGCGCCCATGGCGAACCGGGTGAGCACCGCGGCGGTGATGGCCTCCCACAACGGTTCGTCGGCAGGCCTGGCACGGAGTTCGTCCGCGATGAGCCGGGCCCGGTCGACGTGCCGCTCGACGACGGCGGCCGCCTTGCTGGAGAAGTAGTTGTTGAACGTGCGCGGCGAGACCCCGACCTCAGCGGCGATGTCCTCGACGCGCACGTTCTCGAACCCACGCTCGACGAACAGCCGAATCGCCGCCCAGCTCAGGGCGATCCGGGTCTCCCTCTTCTTGCGCTCCCGCAAGCCGTCCTCGGCCATGACCCCAGAGTGACAGAATTTTGCGTGGCCCGCAATCTTTCGGGCCACGCAAATTCCCCCAGCTGCTTAGATCTTGCCGGTGCCGACGCCTGCCTTGACCAGAGCGGGGACCGTGGCGGTCTGGTCGAGGCTGATCGGGTACGGGGGCTTGGTGAAGCTGCCCTCCTGGGTGATGACCGGCTGCTGACCGCCGTAGTCGTTGCCGGTGGCGACCGCGAAGCCGTCCCGGTCGGAGTCCTCCGTGGTCCACACCGGCAGCTTGACGTTGACGAACACGTTGTTCTGCACCAGGCACTGGGCGTCCATCAGGCAGTGGATGCCGCTGGTTTCCGCGTTGGTGAACAGGTTGTTGTAGAGATGCACGGTGCCGAACCGGACGCGCGGCAACCGGGAGCCCACGTTGTTGAACCAGTTGTGGCTGTAGCTGACCCGAAGGTGGCCGGTGTCCTCGGCGCCGTTGCTGTCGCTGTGCCCGAGCAGCGCGCCCTTGAAGTGGTCGTGCAGGTAGTTCCAGGACACCGTGACGAGGTCGGCGGCATGGGTCAGGTCGAGCATGCCGTCGTAGAAGTCCTTGCCGTGGCTGGTGTCGTTGAACAACTCGTTGTGGTCGATCCAGATGCGTTCGGAGTACTGCGCGGAGATCAGATCGACCGGGGCGACCGCGAACGAGATCTTCAGGTTGCGGATGATGACGTTGCTGGCCTTCTTGATGTGGATGCCCGCGCCGGTCAGGCCGGCGTTCGCGGTGACGCCCACGATGGTCTTGTTCGAGGAGACCACCACCTGGTCGCTGCCGGATCCTTTGAGGACGGTCGAGAGCTGGAGGATCTTCGGACCGTCCGACGCCGCCTCCGTGATCAGTTGGCTCAGTGAGGTGATCACGACGGTCGTGCCACCGGCACCGCCCGTCGTGCCCGCGCCGAAGCCGACCGGGCTGGACTCGAAGCCGGAACCGCTCGCGCCGCCGCTCTGGCTCGTCGACGTGACGGGGCCAGCCGACGTCGTGGGGCTGGCGGACGAGGTGGGCGTCGCCGACGTGGTCGGGCTCGCGGACGTGGTGGGGCTGGCGGTCGTCGACGAGGTGGAGGGCGCCGACGTGGTCGCGCCCACGGTCACCACCACGTCGTCGAACTCGGCGGTGGCGTCGTAGGTCTGCACGCCGGCCCTGCCCTTGGCGAACGCGCCGGCGGTGCCGGAGAGGACGGTGGCACCGTTGACGGAGCCGGAAAGCTTGTTCCCGGTGACGGTCAGACCGAGCGTGTACGCGGTGGCGGGGCTGACCGTCAGCGTGGCCTCGCCCAGGGTGGTCGCGGTGCCGGACTTCACCAGCTCCAACCGGACCTTGTTCGTGCCGGTGAGAGCGAGGCGGTAGAAGCTGGTGAGGCTGGTCGACCGGGCCACGATCGCGGCATAGCCGTTCGCTGCCATGGACAACGGCTTGACCTTGGCCCGCATGGTGTAGTCGGACCACTCGGACAAGCCGGCGAACTGCCGGGCGATGGTCGCGCCGGTCTTGGCCTGCTTGAGCATCTTGGACTCGTCGCTGACCACCGACCAGGTGCCGCCCGACTTGGTCCAGCCGGCGGTGTCGCCGTCCTCGAAGTTGTCGGTGAACCCGGTGGCCGAGGCATGGCCCCCGTCCGCGAAGGACACCGCCACCACGCTGCCGATCCCGACCAACGCCGCGGCCGTGATCGCCGCGAGGAGGACCTTCCGCGTTCGGTTTCTCGACCCTGTCGCCCCTTTGGCGCGTGTCATGGTGTTCCTTCCGCTCCGACGGTTGACGCCCCTCAGTGGTCGGGGCGGGGCGGAAAGGTTGCTCGCCGGGCGTGTGGCGCTCGTCACGCCGGACTGCGGGGCTTACCGCGGCTGGCCGAGAAAGTTGCCGTAGACGTGGACCCGCCTGTGGTCCGCGTCATCGCCGAACGCCTCGTAGGTGTCCTCGCCGACGTCGCGGCTCGCGCCGTCATGGCTGTACCTGGCGGTGAACATGTAGGTCCCGGCGGGCAGCGTGGCGCTCTGGCGCAGCGTGAAGTGGTAGAGCAGCGCGTCGGACCGGCGCTCCACCGACGCGGTGATCACGCCGGTCGTGACGTCGTGGGTGGAGCCCTGCTCGGCGAGGCCGGGTGTCAGTACCAACCGGATCGTCAGGTCGAGCGTGGTGAGGTCGGCCTGGGCCTTGAGGGTCACGGTGCTGGTACCGCCGTCGGTCGAGCCCTCCGACCAAAGGCTGCCCTTCTCCACCTTGGTGTCACCCGGATGGCCGCGCACCTCGGACGACGTCGGTGCCGACGAGGACGGCGGCACCGACGTCAGGGTCGACGACGGCGCCGGAATGCCCGGCAGGAAGGTGGATGCGGACGGGCTGGGACCGGTCAGGCCGGTGGTGTTCGGCATGCTCGCCGGCGGTGCGACGGCCGGCGTGTCGTCGTCGGCCAGGCCTCGGGTCACCACCCAACCGAGTCCGAGCACCGTGGTCACGGCCACCGCGGCCGCGGCCAGGCGCACCGTCTGCCCTCGGACCCGTGCCCGGGACGCGCGGTTGGCCGCGATCCGGTTCAGCATCGCCGCCCGGTCGGGCTCGTGCTCGCCAGCCAACCGGCGCAGCTCGGTGCGCAGAAAGCTCTCCGGCGGCCGCCCATGCTCATTCACCGCGCCACCCCCCGACCCGCTCGATGATCTGACGGTCGCCGAGCAGCTCGGCCAGCTGATGGGCGCCCCGGGACGTCTGGCTCTTCACCGCACCGACCGAGATGTCGAGGATCGTCGCGACGTCCTGTTCGGACAGATCAAACGCGTAACGCAACACCACGCACGCTCGTCGCCGATGCGGCAACACAAGCAGCGCGCGACGCACCTCCAGCACAGCCGGCACATCCGGCTGCACGCGATCAGGATCACCGCCGAGAACACCGAGCAACCGCAGGCGCCGGCGAGCGCGGCCCTGCCGGCGGATCCAGTTGCGGGTCAGGTTCGCCACGAT
Organism: Actinophytocola sp.; assembly: GCF_036378875.1. Taxonomy (GTDB): domain Bacteria; phylum Actinomycetota; class Actinomycetes; order Mycobacteriales; family Pseudonocardiaceae; genus Actinophytocola. The sequence goes on from NZ_DASUVO010000084.1 coordinate 24,896, forward strand.
CCCCCGGGCGTACGCGGCGGGATCTCCAGCCGCGGCGACCCGGTCCCAGTGCTGCCATACCTCGGTGAGGGCGTCGGCGGCCAGATCGTCGGCGACGGACGTCTCGCCGGTCATCAGAAAGGCCAGTCGGGACAGCCCGGCATAGTGCTGCTCGAAGAACGCGTGGAAGGCGGCGTCACGCAACGGCACGACCTTCCATCCCGGCGACTGTCCACATGGGCGTGATGACGATAGAAGCCCCACCCCACCCACGCAACCATCGCGCCGACGACCCAGCCGCCCTGTTCCCCGAAGCGTTGACGTCACAACGAAAGAACCTTAACCTGCTCATGAGAGCGCTCTCACCGTCTGTCGGACCGCCCACCCTGCATCGGGAGGTCTCGTGTTGAGGGCTGCTCTTCTCACCCTGGTCTGACTGGATCGGTCGTTTCTCACCCTCGAATTGAAACGTTACAGCCCGCATCTCGGAGGTAGTCGATGCGCACAGTCAGCCTGGTGAGTGCCTTACTCCTGGCGGGTTTGGCAACGCCGCCGCCGACACAAGCCCAGACCGGTCCCCCACCGTTGCCTGCCGCCCTGGCCGCCGTGGCGGCGCCGCCCGGTGCGATCGAGGCGCTGAACCTGTCGCCGACCTCCCGGACGGTGCGGCCGGTCGCCGTCCACAGCACGGCCGGATCGGTGACCAACCCCCAGAACGTCCTGTCCGGGCAGCCGACCCGGCTCTCCGGGACCAACTCGTCGATCACACTGGACTTCGGCAAGGAGGTCGGCGGGATCGTCACCCTCTCGTTCGGCGCCACCAGTGACGCGCAGCGGGTCGGGCTCGCGTTCACCGAGTCGTCCCTCCACATCGGACGCGCGAGCGACGCGAGCAGCGGTGGCAACGCCGATGGCGCGATCTACGGCAACGCCACGACGAACGGCACGTACGTGATGCCCACGGCGAGGCTGCGCGGCGGGTTCCGTTATCTGACGATCTTCATGAACACGGCCGGTTGGGTGGATCTCACCGGCGTGTCACTCAACTTCACGCCCGCGCCGGGCAAGACGAACCCCGCCGCCTACGCGAACTACTTCTACTCCAGCGACAACCTGCTCAACCGGATCTGGTATGCCGGCGCCTACACCGTGCAGACCAACATCATCGCGAGCAACCAGGGCAGAGCCTGGCCGCCACCACAGTCCGAATGGGACAACAGTGCCGTGGTCGGGGTGGGCAACTCCGTGCTGGTCGACGGCGCGAAGCGGGACCGGACCGTCTGGCCCGGCGACCTCGGCATCGCGGTCCCGACCGCCTACGCGTCGATGAACGAGCTGGAATCGACCCGCAACGCGCTGTCCACCATGTACGGCGCGCAGGCCGCGAACGGGGAGATCCCGTGGTCCGGGCCGGTGTTCAACCTCACGGGATCGGACACGTACCACACGTGGACCCTGCTCGGAACATCCTTGTACTACACGTACTCCGCCGACCGGGCCTGGCTCGACTCGGTGTGGTCCAACTACACCCGCGGGATGCAGTTCATCACGGCCAAGATCGACGGCAACAACCTGCTCAACGTGACCAGGACGCAGGACTGGGCGCGTGCCGGCCAGGGCGGGGAGAACATCCAGGCCAACGCGTTGCTCTACGCCGCGCTGACCGGCGGCGCCCACCTCGCGACCGTCAAGGGAGACAACGGGTTGGCGACGAGCTACGCCAACAGGGCGGCCGCGTTGAAAGCCGCCGCGAACGCACGCCTCTGGGACGCGGGCGCCGGCATGTACCGCGACAACCCCACCAGCAACCTCTATCCGCAGGACGGCAACTCGCTCGCCGTCTGGTACGGCCTGACCGACTCACCGTCGAAGGCCACCAGCATCGTGCAGAAGCTCAGCGGCCGGTGGAATGCCTTCGGCGCGTCAACTCCTGAGTGGGGCGGCGGTGTGCACCCGTTCACCGGCGGCATGGAGGTGCACGCGCACTTCACCGCTGGCGACGACTTCACCGCGCTCGCACAGATCCGCCGCACCTGGGGCTACATGCTGGACAGTCCGATCGGCACGAAAAGCACCTTCTGGGAGGGCATCAACGCCGACGGCGGCCTCGCCTACGGCGGGTCGTTCATGAGCCTGGCACACGGCTGGTCGAGCGGCCCGACCTCGGCGCTGACCTTCCACGTACTCGGCACGGCACCGGAAACCCAGGTGGGGCAATACCGGTTCGTTCCACACCCCGGCGACCTGACCAGCGCCGAGGGCCGTATCACGCTGCCGCAGGGGCAGCTGAACGCCGCGTGGTCCCGCAATCCTGGCGCGGGCACCTACACCGCCCGGCTCACCAGTCCCGCCGGCACGACGGGCCGGATCGGCGTGCCCAAACTCGGCGGCACCAACGTTTCGGTGTCGGTCAACGGTGGCGTCGTGTGGAGCAACAACACCTTCACCCCGCGCCCGGGGATCGACGGCGCCTCTCAGGACGGCAACTACGTGTACCTCACCGGCGTCACTCCGGGCACGTACGACGTGACAGCCACCGGACTGGGCAACCCCAATCCTCCCCCACTCCCCATCCCGGCCGGTTTCACGCACTGCGCCAACGAGAACGGTCAATGCGTCTTCACCGGCACGCGGAATGTGGCCTATGGCGCCGGAAACCACACGTTCAGGACGGCGACCTCGTCGACCGCCTGCACGAACGAGGCGTTCGGCCTCGACCCGGCGGCGAACCTGCTCAAGTCCTGTTACGTGGCACCGCTTGGTGGCCCGGCCGGGTACACGGAGTGCGCGGCCGAGAGCGGTACCTGCTCCTTCACGGGATACGGCCGCACCGTCGCCTACGGCGCGAACGGCGCCTTCATGTACCGGGTGTTCAGCGCCAGCACACCGTGCACGAATTCCGTGTTCGGCGATCCGATCGGCAACGTCGTGAAATCCTGTTACGTCGCGACGGCCGGACCGCCCGCCGGCGGCTGGAGCCAGTGCGCGGGCGAAGGCGGCTCGTGCCCGGCTGTCAACGGTCTGCCTGTCGCCTACGGGGCGTACGGCGCGTTCCGGTACACCACCGCCGCCGGAAACATCGGGTGTACGAACGCCTCGTTCGGCGGAGACCCGATCCCCGGCGAGGCCAAAGCCTGCTACACCAAGGATGGCGCCCCACCCGGCTACTCCACCTCGTGCGCCGGTGAGGGCGGCACGTGCGGGTTCGCCGGACAGCGCACGGTCGCCTACGGCGCACGAGGCGCGTTCGTCTACCGGACGTTCACCGGCGGGACGCCGTGCACGACCGCGGCATTCGGCACCGACCCGCTGAACGGGGTCTCGAAGTCCTGCTACCTGACCCCGTAGCGTCTCGGTCCGCTATGGCGGCCGGGTTGTTGACCCGGCCGCCTCTGTCGACGACGACCATGCCGTCGTCCTGTGCCGCGGTGGGCAGGCCGGGGTCGACACCGACGAAGGTGTCGCCGCCGATGAGGAGGTCGGCGGTCTCCCAGTCACCCATCATGGGGTTCATGCTGTAGACGTGGCCAGGAGGGCTCAAGACGATGGTGGTGGTGACGTGAACGTGCTGGACAGATTTTCGTTGCAGGGTAAGAAGGCATTGGTCACCGGCGGGAACCGCGGTTTGGGCAAGGCCTTCGCCGTGGCGCTGGCGCAGGCCGGAGCCACGGTCGCCTTCTGTGGACGCGACGCGGACCACAACGACGCGGCGGTCCATGACGCGGCCGCGCAGGGAATCGACCTGGTGCCGGTCACCGCCGACATCACCGACGACGGCGAAGTGGACCGGATGACCGACCAGGTCGTCGAGGCGCTTGGCGGCCTGGACATCCTGGTCAACAACGCGGGAACGTGCTTCCACAACGAGTCCTGGCACGTCACCGACGCGGAATGGTCCGCGGTCTTCGACCTCAACGTGCGGGCGTTGTGGAAGTGCAGCCTGGCCGCCGGCCGGAACATGGCGGGTGGCGGGTCGATCGTCAACATCGGGTCGATGTCCGGCCTGATCGTGAACCGTCCACAGTGGCAGCCCGCCTACAACGCCTCGAAGGCAGCCGTTCACCACCTGACGAAGTCCCTCGCCGCGGAGTGGGCACCGATGGGTATCCGCGTCAACGCCGTCGCCCCCGGCTACGTCAAGACCGAGATGGCCCCGGTCGACCGGCCCGAGCTACGCCGGTACTGGATCGAGGACGCACCCCAACAGCGGTACGCACTGCCCGAGGAGATCGCGCCCAGCGTGGTGTTCCTCGCCAGCGACGCCGCGAGCTTCGTCACGGGCTCGGTCCTCGTCGTCGACGGCGGCTACACCGTCTTCTGAGACTCCGCAAAGGACTATTTCGCTGAGGCGGTCACCTCCCTCGCCGCCGTGGGGTGGCTCGGCGCAACTCCACCGCCGACTACACATCGTCGTTCGGGCGGTCGGCCAACAACGGCCGCGACGGATCCCACTGTGTGCCGTCGCGGGTGTCGCGTCCGCGGCGGGCGATCGCGGACAGTGCCTCCAGCACCACGCGGTTGGCCAACGCGGCGGTGATGTCGGCGTGGTCGTACGGCGGGCTCACCTCCACCACGTCCACGCCGACCACCGGCAGTTCCAGACAGATCCTGCGCACCGCGTCGAGCAGTTGGCGGGCGGAGAGGCCGCCGGGTTCCGGTGTGCCGGTGCCCGGCGCGTGGGCGGGGTCGCAGACGTCGATGTCGACAGACAGGAAGACACCCTCGCACTCGTCGGTGGCGATGGCGAACGCCTCCGTGAGACAGTCGGCCAGCCCCCGGTGCACGATCTCGGTCATCTCGTACGAGCGCATCCGCTGTGTCGCCATCCAGTCCAGCGTCTCCGGCGGTGGCCAGTAGCCGCGCAGCCCGATCTGCAGGAAACGATCTCCGCGCAGCGCGCCGGACTCGATCAGCCGGCGCATCGGCTGGCCGTGGCCCCACAGCGAGCCGAACTCGATGTTGCCGGTGTCGGCGTGCGCGTCGAAGTGCAGCATCGACACCCGGCCGTGGCCGAGGACGTTCGCGACTCCCTTCGCGTCCGGGAACGCGATCGAGTGATCGCCGCCGAGCACCACCGGGATCGCACCCGAGCGGGTCACCCGCTCGACGACAGCTTCGAGTGCGGGTAGCGCGGTCTCGATATCGCCGGAGTACATCTCGACGTCGCCGCCGTCGACGACGTTCAGGTCGACCAGACCGTCGGTGCGCAACGCGAGACTGGGCCGGGATCCGTCATGGCCGAGGTAGTCGCGCATCCGGATCGCCATCGGGCCGAACCTCGCGCCCGAGCGGGCGGAGGTCCCGCCGTCGAAGGGTGCGCCGAGGATCACGACCTGCGCGTCGGCGTACGACGCCGGGTCGTCGAGGTCGCACATCGGCACGCCGAGGAAGGTGAAGTCAGGACCGAACTGTGCGCCATAGCGAGTCATTGCACCAGATGCTCGTGCGGGCGCATGGCGTGCGCCGACTCGTGGATGATGGTCTCGCCACGGAAGAACTCCGGTTGTCGCGCCCGCATGATGAACATGAAGACCAAACCGACCAGAATCAGCCCGAGGCCCAAGATAAGTACCAGCCCGATACCGCCAATGCTGGCGCCGCTGCCATAATCCGGGGAAGCGCTGTCCCACAAGGTTTTGCCCAAGACGAAGAACAGC
>NZ_DASUVO010000085.1:0-15002 GCF_036378875.1 Actinophytocola sp.
TAGCCCTGCTGCATGAGCTGGAAGTATGCAGCCCGTTCCCGGATCAGCTTCTTCCGTCCCTGCGGCTTACGGTCAGCCCGGACCTCGTAGTCCATCGCACCCCTTGAACTGGGGTGTTGCAACAATCACTAGAACCCAAGCCACCCGCGGGGCGTTCCCACGTCCACCCCCGCGCGAGTCGCGCGTTCGGCCCCCGCGAGTCGCGCGTTCGGCCCCTGCGAGTTACGTTTTCGTGAACGCCGCTCGCGGGGGATCAGCTCTCGACCAGGGACGCTGACGTGATCCGGTGCAGCGGGTACTGACGCACCGCGCCGTGGGTCACGTCGCGGCCCTCGAGGATGCCGCCGCCAACGCGGAACGGGTCAACCACGCGTTGGCTCGCCACGCCCCGCGAGTCCACGAAGTCGATCCACACGTGGTTGTTCTGCTCGATCGCCTCCCGCAGCAGGGCGAGCGTCGCCGCGGTGTCCGTCGCGCCCGTGCCCGCCGCCAGCGACACCGTTCGCCCGCGTCGGGTGCCCGCCGCCGTGTCGCCCGCGCGTAGCTGTTCCACGATGGCCTGCGCACGTTCCGGTGCCAGCGCCGACGACCCGACCGCACGACGGCGAGCCGGTGCCGGCAGCCGAAGTCCCACCGGCCGCAGGTCCAGCACCTGCCCGTTCGCGTCCTCGGCGGCCGGCGCGAAGCCCGCGCCCCGCAGCTCCTCCAACACGTCCGCCAGCGGCACCGGGCTGACCAGCACGGTTGGCGCGATCTTGCGCAGCTCCAGCCGGGCCGCGGCCGGATGCGCCGCGACCTCGGTGAGCAGCACCGGGTCGTCGCAGCGCAGGAACGCCGCCGCCGCGCCGCCCCGCAGCCGGCCGTGCCGCCGCGCCACGTCGTCGATCAGGTACGTCAGGCCCTGCGGCACCGGCGTCCTCGACCGGGTGCGGAACAGGTCGTGCAGCTCCTCCGCGGTCCGGCCGGCGTCCAGCGCCCGCCGCACCGACGCCTCCGTCACCCGGTACACGGTCGCGCTGCCCGCTGACTCGACGTCCGCGACCTGCGCCATGTCGGCCGCCAGCACCGACTCCAGCGGCCCGGGCGCCACCACCGTCAGGTCGGCCTGCACCAGCACGTGGTCGAGCGGCTCCGGCATCGACTCGGCCATCCGCTTGGCCGCCGCGGCCGGACCGTCGTCCAGCGCCGCGCGGCCCGCGCTCGTCAGGGCGCCCAGCGCGACCAGACCCAGCGCGGTGGCCTCGGCCAGCGTCCACCGGACGATCTCGTCGCGCAGCCGCCCGCCCCGCCGCGGCGCCCGCCATGCCAGCACGGCCGCGAGATCGTCCGGAGACGCCACACCCGCGCCCGACCGCAGCTCGGCCAGCGTCGACAGGATCCGCCGCCGCTCCGTCGGCGCTGGGGGCCTGCGTAGATCGTCCGACAGCGGGGCCAGCACCTTGTCCTTCGCGTCCCGGGCACCCGCGAGGCCCGGTAGCCGCGGCAGGTCCAGCCACGCCGCGGCCAGCGTCGCCCACTGGTTGGCCGGCGTCGCCACCAGCCACGGGTCGACGAGCGTGGTCGGCAGCCACTCCGGGGCCGTCGCGGTCGCGCTGTCGCCGACCATCCCGGCCCCGTACAGCACCTCGGCGATCAGTCCCGCGCCCCGCTCGTCGGTGTCCAGCTCGCGGGCGATCTTGCGGAGGTCCCGCACGCCCAGCCCGCCCGACTTGAGCACCGGCACCGGCTCGGCCGACCACAGCTTCACCAGCGTCTCCGCGCGGCGCAGGAACTCCAGTGCCTCACCGGCACCGGTCCCGTCCACGACCGCCACCTTGTGCTGCTTCACCGACAGCGCCGGCTCGTCCAGTTTGACCGTGCCCAGTGGACTGTCGCCACGGATGGCGAGCGCCACCTGCCGTGGCAGCTCGACGGTCTCGGCGTCACGGCGGAGCAGCAGACCCATGGCGAGCAGCCGTTGCACCGGCGTGCGGGCCTCGGACAGCGGCACCAGGACGCCCGCGTCCTTGGTCCGGCCGAGCGGGGAGCCGTGCGCGAGGGTGGTCAGCATGCGCCGCTCGGCCTCCGTCAGGCCCGCGAGCAGCGCCGGTAGGTCGACGCCGTCCAACCCGGACGACGACCGGCCAAGCCCGGCGGGGAACAGCCCGCCGGCCTCCCTGGCGGCCGGCACGACCGAGATCTCCTCGGCGCCCCAGGCCAGCGCGAGCCGGACGAGGGTGTCGAGCGCGTCACGGACTCGAGCCTCGCTGGAGTCCGGCCCGACGATCTCTATCACTCGCGACGCCGGTACCGGCGCCTTGTCGGCGTCCGCGAGGAGCAACGCGTCCAGCACCGCGAGCGTGAACGTGTCGAGTCCTTCCGCCGCCCTCGTCACCGAAGCCCTGGTCGCGGCACGTGCCGCGAGCACGGTGCTGTCCGGCGGCGGTGGCGTCGCGAGGTCGGGCCGGGCAACGAGAAGGGCGGCCAGCGTGTGGTCGTCCTGGGCACGCAGCCAGTCGATGAGGGTGGGACCAGGCACCCGTACCACGGTATACGCGCATCCGGCGGTAATCTCTGGACACCCGAGTTGAAGGAGGTCCCGTGGCCAAGAAGGGTGACAACGGGCGCATCGATCCGCACTGGCCGGCGGACGACGACCACGGCAACCACCCGGTCAGCGAGCTCGCCGCGGACCGGCAGGGTGCCCTGTCCCCGTACGGCGACCTGGTCTTCCCACTCGAGTCGGTGCCTTACGAGCATCCGACCACCGAGATCAACAAGTAGGTCGCCCCGATGCCGGTTCCTGGTCCTGGCTACTCCATCACCGTTCGTGTCGAGGCGCCGCCGTCGGCGAGCGCCGCCGGCGACCTGGCCGGCGCGGCCGGCCGCGCCGGCGCGGTGATCACCGCGTTCGACGTCGTCGAGTCGCACACCGACCGCATCGTCGTCGACCTCACGGCGAACACCCTTTCGGCCTCGCACGCCAAGGACATCACCGCGGCGCTCGAGGAACTGCCGGGTGTGCACGTCCGCAAGGTGTCGGACCGGACGTTCCTCATCCACCTCGGCGGCAAGATCGAGGTCACGCCGAAGGTCCAGCTGCGCAACCGTGACGACCTCTCCCGCGCCTACACCCCCGGGGTGGCGCGGATCTGCCAGGCCATCGCGGAGAACCCGGACGACGCCCGGCGCCTGACGATCAAGCGCAACACGGTCGCGGTCGTCACCGACGGCTCGGCCGTCCTGGGGCTGGGCAACATCGGCCCGGCGGCTGCACTGCCGGTGATGGAGGGCAAGGCGGCGCTGTTCAAGAAGTTCGCCGATGTGGACGCGTGGCCGATCTGCCTGGACACGCAGGACACCGAGGAGATCATCCGCACGGTGCAGCTGATCGCGCCCGTGTACGGCGGCATCAACCTGGAGGACATCGCCGCCCCGCGCTGCTTCGAGATCGAGGCGAGGCTGCGTGAGCTGCTCGACATCCCGGTGTTCCACGACGATCAGCACGGCACGGCGATCGTGGTGGTCGCCGCGCTGCGCAACGCCCTGCGGGTGGTCGGCAAGGACCTGCCGGACTGCAAGATCGTGGTCTGCGGCGCAGGCGCGGCCGGCTCGGCGATCATCCGGCTGTTGCTGCAGAAGGGCCCGGGCGACGTGCTCGCGGTCGACGTCAACGGCATCGTGCACCCGGACCGCGGCGACCTCGACTCGAACCTGACGTGGCTGGCGCAGAACACCAACCGCGACATGGTCAGCGGCAAGGTGACCGACGCGCTGGTGGGCGCGGACGTCTTCATCGGTGTGTCCGCGCCGAACCTGTTCGGCGCGGAGGCCGTGGCCACCATGGCCGAGAACCCGATCGTGTTCGCGCTGGCCAACCCGGACCCGGAGATCGACCCGCTGGAGGCGCAGAAGCACGCCGCCGTGGTCGCCACGGGCCGCAGCGACTACCCGAACCAGATCAACAACGTGCTCGCCTTCCCCGGCGTGTTCCGCGGCCTGCTGGACGCCCAGGCCCGAGGCATCACCGACAGCATGCTGCTCGCCGCGGCGGACGCCATCGCCGACGTCGTCGACGGCGACCGGCTGAACGCCTCGTTCATCGTGCCGAGCGTGTTCGACTCAGCCGTGGCACCAGCGGTGGCCGAGGCAGTGGCCCGCGCGGCACAGCCGTAGCATCGCAATCGTGAGCGACTTGACGCATGTGGACGCCGAGGGGGCGGCCCGCATGGTGGACGTCACCGAGAAGGCGGTGACGTCCCGGGTCGCGATCGCCTCTGGCGTGGTGCACACGACACCCGACGTGGTGGCGCTGCTCAGGTCCAACGGCCTGAAGAAGGGCGACGCGCTGGCGGTGGCGAGGATCGCCGGGATCATGGGCGCCAAGCGCACCCCGGACCTGGTCCCGCTGTGCCACCCCATCGCCATCACCGGGGTGACGGTGGACTTCTCCCTGGACGAGTCGTCGGTCACGATCACGGCGACGGTCCGTACGAGTGGCCAGACGGGCGTCGAGATGGAGGCCCTGACGGCCGTCACGGTCGCCGGCCTCACCGTGCACGACATGATCAAGGCGGTCGACCCGGCCGCCGTGCTGTCCGAGGTCCGGCTGGACCGCAAGGAGGGCGGCAAGGCGGGGGTCTGGACCCGACCGGAGGGCAGATGAGCACCGCGAGCGGAGCGACGGGAGCGAGCGCGTTGAATACCGCACGTGTCATCGCGGCGTCGAACCGGGCAGCCGCCGGCGTGTACGAGGACAAGACGGGCCCGCTGATCGTGTCGTGGCTGCGTACCCGCGGCTTCTCCGTCGACGACCCGGTTGTCGTGCCGGACGGCGAACCGGTGATGGCGGCGCTCCGCGCCGCCATCGGTGTCGACGTGGTGATCACCACCGGCGGCACGGGCATCAACCCGACGGACCGCACCCCCGAGATGACGCGTCGGTTGCTGGACTACGAGATCCCGGGCCTGGCCGACGCGATCCGCGCCGCGGGTCTGCCGGCGGTCCCGACGGCGGTGCTGTCCCGAGGGGTGGCCGGGGTGGTGGGCCGCACGCTGGTGGTGAACCTGCCCGGCTCGTCCGGCGGGGTTCGCGACGGCTTGGGTGTGCTGGAGGGCGTGCTGTCCCACGCGCTCGACCAGCTACGAGGCGGCGACCACGTGGCCGCTCCCGTCGCCGCGCCGGCGTCGGTCCTCCGAGCCGAGGTGACCGAGGCGCCGTTGTCGGTGGACGACCACGCGGCGTTGGTCGAGGACCGTGCGGCGGGCGCGGTGGTGACGTTCTCCGGTGTGGTTCGGGACCACGACGGCGGCAAGGGTGTGACGTCCCTGGAGTACGAGGGCCACCCGAGCGCCAAGTCGGTGATCGAGGAGGTGGCGGCCGATGTCGCGGCCCGCTACCGAGGCGTCCGCGCACTGGCGGTGAGCCATCGAATCGGCCCCCTCGCGATTGGCGACGTCGCCCTGGCCTGCGCCGTGGCGGCCGAACACCGGCGTGAGGCGTTCGCCGCCTGTTCCGATCTGGTGGACGATGTGAAGGCCCGTCTCCCGATCTGGAAACACCAGACCTTCACCGACGGCACCGACGAGTGGGTCAACTGCCCATAAGGGTGGTCCTTCGTCCGGGTGACAACCCAGACGAACCTCGCACGTCTCTCCCCGCAAGCCGTGTTTCACGGTGTTCATATTGGGGAGTCGAAGATGAGGATACGAAGAACCGGAATATTACTGGCCGTTCTGGCCGCCATCGTGGGAGTGGTGGTGCTGCCGGCGAGCGGGGCGTCGGCGGACCCGTACTGCGGAATCACTTGGGGATCGGGAGCCAAGTCCGCGTCGCCGACCACGGCGAGTGAGTTGGTCGATGTTCGTGCCGGCCGGCACGACTGCTACGACCGGCTCGTGTTCGACGTCAACGGGGCTGTGGACGGCTACTGGGTGTCCTATGTGGCCACCGTGTACGAGGATGGCTCCGGGAGGCCGGTGCCGCTGCGGGGTGGCGCGCGGCTGTCGGTCACGGTGCAGGCGCCGTCCTATGACGAGAACGGGCAGCTGACCTACAACCCGGCCAACCGGGCTGAGCTGGTGAACGTCACCGGGTACCAGACGTTCCGGCAGGTCGCCTGGGCCGGCTCGTTCGAAGGGGCCACCACGGTCGGCCTCGGGGTGCGGGCACGACTTCCGTTCCGGGTGTTGACGCTGCCCGGCCGGGTCGTGGTCGACGTTGCTCACTTCTGGTGACGTGACAACTTGGGGCGGGCTGACGCCCGCCCCAACCGATGTCAGACCGCCGGCGGAGTGAACACGCCGAACTGGTTGCCCGCCGGGTCCTTCAGGTCGGCGAAGACCAGGCCGTTCGGCGTCTTCGTGGGTGGGGTCACGACCGTTCCGCCGAGCCGTTCCGCGTGCTCGACCGTCGCCGCCACGTCCGAGACGATCGCCAGGAAGATCGCTCGGTTGGGTGACGCGCCGCGGGTGTCGCGGATCCCGCCGTGCGGGCCGTCCGCGCCAACGCGGCTGATCAGGCGGTACGTGTCGTCGTCCGGGTCCTGCGCGAAGGCCCAGTCGAACAGCTCGCCGTAGAAGCGCTCGGCGTCCTTGGGGTCGTCGGTGTCGACCTGGATCCAGGCAATCGTTCCGTGTGTCATGCCGTCGAGCTTCCGACCCGATGGCGACAACCCCCTGTCGGTGTTTTCACGTGAGCACCGTCACATGTCCTGGCAGGTCGATCCTGCCGTGGTCTCGATCCGGCGCCGGCTCGCCGGTGTCGCGACCGGTGATGATGCGGTCGAGCCGAAAGGCCCGCATCCCGTCGCGCAGCCGGCACCAGCCGAGCAGGTACCAGCCCTCCGGGCCGGCCAGGAACATCACGGGCTCGACCTCGCGTTCCGTCGGCACGCCGTGCTTGTCGACGTAGTCCAGCCGCAGGACGTGCCGGGCGGACAGCGCGTTCTCGATGATCAGCGGGGATGGCCTGCTCCGGCGTGAGCGCGGACGCCAGGAAGCCGACCCGGCCGCCCAGCTCACGGGCCGCCGACGCCTCCTGGGAAGGCATGGCCGTCATGATCTTCCGCAGCGCGCTGTCCGCGGCCCGCGCGAACGGCGACCCGGCCGCACGTCGCAGCGCGACCGACACGGCCACCGCCTCGGCCGGGGTGAAGTTGAGCGGCGGCAGCGTCATCGTCGGGTCGATGGCGTACCCGCCCCGGCGGCCGGTGTCCGCGTAGATCGGCACTCCGACCTGCTGTAACGCGCCGATGTCGCGTTCGATGGTGCGCACGCTGACCTCGTAGCGCGCCGCCAGCTGCCGGGCACTGCGCCGGCCCGGCGCGGCCGCCCGCAGGTCCTCGACGATCCCGTACAGCCGGTCCGTTCGGTTCATGTCCGGACCGTAACCCGGACCACCGACAGTCCCGCCCAAGACAGAAGGGCTCCACCGCCGGGGGATTGCGGTGGAGCCCTTCTCGCGGTGAACTAGTTAGTTCACTTGGTGGCGAGCTTCTGACCAGGAACGATCAGGTTGGGGTCGCCGATGAACTGCTTGTTCTTCTCGTAGAGCGCCTGCCAGCCGCCCGGGACGTTCAGCGCGGTGGCGATCTTCGACAGCGAGTCGCCCGCGGCGACCGTGTAGTCGCCGGCCGGGTTGGAGGCCACAAGAACCGGGGCGGCCGGAGCCGTCTTCACCGGGGCCTTCTTGCCGCTGCTGGTCGACTTCGGCGTCTTCGCCGGGGCCTTGGCCGGAGCGGGCGCGCTGCTGCCGCCACCGCTCGCGCCGGCACGCTTACCGCATACCGGCCATGCACCGATGCCCTGAGATTGCAGCACGTTGTTCGCGACCCGGATCTGCTCCGCCCGGGAAGCGTTCGCTGGGTTGCCTGAACCGCCGTTGGCCTGCCAGGTACTCAGGCTGAACTGCAGACCACCGTAGTAGCCGTTCCCGGTGTTGATGCTCCAGTTGCCGCCGCTCTCGCACTCGGCGATCGCGTCCCAGTTGACGGGGTCGGCCGAAGCGAAGGCGGGAGACAGGGCCACTGGCGCACCGACCGCGACGCCCGCGACGACGACGCGAGCAATGGTGCGACGAACGGCATTGGACGGCTTGCGGTGATTGCCTCGATACGCCATTTCATTCTCAGCCTCAGCGCCTGGTAAAGCCTGTGTAAGGCCGTTCCGATCCGAAGGTTTGCTTTCCGTCGGGGGTCAACTTCCCGAGTGCTCGCCGGATCGGCTTAGGGCGCTTCGAGCACTCGGGTCCAGCTCGGTTGGTCGGGGCCAACCAGGAAGCGACGGTACGTACTAAAAAACGACCGTGCCAAATTCAAACATGTGTGACCGTCGTCACAGTAACGCTGGCGAAGGTACTGCGATAGGGGCTATATCCGCAGGTCAGAACGATACATTTGCCTGTTATAGCCCCGTGATAGATGCAGAATAAATCACACCCACTGAGTGGTGTATCACGTTGCATCTGGGGCAGTGCACACGTGTGCGGCAGCACGCTGAAATCGCTCGGCTACATCATGCAAAGCTCTCGCCAATTCGACAGACGACTCAACCACGAAATCGATCTCCAAGAACGAGAGCAGGAACGCCAGGGACTGAGGGGTGTCGGCGCCGATGGTCAGCCGGCAGTTGCCCTCGTCGATCCTCTCGACCGTGCCGTATGTCGCCAGTTCTCGCACCTTTTCGTGCTCGGCGGGCAGCGGCAGCCTGACAGTTGCCTGGAAGGGCCACATCCTGGCGATCTTGGCGGCCACGAACGCGGCCGCGTCCCCGCCCGGGATGTCCCGTGGCCGGAACCGGGCGCCGAGTGGCACCTTCGGCCGCATCCGGTCCACGCGGAACGTCCGCCAGTCGTCCCGCCTGACGTCCCAGGCCACCAGGTACCAGCGCTTTCCCCAGCACACGAGCTGGTGCGGCTCGACCTCGCGCGGCCGTTCCTCGGCACCGTAGGCCGCGGTGTTTCGGAGCGCAGCTTGCGGAGCGACCGTGTAGTCGAACCGCAGCCGCTGGCGGTCCCGGCACGCGGCGGCCACCGCCGTGAGTACCTCCAGTGACACGTCGTTACCCGGCGTGTCGATGGTCGCTACCCGCATACCGTTCACCCGGTAGCGGAGTCTCGAAGGGAGTACCTGCTCAAGCTTGACGAGTGCCCGCAGGGCCGTCTCTCCGACGCCGGCCACGCCGCTGGAGGCCGCTGTCCGCAAGCCCAGCGCCACAGCCACGGCCTCGTCGTCGTCCAGCAGCAACGGGGGCAGCTCGGCACCGGGTCCCAGCTGGTAGCCGCCCGCCGTGCCGGAGGTGGCGTGCACGGGATAGTCGAGCGCCCGCAGCTTGTCGACGTCGCGCCGGATGGTGCGGGTGGTCACCCCGAGCCGCTCGGCGAGGTCGGCACCGGACCACTCGCGGCGGGTCTGCAGGAGCGTGAGCAGCCGCAGCAGCCGCGCGGAGGTCTCCTTCACACCCTGAGTCTGGCAGTGCTCGCGGACAGCTTCTGTCCGCCGCTCAGCCGCCCGCGAACGGCGGCAGGACATCCACGCCGGAACCGTCCGGCATCGCCGTCGCCAGGTCCCGCACGGCGACGCCGTCCAGGAGGAAGCTGCACGCCGTCAGCACGCGGGTGAGTTTCTCGCCGTGCTTGCCGCCGAGCTCGCTGACCAGGTCACCGACGGTGGCGCCGACGGGCATGGCCACGGTCTCCTCGGAGAGGCCGACCGCGCCGCGAGCGCCGGCGAAGTAACGGACCCGGATCGTGGTGGTCACGTGTCACAGGTTAGTCGCGGCCCCCGGCGTTCCCGAAAACGAAACTCGCAGGGGCCGAACGCGCGACTCGCGGGGGCCGAACGCGCGACTCGCGCGTTCGTTGTGGACGTTCACAGGGCAGCTGCGACCATGGAGTCATGGCCGAACCGCGCAAGTGGACCTACCTGATGGACATGGACGGGGTGCTCGTACACGAGGAGCACCTCATCCCGGGAGCGGACAAGCTGATCGAGGAGCTGCGCACCAGGGATATCAAGTTCCTCGTGTTGACCAACAATTCCATCTACACCCCCCGTGACCTGCGGGCACGCCTGCACCGGACCGGCCTCGACGTGCCGGAGGCGAGCATCTGGACCTCGGCGCTCGCGACCGCCAAGTTCCTCAACACGCAGCGGCCGGAGGGCTCCGCGTTCGTCATCGGCGAGGCCGGGCTCACCACTGCGCTGCACGAGATCGGGTACGTGCTGACCGATCGCGACCCCGACTACGTGGTGCTCGGCGAGACCCGCACGTACAGCTTCACCGCGATCACCACCGCGATCCGGTTGGTCGAGCAGGGCGCCCGGTTCATCGCGACCAACCCGGACTCGACCGGACCGTCCCGTGAGGGCTCACTGCCGGCGACGGGCTCGGTGGCGGCGCTGATCGAGAAGGCGACCGGCCACGCGCCGTACTTCGTCGGCAAGCCGAACCCGCTGATGATGCGGTCCGCGCTGAACACGCTCGGCGCGCATTCGGAGTCGACGCTGATGATCGGCGACCGAATGGACACCGACGTCCGGTCCGGACTGGAAGCCGGTTTGCACACGATTCTGGTGCTCACGGGTATTTCCACCCCCGCGACGGCGGAACGTTTTCCCTACCGCCCCAACAGGGTGATCGAGTCGGTCGCCGACCTGGTCGGGAGTGCGGACGACCCCTTCCCGAGCGCCGCCCGCGAAGCGAGCGATTAGCGCCCGAGTGGATAGTTCCTGCCGCCGAGGGGACCGGTCCGTTCTTACCTGTCCTATTGTCGGGATGTGGACGAAGAAGGACCGTCGACGTTTGTGGTGGGCGACGTGCACGGGCATCTCGACGAGCTGCTCGCCGCGCTCGCCGATGCCGAGCTGGTCGACGAGGAGGCGAACTGGTCCGGGGGTGACACCCACCTGTGGTTCCTCGGCGACTTCGTGGACCGCGGCCCGGACGGCATCGGCGTGATCGATCTCGTCATGCGTCTGTCGGAGGAAGCGGAGAAGGCCGGCGGCCAGGTGGAGGCGCTGCTCGGCAACCACGAGATCCTGCTGCTGGGCATGCACCGCTTCGGCGACACCGAGGTGCCGTCGGACTTCGGCCCGCGCAGCTTCGCCCGCAGCTGGGAGATGAACGGCGGCCAACCGACCGACCAGGAGTCGGTCACCGACGAGCACATCAAGTGGCTCACCACCCGCCCGGCGGTCGAGCTGGTCGGGGAGCACCTGCTGATGCACTCGGACACGCTGGAGTACCTGGTGTGGGGCTCGGAGATCACCGAGATCAACGAGAACATCCAGGACGTGCTCGAGTCCGACGACATCGTCGAGTGGTGGGAGGTCTGGCGCCGGCTCACCACCCGCCACGCCTTCCGCGGCCCACACGGCGCCGACACCGCGCAGCAGCTGTTGGACGTGCTCGGCGGCGACCAGGTGGTGCACGGCCACTCGGTGATCGCCGACCAGCTCGGCATCGCCCCCGCCATGGTCGACACCCCGTACGAGTACGCGAGCGGGAAGGCCCTCGGCGTCGACGGCGGTGTCTTCGTCGGCGGCCCGTGCCTGGTGGTCAAGCTGCCTTGGGAGCAGTCATAGCGTCACCGGAACCGGACCGTTCGGCTACCTCTGGTCGCGCCGACGATGCGACAGCCGTTAGATGTACCGGTGACGACTGACGTGCCACCGGCACGAACCGTGTGCCACGGGTGCCGGCAGACGACCCAGTTCCGGACGGACGGCGGCGACGTGCGGCCGATGATCATCCCGGGGTCGGGCATGGTGATCAGGGAGAAGGCGCCGGGAGCTCTCGTCGAGGAGATGTGCCCGGTGTGCGGCGAGAGCGAGGATCCCGGCTGGTCGGCGCGGTTCGCTCCGCCGCTGTAGGTCAGGCGATGTAGAGGACCTCGTCGAGCCCGGTGATGCTGAGGGTGCGTTCGACGTGGCCGGGGAGCGCGGCCAACAGCACCCGCACCCCACGCGCGAGCGCCAACCGGTGCGCGCCGATCAGCACGGACAGGCCGCTGGAGTCCAGCAGCGAGACCTCGCCGAGATCCAGTCTCAGCTCGTCGCCCGTGCCGGCGGCGTTGATCAGCTCCATCAGCTCGACGCGCAGTGACGGCGAGGTCTGTAGGTCGACCGCGCCGCTGAGCTCCACGTGAGAGCCGTTCACGGTGATCGCGAGGCTCATGGACCTATCGTCGCCGATGAACGGTCTCCCGTGTTGACGAACGAGACTACGGTGGATCCATGAGCAGGCCGAGCTACGTGTCCGGGGCTTCCCAGAAGCCTCTGCTGGGCGACACGATCGGAGACAACTTCGACCGCGCCGTCGCCGCTCACGGCGACCGCGAGGCGCTTGTCGAGTTCGCCACGGGCCGCCGGTGGACCTACCGCCAGCTGGCCGACGAGGTCAACGCCGTGGCCCACGGCCTGATCGACCTCGGCGTGGAGAAGGGTGACCGGGTCGGCATCTGGTCCCCGAACTGCGCGGAGTGGACCTTCACGCAGTACGCGACGGCCAAGATCGGTGCGATCCTGGTCAACATCAACCCGGCGTACCGGGTGCACGAGCTGAAGTACGTGCTGAACCAGGCCGGCATCCGGACCCTGGTCGCG
Source organism: Actinophytocola sp. (assembly GCF_036378875.1). Lineage (GTDB taxonomy): Bacteria > Actinomycetota > Actinomycetes > Mycobacteriales > Pseudonocardiaceae > Actinophytocola. The sequence goes on from NZ_DASUVO010000085.1 coordinate 12,585, forward strand.
GCCCCGAGCTTCAAGACGTCCGACTACGCGGCCATGATCGACGAGGTCCGGCCGGAATGCCCTGCGCTCCAGGACGTGCTGCTGATCGGCCGCGAGGAGTGGACGTCGATGGTGGCCATCGGCCGGGGCGGCTCCGCGGCGCTGTTGGGGGAGCTGCAGGCGGGCCTGTCGGCCGACGACCCGATCAACATCCAGTACACGTCCGGCACCACGGGCTTTCCGAAGGGCGCCACGCTTTCCCATCACAACATCCTGAACAACGGCTATTTCGTTGGCGAGATGTGCGCCTATACCGAGGCGGACCGCATCTGCATCCCCGTGCCCTTCTACCACTGCTTCGGCATGGTGATGGGGAACCTGGCCGCCACCTCCCACGGTGCCTGCATGGTGATTCCCGCGCCTGCTTTCGACCCGGCGCGGACACTGGCCGCGGTCGCGGCCGAGAAATGCACGTCCCTGTACGGCGTGCCGACGATGTTCATCGCCGAACTGTCGGATCCCAGCTTCGACACCCACGACCTGTCCTCGCTGCGCACCGGGATCATGGCCGGCTCTCCGTGTCCGGTCGAGGTGATGAAACAGGTCATCGAACGCATGGGCATGACCGACGTGACGATCTGCTACGGCATGACCGAGACGTCCCCGGTGTCCACCCAAACCGGCGCGGACGACTCTCTCGACCGCCGGGTCTCGACGGTGGGCCAGGTACACCCACACCTGGAGGTCAAGGTCGTCGACCCGGAAACGGGTCTGACAGTTCCCCGAGGCACACCAGGCGAGTTCTGCACGCGCGGCTACTCCGTGATGCTGGGTTACTGGGAACAACCGGACAAGACGGCCGAGGCGATCGACAAGGCACGCTGGATGCACACGGGCGACCTGGCGGTCATGGACGACGAGGGTTATCTGAACATCACCGGCCGCATCAAGGACATGGTGATCAGGGGCGGCGAGAACATCTACCCGCGCGAGATCGAGGAGTTCCTCTACACCCACCCGGACATCCTCGACGCACAGGTGATCGGCGTCCCGGACGATCGCTACGGCGAAGAGCTGATGGTGTGGATCCGCATGAAGGAAAACACGACCCCGCTGACCGTGGAGTCCGTGCGGAGTTTCTGCGAGGGAAAGCTCGCCCATTACAAGATTCCCCGGTACGTCCACGTCGTGGACGAGTTCCCCATGACGATCACGGGCAAGATCCGCAAGGTGGAAATGCGCGCGGTTTCGGTGGACCTGCTGGGCCTGCAGAAAGCGGCCGCGACAAAACACGCGTGACGTTCGGCCTTGATCACTTTCCGCTCTTTCTCTCGGTTCGCGGTGTTGCTGGCCGAACGGTAACGTCCGGCCGGACCACGGACTGTGGTTTTCAGCCGCGGAAAGAGAAGTCGAATGGGCGTGCGCAAGGCGCCACGGGCGCGTGACCGGATACTCGGGGCCAGGTTGCGGGCAATTAGACGCGAACAGACAAATTTGTCCCTTGAGCAGGCGGCCGCGCTGGCGCTGTGGTCGCCGAGCACAATGTCTCGCATTGAGACCGGAAAACGTCACATTTCTTCCGAAGACGTCGCAACGCTGTCGACCATCTACAAACTTCCGCTGGCCCAGCGAGCGGAGTTGATCGAGGCCGCGCGGGCGGGTGACTCCTCGGGTTGGTGGGATCTGGCGTTGCCGGGCGTGCCAACGGACATGGGCGCGCTCGCCAGCTACGAGGCGGACGCCTTCCGGCTGACCGACTGGTCGGTGAACCTGGTGCCCGGCCTGCTCCAGACCTATCGCTACGCGGTGGGCCTCATGCGTTCCGGCGGCGTCGACGCTCACGACATCGAGGCGCGCTGGATTGCCCGGCTGCGCAGACAGCAGATCCTCGGCGCGCTCGACTACACCGCCTTCATCGGCGAGGCGGCAGTCCGCACCCCCTTCGGCGGCTGGGAGGCCCTGCGTGAGCAGCTGCGGCACCTCATCCACGCCCGAGACCGAGGCATCCTCGTCCGGGTTGTGCCCGAGCACGTGCCCCACCTGCTGGTTGCCCATTCGTGGCTGCTGATGGAGTTCCCGAACACCACTCCTGTGGTCAATGTCGAAGCTCGGAATGGCAGCGTCTTCCTGCTCGACGAGGTCGCCGAGAGCTACGTCGAACTCGCCCGCCAGCTAGACAGGATTGCTCTTTCCGCACCCGCAAGTCTGGCTATGCTGGGGAAAGTCTTCGAGGAGGTGACGCATGTGGCGTAGGTCCTCGCGATCAGGCGACACCGGCAACTGTGTCGAGCTTCGGCACGATCTCGCCGCTGTGCGGGACAGCAAGCGGCCTCAGGTCGTCCTCCCTGTTCCGGCGGGGGCGACCAGAAAACTGCTCACTTTTCTGCGGGAGCGTCCCTAGACTCACCACGTGAGTTTGATCAACGTCGTCGATGTCGA